>NZ_CANLBS010000001.1 GCF_947488945.1 uncultured Streptomyces sp.
GCGAGTCCTGGCAGGTAGGCGACCTTGCAGCCGGCGTCCCGGGCGACGGCCAGCGGCAGGGCGCCGATGGAGGCGGGTTGGTCCACGATCACCAGCACCGTGCCGAACTTCGCGGCCAGCTTGTCGAAGACGGCCCGCAGTTTCGGTTCGCTGTTGGGCAGCTGCTTGTCGAAGACCTTTTTCCCCGCCGGAGTGAGCCCTTGCGCGTGATGGGCGCTCTTGCCGACGTCCAGGCCCAGGAAGACACCCACCTCAGTGGTGTCGAACATTGTCACCCTCCCTCTCCCCAAGGGGTGTTCACGGTGCCGGCCTCGGCGTTGGTGACGTGCGCGCGCATCCACGTTATGCAGACCTGCCGCCCGCGAACTGCCCGGCATTGCGCCGGACCGGACGGTGGCCGGACCTCTCATCAGCGTCTCCGACGACACCTCCCGGGCCCGGTGACACCACCCCCCAGGTCATGCCATCGACAGGGGGCAACAGTCATGCCGGGCCCGGAGGCCAGCGGCCCCATTGCAGGACCGCGAAAAAGATAACGGGGGTGGCCTGATGGGGCGACTGCCGCAGGGGGCGGCTGGGGGGGTAGCCGTCCCGTGGGGGGGGGTGTCTTGCGTCTGCCCGAACCCTCCCCTCTCATGCATGTGACCTGCGTCACTATTACGGTCCTCGGTGTCACCCCTTCGGCACCGGCTCGCGACACGCGCACCGAACGGCCCAACCGCACCGTCATGACCTGCGGCGTTCGTGATCGGCAAGGGTGCCGCGCCGCTCCGTACGGGTGATTTCTGATCGCGCGTCAGCAGGCACGGGCTGCCGTGCCCCCGTTTATTCGGGGGCAGGACCCACCCGCTCGCGCCCGTCTGTCCGGAGGACCCCATGCCCCGTCCCGCCCGCCTCGCGTCCGGTACCGCCGTCGCCGCGCTCACGCTCGTCACGCTCGGACTCGCCGCCGCCCCGTCCGCGTACGCGGGGGACCTCGGCCGCCTGGAGATCTCCCCGTCGAGCGCGCGGCCGGGCGACCGGATCACCGTGAACACGACCGCCTGCGGCAAGAACGGCTCCGGCATCGGCGACGCCAACTCGCTGGACGCCGGGGACTTCGACCTGTACCCCGGCACCCACAAGGAGGCCGTGGTCGGCCGGTTCACCGTCCCGCACGACACGAAGCCCGGTACGTACGGCATCGCGGTCTCCTGCGACAACGGCCGGGAGGCGACCGGCGACCTGCTCGTGACCGGCGGCGGTGGCCACCACACGCCCCGGCCCCACCCGTCCGGCCACGTGCCGTCGGGCATCGGCGGCAGCGTGCGGCCGGACACCGCGCAGATCGCGGCGGGCCTCGGCGTCATCGCCGCGGCGGGCGCCGGTGGCGTGTGGATGATGCGCCGCCGGGCGGGCCGCTCCCACTGACGCGTCCGGGCGGGGCCGGCGGTCCCGCCGACGCCTCCCCCGGCGGCCGGGCGGTCCCGCCGCGTACACCGCGGCGCGGGCCCGGTCGTCCGGCCGGAGCGGCGCGGCATTGGCCCCGCGCCCCGCCGACCGGGCACCCGCACCCGGCGCCCACACCCCCACCCCGGCACACCCCGCGAGGACGACACCGTGTCCGCTTCCACGAACAAGGGCAAGGGCTGGCTGCTCGGTGTGGCCGTGCTCGGCGGCATCTGGCTGGTCCAGAACGGCGCGGACACCCAACTGGTGCCGCCGCAGCCGACAGAAGCCGAGGCGTTCGCCGCGGGCCCCCAGCTCCAACCGGGGTCTCCGGTGGCCGCGCCGCTGCAACCCTCCGCCCCGGTCCGCATCCGCATCCCCGAGATCGACGTGGACGCGCCGATGATGCGCCTGGGGCTGGCTGCCGACAGCAGCCTGGAGGTGCCGCCGGCCAAGAACCGGAACATCGCCGGCTGGTACGAGGACGGCACCCCGCCGGGCGCCGAAGGCACCGCGATCGTCGCCGGCCACGTCGACAACGCGTCCGGCCCGGCCGTCTTCTACGCCCTCGGGGCGCTCAAGCGCGGCAACACGGTCGAGGTGCTCCGGCGGGACGGCCGCACCGCCGTCTTCTCGATCGACGCGATCGAGGTGTACGACAACGACGATTTCCCGGACCGCCGGGTCTACGGCAAGGCGCCCTACGCGGCGATGCGGCTGATCACTTGCGGCGGCGGCTTCTCCGAGGCCGAGGGCGGCTATCAGGGCAACGTCGTGGTGTACACGCACCTCACCGAGGTACGGGAAGCCTGAGCCGGGGCCCGCGGGCCCGGTCGCGGCTGCCGGGCCCGGTCACGGGTGCCGGGGCCGGTCACGGGTGCCGGTCCTGGGTCCCTGCGGGCCCTTGCGGGCTCGTTCGCGCGCCCGGTCCGCGCGGCCCCCCTCGCGCGGGGCAGGTCCGCGCGGCTCCCGTCGCGGAAGCGCACCCCGCGCCGCGGTGGCGTCCGCTCAGCCGGCCCACTGGTCGAAACCGAGCTTGGCGACGAGCGAGATGACGACGACCAGCAGCACGCCCCGGACGAAGCCGCTGCCCCGGCTGAGCGCCATGCGCGCCCCGAGCAGGCCGCCCGCCAGGTTGAAGACCGCCATCAGCGCGGCCAACTGCCACAGCACGGTTCCCTGGTACGCGAACATGGCCAGCGCGCCCGCGTTGGTGCAGACGTTGACGATCTTCGCGGTGGCGGACGCGGTCACCAGGTCGAGGTGGAGCACGGCGGTGAGCGCCAGCACCAGGAACGTTCCGGTGCCCGGCCCGAACAGCCCGTCGTAGAAGCCGATGCCGCCGCCTACCAGGACGACGGCGGTGACCGCGCGGGCGCGGGTGACGCGCCGGGCGGTGGCGTCGCCGTCCGCGGCCCTTCCGAACGAGGGGCGCAGCAGCACGAAGGCGGCCACCGCGAGCAGTACCACCATGATCACCGGGCGCAGGACGTCGCTGCTGATCCCGGCGGCGAAGAACGCCCCGGCCATCGATCCCGCGAGGGCCATCAGACCGATCCGGACGGCGGCCCGTACGTCGACCGGGGCCCGGCGGACGTAGGTGACGGCGGCACCGGTCGTCCCGACGACGGCCACCGCCTTGTTGGTACCGAGGACCTGGGCGGCCGGCACGTGCGGCAGCCCCAGCAGCAGTGCGGGCAGGAGCAGCAGCCCGCCCCCGCCGACCACCGCGTCGATCCAGCCGGCCGCGGCGGCGGCCAGGCAGAGCAGGACAAGTACGGTCAGGGTTATCTCGGGCACGGGACACCACCCTAAGTCACCGCCGGCGCGGCCCGGTGACCCGCGGAACCACAGCCCTCGCGGACGCAGTGGGGGCGGAGAGGCGTCCCACGCGGGCCGGTCCCCCTGCTCCGCCCGGCCCGCAGGCGCCCCCGCCACCCCTCGCCCCGCTGCCGGCCCCCGGCCCACCGCCCTCACGACCCTCCACGCCGCCGCCCTCACAACCCCCCGCGCCACCGCCCCCGTAACCCTCACACCGCCCCCGGCCGTCCGCTGAGCGCAAGGTTCCGCCCGGGAAACAGCCGGGATGTTGCCGGGTAACACCGGCGGCCCACTGTCGGGGGTATGAGTCCTACGAGGGAAACGGCGCCCGGTCTTCTGCCGGAGCGCACGGCGCGTGTGGTGGTGATCGGCGCCGGGATGGCGGGCGCGCGGCTCGCCGCCCGCGTCCCGGGTGCCGTGGTCGTCGGCGAGGAGACCCACGCCCCCTACAACCGCGTCCTGCTGGCCGAGGTGCTGGCCGGCCGGTACGCCCCCGAGGTGATCGCCCTGCCGCCCGCCGAGGTGCGGCGCGGGGTGCGGGTGGTGCGGATCGACCCGGCCGAGCGCCGGGTGCTGTGCGACGACGGCGGTGTCATCGGCTACGAACGCCTCGTGCTGGCCACCGGCTCCAACCCGGTGCTTCCGCCGTTGCGCGGCCTCGGCCGGACGCTCCCGGACGGGGTGCACCCGTTCCGTACGCTCGACGACTGCCTCGCGCTGCGGGCGGCGGCCGGGCCGGGGACCAGGGCGGTCGTCATCGGCGGCGGGCTCCTCGGGGTGTCCGCGGCGCGGGCGCTCGCCGAGCGGGGCGCGCAGGTGGTGCTGGCCCAGCAGGGCGAGCACCTCATGGAGCGCCAGCTCGATCCGGAGGCGTCCGCGCTGCTCCGCGTCCACCTGGAGGCGCTCGGCGTGGAGGTGCACACCGAGTGCCGGGTGCGCGGGCTGCGGGTCGACGACGGCCGGGTGCGGGCGGTGGAACTGGCCGACGGCTTCGAGCTGGAGGCTGAGATCACCGTGCTGGCCTGCGGGGTCCGCCCCCGGATTGGTCTCGCCCGGGCCGCCGGTCTGGAGGTGGCCCGGGGGATCGTCGTGGACGACGAACTGCGCACCTCCGACCCGTACATCCACGCGGTCGGCGACTGCGCCGAGCACCGGTCCACCGTCTACGGACTGGCCGGGCCGGCGATCGACCAGGCCGACGTGCTGGCGGACGTGCTGGCCGGCGGCTCCGCCCGCTACCCGGGCACCCGGGCGCTCACCCGGCTCACGCTGCGCTCCCCGGTGGCGGCGGGCGGCGACTCCGGTCCCGCCGGGGGCGGCGGCTTCGACCTCGCCGCGTTCGGCGACGCCCGGCCGCGGCCGGGTGACGACGTGGTGCGGCTCGCCGACGCCACCCGGGGCGCGTACCGCACGGTCGTGGTGCGCGGCGACCGGCTGGCGGGCGGGGTGCTGCTCGGCGACCTCGCCGCGGTCGGCTCGCTGGCCCGGAGCTGGCAGGACGACGAACCGCTGCCCGCCGACATGTCCTTGCTCCACCTGCTCACCGACGACGGAGGCTTCTGAGATGCCGGTGTCCCCCACCCCCACCCCCCGTACCGCGGTGCCGCCCACGATCGTGGTCGTCGGACACGGCATGGTCGGCCAGCGGTTCCTGGAGGCGCTCGCGGAGCGCGGACTGACCCCGGCGGCCGGCGGCGCGCGGGTCGTGGTGCTCTGCGAAGAGCCCCGCCCGGCCTACGACCGGGTGCACCTCACCTCGTACTTCTCCGGCACCTCCCCCGAGGAACTCTCCTTGGTGGAAGAGGACTTCATGGAGAAGCACGGCATCGAGCTGTACGTCGGCGACCCCGCGGAGGCGGTCGACCGGGAGGGCCGTACGGTCACCTCGCGGTCCGGGCTGACGTTCGGGTACGACACGCTGGTGCTGGCGACGGGCTCGTTCCCGTTCGTGCCGCCGGTGCCGGGCAAGGACGCCACGGGCTGCTTCGTCTACCGGACGATCGAGGACCTGCTGGCCATCGAGGAGTACGCGAAGACGGCGAAGACCGGCGCGGTGGTCGGCGGCGGGCTGCTCGGTCTGGAGGCCGCGGGCGCGCTGCGCGGTCTGGGACTCGACACCCACGTGGTGGAGTTCGCACCGCGGCTGATGCCGGTGCAGGTGGACGAGGGCGGCGGCGCGGCGCTGCTGCGGACCATCGAGAAGATGGGGCTGAGCGTCCACACCGGGGTCGGCACCCAGGAGGTGACGGCGGGCCCGGACGGCGCGGTGACCGGGATGGCGCTCTCCGACGGTTCGGCGCTCGCCACCGACCTGGTGGTGTTCTCCGCCGGCGTCCGTCCGCGCGACCAGCTGGCCCGCGACTGCGGCCTGGAGGTCGGTCCGCGCGGCGGGATCGTGGTGGACGAGGAGTGCCGCACCTCCGACCCGGCGGTCTTCGCGATCGGCGAGTGCGCGCTGGCCTCGGACGGCCGGGTGTACGGGCTGGTGGCGCCGGGGTACGAGATGGCGCTGACGGCGGCCGGGGTGATCGCGGGCGGGCAGGCGTCGTTCACCGGCGCGGACATGTCGACCAAGCTGAAGCTGCTCGGCGTGGACGTCGCCTCGTTCGGCGACGCCCACGGCGCGGCCGAGGGCTGCCTGGACGTGGTGTACGCGGACTCCCGGTCCGGGGTGTACAAGAAGCTGGTGATCGGCCAGGACGGCACACTGCTGGGCGGGGTGCTGGTCGGCGACGCCGACCAGTACGGCACGCTGCGGCCGATGACGGGCACGGTGCTGCCGGTCGCGCCGGAGCAGCTGGTGCTGCCGGCCGGGGCGGGCGGTCCGGTCACGCTCGGGCCGTCGTCGCTGCCCAACGAGGCGGTCATCTGTTCCTGCCACAACGTGACCAAGGGCGCCATCTGCGAGCACGCCACCGTGCCGGAGGTGAAGAAGTGCACCAAGGCAGGTACGGGCTGCGGGAGTTGCCTCAAGGTCATCGGCCAGCTGCTGCCGCAGCCGGAGGACGCCGGGCTGTGCGGCTGCTTCGCCCACACCCGCTCGGAGCTGTACGAGATCGTGCGCACGCTCGGGGTGTCCTCGTACGCCGAGCTGCTGGACTCGCACGGCCGGGAGGGGGCGCGCGGCGGTGACGGCTGCGAGGTCTGCAAGCCGACGGTCGGCTCCATCATCGCCTCGCTGGCCCCGGCGGTCGGCGCGAGCGGCTATGTGCTGGACGGCGAGCAGGCGGCGCTCCAGGACACCAACGACCACTTCCTGGCCAACCTCCAGCGCAACGGCTCGTACTCCATCGTGCCGCGCATTCCGGGCGGGGAGATCACGCCGGAGAAGCTGATCGTGATCGGCGAGGTGGCCCGCGACTTCGGGCTCTACACGAAGATCACCGGTGGCCAGCGGATCGACCTGTTCGGCGCGCGGGTCGATCAGCTCCCGCTGATCTGGACGCGCCTGGTGGACGCCGGCTTCGAGTCGGGGCACGCCTACGGCAAGTCGCTGCGGACCGTGAAGTCCTGTGTGGGGCAGACCTGGTGCCGCTACGGGGTGCAGGACTCGGTGAAGATGGCGATCGACCTGGAGCTGCGCTACCGGGGGCTGCGGTCGCCGCACAAGCTGAAGTCGGCGGTGTCCGGGTGCGCCCGGGAGTGCGCGGAGGCGCGCGGCAAGGACTTCGGGATCATCGCCACCGCCGGCGGCTGGAACCTGTACGTCGGCGGCAACGGCGGGGCCACCCCGCGCCACGCGGACCTGCTCGCGCAGGACCTGTCGGACGCCGAACTGGTGCGGCTGATCGACCGGTTCCTGATGTTCTACATCCGCACCGCGGACCGGCTGGAGCGCACCTCGGCCTGGCTGGACCGGATCGAGGGCGGTCTCGACCACGTGCGGGACGTCGTGGTGCACGACTCGCTGGGTCTGTGCGACGAACTGGAGCGGCTGATGGCGGGCCACGTCGAGGGGTACCGGGACGAGTGGGCGGAGACCATCAACGACCCGGAGCGGCTGCGGCGGTTCGTGACCTTCGTCAACGCGCCCGACGCGCCGGACCCGTCGGTGCGGTTCGTGCCGGAGCGCGACCAGATCAAGCCCGACCTGGACATCCTGGCGGGCCCCGTGCTTGCCGTGCGTACGCTCGAAGGGAGTGCGTCCTGATGACGACCACCACCGAGGCTCCGGCCACCACCGCCATGCTGCAACTGCTGTCCCCGGAGGGCTGGTTCACCGTCTGCGAGCGCTCGCTGCTGACGCCGGGGCGGGGGGTGGCGGTGCTGCTGCCGGACGGCGGCCAGGCGGCGGTCTTCCTGGACCGGGCGGGTCGCGCGTACGCGATCGGCAACCGCGACCCGTTCAGCGGCGCGTACGTCCTGTCGCGCGGGCTGCTGGGAGCGGCGGCGGGACGGCCGTTCGTGGCCTCCCCGCTGTTGAAGCAGCGCTTCGACCTGGCGTCCGGGGCGTGCCTGGACGACGACGGGGTCACGGTGCCGGTGTACGAGGTGCGGCTCACCGGGTGAGGTGAACTGCCCTCCCCGCCCGCCCTGTTGGTCTCGGCACGTGCCGTTCATCCGGCATTGCCGGGGCGTCCATCGGCTCCCTCTACTCTCCTGACGCGCGACCCGCCGGACCGACCGGGCCGGCGGGCCAACACGTCACCCGTGGAGTGATCGTGGAACGTCGGAACTTCCTGCGCACCGCCGTGGTCGGCAGCTCGGCCGCGGCCTTCGGCGGCAGCCTGTGGGCCGGGGCCGCGTACGCCGCCCCGGCCCAGCCCGCCACCGGCCCGTACGGCGCGCTCCAGGCGGCCAACGCCAACGGCATCCAACTGCCCGCCGGATTCACCAGCCGGATCGTCGCCCGTTCCGGGCAGACCGTGAGCGGCACCTCGTACACCTGGCACAGCGCGCCGGACGGCGGCGCCACCTTCACGGACGGCACCGGCTGGATCTACGTCTCCAACGCCGAGGTCTCCTCCGGCAGCGGCGGCGGGGCGAGCGCGCTGCGGTTCAACGCCTCGGGGACCGTCACCGGCGCGTACCGCGTGCTGGGCGGGACCAACAACAACTGCGCGGGCGGGCGCACCCCGTGGAACACCTGGCTCTCCTGCGAGGAGGTGACCCGCGGGGCCGTGTACGAGACGGACCCGTGGGGGGTGAACGCGGCGGTGCAGCGTCCGGCGCTCGGCCGGTTCAAGCACGAGGCCGCGGCGGCGGACCCCGACCACGGTTACGTCTACCTCACCGAGGACGAGACCGACGGCCGCTTCTACCGTTTCCGCCCCACCACCTGGGGCAACCTCGCGAGCGGCACCCTCCAGGTGCTGGTCGGCTCCACCGCCACCAGCGGTCCGGTCACCTGGACCACCGTCCCCGACCCGGACGGCTCCCCCACCCAGACCCGCTACCAGGTCTCCGGCGCCAAGGTCTTCAACGGCGGGGAGGGGTGCTTCTACGCGGCGGGCACCTGCTGGTTCACCACCAAGGGCGACAACCGGGTCTGGGCGTACGACGCGAACGCCTCCTCGCTGTCCCTGGTCTACGACGACTCCCTGGTCACCGGCGGCGCGGCGCCGCTGACGGGCGTCGACAACGTCACCCGGTCCGCCTCCGGCGACCTGTACGTGGCGGAGGACGGCGGCTCGATGGACATCTGCCTGATCACCCCCGCGAGCACCGTCGCCCCGTTCCTGCGGATCACCGGGCAGTCCGGCTCGGAGATCACCGGGCCGGCCTTCTCCCCCGACGGGACCCGGCTGTACTTCTCGTCGCAGCGCGGCACCAGCGGCAGCTCGTCGGGCGGCATCACCTACGAGGTGACGGGTCCGTTCCGCCGCTGACCGGTGTTCCGGTGACCCGGCCGTAGGGTGTCCCGCATGAGCCAGGGATGGAACGTGCAGGACATTCCCGACCAGGGCGGCCGGACGGCCGTGGTCACCGGAGCCAACAGCGGGCTGGGGCTCGCCACGACGCGGGCGCTGGCGGTTCGCGGCGCGCGGGTGGTGCTCGCGTGCCGCGACGCCTCGCGCGGCGAGGAGGCGGCGGCCCGCGTCCGGCGCGTGGTGCCGGGCGCCGACGTCACCTTCGCGCCGCTGGACCTCGCGGACCTGGCCTCCGTACGGGAGTTCGCGGACCGTTTCGAGGGCGACCGGCTCGATCTGCTGATCGACAACGCCGGGGTGATGGCCCTGCCGCAGGGCCGCACCGCCGACGGCTTCGAGACGCAGTTCGGGGTGAACCACCTCGGCCACTTCGCCCTCACCGGACTGCTGCTGCCCCGCCTGCTGGCCACCCCCGGGGCGCGCGTGGTGGCGGTGTCCAGCTTCGTGCACACCCTGTCCGGCCTCGACTTCGACGACCTCAACAGCGAGCACGGCTACCGCCGCTGGATTGCGTACGCCCGTTCCAAGACGGCCAACCTGCTGTTCGTGCACGAGCTGGCGCGCCGGCTGGAGCGGGCCGGCAGCGAGGTGGTGGCGGCCGCCGCGCACCCCGGCTACGCCTCGACCAACCTGCAGACCGCCGGGGTGCGGATGGAGCGGCGCCGGACCGCCGAGCGGATCGTCGGCTGGGGCAACACGCTGTTCGCCCAGACCGCCTCGGCCGGCGCGCTGCCCACGCTGTACGCGGCGACCGCGCCGGGTGTGCGCCCCGACTCGTTCACCGGGCCGCGGCTGCTGATGACACGCGGCACGCCCGCCCCGTCCTGGCGGGCCCGGTGGACCCTGGACGACGCGGCGGGCGAGCGGCTGTGGGCGGCCTCCGAGGAGCTCACCGGGGTGACGTACCCGGTGTGAGCGGGTGCGGTCGCCCGGACCCGGCTCAGGTGTGAGCCGGTGCGGTCGCCCGGACCGGGCCCAGGTGGGAGCGGGTGCGGTCGCCTCAGACCTGGCCGCCGCCGGCAACGGCGGCGGGGTCCATCCACATGACCTCCCACAGGTGGTGGTCCGGGTCCTGGAAGGACCGGCCGTACATGTGGCCGTAGTCCATCGGGTCGTTGGACGGGAAGCCTCCGGCGGCGAGCGCGGCGTCGGCGAGCTCGTCGACCTTCTCCCGGCTCTCGGCGCTCAGACAGAGGATGACCTCGGAGGTCTTCCGCGCGTCGGCGACGTCCTTCTTGATGAAGTCCTGGTAGCGGGGCTCGCTGAGCAGCATCACGAAGATGGTGTCGCTGATGACGATGCAGGCCGTCGTCTCGTCGGTGAACGCCGGGTTGGCGGTGTAGCCGAGCTTCTCGAAGAAGCCCTTGGAAGTCTCCAGGTCCTTCACCGGCAGGTTCACGAAGATCATCTGGTTCATGGTCGTCCCACTCTTCCGTATCGGTTCCGCCCGACGCTTCGTACGCCGTACCGGCCCTCTCGGGGGCGGTCCACGGCGATGCGCATCGTTGCGTCCGGGTGCTGTCGGGAGGTAGACGGCGCGCGGGCGGAGAACTCATCGGCCGCGCCGGCCACCCGACCGGACCCGTACGACCGGAAAACGAATTTGCATACCGTGCATTTTTGCATAGCATGCATCTTCGTGACCCTCCCCGACCCTCCCCTCGGTCTGCGCGAACGCAAGAAGCGCGCGACCCGGGACGCCCTCGCCGACACCGCGCTCCGCATGGCGGCGGAGCGCGGGCTCGAACAGGTCACGGTCGAGGCGGTCACCGCGGAGGTCGGCGTCTCGGTGCGGACGTTCTTCAACTACTTCGGGCATCTGGACGACGCGATCCTGGTCGCCGATCCCGAGGGCTCCGAACGGCTCCACGACGCTGTCGCCGGGGCCCCGCCCGAACGTCCCGCGTTCGTCGCGCTGCGTGACGCCCTCGCCGAGGAGCTGACGCACTTCGAGGACGGCCACGACCGGTGGGAGCTGCAGTGCAGGGTGCTGGGGAGCACCCCGTCGCTCTTCCCCCGGTTCTTCGCCGCCCGCGGCGCCGACGAACAGGCCCTGATCGGCGCGGTGGCGCAGCGTCTCGGCGTGGACCCCGCCACGGACCTGCGTCCCCGCCTCCTGGTGCACACCGCGCTCGCCGCGATGCGCTCGGCGGTGGAGACCTGGACCGCCACCGGCCGCTCCCGGCCGCTCCCGGACCTGTACGCCGAGGCGTTCACCCACCTCGCGGCCGCGCTGCACGACTGAGCGCCCGGCGGGCGCCCACCGGCCGGTCCGCCGCCCCACCCACGTAGGAACAAGAACCCCGCTCTTCCCTCCGGGGAAGCCGAAGCCAGAGAACCGAGGCACGTCCACCGATGACAGACACACCCGCGGCGCCCGCCGTCGAGGCGCCCGCCGCCATGACGAGACGCCAGATAATCCAGGCCATGTCCGGCCTGATGGCCGGCATGTTCGTGGCCATCCTCGCGTCCACCGTCGTCGCCAACGCCCTGCCCCGCATCATCACCGACCTGCACGGCAGCCAGTCGTCGTACACCTGGGTGGTCACGGCGGAACTGCTCGCCATGACGGCCACCGTCCCGATCTGGGGCAAGCTCTCCGACCTCTACGACAAGAAGCTGCTGCTGCAGCTCTCGCTCGGGATGTTCATCATCGGCTCGCTCGTCGCGGGCTTCTCGGACAGCGTGGGCGTCCTCATCATCAGCCGTGTCGTCCAGGGCATCGGCGCCGGTGGTCTCACCGCGCTCGCCCAGGTCGTGATGGCCTCGATCATCCCGCCGCGTGAACTCGGCCGCTACTCCGGCATCTTCGGCGCCGTCTTCGCCGTGGGCACGGTCGCGGGCCCGCTGATCGGCGGCGTGCTCGTCGACACCTCGTGGCTCGGCTGGCGCTGGTGCTTCTTCATCGGTGTCCCGTTCGCCCTGATCGCGATCATCCTGCTGCAGCGCACCCTCAAGCTGCCGGTCGTCCGCCGCAAGGTGAAGATCGACTACCTCGGCGCCTTCCTCATCATGGCCGGCGTCAGCGCCCTGCTGCTGTGGGTCACCCTCGGCGGCAGCCAGTTCGACTGGATCTCCTGGCAGACCGCGGCCCTGGTCGGCGGCGGCGTGGTACTGATCCTGCTCGCCGTCTGGGTCGAGTCGCGGGTCGAGGAGCCGATGATCCCGCTGGACATCTTCCGCAACCGGACGGTCACCCTCACCACGGTCGCGAGCTTCCTCGTCGGCGTCGCCATGTTCGGCGGCACCGTCTTCCTGTCGCAGTACTTCCAGATCTCGCTCGGCAAGTCCCCGACCGCCGCGGGCCTGATGAGCCTGCCGATGATCCTCGGCCTGATGGTCTCGACCACGGTGGCCGGCCAGATCATCACCAAGACCGGCAAGTGGAAGAACTTCCTGATCGCCGGCGGCGTCATCATGACCGGCGGCATGGGGCTGCTCTCCACGATCAGCGCCGACACCGACTTCTGGATCCTGGCCCTCTACATGGTCGTGCTGGGCGTCGGCGTCGGCATGCTGATGCAGAACCTGGTGCTCGCCGCGCAGAACGACGTGCCGGCCGCCGAACTGGGCGCCGCCACCTCGGTGCTGTCCTTCTTCCGCAGCCTCGGCGGCGCCGTCGGCACCAGCGCGCTCGGCGCGGTGCTCAGCCACCGGGTCACCTCGGAGATCGAGAAGGGCTTCGGCGGCGCCGCGGCCCCCGAGGACGGTGGCGGCAGCCACGCCATCCCGGACCTCACGACCCTGCCCGAGCAGGCCCGCACGGTGGTCGAGCAGGCCTACGGCACCGCCACCGGCGACGTCTTCCTGGTCGGCGCGCCGTTCGCGCTGCTGGCCCTGATCGCGGTCTTCTTCATCAAGGAGAAGCCGCTGAAGACGCAGAGCGGCCTGGAGCGCCTCGCCGAGGAGAGCAAGCAGCAGCCGCTCACCCCGATGCACTGAGTCGCGAGTCGCGCGGAAGCCGAGTCTCCGCGCGACCCCGCCGCGCCCGACGCGGCACCAGGGGCCCCGACCGCCACCCGGCGGTCGGGGCCCCTGGGCGTTCCCGGACGCGAGGCGTTTCCGGGCGCGAGGCGTTCCCGGACGCGAGGCGTTCCCCCGGGGGTACTTACCCGTCCGGCGGCGGCGCCGGTCGTACGGGCCGGGCCGGGGTACGGCGAAGCGGCGGCGCCCCCGCACGGGGCGCCGCCGCTTCTCGAGTCCCGGGGCCGCGGGCCGGCCGGCGAGGGTCGGGTGTGGCCTCGCCCGCGGCCCGGGATTCGTCTGCGGGTGCCGCGGGTCAGCGGCTGTCGCTGCCCTTCGACGCGGCGGCGGCGCGGCCGGCCTCCAGCCGGGCCACCGGGATGCGGAACGGGGAGCAGGAGACGTAGTCCAGGCCCACCTCGTGGAAGAAGTGCACCGACTCCGGGTCGCCGCCGTGCTCGCCGCAGACGCCGAGCTTGAGGTCGGGACGGGTGGCCCGGCCGGCCTCCGCGGCGCTGCGGACCAGCGCGCCGACACCATCCCGGTCGATCGTCTCGAACGGGGAGACCCCGAAGATGCCCTTCTCCAGGTAGGCGGTGAAGAACGAGGCCTCCACGTCGTCGCGGGAGAAGCCCCACACCGTCTGGGTCAGGTCGTTGGTGCCGAAGGAGAAGAACTCCGCGGCCTCCGCGATCTGGCCGGCGGTGAGCGCGGCGCGCGGCAGTTCGATCATGGTGCCGATGGTGAGCTTGAGGTCGACCCCGTTGGCGGCCTCGACCTCCGCGACGACCCGGTCGGCCTCCTCGCGGACGATCTCCAGCTCCTGGACGGTGCCGACGAGCGGGATCATGATCTCCGCGCGCGGGTCGCCCTTGGCGTTGCGGCGCTGGGCGGCGGCCTCCGCGATGGCCCGCACCTGCATGGCGAACAGGCCGGGGATGACCAGGCCGAGCCGGACGCCGCGCAGACCCAGCATCGGGTTCTGCTCGTGCAGCTTGTGCACGGCCTGGAGCAGCCGCAGGTCGTTCTCGTTGGCGTCCTTGCGGGATTCCGCGAGGGCGACGCGGACGGACAGCTCGGTGATGTCGGGCAGGAACTCGTGCAGCGGCGGGTCGAGCAGCCGCACCGTCACCGGCAGGCCGTCCATCGACTCGAACAGCTCCAGGAAGTCGGCCTTCTGGAGCGGCAGCAGAGCAGCCAGCGCGGCCTCCCGCTCGTCGTCGGTGTCCGCGAGGATCAGCTTCTCGACCAGGGTGCGGCGCTCACCGAGGAACATGTGCTCGGTGCGGCACAGGCCGATGCCCTGGGCGCCGAAGCGGCGGGCCCGCGAGGCGTCCTCGGCGTTGTCCGCGTTGGCGCGCACACGCAGCCGGCGCACCCGGTCCGCGTAGGCCATGATTCGGTGGACGGCGGCGACCAGTTCGTCGGCGTCGTCGGCGCCGGCGTGCATCCGGCCCTCGAAGTACTCGACGACCGGGGAGGGCACGACCGGTACCTCGCCGAGGTACACCTTGCCGGTGGAGCCGTCGACGGAGACGAGGTCGCCCTCCTCCACGACGACGTCACCGACCGTCAGCCGGCGGCGCTTGGTGTCGACCTCGATCTCCTCGGCGCCGCAGACGCAGGTCTTGCCCATGCCGCGGGCGACGACGGCGGCGTGCGAGGTCTTGCCGCCGCGCGAGGTCAGGATGCCCTCGGCGGCGATCATGCCGTCGAGGTCGTCGGGGTTGGTCTCGCGGCGGATCAGGATGACCTTCTCGCCGGACCGGGACCACTTGACGGCGGTGTACGAGTCGAAGACCGCCTTGCCGACGGCCGCGCCGGGCGAGGCGGCGATGCCCCGGCCGAGCAGCTTGCTCTTCGCCGCCTCGTCGAAGCGGGGGAACATCAGCTGGGCCAGCTGCGCGCCGTTGACGCGCTGGAGGGCCTCCGCCTCGTCGATCAGCCCCTGGTCCACGAGCTGGGTGGCGATGCGGAACGCGGCGCCCGCGGTGCGCTTGCCGACCCGGGTCTGGAGCATCCAGAGCTGTCCGCGCTCGATGGTGAACTCGATGTCGCAGAGGTCCTTGTAGTGGGTCTCCAGCGTCTCCATGATCTGCATCAGCTGGTCGTAGGACTTCTTGTCGATCGACTCCAGGTCGGCGAGCGGCACGGTGTTGCGGATGCCCGCGACGACGTCCTCGCCCTGGGCGTTCTGGAGGTAGTCGCCGTAGACGCCCTGGTGGCCGCTGGCCGGGTCGCGGGTGAAGGCGACGCCGGTGCCGGAGTCGGGGCCGAGGTTGCCGAAGACCATGGAGCAGACGTTGACGGCGGTGCCGAGGTCGCCGGGGATGCGCTCCTGACGGCGGTAGAGCTTGGCGCGGTCGGTGTTCCACGAGTCGAAGACCGCGTGGATGGCGAGGTCCATCTGCTCGCGCGGGTCCTGCGGGAAGTCGCGTCCGGCCTCGGCCGTGACGATCTTCTTGAACCGCTTGACCAGCCGCTTGAGGTCGTCCGCGCCGAGGTCGGTGTCGACCGTGACCTTCTTGCCGCTCTTGGCGTCCTCCAGCGCTTCCTCGAAGAGGTCGCCGTCCACCCCCATGACCGTCTTGCCGAACATCTGGATCAGGCGCCGGTAGGAGTCCCATGCGAACCGCTCGTCGCCGGCCTGGGCGGCGAGCCCGGCCACCGACTCGTCGGAGAGTCCGATGTTGAGGACCGTGTCCATCATCCCGGGCATCGAGAACTTCGCGCCGGAGCGTACGGAGACCAGCAGCGGGTCGTCGGCCTGGCCGAGCTTCTTGCCCATCCGTGCTTCCAGGGCGGTGAGATGGGCGCTCACCTCCTCGCGGAGGGCCGCGGGCTCGTCGCCGCTGTCCAGGTAGACCTTGCACGCGTCGGTGGTGATGGTGAATCCAGGAGGCACGGGGAGACCGAGGTTGGTCATCTCGGCGAGGTTCGCGCCCTTGCCGCCCAGAAGGTCCTTGAGATCCTTGTTGCCCTCGGTGAAGTCGTAGACGAACTTCTGCCCCTGAGTGCCGTCGGTGCCCGGAGACGCCTCGGGAACGACTACCTGGAGATCTTTGTTTTCCGACACGGGTCTCGACTCCTCGAGGACGCGGTGGCTGCCCTGACGGGCAGGAACATACCCAGATCGAAGGCTCGTGAGTACGTCCACTTATCCATCATGCGGTCGCCTCCCCCACCTCGCCAGCAGATCTAAAGTGGCGCGGTCGGCTCGCGGGAGCCGCGTCTCGTTCATTTCCCGAAGGCTTCATCACTTCGTGATGGCTGATTTTCGGTACTCACGCACAGAGAGTGACGAACCTGTCGATCGATCAAAGTTCGTCACCGTGGCACCCAGTGCCAACCTTTGAGAAGTGGACCTGCCCCCTAGGTGCTCATCTGAGCCAAACGCCTCTCAAGGGTGGCGAGGATCACGTCGTGATCGCCGCTCAGATGTCACGATGCGGACGCCTCGGGGGCACGCCCTGGTCACCGAGGACAGAAGAGTCGTGCCGGAGGGTCACCGTCCAGCCGTCCGAGCGCGCCAAAGGCGCGGCAGCCCCTCCGCCGCACACCTGGAAGCGAGAATTCCGGCCTTCCGGGATGCTCATATGAGCGTCGGTCGGACGGAGAGTCGTGCGGCTTTCCGTCCGGCCGACGCGGAACGGTGGTGGGACGGGATCAGGACGGGGGCGGAGGTGAGCGGGACGGGGCCGGACGAGGCGCCTGCGGCGGAGGCGCCCCCGGCCCGCCGGGGCCGTCGCTCGCGGAGGGCCGGGCTCGTCGGACCGTCGCCTGCGGAGGCCCCGGGCTCGTCCGGGCCGTCGTCGGCGGAAACCCCGGCCCGCCGGCCCGCCGGGCCGTCGGGTCAGCCGCCGGACGTGTCCAGCTCGGCGTCGGCGCCGACGCCCGCGCAGTCGTACGGGTCCTTCAGCCAGCCGTCCGGCAGGACGACCCGGTTGTTGCCCGACGTGCGTCCGCGCGGTCCGTCCGCCCCGGCCGGCCAGGGCTGGTCGAGGTCCAGTTCGTGCAACTGGCCCTCCAGCTCCCGCAGCGAGGAGGTCACCGCCAGCTTCTTGCGCATCTCGGAGCCCACCGCGAAGCCCTTGAGGTACCAGGCGACGTGCTTGCGGAAGTCGATCACGCCGCGGGCCTCGTCGCCGATCCACTCCCCCAGCAGGGTCGCGTGGCGCACCATCACGGCCGCCACCTCGCGCAGCGACGGCTCGCACCTGCTGTCCGTGCCGTCGAAGGCGCCCACCAGGTCGCCGAAGAGCCACGGCCGCCCGAGACAGCCGCGCCCGACGACCACGCCGTCGCAGCCGGTCTCCGCCATCATCCGGCGGGCGTCGGCGGCGGACCAGATGTCGCCGTTGCCGAGCACCGGGATCTCCGGGACGTGCTCCTTGAGCCGGGCGATCGCGTCCCAGTCGGCGGTGCCGCCGTAGTGCTGGGCGGTCGTCCTGCCGTGCAGGGCGACGGCGGTGACGCCCTCCTCGACGGCGATGCGCCCGGCGTCGAGGTAGGTGAGGTGGTCGTCGTCGATGCCCTTGCGCATCTTGATGGTCACCGGCAGGTCTCCGGCGTGCGCGACGGCCTGCTGGAGGATCGCGCGCAGCAGGGGCCGCTTGTACGGCAGCGCCGAGCCGCCGCCCTTGCGGGTGACCTTGGGGACCGGGCAGCCGAAGTTCAGGTCGATGTGGTCGGCGAGGTTCTCGTCGACGATCATCCGGACCGCCTTGCCGACGGTCACCGGGTCCACTCCGTACAGCTGGATGGAGCGCGGGGTCTCGCTCGCGTCGAAGTGGATGAGCTGCATGGTCTTCTCGTTGCGCTCGACCAGCGCCCGCGTCGTGATCATCTCGCTGACGAACAGCCCCTTGCCGCCGGAGAACTCGCGGCACAGGGTACGGAACGGCGCGTTGGTGATACCGGCCATGGGCGCCAGCACCACGGGCGGCTGCACGGTGTGCGGGCCGATGCGGAGCTGCGGGAGCGACGGGGCGAGCGTGGTCATCCACCCATTGTCCCGCACCGGAGAAGTGACCCGCGCGGCGCCGTCCGCCGCGGGACGCGGCCGCCCGCTCAGGCGGTCCCGCGCAGGACCAGCCGGTGCGGCACGGTCAGGTCCTGCGGCGGGACGGTGTTGCCGGGGCTGTAGATGCGGTCCGCGAGGCACTGCAGGGACCGTTCGGCGATCTGGCGCTTGTCGGGGGCGACGGTGGTCAGGGGCGGGTGGCTGTACCGGCCGTCCTCGATGTCGTCGAACCCGACGATCGCGATGTCCTCGGGGACGCGTACGCCCCGCTCGTGCGCGACGTGCAGGGCCCCGAGGGCGAGTTCGTCGCTGAAGGCGAAGACGGCGTCGGGGACGACCGGACCGTCGAGCAGTTCGGCCATGGCGGCGGCGCCGTCCGCCCGGTGGAGGGCGGCGACCGGCCGGCACAGGGCGGGCAGGAGGGGAAGACCGGCCCGGTCCAGCGCGCGGCGGTGGCCCTCCGCCCGCAGCAGGGCGGTGCCGTTGTGGAGGTGGGGCTGGAGCCCGATCGCCGCGATGCGGGTGCGACCGGTCCCGGCCAGGTGGGCGGTGGCCTCCTCGGCGGCGGCGACGTTGTCCACGGCGACCCGGTCGGCGGCTCCGCGGGGGCTCCGCTCACCGAGCAGGACGAGGGGGACGGCGGGCCCTGTCGCGGCCAGTTCGGCCGGGTCGAGCGCCCAGGGGCTGATGATGAGCCCGTCGACGACGCGTCCGCCTCCCCCCGTGAGCAGGCGGCGTTCGGCGTCGGCGTCGCCCCGGGTCTGGTCGATGATCACGGTCCAGGAGCGGCGGCGGGCCTCGTCCACCAGGAGTCCGGCGAGTTCGCCGAAGTACGGGGAGTGCAGTTCGGGGATGGCCAGACCGATGATGCCGGTACGGCCCGCCCGCAGGCTGCGGGCGGCCAGGTTGGGGCGGTAGCCGAGTTCGTCGATCGCCTCCTGGACCCGCCGCCGCGTCGCGGGCGCGACCGCGGCCGTCCCGCTGACGACGTTGGACACCGTGCGCACGGAGACTCCCGCCCGGACGGCCACATCCTTCAGACGACTGCTCACCCGGCCATCCTGTCACGCGGCGACTTTCCCGAAAGCACTGGCCCGCAGGGTATTGCAACGTTGCATACAACGATGCAAACCTGAGCGCGGAAGTTCTGCTTGCAAGGAGGCGAGGATGACTGTGTCCGTATATCCGGGTGTTCGTACCGCAGATCTGGACGTCGACGTCACGCAGGACGTGACGAAGCTGTACACGGACGGCATCACCGCGCGGAAGGGAGCCTTCACCGCCGAGTGGGCCGACCGGATGCGTGAGGACATCGAGGCCGCGTTCGAGGAGGCGCGCTCCCGGCCCGACGGCGCCGTGGGCCGGGGCCCGAACCGCTGGTACGTGGAGATCCACCCCGAACAGCTCCGCGGCTTCGTCGATCTCGTCGACCACCCGTGGGTCCGTTCGGTGGCCACCGCCGTCCTCGGCCCCGACTACCGCATCGTCGAACTCGGCTTCGACGTCCCGCTCGAAGGCGCGGTGAACCAGCCCTGGCACCGCGACTTCCCGATCCCCGAGGAGACGCGGACCGAACGCCGCCTCACCTCCCTGGCGTTCAACGTCACCGGCGTGGACACCACCGAGGACATGGGGCCGTTCGAGATCGCGCCCGGCACCCAGTGGGACGACGAGCCCGACTTCGCGCACGGCATGTTCCCGCCCCGCGAACGCTACGGCCGCTACGAGGAGCTCGCGGTCCGCAAGTACCCGCGGCGCGGCGACATCTCGGCCCGGACCGCGCTGACCGTCCACCGCGGCACGAAGAACGAGTCGTCCAAGGCACGTCCGGTTCTCGTGCTCGGTCTCGACGGCCCCGGCGCGAACAACGCCGACCGCCACGACACCGCCGTGACCCGGCCGTTCTGGGAGTCGCTGCCGGAGCGGGTGCGCCGCCACCTGGACTGCCCGGTGGTCGAGGAGCTGACCCCCCTCACCCAGAAGCACACCATCGAGGGCCTGGTCATGGGCGATGCCTGAGGCGACCGCGGTCACCGACCGCCACCCGACGGCCGGCCGCCCCGACGGCCCGCGCCGACCGCCGGCCATGGTCTACGCCGTCGCCGCCGTCTCCGCGCTCGGCGGCCTGCTCTTCGGCTACGACACCGGCATCATCTCGGGCGCCCTGCTCCACCTGCGCGAGGACCTCGCCCTCTCCTCGCGGGAGCAGGAGATCGTGGTCAGCGTCATCCTGCTCGGCGCGATGGCGGGCGCCCTGCTGTCGGGGCGCGCGGCCGTGCGCCACGGGCGGCGCAAGGTGGTCATCGCGGTGGCGGTGGTCTTCGCCGTCGGGGCGGTGGCGGCGGCGCTCGCCCCGGACGTGACGACGCTGGTCGCCGCACGCTTCGTGCTCGGCCTCGCGGTGGGCGGCGCCTCGAACATGGTGCCCGTCTACATCGCGGAGATGGCCCCGGCGGAGATACGCGGCCGGCTGATGGTCCTCTTCCAGCTCATGGTGGCCATCGGCCAGCTCATCGCGTACCTCTGCGGCTGGGCGCTGAACGGCAGCGGCGGCTGGCGCGTCATGTTCGCCCTCGCCGTGGTGCCCGCCGTCGCCCTCGCGGTCGGCATGACCCTGCTGCCGGAGAGCCCGCGGTGGCTCGTCGAACAGGGCCGTCGGGAGGAGGCCGTACGCACCCTGCGGCAGCTTCGGCCCGCCGGGGCGGACGTGGCGGGCGAGGTGGCCGGGATCGCGGCCGTACTGGCCGACGGCCCGGCCGACGGCGGGAGCTGGCGGCACCTGCGCGCCCGCCGGCTGCGCCCCGCCCTGCTGATCGCGGTGGGCATCGCGGCCTTCTCGCAGCTCACCGGCATCAACGCCGTCGTCTACTACGCGCCGACGATCCTGGACGACGCCGGCTTCGGCGACTCGGTGGCGCTGCTCACCGGCATCGGCATCGGCGCGATGCTCGTGGTGGCGGGCGTGGTGGGCGCCCTCGCGGTCGACAAGGCGGGGCGCCGGCGCACCATGCTGTGGTTCCTCCCCGGCTCCGCGCTGGCCATGGGGGTGCTCGCCGTCGCGTTCGCCGGGTCCACGGACTCCGCCGCACAGCGCTGGACCGTGATCGTCGCGCTGTTCGTCTACATCCTCTGCAACGGCATCGGCATGCAGGCCGTCGTCTGGCTGATCGGCCCGGAGATCCTGCCGCTGCGGGTGCGCGGACCGGCCACCAGCCTGTCCACCCTCTCGCTGTGGGGATTCGACCTCCTGATCGCCATGACGGCCCTGACCGCCATCAACGCCGTCGGCCGGTCCGGCACGTTCCTCGTCTACGCGCTGATGAACGTCGCCTGCATCGTCTTCGTGGCGCTGAAGGTGCCGGAGACGAAGGGCCGCAGCCTGGAGAGCATCGAGCGTGCGCTGCACAGTCCGCTCCCGTTCCGGAAGGCTCTGGAGAGGAACTGACGGGACGTCCGGTGCGCGCCGGCTCCCGGTGCCCGGCATCCGGTTTCCGGGACGCGCCCCGGCGGCCGGATGCCGGGCCCTCGCGGCGAGCGGCCGTTAGCGTGGTCGGCGGAGCACCCATGACCGTACGAACGAGGGACGACATCATGCACTCCGAGGACTTCTTAACGGCGGCCCCGCGCCCCGGCCGCAGGCGCGTGCTGGGACTGGCCGGACTCGCGGCGGGCGCGGCGCTGGCGGGGCCGGCCCGTGCCGCCCACGCCTCGCCGCGCGCCGCGGACGGCGCGGCGGCGGCGCTGCGCCGCCTGGAGCGGGAGCACGGGGCCCGGGTCGGGGCGTACGCGCGCAACCTCACGACGGGGCGGACCGTGGCCCACCGGGCGGGCGAGCTGTTCCCGCTGCTGTCCACCTTCAAGGCGCTGGCGGCGGCCGCCGTGTTGCGGGACCTGGACCGGGACGGCGAGACGCTGGAGCGGCGGATCCACTACACCGAAGCGGACCTGATCGACGGGTCGGACGTCACGCGGGCCCATCTCGCCACCGGGATGACGGTGTCGGAGCTCTGCGACGCGGCGGTCTGCGACAGCGACAACGCCGCGGGCAACCTGCTCCTGCGGGAGCTGGGCGGCCCGTCGGCGGTGACCCGGTTCTGCCGCTCGCTGGGCGATCCGGTGACCCGGCTGGACCGGTGGGAGCCGGAGCTGAACTCCGCCGAGCCGTGGCAGCGCCGCGACACCACCACCCCGTACGCGCTCGCGCACGATCTCGCGCGGCTCGTCGTCGGGAACGCCCTGGAGCCGCGGGACCGGGCGCGGTTGACGCACTGGATGCTCAACTGCCGTACCAGCGGGACCCGTTTCCGCACCGGGCTGCCCGCCGACTGGACGATCGCCGACAAGACGGGCAGCGGGTTCGCCTACGGCGCGTGCCACGACGCGGGGATCGCCTGGACGCCCGCCGGTGATCCGGTGGCGCTGGCGGTGCTGACCGTCAAGCCGGACGCCGGCGCGGAGGGGGACCATCCGTTGATCGCGAAGACCGCCGCCGTGCTCGCGCAGGCGGTGGGCGGCGGCCGGTAGTTCCGGCCGCGCCACGCGTGCGGGCCCGGACCGTCGGAACGGTCCGGGCCCGCGTCGCGCCGGGTGCTCCGGGTGTCAGTGGTCGCCGGCGGTGGCGTTCGCGTCGTCGGACGACGCGTCGTCGGACCGGACGGGCTCCGCGCCGGTGCGCTCGCGCATCCTGCGCAGCAGCTCCTGCTTGGAGTCCTCGGCCGCCTTGCGGTCGGCGTCCCGTCCGGTGCCCGTGCCGGGCAGATCGGTGCGGGACGGCTTCTTGCGCTGTCCGCCGACGCCGAGAAGGTTGTTACGGCTCTTGGCCACGGTGTTCTCCCATGGGGGTGAGAAGTGAGGGTCTGACGATCAGGATCGGTCCGATGGGCGACGGGTCGCGGCCCGCCGCGCGCTCACTCGTAGATCTGGAAGAACGAAGACATGCGGGAAACGGTACCCCCGCCACGGAGCGCTCCGCACCGGATTATTCCGGGGCAACCGGGCGGCGGAGCCGCGCTCTGCCGCCCGGACGGTACGCGGGGGCACCCGGACGGCTCCGGACGCGCCCCCGGCGCGCCCTTCAGGCGCCCGGGTCCACCGTCGCCTGATGCTGCTCGGCCAGGTGCTCCTGGGCCTTCAGCCACGGCAGGAACTGCACGCTCCGGCGCCACCCGCAGGTGTCGCATTCGAGCAGCCGCTGCACCCCCGACTTCCTTACGTGGACGGTGTGTTCACGTCCGTGCTGATCCCATCTGCTGACCTTGCTGGTGGTCATGGACGACATCCGGTCCTCCTGGGTGGGGAAGTGGCCCCAGTGTGCCGCGAAGCCCCCGGTCCCGTCCGGGGAAGGACGGGACCGGGGGCTTCGGGGGTGTGCCCGGTGGGGCGGGACCGCGGGTCCGCCGGTGCGGCGGACCCGGATCAGCAGCCGAGCAGGCGGGAGCCGAGGTAGCTCTGGATCTGGTCCAGGGAGACGCGCTCCTGCTTCATGGTGTCGCGCTCGCGGACGGTGACCGCGTTGTCGTCCAGGGTGTCGAAGTCGACGGTGACGCAGAACGGCGTGCCGATCTCGTCCTGGCGGCGGTAGCGGCGGCCGATGGCGCCCGCGTCGTCGAACTCGATGTTCCAGTTCTTGCGCAGGTCGGCGGCGAGGCCCTTGGCCTTCGGCGAGAGCTGCGGGTTGCGGGACAGCGGCAGGACGGCGACCTTGACCGGGGCGAGGCGCGGGTCGAGGCGCATGACCGTGCGCTTCTCCATGACGCCCTTGGCGTTGGGCGCCTCGTCCTCGACGTAGGCGTCCAGCAGGAAGGCCAGCATCGCGCGGCCGACGCCGGCCGCGGGCTCGATGACGTAGGGGGTCCAGCGCTCGCCGGCCTCCTGGTCGAAGAAGAGCAGGTCGGTGCCGGACGCCTTGGAGTGCGCCTTGAGGTCGTAGTCGGTGCGGTTGGCGACGCCCTCCAGCTCGCCCCACTCGCTGCCGCCGAACTGGAAGCGGTACTCGATGTCGGCGGTGCGCTTGGAGTAGTGCGAGAGCTTCTCCTGCGGGTGCTCGAACCAGCGCATGTTCTCCTCGCGCATGCCGAGGTCCGTGTACCAGTTCCAGCGCTGGTCCATCCAGTACTGCTGCCACTCCTCGTCCTCGCCCGGCTTGACGAAGAACTCCATCTCCATCTGCTCGAACTCGCGGGTGCGGAAGATGAAGTTGCCCGGAGTGATCTCGTTCCGGAACGACTTGCCCATCTGCGCGATGCCGAACGGCGGCTTCTTGCGCGAGGTCTGCAGCACCTGGCCGAAGTTGGTGAAGATGCCCTGGGCGGTCTCGGGGCGCAGGTAGGCGACCGAGCCGGAGTCCTGGGTCGGGCCGAGGTGGGTGGAGAGCAGGCCGGAGAACTGCTTGGGCTCCGTGAAGGTGCCCTTGTTGCCGCAGTTGGGGCAGTTGAGGTCGGCCAGACCGCCCACCGGGGGCTTGCCGTGCTTCTCCTCGTACGCCTCTTCGAGGTGGTCGGCGCGGTAGCGCTTGTGGCAGGAGGTGCACTCGGTCAGCGGGTCGCTGAAGGTGGCGACGTGACCCGAGGCCACCCAGACCTCGGGGGCCAGGATGACCGACGAGTCGAGACCGACCACGTCCTCGCGCGAGGTGACCATGTAACGCCACCACTGGCGCTTCAGGTTCTCCTTCAGCTCCACACCCAGCGGCCCGTAGTCCCAGGCGGCCCGCTGGCCACCGTAGATCTCACTGCAGGGGTAGACGAAGCCACGGCGCTTGCTCAGGCTGACGATGCTGTCGATCTTGTCGGCGGCCACGGTGCTCTCTTCTTGCGACGGCGAAAACGGGACAACGGCGGGGCGCTCGGCGCCCCGGCGGGGGTGCTGCTGGGGAGACGGACGGGCAATGCTCCAGATTACCGGCGGGCCCGCCCCCCGGATCAAATCGGGTGCGGCGCAGGCCGGGCATCCCGTGGTGGACCGGGCATCTCGCCGGTCGGCCCCTCCGGCTTGTTGACAACCGTTTCCATTTTTGTTGAAAATGACTCTCATGAACGTACGCCGCCTCATACCCACCGCCGCCGTCGCGGGGGCCGTCGCCCTCGGCATGACCGCCCTCTCCGCATGCTCCTCCTCCGACGCCGCGGACGGGGGGAGCGACGGCAAGCTGAACGTGGTGGCGTCCTTCTACCCGATGCAGTTCCTCGCCGAGGAGATAGGCGGGACGCACGTCTCGGTGACGAGCCTCACCAAGCCGGGCGTCGAACCGCACGACCTGGAACTCAGCCCGAAGCAGATAGGCGGCCTCTCCGACGCCGACTACCTCCTCTACCTCAAGGGCATCCAGCCCGCCGTGGACGACGCCATCGCGCAGGCGGGCGTGAAGAACACCGTGGACGCGGCGACGCTGACCACGCTGGAGGAGCACGGTGCCGAGGTCGGCCACGACCACGCGGAGGGCGAGGACGCCCACGGCCACGCCGGCGAAGACTCCGGGGAAGCCGGTCTCGACCCGCACGTCTGGCTGGACCCGGTGAAGTACGCCGAGGTCGCCGAAGGCGTCGGAGCCTCGCTGGAGAAGGCCGACCCCGACCACGCCGCCGACTACCGCGAGAACACCGACGCGCTGGTCGCGAAGCTGAACACCCTCGACAAGGCGTTCGAGAGCGGACTGAAGAACACCGACACCAGGACGTTCCTCACCACGCACTCCGCCTTCGGTTACCTCGCCGAGCGCTACGGACTCACCCAGGAGGGCATCGCCGGGGTCGACCCCGAGTCCGAGCCGAGCCCCGCACGGATCAAGGACCTGCACCACATCGCCGAGGAGGAGGGCGCCACCACCGTCTTCTTCGAAACCCTCGCCAGCGACAAGACCGCCAAGACCCTCGCGAAGGACACCGGCCTGAAGACGGGCGTCCTGGACCCGCTGGAGGGAATCACCGACAAGTCCCCCGGCGCTGACTACGTCGAGGTCATGGAAGCCAACCTCGCCGCGCTGCAGAAGGCGCTCGGCGCGAAGTGACCGAGGCACCCCGGACACCGTCCGCCGACCAGGAGGCGCTCATGCCGCAGACCGCCGACACCACCGCCGACACCGTGATCGAGCTGCGCCGGGCCACCGCCGTCCTCGGCTCCCGCCCGGTGCTGCGCGGCATCGACCTCACGGTCCGCCGCGGCGAGGTCGTCGCCCTGCTCGGCGCCAACGGTTCGGGCAAGTCGACCGCCGTGCGGGCCGTCGTCGGCCAGGTGCCGCTGACCGGCGGAACCGTCGAGCTCTTCGGCACCCCACTGCGCCGCTTCCGGCAGTGGGCCCGGGTCGGCTACGTCCCCCAGCGCACCACCGCGGCCTCCGGCGTGCCCGCCACCATCCGCGAAGTGGTCTCCTCGGGACGGCTCTCCCGGACCGGGCTGCGGCTGCCGCGCAAGGCCGACCGGGAGGCCGTCGACCGCGCCATCGCCCTGGTCGGCCTCGCCGACCGGGCCGGCGACTCGGTGGGCGCCCTCTCCGGCGGCCAGCACCAGCGGGTGCTGATCGCCCGCGCCCTGGCGGCCGGGCCGGAGCTGCTGATCATGGACGAGCCGATGGCCGGGGTGGACCTGGCCAGCCAGGAGATCCTCGCCGCCACCCTGCGCGAGCAGGTCGCGGCGGGCGCCTCCGTCCTGCTCGTCCTGCACGAACTCGGCCCGCTGGAGCCCCTGATCGACCGGGCCGTGGTGCTCCGCGACGGCTGCGTGACGCACGACGGGCCGCCCCCGGAGGCACTCGGACAGCACGCGCTGCCCGGCCACGACCACGTACACCCCCACGCGGCTTCCGAGCCCGCCCGAACGGGACTGCTGACCTGATGGAATTCCTCACTCCGCCGTTCATGCAGCGGGCGCTGATCGCCGCCGTACTGGTCGGCATCACCGCCCCCGCCATCGGCATCTACCTGGTCCAGCGCCGCCAGGCCCTGATGGGCGACGGCATCGGGCACATCGCCATGACCGGTGTGGGGCTCGGCTTCCTGCTCTCCACCAGCCCGGTCTGGATGGCGACCGCGGTGGCCGTGGCCGGCGCCGTGGTGATGGAACTGATCCGCTGGTACGGGCACACCCGCGGCGACATCGCGCTGGCCATGCTCTTCTACGGCGGCATGGCCGGCGGGGTGATGCTGATCAACATCTCGGACACCGGCTCCAACGCCAACCTGACCTCCTACCTCTTCGGCTCGCTGTCGACGGTCTCCGACGAGGACGTGCTCGCGATCACGCTGCTCGCCGCGTTCGTGGTGCTGGTGACCGTGGGGCTGCGGCGGCAGTTGTTCGCGGTCAGCCAGGACGAGGAGTTCGCCCGGGTCACCGGACTGCCGGTGCGCCTGCTCAACCTCCTGGTCGCGGTGACCGCCGCGGTGACCGTCACCGTCGCGATGCGCGTGGTCGGGCTGCTGCTCGTCAGCGCCCTGATGGTGGTCCCGGTGGCGGCGGCCCAGCAGATCTCGAAGTCCTTCCGGCTGACGTTCGTGCTGTCCGTGGTGATCGGCACCGCCGTGACCCTGGCCGGCACCGTCACCTCCTACTACCAGGACGTCCCGCCCGGCGCGACGATCGTGCTGCTGGCCATCGCCGCGTTCGTCGTGCTGACGGCGCTGGCCAAGCCGCTGGCGGCGAGGCGCGCCCGCGCGGCCGCCCCGGCGGACCCGAAGGAGTGCACCCTGGAGGTACCGGCCGGTCGCCGCGCGGGGGACGACGTCCAGGTATGACCGCACCCCTCGCCAGGGCTGGCACAATGGCCCGACACATGTACGGGCGACACGAGGAGGCAGCTGTGGCGACGGCGCCGATCAGTGGCACGAACGCAGCCCCGGTACGCGGCCGGTCCACCCGGCAGCGGGCGGCGGTCGCTGCGGCGCTCGACGAGGTCGACGAGTTCCGCAGCGCGCAGGAACTGCACGACGTGCTGAAGCACCGGGGGGACTCGGTCGGGCTGACCACCGTCTACCGCACCCTGCAGACCCTGGCCGACGCGGGCGAGGTGGACGTCCTGCGCACCACCGACGGCGAGTCCGTCTACCGGCGCTGCTCGACGGGTGACCACCATCACCACCTGGTCTGCCGGATCTGCGGCAAGGCCGTCGAGGTCGAGGGCCCCATGGTCGAGCAGTGGGCCGAGACCATCGCCGCCCAGCACGGCTACGTGAACGTCGCCCACACCGTGGAGATCTTCGGCACCTGCGCGGAGTGCGCCGGCTCCGGGAAGTGACCCCGCGGCACCCGCCGCTCCCCTCCGCACCGCCCTCCGCGCCCGGCCCCCGAGGGGACCGGGCGCGGAGGCGTGTCCGGCGGCGCCGCGGGGGCTGCCGGCCGACGGGCGAGGGCCATCGAGGCTGCGGGGGCGCGGGGCGGCGGCACACCGACGCACCCCTCGCATCGCGCAGGGAAAGTTGCACAAACCTTATTGCGCAACTTCTCTTTCCTTTCTACTCTTCCGTCATGGCCAAGGAACCGACGACGCCGAGCATCACCGACCTCGACGCGCTGAAGGTCTTCACCCACCCCCTGCGCATCGCGCTGTACCGGGAGCTGTACACGGCACGTGCCGCGACCGCGTCCCACCTGGCGGAACGGGTGGACGAGGCGGTGTCGCTCGTCAGTTACCACCTGCGCAAGATGGCGGCGCACGGCTTCATCGTCGAGGCGCCGGAACGGAGCACCGACGGGCGGGAGCGGTGGTGGAAGCCCGCGTCGGAACGCGGCTGGAGCTTCCGCGGTTCGGACTTCGCCGGAGATCCCGAGGGCGCCGCGGTGGTCGGACAGGTGACCCGCCACCTGCTCGCCAACCGTGCCGAGCGGTACGGCGTCTACCTCGACCAGCAGGCCGCCTGGCCGAAGGAGTGGACCGACTCCGCCTTCAGCTCCGAGTTCCTGCCGAGGCTCACGGCCGCCGAACTCGCCGAACTGGGAGAGGAGATGCACGCGCTCGTCCGGCGCTGGGAGGAGCGCGGCCGGAGCGCCGAGGGGGCCGGGGAGACGGAGGGCCGCGAGCACGTCGCACTGCACCTGTACGGATTCCCGTTCCGGCCCTGAGAGGACCCCATGACCACGACCGCGACGTCCGTGCCCCGGCGCTCATTACCGGCCCACCGGGACACCAACGTGCTGCGCTGACTGGGCGCCCTCGGCTGCTCGCTGCTCGGCGACAACGTCTACTTCCTCGCGCTCTCCTGGGCGGCGACCCGGTCCGGAAGCCCTGCACAGGCCGGGCTGGTGCTGGGCGTCGCGGCGGTTCCGAGGGCGGTGCTCATGCTGGGCGGCGGGGTGGTGGCGGACCGGTTCGGGCCCCGGCGGGTGGTGATCGGCAGCGATCTGTCCCGGTGCCTGGTCATGTCGGCCGTCGCGGGCGTGCTGGCCGTGTCGACGCCTGGCGTGTGGCTGCTGGTGGCGGTGGGGCTGGTGTTCGGCACGGTGGACGCCCTGTTCCTGCCGGCCGTCGGGGCGCTGCCGCCGCGCATCACCGGCCCGGACCAGTTGGCACGCGTCCAGGGCTTGCGCGGACTCGCCTCACGGGCCGCCACCATCGGCGGTTCACCGCTCGGCGGACTCGCCATGGCGCTCGGAGGACCGGCCTGCGCCTTCGCCGTCGCCGGGGCGCTGTTCGCCCTGTCGCTGCCGCTGCTGATCGCCGTACGCGTCGCACCCCTCCCGGCGGACGGGCCGCCCGCCTCCGGCCGGAACGGCACAGCCCGGCGCGACCTGGCCGACGGCCTGCGCCACATCCGCCGCGACCGGGTACTCGGCCCGCTGATGCTCGTCCTCGCGATCGGGGAGCTGGGTTTCGCGGGGCCGCTGAACATCGGGCTCGCCCTGCTGGCGGACGAACGCGGCTGGGGCGCCTCCGGGCTCGGCTGGATCGTCGGCGGCTTCGGCGCCGGGGCGGTCGCGGCCTCCTTCCTGCTGGCCGTACGCGGCCGCCTCCCCCGTGCCGGACTCGTCCAGCAGGTCTGTCTCGTCCTCGGCGCCGCGGCGATCGCGGCGCTGGCCCTCGCGCCCTCACTGCCCGCCGCCGTCGTCGTCGGCGCGACCGTCGGACTGACGGCGGGGCTCGGCGGAGCGTTGTCGGCCGCCCTGCTGCAGACCACCGCCGCGCCCGCCTACCTGGGCCGGGTGACCGCGGTGGCCGGCCTGTTCTCCCTGGGGCTCGCGCCGCTGACCTACCCCGTGACCGGTGCCGCCGTCGCCCTCTGGGGTACGCGGCCGGTCTTCCTCGCCAGTGCGGCGGTCGTGGCGCTCGGGTCCGTCGTCGGACTGTGTTCCCGGTCGGTGCGTCGCGCCGAACTGCCCGTGCCGCAGGCGGCTTCCGGCACGGTCCGGGTGTCGCTCCCGCACCGGGAAGACGGCGAAGGGCCGGCCGGGCCCGCCTCGCGGCGGACCTGACCGGCCCCGTGGCCCGGTCGGATCAGGCGGACGGTTCGGTGGCCTGCGCGCCCGGCCCGGCCTTCGGTGCGGGTGCTTCCACCGCTCCCCCGAACCGGCGGTCGCGCCGGGCGAACTCCAGGCAGGCGCGCCACAGGTCGCGGCGGTCGAAGTCGGGCCACAGCACGTCCTGGAAGACCATCTCGGCGTACGCGCTCTGCCAGATCAGGTAGTTGGAGGTGCGCTGCTCGCCGCTGGGGCGCACGAAGAGGTCCACGTCCGGCATGTCCGGGTAGTAGGTGTACTTGGCGAAGGTCTTCTCGTTGACCTTCGCCGGGTCCAGCCGGCCCGCCGCGACGTCCTCGGCGATCCGCTGGGCGGCGTCGGCGATCTCGGCCCTGCCGCCGTAGTTGACGCAGAAGTACAGCGTCATCCTGTCGTTGTCCTTGGTCTGCTCCTGGGCGACCTGGAGTTCCTGGACCACGGACTTCCACAGCTTCGGCATGCGGCCCACCCAGCGGATGCGGATGCCCAGTTCGTCCATCTCGTCCCGGCGGCGGCGGATGACGTCCCGGTTGAAGTTCATCAGGAACTTCACCTCCTCCGGGGACCGCTTCCAGTTCTCGGTGGAGAAGGCGTACAGCGAGAGGTTCTTGACGCCCATCTCGATGCAGCCCTTGAGCACGTCCATGACGACGCCCTCGCCGACCTTGTGTCCCTCGGTGCGCGGCAGGCCGCGCTCCTTCGCCCACCGGCCGTTGCCGTCCATCACGACCGCCACGTGCTTCGGCACCAGCTCGCCCTGGATCTTCGGAGGCGTGGCCCCGGACGGGTGCGGCTCGGGCGTCTTGTACGTGCGCCGGTTACGGCCGCCGAGGATCCCGCGTACTGCCATGAGCTTCTTCGTCTCCCTGTGTCACCGTGCGGCCCGTCCGCTGCTGCGCGGACCGCGTCACTGCTTCTCCACGTACCGCAGCGAGCGCAGGCCGCGCTCCAGATGCCAGTGCAGGTAGGCAGAGACCAGTCCGCTCCCCTCCCTGGCGTGACGCGGCTCGCACGCGTCCGCCGTCTCCCAGTCTCCGCTGAGCAGCGCGCTCAGCAGGACCAGGGCCTCCGCCGAGGGTACGACGCTCCCGGGGACCCGGCAGTCACCGCAGACGACACCGCCCGCTCCGACGGAGAAGAATCGGTTCGGTCCGGGCATTCCGCACTTCGCGCAGTCCTCGAAGCTCGGTGCGTAGCCGTTGACCGCGAGGGACCGCAGCAGGAACGCGTCGAGGATGAGGTGGGGCGCGTGCTCGCCGCGTGCCAGGGTGCGCAGGCCGCCGACGAGGAGGAGGTACTGCTGGACCGCCGGTTCGCCCTCGTGGTCGGTGAACCGCTCGGCGGTCTCCAGCATCGCGGTGCCGGCCGTGTAGCGGGCGTAGTCGGTGACGATGCCGCCGCCGTAGGGGGCGATCGTCTCGCTCTGGGTGCACAGCGGCAGCCCGCGGCCGACCAGCTCGCTGCCGCGGGCGAAGAACTGCACGTCCACGTGGGAGAAGGGTTCGAGCCGGGCGCCGAACTTCGACTTGGTCCGGCGCACCCCGCGCGCGACGGCGCGCACCCGCCCGTGGCCGCGGGTCAGGATCGTGATGATCCGGTCGGCCTCGCCCAGTTTCTGCGTACGCAGCACGACGCCGTCGTCCCGGAACAAGCTCATGCGTCCATTGTCGCGCACCCGTCCCCGCGGCCCGGCGGGGCCGGGGCCGGGACGGGGGTCAGGACGGGGTGCGGGCGGCGGCGGTGAGCAGCCGGGCGATGTCCTGCGGGCAGATGGCCAGGGCGCGTCCGACCGTGCTCAGCACCTCCCTCTCCGCGGTGGTGTACGGGCCGTCGGCCAGCGCGATCCGGGCCCCCTGCACGAGGACGGACTCGCGGCCGGCCGGCGCGAGGTGCCGGGCGAGCGGGGTGAGCACCTCGTGCAGTTCGATGGCGAGGGCCGCGCCGCAGGCCTCGGCGGCCGGGCCGGCGTGGGCGTCGGGACCGAGATCGGCGGTGAGCACCTCGACGATGGTGTGGAGCTGGTCCTCGGTGCAGTCGTTCAGTCCGGCCTCCCGCACGGTGGCGGCGGCGGCCTCCAGGGCGGGGCGCGGGGTGCCGCCGGCGGCGAGGACGGCCAGTGCGACGGTGTGCACGGCCTCCCGCAGCATCGCGGAGAAGCGGACGGTCGTCGGGTGGTCCAGCACCTCGGTCGGGAAGTGCTCGTGGCAGGCGGCGCAGGCGACGACGGGCGCGGCGGGCCCGCGCCGCAGCAGCGGCACCCCGAGCACGGCGAACCTCCTGCGCCCCGCCAGCCTGCGGTAGTTGCGGTCGCCGCCGCAGCCGGGGCAGAAGAACTCCCCGTCGCCGACGACGTCCCACGCGGTACGGATGCCGTACATCCCCGGCTTCGGGGCGCGTTGTCCTCCGGTCGACCGCACGTCGCACACCTCCGTAACGCTCCGGCAACATTGCCGTGTGCTGGACGTGATGTTAGCCACAGGGGTGAGGCGGCGTCAGCACTTGGAGCGTCACAACACCCGGATATGGCTGGACCCCGCCCACCCGTGACGGGATGGACGGGGTCCGTCGAGCCGGACTTGGGAGGCTTCGTCCCCGTGCGGGGGTCAGCGGCTCGCGCGGTTGACGGCGGAGACGACCGCCTTCAGCGAGGCCCGGGTGGTGTTGGCGTCGATGCCGATGCCCCACAGGACCTTGCCGTCGATCGCACACTCGATGTACGAGGCGGCGACGGCGCTGGCGCCCTCGCTCATGGTGTGCTCGGTGTAGTCCAGCAGGCGGGCGTCGATGCCGATGGCCTGCAGGGCGTCGAAGAAGGCGGAGATCGGGCCGTTGCCGGAGCCGGTCAGCACGGTGTCCTCGCCGTCCACCGTGGCCTGCACCGTCAGGGTGTCGCGGCCGTCGGTGTCCGTCGTGGTCTGCCCGGAACGGATCTGCACCCGGCCCCAGGCGTTCTCCGGGTTCGGCAGATACTCGTCCTGGAAGGTCGACCAGATCTGGCCGGGAGTGACCTCTCCGCCCTCGGCGTCGGTCTTGGTCTGGATGATCCGGGAGAACTCGATCTGCATCCGGCGCGGCAGGTCCAGCTTGTGGTCGTTCTTCAGGACGTACGCGATGCCGCCCTTGCCGGACTGCGAGTTGACGCGGATCACGGCCTCGTAGGAGCGGCCGACGTCCTTCGGGTCGATCGGCAGGTACGGGACCGCCCACTCGATGTCGTCGACCGTCTTGCCGCGGGCGGCGGCGTCGGCCTCCATCGCGTCGAACCCCTTCTTGATGGCGTCCTGGTGGGAGCCGGAGAAGGCGGTGTAGACCAGGTCGCCCGCGTAGGGGTGGCGCGGGTGGACCTCCATCTGGTTGCAGTACTCGCTGGTGCGCCGGATCTCGTCGATCTGCGAGAAGTCGATCTGCGGGTCGACGCCCTGGGAGAACAGGTTCATGCCCAGCGTCACCAGGTCGACGTTGCCGGTGCGCTCCCCCTGGCCGAACAGGCAGCCCTCGACGCGGTCCGCGCCGGCCATCACGGCCAGTTCGGCAGCGGCGACGGCGGTGCCCCGGTCGTTGTGCGGGTGCGCCGACAGCGAGACGTACGCGCGGCGGCTCAGGTGGCGCGCCATCCACTCGAACCGGTCGGCGTAGGTGGACGGCGCCGAACGCTCCACGGTGGCAGGCAGGTTGAGGATGATCTCGCGCCCCTCCTCCGGCTGCCACACGTCACAGACCGCCTCGCAGACCTCCAGGGCGAAGTCCAGCTCGGTGTCGGTGAAGATCTCGGGGCTGTACTGGTAACCGAAGATCGTCTCGGGGCCCAGGATCTTCTCCGCGTACTCCATCACCAGCCGGGTGCCGTCGACCGCGATCTGCTTGACGTCCTCCTTCGTCCCGCGGAAGACCACACGGCGGAAGGTGGGGGCGGTGGCGTTGTACAGGTGGACGGTCGCGCGGTGGGCGCCGACCAGCGACTCCACGGTCCGCTCGATCAGGTCCTCGCGGGCCTGCGTCAGGACGGAGATCGTCACATCCTCGGGGATCGCGCCCTCTTCGATGATGGAGCGCACGAACGCGAAGTCGGTCTCGCCGGAGGACGGGAAGCCGACTTCGATCTCCTTGTAGCCCATGCGCACCAGCAGGTCGAACATCTCGCGCTTGCGGGCCGGGGACATCGGGTCGATCAGGGCCTGGTTGCCGTCGCGCAGGTCCGTGGAGAGCCAGCGGGGGGCGACCGTGATGCGCTTCTCGGGCCAGGTGCGGTCGGGCAGATCCACGGCCTCGTAGCGGCCGTACTTGTGGATCGGCATGCCGGACGGCTTCTGGTGGTTGACCGCGCCGGCGATCGGGGTGGGACGGCCGACGGCGTTACCGGAAGGGTTCACGGTGGTCATGGCGTAGGGCTCCTCGGGGGTCCAGCAATGGGACGGCCGACTGTGTCGCTGCAGCACCAGACTCCGCGGGGAGGGGGTCGGCCTACGACTACAGACCCTCGCCGCGGCAGCTAAGGAGAAGCAGCCCGAAACGCATGATGCGACGAGAGTAACCGAGAGGTGCGCAGGACGCCGGTCGGTATCAGTATGCGGGACCACTCTTTCGGGAGGTGTAAACGTGACGCGTCACTCTAAGTCGTGCATTGTCATTGCAACCAGTGACTTCGCGCGCACGCAGTGCCACAGTCATGTGTATGTCGCCCCGAACCGACGGTGGACTCCACCCCGTCTTCTGCACCATCGTCCCGCCCCACCTCCTCGACCGGCTGGCGCGGTCCGACGATCCGGTCCTCGCCGGACCGGCCCGCCGCACGCTCGCCGCGGACGGTCTGCGCCGCACCCGGCGCAGAGCGGCCACGCTCGAAGCGCCCCCGGTCGTCCCGGCCACCGCGGGCGCCGTCCCCACCAAGCCCCACCGCACCCTGTACGACTGCCGCAACGGCACCGCCCTGCCGGGCCGCGAGGTCCGCGACGAGGGCGAGGACGCCACCGGCGACGCCAGCGTCAACCGCGCCTACGCCGGCCTCGGCGCCACCTTCGAGCTGCTGCTCCAGGCGTACGGCCGCAGTTCGATCGACGGCAAGGGCATGCCGCTGATCGGCTCCGTGCACTACGACGAGAAGTACAACAACGCCTTCTTCGACGGCGAGCAGATGGTCTTCGGCGACGGGGACGGCGAGATCTTCCTCGACTTCACGGTCGCGGTGGACGTCATCGCCCACGAGCTGGCCCACGGCCTGACCCAGCACACCGCCAACCTCGTCTACGAGGGCCAGTCCGGCGCGCTCAACGAGTCGGTCTCGGACGTCTTCGGCTCGCTGGTCAAGCAGTACTCCCTCGGCCAGAGCGCCGAACAGGCCGACTGGCTGATCGGCGCCGGGCTGCTCGCGCCCCGCGTCAGCGGCGAGGCGCTGCGCTCCATGAAGGCCCCGGGCACCGCCTACGACGACGACGTGCTCGGCAAGGACCCGCAGCCCGCGTCGATGGACGACTACATCGAGACGGACGACGACAACGGCGGGGTGCACCTCAACTCCGGCATCCCCAACCGCGCGTTCTACCTGCTGGCCACGGCGCTCGGGGGCAACTCCTGGGAACGGGCGGGCCAGCTCTGGTTCGACGTGCTGACCGGCGGCGAACTCACCGCCACCGCCGACTTCGCGGACTTCGCCCGGCTCACCGTCTCGGCCGCCCGCGACCGGTTCGGCGAGGGCGACGAACGCGAGGCGGTGCTCAAGGCATGGTCGGAAGTGGGCGTGCCGACGAGCTGACCGGGCCAGGATGGAGGCCATGCGCATTCATGTGAGCCGGACCGGCGGTTTCGCCGGCATCGCCCGTCAGGGCGCGATCGACACCTCCGAGCGAGCGGACGCCGCCGAGTGGGAGGAGCTGGCCCGTTCGGCGCTCGCCGACGCGGGCAACCCCCGTCCGGTGGTGCCGGACGGATTCAGCTACGCCGTCACGGTCGGCGACCGGACGTTCCGCTGCGCCGACCCGCACCTGACCGAGGCCCAGCGGCGGCTGGTCTCACGCGTCCTCGGCGAAGGCGCGTGAGACCGGGCGTACGGGAAAGGCCGGGTGCGGGACCGGACGAGGCCGGGCCGGGCGCGCGGACCCGGACGCGGAGCGGGACGCGGGCGCTGGGACCCGCGCGCGGGAAGGTGGGCCGGGCGCGGTGGCCGGACCTACCGTGCGGCCGGGCGCGGTGACCGGCCTACCGTGCGGGCGGGAGGGCCGGCCGTCGGCCCGGCGGGCCCTAGAAGCCGAGCTTCCGGAGCTGCTTGGGGTCGCGCTGCCAGTCCTTGGCGACCTTCACGTGCAGGTCGAGGAAGACCGGGGTGCCGAGCAGCGCCTCGATGTGCTTGCGGGACTTCGTCCCCACGTCCTTCAGGCGCTGCCCCTTCGGGCCGATGATGATGCCCTTCTGGCTGGGGCGCTCGATGTAGACGTTGGCGTGGATGTCGAGCAACGGCTTGTCGGCCGGCCGGTTCTCCCGCGGCAGCATCTCCTCGACGACCACCGCGATGGAGTGCGGCAGCTCGTCGCGGACGCCTTCGAGGGCGGCCTCCCGGATCAGCTCGGCGACCATGACCATCTCGGGCTCGTCGGTGAGGTCGCCCTCCGGGTAGAGCGGCGGGCTCTCGGGGAGCAGCGGGGCGATCAGGTCGGCGAGGAGGCCCACCTGATCGTCCTTGACCGCGGAGACCGGCACGATCTCCGCCCACTCGAAGCCCAGCTCCTGGCCGAGGGCCGCGACCGCGAGCAGTTGCTCGGCGAGCGTCTTCGAGTCCACCAGGTCGGTCTTGGTGATGACGGCGATCTTCGGCGTCTTCTTGATCCCGGCGAGTTCCTTGATGATGAACTTGTCACCGGGGCCGAGCTTCTGGTCGGCGGGCAGGCAGAAGCCGATGACGTCCACCTCGGCCCAGGTCGTGCGCACCACGTCGTTCAGGCGCTCCCCGAGCAGGGTGCGCGGCTTGTGGAGGCCGGGGGTGTCGACCAGGATGAGCTGCGCGTCCGGCCGGTGGACGATGCCGCGCACGGTGTGCCGGGTCGTCTGCGGGCGGTTGGAGGTGATGGCCACCTTCTGCCCGACCAGAGCGTTCGTGAGGGTGGACTTACCGGCGTTGGGGCGGCCCACGAAGCAGGCGAAACCGGCCCGGTGGGGGGCGGAGTCATCGGCCTGCCGCGCGGCGGTTTCGGGGTTCGGACGAGCGCTCATGGCGCCCATTGTCCCCGATCCCGGCGGCCCCGGCGTACACCCGTGCCCGGCCGGGCCCTCCCACGGGCGGACCGGGAGCCGGACACCCCGGTCCGCAGGCGGAGCGGCGGAGGCCGTCCGGGCTCCCCCGGCGGGGCCGGGGGCCGCATGGGTCCGGGGGCGGGCGCGGCCTCCTCGGCGGGGCGGGGGGCGCGCGGGGCCGGGACGCGCGGGGCGGGCGCGCGGTCGCTGCCGATAGCGTGGCCCCGTGCTCGTAGCCCGTTCCGCCGCCCTGTTCGCCCTCGCCGCCCTGTTCGAGATCGGGGGCGCCTGGCTGGTCTGGCAGGGCATCCGCGAACACCGGGGCTGGATCTGGATCGGCGCGGGCGTCGTCGCCCTCGGCGTCTACGGGGCGGTGGCGACGCTCCAGAGCGACGGCGAGTTCGGCCGCATCCTCGCCGCGTACGGCGGGGTCTTCGTGGCCGGCTCGATCGCCTGGGGCATGGTCGCCGACGGCTACCGCCCCGACCGCTACGACGTGGCCGGCGCGCTGATCTGCCTCGCCGGGATGGCCGTGATCATGTACGCGCCCCGCGGCCACTGAACGACGGCCCGCGCGGCGGCGGACTCCGCACGGGCGGGCGCACCCGCCCGGCCCACCCCTGTACGAACAGCCCGGCCGCCCCTGCCGCTCAGCGTCCCGCGAGGGGGCGCGTCAGCCCGCCGTGACCCGGACCTTCGGGGTTCCGTCCGGGCCGGCCAGGAACACCGGGGTGTCCGCGCCGCCGAGGTCGCGCACCGCCGCCCGGTCCGCGTCCGACGGGGCCTCGGCCTCGGAGACGACCGCCGCGGCCTCCAGCGAGGTCGCGCCGCTGGCCACCGCCATCGCCACCGCCGTCTGCAGCGCGCTGAGCCTCAGCGACTCCAGGGCGACCGTCCCGGCGACGTAGGTGCGGCCCGTCTCGTCCCGCACGGCGGCCCCCTCGGGCACCCCGTTGCGGGCACGGGCGCTGCGCGCCAGCGTGATGATCTTGCGGTCCTCGGCGCCGAGGTCGGTGGAGTCAGTCATGCGCCGAGCATACGAAGCGGCGGACGTCCGAGCGGGCCGGGGGTGACGTCGGCGGGGCGCAACCGTCGTGTCCGACCACGCTACGAGGAAGGGTCGGCCTTGGTGTCCCCACCCGATCGCCGCCGCCTGCGGATCGGCGATCATCGCGTCGTCCACACCCTGGATCAGGGCGAACTGGTCGTCTGGGTGATCCGCCCCGGACACCGCTCCACCGTGTACGGGGCGTGGCGTCCCACCCGGCGCCCCCGCCCCCTACGGACGGTCGAGCCGGAGCCGTTCGGCCTTGGGGAGGCCGGCCACCACCAGGTCGTAGCTGTCCTCGATCAGCTCCCGGACCGTCCGGGCGGGGAGGGAGCCGACGGTGACGGTGTTCCAGTGGCGCTTGTTCATGTGCCAGCCCGGAACGATCACCTCCGGGTGCTCGGCGCGCAGCCGTACCGCGTCGTCCGGGTCGCACTTGAGGTTGACCGTCAGCGGGCGGGCGTCCAGGGCGGTGAGGGCGAACATCTTGCCCCGCACCTTGAAGACCGAGGTCTCGGGCCCGAAGGGGAACTCCTCGACGCTCGCGTTGAGGCCCAGGCACAGGGCCCGCAGCCGGTCGGCCCTCATGAGGTTGTCGCCCCCTCGGGTTCGACCAGTACCGTCACGATCTTGTTCCTGCGGCCCGCCGGCGACTCCGCGGTGAGGCGCAGCTTGCGTCCGTCGGGCAGGTCCACCACCGAGGTGGCGCCGGCGATCGGGACCCGTCCGAGGGCCTTGGCGAGCAGTCCGCCGACGGTCTCCACGTCCTCGTCGTCGTACTCGTCGAAGCCGAACAGTTCCCCGAGGTCGCCGATGTCGAGCCGCGCGGTGACCCGGTAGCAGCCGTTCTCCAGCTCCTGGACCGGCGGGAGTTCACGGTCGTACTCGTCGGTGATCTCGCCGACGATCTCTTCGAGGATGTCCTCGATGGTGACGATGCCCGCGGTGCCGCCGTACTCGTCGATGACGACGGCGACGTGCGTGCGGTCCTGCTGCATCTCGCGCAGCAGATCGTCCGCGTTCTTGGTGTCCGGGACGAAGGCGGCCGGCCGCATCGCCGTGGAGACCGGGTCGGACTCGGACTCGCGGTTGATGTGGGTCTTGCGGACCAGGTCCTTCAGATACACGATGCCGACGACGTCGTCCTCGCTCTCCCCGGTCACCGGGATGCGGGAGAAGCCGGAGCGCAGCGCGAGGGTGAGCGCCTGACGGACCGTCTTGTACCGCTCGATGCAGACCAGGTCGGTGCGCGGCACCATGACCTCGCGGACCAGGGTGTCGCCGAGCTCGAAGACGGAGTGCACCATACGGCGCTCGTCGTCCTCGATCAGCGACTCCGCCTCGGCCAGGTCGACCATGGCGCGCAGTTCGGCCTCGCTGGCGAACGGTCCCTTGCGGAACCCCTTGCCGGGGGTGAGCGCGTTGCCGAGGAGGATCAGCAGTTGCGGGATCGGACCCATGATCCTGGCCAGCGGCAGCAGCACGTAGGCGGCGGCCGTGGAGGTGTTCAGCGGGTGCTGGCGGCCGATGGTGCGCGGCGAGACCCCGATGGCCACGTAGCTGACGAGGACCATGACGCCCATCGCGACGGCCAGCGCCTCCCAGGTCTCCTGGAACTCCTGGACGCAGGCGTACGTGACGAGGACGCCGGCCGACATCTCGCAGGCGACCCGCACCAGCAGGGCGACGTTGAGGTAGCGCGTGGGGTCGGCGGCGACCTGTTCCAGCTTGGCGCTGCCGCGACGGCCGGCACGGACCGCCTCGGCGGCGCGGAAGCTGGACATCCGGGCGAGGCCGGTCTCGGCGCACGCGGCGAGCCAGCCGACCATGATCAGCAGGACGGCGCCGGTGACGAGTGGGACGCTCACGAGACCGTCGGGGCCGGAGAGGGCCCGGTGAGCCCGCGCTCGCCGCGCCAGCCGTCCACGATGGCGGCCTGGAGGCCGAACATCTCGGCCTTCTCGTCCGGTTCCTCGTGGTCGTAGCCCAGCAGGTGCAGCACCCCGTGGACGGTCAGGAGCTGGAGCTCCTCGTCCATGGAGTGCTGCGTCCCGGCCTCTTCGCCCTGCTTCTTGGCGACCTCGGGGCAGAGCACGATGTCCCCGAGGAGCCCCTGCGGGGGCTCCTCGTCGTCCTTGGCCGGCGGGCGGAGCTCGTCCATCGGGAAGGACATGACATCGGTCGGACCCGGCAGGTCCATCCACTGGATGTGGAGCTGCTCCATGGCGTCGGCGTCCACGACGATCACCGAGAGTTCGGACAGCGGGTGGATCCGCATCCGGGCGAGCGCGTAGCGGGCGATGTCGAGGATCGCCTGCTCGTCGACCTCGGTTCCGGACTCGTTGTTGACGTCGATCGACATGGTGTGGCGCTACTGCTTCCCGTTGCGGCCTTCGCGGCCCTGTGCCTGGTCGTACTTCTCGTACGCGTCGACGATACGGCCGACGAGCTTGTGCCGGACGACATCCTGGGAGGTGAGCCGGGAGAAGTGCACGTCCTCCACGTCCTCCAGGATGGCCTGGACCTGTCGCAGACCGCTCTTGGTACCGCTCGGCAGGTCGACCTGGGTGACGTCACCGGTGATGACGATCTTCGAGTCGAAGCCGAGGCGGGTCAGGAACATCTTCATCTGCTCGGCGCTGGTGTTCTGCGCCTCGTCCAGGATGATGAACGCGTCATTGAGGGTCCGGCCCCGCATGTAGGCCAGCGGCGCGACCTCGATGGTGCCCGCCGCCATCAGGCGCGGGATCGAGTCGGGGTCGAGCATGTCGTGCAGGGCGTCGTAGAGCGGCCTCAGGTACGGGTCGATCTTGTCGAAGAGGGTGCCGGGCAGGAAGCCGAGCCGTTCCCCCGCCTCGACGGCCGGCCGGGTCAGGATGATCCGGCTGACCTGCTTGGACTGGAGCGCCTGGACCGCCTTGGCCATCGCCAGGTACGTCTTGCCGGTACCGGCGGGGCCGATGCCGAAGACGATCGTGTGCTTGTCGATCGCGTCGACGTACCGCTTCTGGTTGAGCGTCTTCGGTCGGATCGTGCGGCCGCGGTTGGAGAGGATGTTCTGCGTCAGCACTTCGGCGGGCGTCTCGCCGCCGGGCTCCCCCTCGCCGCTCGCCCCGGCCCTGAGCATGGCGATCGAGCGTTCCACCGCATCCTCCGTCATCGGCTGACCGGTGCGCAGCACCAGCATCATCTCGTCGAACAAACGCTGGATCAGGGCCACGTCGGCGGGGTCGCCGGTGGCGCTGATCTCATTGCCCCGGACATGGATGTCGGCGGCCGGGAACGCCGTCTCGATCACGCGCAACAGCGAGTCGCCCGATCCGAGGAGCATCACCATGGGGTGAGCGGCCGGAATCCTGATGTGGGCGCGGGCCTGCGGCTGGTGTGTGGGTGTCTGAGTCATGGGCCGGCCCTCGGGCCTGCGCATACCTCCCGTTGCAGGGTTCTCGCTGCTCGACAACCTCTGGCCTCCCAGCCTACGACTCGGCGCCGACAGTGCCGAGGTGTTTTACGGAGCCCCATCATCGCCCGGAGCCCCTGGGCGGGCCGCCCAGGGGTGCGCTCCGGGGTGCCCCGGTGGCGCGTCAAGGGGCGCCTCCGGGGGTGCTTCAGGGCGTGCGGAAGCCGATCGTGGGCACGGCCCGCCGCAGCGGCCAGGCGCGGTCGGCGGACGGCAGCAGCCGCTCCAGGAAGGCGTACCGCTCCAGAGCGGCCGGGTCCTGGCCGGCGCAGGTGCGCACCCGCTGCCACCATCCGGCGATCTCGGCCCAGCCGGGGGCGGAGAGCGAGCCGCCGAACTCCTGCACGGACAGGGCGGCGGTGAGCCCGGCGAAGGCGAGCCGGTCGGCCAGCGGCCAGCCGGCCAGGGTGCCGGTGACGAATCCGGCCACGAAGACGTCGCCCGCCCCGGTCGGGTCGAGCGCCTCCACGTCGATGGCGGGCACCTCGGCGGCGGTCCCGGTCCGCCCGTCGACCGCGTACGCCCCGTCGGCGCCCAGGGTGACGACGGCGAGCGGCACCCGTTCGGCCAGGGCGTGGGCGGCGGCGCGGGGGCAGTCGCGGCGGGTGTAGCGCATGGCCTCCTCGGCGTTGGGGAGGAAGGCCGCGCAGTGCTCCAGGTCGGGGAGGGCGTCGAGGTCCCAGCGGCCGGTCTCGTCCCAGCCGACGTCGGCGAAGATCAGCGCACCGTGGCGGGCGGCGGCGGCCACCCACGGCTCGCGGCGGCCCGGCGCGAGCGAGGCAACGGCGGCCCTGGCACGGGGCGGGCAGCGCGGGAAGACGACTCCGGGCGCCGCGGCGGGCCCGGAGGCCGGGGCGGGGGCCTCGTGGCCGTGCGAGACCATGGTGCGTTCGCCCTCGTACGCCATGGAGACGGTGACCGGGGAGTGCCAGCCGGGCACGGTGTGGGACATCGAGAGGTCGATGCCCTCGCCCTGTTCGAGGGCGTCCCAGCAGTACTCGCCGTAGTGGTCGTCGCCGAACGCGGCCGCCAGCGAGGTGCGCAGCCCGAGCCGGGCGAGCGCGGTCGCCATGTTGGCGACGCCGCCGGGACTGGAGCCCATCCCCCGGGCCCAGGACTCCGTCCCGCGCACCGGTGCGCTGTCCAGGCCGGTGAAGATGATGTCGAGGAACACCGTGCCCGTCAGGAAGACGTCGCAGGCGGGGTCCTGAGGGGCCCGCAGCCCGCCGAGCGGGTCGATCCCCGGGTTGTCCGTGTCCACCGTGCGCTCCCCGGCTTGGCTGGTCCGAACTGTGCCGATCCGGCCAGTCTGCACGATGCGGGGGCTCCGCCGCGGACTCTTCGTTTCCGCACTTCCACCTGGCTGACCTGCATAAACATGCGCTTTTACCCCGACCCTTCCAGCATAAACATACATGTGACGCGGATCACTCATGTCTGGCTTTCGGCGGGCTGTGCGTGCTTGATACAAATTGGCCCGCGAGCACCGTGGGGCATCAAGCCGACGAGTCGCACATCTCCCCCTTCCTCAGGTCTCCTCGGGACCGATTCGCCCTGCCCCGCCGCGCTCCACCCTCCGCACCACCCCTCCCGCTCCTCCCCTCCCTGCCTTCTTCGGCATGTCTTCAGGAACGCCCATGTCCTCGCGCCCCCGCGCCGCGTGGCCCCTGGTCGCCGTGTTCACCGCCGGTTACCTCGCCGCCTATCTGCTGCCCACCCTCGTCGGCCGCCTCAGCGCCCATCTGGGCCTCGACTCCACCGAAGCCGGGCTGGTGGGCAGTGCGCTGCTGCTGAGCTCCGCGTCGGCCGGATTCACCCTCGCCGGCCGGGTCGAACGGTTCGGGCCGGGCCGGGCGGCCCGCGCGGGACTGCTGCTGGCGACCGTCGGGTACGGGTGCGCGGCGCTGACCACATCCGTGCCGCTGGTCATCGCCGGCGCGGTCGTGGGCGGGTTCGGATCGGGCACCGCGACGGCGGTGGCGGCCTCCGGCATCGCCGCCCAGCACGACCCGCACCGCGCCTCCTCGCTCGGGCTGCTCAGTGTCTCCGCCACCGCGGGCGCGCTGTACCTGACCGTCCCTCACCTGGGCGGCGGCCACCGGCTTCCCTTCGCCGCACTCGCGCTGGTGGCGCTGCTGGTCCAGCCGGCCGCGTCCCGGCTGGGCGTCCCCGCTCCCGCGGAGAGCTCCGGACCGGTCGCCGGCCGGCTGCCGCACCGGCGTTCGGGACTGGTGCTGGCCGGCGGCATGCTCGTCTGGTCGATGGCGCAGAACGCCCTGTGGGGTGTCAGCAGCCGCATCGGCGTCAGCCAGGTGGGCCTGACCGAGGTCACCGTCGGAGCCGTGTTCGCCGTCGCGCTCGGCGCGGGACTGCTCGGGGTCATGGGCGCCGGCGCGCTCGGTGCCCGGCTCGGCCGCGCGTTCCCCATCGGGGCCGGCACCACGGTCATCGCGGCGTCCATCGTGCTCAGCTCCTCGGCACGGGGCCTCGGCTCCTTCGCCACCGGCGAGATCCTGTGGAACACCGTCTACCCGGTGGTGCTGTCGTACCTGATCGGGCTGGCCGCCTCCCTCGACGTGCGCGGCCGGTGGGCGGTGCTGGCGGGTTCCGCCTCGTCCGTCGGGGTGGCCTGCGGGCCGGTGCTGGGCAGTGTGCTGTCCGAGGGTGCGGGCTTCCCGGCGATGGGCGTGGTCCTCGGGGTGGCGACGCTGCTGGTGGCGGTCCCCGTCACCGCGGTGGCGCTGCACACCGGTGGGCGTCCGCTGGTGCCCGGTTCGGTCCGCCGCCGCGGCGGCGCCCCGGCGGCGCTGCTGGCCGCGACGACCGGCGGCCTGCCCGGTGCGGTGCCCAAGCTGGGCTCGCCCGAACAGGCCGTCGCGGAGATCGCGGTGCCCGCGCTGCGCCGCCGTCGTCCGCTGCGCAGCGCGTTCCGGACGGCCGGTCCGGACGGCGGGGCGGGTCAGTCGAACGCGTACGCCTCGACCTCGGCCAGGTAGCGCGCCCGGCGCTCCTCGTCGTGGTCGAGGAAGGCCGCCTCGAAGGAGTTGCGGGCGAGGGTGCGCAGGTGCTCGCGGTCCAGGCCGAGCGCCTCGTGCACCGCGTGGAAGGTGTCTGCGACGTATCCGCCGAAGTAGGCCGGGTCGTCGGAGTTCACCGTGCACAGCAGGCCCGCGTCCATCATGGCCCGCAGCGGGTGCTCCTCCAGGACGTCGATGGCGCGCAGCCGGACGTTGGACAGCGGGCAGAGGGTGAGCGGGATCCGCTCGGAGACCAGCCGGTCCACCAGCTCCGGGTCCTCCATGCAGCGCAGCCCGTGGTCGATCCGCTCGACGCCGAGGACGTCCAGGGCTTCGCGGATGTACTCCGGGGGGCCCTCCTCGCCCGCGTGGGCGACCTTGCGCAGGCCGAGCGCGGCGGCGGCCTCGTACACCTCGCGGAACTTGGCGGGCGGGTGGCCGACCTCGGCGGAGTCGAGGCCCACGCCGGAGATGCGGTGCAGGTGCGGACCGGCCGCCTCCAGCGTCTCCATCGCCGACTCGGCGGACTGGTCGCGCAGGAAGCACATGATGAGCTGGGTGGAGATGCCGTGCTTCTCCTCGCTGCGGTCCAGCGCCCGGCCGAGTCCCTCGACGACGGTGCCGATCGGCACGCCCCGCGCGGTGTGGGCCTGCGGGTCGAAGAAGATCTCCGCGTGCCAGACGCCCTGGGCCGCCGCGCGGGTGAGGTAGGCGTCGGCGAGGTCGGCGAAGTCGTCCTCGGTCCGCAGTACGGCCATCAGCGCGTAGTAGAGGTCCAGGAAGCTCTGCAGGTCCTCGAAGAGGTACGCGGTGCGCAGCTCGTCGGTGCCGGCGTACGGGAGTGTCACCCCGTTGCGGCCGGCGAGCTCGAAGGCCAGCTCGGGTTCGAGGGTGCCTTCGATGTGGAGGTGGAGTTCTGCCTTGGGGAGGTGCACGTCGTCTCGCTCACGAATGGTGGTGCTGGGGTGTCTCAGTGGTGCCGGGTGGGCACCGGAACGCGGATCAGGTCCTGGGCGACGGTCAGTTGCCCCTCGAACCCGGCGGCGCGGGCCTGGGCCTCGAAGAGGTCCGGTTCCGTGTACCGCTGGGAGAAGTGGGTCAGCACGAGGTGCCGTACGCCCGCTTCCCGTGCCACCCGGCCCGCCTGTCCGGCGGTCAGGTGGCCGTGGTCGGTGGCGAGCCGTTCGTCCTCGTCGAGGAAGGTCGACTCGATCACCAGCATGTCGCAGCCCTCGGCGAGGGCGTACACACCGTCGCACAGCCTGGTGTCCATCACGAAGGCGAACCGCTGGCCGCGGCGGCGTTCGGAGACGGCGTCGAGGGTGACGCCGCGCAGTTCGCCCGTGCGGCGGAGCAGGCCGACGTCCGGTCCCGCGATGCCGTGCTCGGCGAGGCGTCCGGGCAGCATCCGCCGGCTGTCGGGTTCGGTCAGCCGGTAGCCGTAGGACTCCACGGGGTGCGAGAGCCGGTGGGCGTCCAGGGTGTACGCGCCGGTGTCGGCGAGCACGCCGTCGGCGGCGACCGGGGTCTGGTGCAGCTCGACGGACTCGCGGTAGGCGGTGGCGTACCGGAGCCGGTCGAAGAAGTGCTGCCCGCTCGCCGGGTAGTGCGCGGTGACGGGGTGGGGCACCCGGTCGAGGTTGATCCGCTGGATCACCCCCGCGAGCCCCAGCGCGTGGTCGCCGTGGAAGTGGGTGACGCAGATGCGGTTGATGTCGTGCGCGGCGACCCCGGCGCGGAGCATCTGGCGCTGGGTGCCCTCGCCGGGGTCGAAGAGGATGCCCTCGCCGTCCCAGCGCAGCAGGTAGCCGTTGTGGTTGCGGTGCCGGGTCGGGACCTGGCTGGCGGTGCCGAGCACCACCAGTTCGCGTACGGACATCGGTGGGGCGCCGCTAGCCGGGGGGCCACTGGAGGCCGCGGCCCCCGAGGACGTGGGCGTGGGCGTGGAAGACGGTCTGGCCCGCTCCGGAACCGGTGTTGAACACCACGCGGTAGCCGCCGGCCTCGATCCCCTCGGCGGCGGCGACCTCGCCGGCCTCGCGCAGCACGTCGGCGGCGACCTCGGGTGCGGCGGCGGCCAGGGAGGCGGCGTCGGGGTGGTGGAGCCGCGGGATGACCAGGACGTGCGTGGGAGCCTGCGGGTTTATGTCGCGGAAGGCGACGGTGGTCGCGCTCTCGCGGACGATGGTCGCCGGGATGTCTCCCGAGACGATCTTGCAGAACAGACAGTCCGTCTGCGGTTCTCCCGCCATGGGCCGGCCTCCTCGTTCGCTGGTGATCCCTTACCGGCATCGTATCCGGGCCCGCCGCCGGCGCGGCGGCCCCGGGCGGCGGGCGGGCCGTCAGCCCCAGCGGCCGGTGCGGCCCAGCAGCAGGGCGGTGGCGGCGGTGCCGGCGGTGGAGGTGCGCAGCACGCTGGGCCCGAGCCGGCAGGTGCGGGCGCCGGCGGCGGCGAAGGCCTCCAGTTCCTGCGGGGAGACGCCGCCTTCGGGTCCGACCACGAGGACGATCTCGCCGGAGGCGGGGAGCGGGACGGTGGCGAGCGGTTCGCTCGTCCACTCCCGGTCCTCGTGCAGGACGGCGGCGAAGTCGGCCCCGGCCAGCAGCAGGGCGACCTGCTTGGTGCTCATCGCCGCGGCCACCTCAGGGAACCGCACCCGGCGGGACTGCTTGCCGGCCTCGCGGGCCGTGGAGCGCCATTTGGCCAGCGCCTTCAGACCCCGGTCGCCCTTCCACTGGGTGATGCAGCGGGCCGCCTGCCAGGGCACGACCGCGTCGACGCCGGTCTCGGTCATGGTCTCGACGGCGAGTTCGCCGCGGTCGCCCTTGGGCAGCGCCTGGACGACGGTGATCCGGGGGGCGGGCGCGGGCTCCTCGCTCCGGCGCAGGCCGCCGACGACCAGCCGGTCCTTGCCCTCGGCGGCGGCGACCGTGCCGTCGGCCCAGGCGCCGCGGCCGTCGGTCAGCACCACGGCCTCGCCGGCCTGCAGCCGCTTCACCGAGACCGCGTGCCGGCCCTCGGGGCCCTCCAGGACGAACTCCGGTCCCTCGGGGACCTGTTCGACGACGAAGACCGGTGCGGTCACTTTCCACTCCTCACGCTGACGGCCGCGCGCGCGGCCTGAAGTTCCGCCGCGAGCACCCCGACGAGCTTGCCGGCCGGCAGGTCGCGGGCCATCCGGTGTCCCTGCCCCGCCCACAGCGCCATGCCCTGCGCGTCCCCCGCCTTCGCCGCGGCCTTGCGCAGCCCGGCGGTCACCTGGTGGATCTGGGGGTAGGCGGCGGGGGCGTACGGTCCGTGCTCGCGGACGAACCGGTTGACCAGGCCGCGCGCGGGGCGGCCGGAGAACGCGCGGGTGAGCACCGTGCGGGCGAACAGCGGGTTGGTGAGCGCCTGCTTGTGCAGCGGGTGGGCGCCCGACTCGGGGCAGGCGAGGAAGGCGGTGCCGAGCTGCACCGCGTCGCCGCCGGCCGCGAGGACCGCGGCGATCTGCGAACCGCGCATCAGCCCGCCGGCGGCGATCACCGGGATCGGCACGGTCTCGCGGACCTGCGCGACGAGCGAGAGCAGGCCGATGCCGGTGTGGTCGGCCTGCGGGTCGTCGTGGTGGGTGGACTGGTGTCCGCCGGCCTCGATGCCCTGGACGCAGACGGCGTCGGCGCCCGCCCACTGGGCGAGCTGCGCCTCCTCGGCGGTGGTGACCGTGACGATCGTGTACGTGCCGACCCGGGCGAAGGCGTCCAGGGTGTCGCGGCTCGGGCAGCCGAAGGTGAAGGAGACGACCGGGACCGGGTCGTCGAGCAGCAGGGCGGTCTTCGCCTCGTACCCGTCCTCGCCGTCGGTCTCGGGGTCGCCGAGCGGGGTGTCGTACCCGTCGGCCTCGGCGGCCAGTCGCTGCCGGTAGAGGTCGATCGCGCCGGGGTCGGCGTGCGGCGGCTGCGGCATGAAGACGTTGACGCCGAACGGCTGCCCGGTGGCCGCGCGGACCTGCTTGATCTCCTCGTACATGCCGTCGGCCGTCTTGTACCCGGCGGCGAGGAAGCCGAGACCGCCCGCCTCGGCCACGGCGGCGACGAGCGGCGGGCAGGAGGCTCCGCCCGCCATCGGGGCCTGCACGATCGGATGCCGGCAGAGATCGGTCAGCGGGGAGGACATGGGCCGATCGTCCCACGTTCCGACCACGGGGCCGAATCAGCCCGCGGGCCCACGGCCCGGTGCCCGGCCGGAACGCCGCACCGCCCGCCGGAGGGTTCCCGGCGGGCGGTGCGGTACGGGGACGGGCTGCCCGTCAACGGCCGTTGAAGGCGTCCTTCAGCCGGGAGAACAGCCCCTGCTGGCCCGGCTGGAAGTGCCCGGTGGGGCGCTCCTCGCCGCGCAGCTTGGCCAGTTCGCGCAGCAGACGCTCCTGCTCGGCGTCGAGCTTGCCGGGCGTCAGCACCTCGACGTGCACGATCAGGTCGCCGCGTCCGCCGCCGCGCAGGTGCGTGACGCCCCTGCCGTGCAGCGGGACCGACTGGCCGGACTGGGTGCCGGGCCTGATGTCGATCTCCTCGATGCCGTCGAGCGTCTCCAGCGGCACCTTGGTGCCGAGCGCGCCCGCCGTCATGGGGATGGTGACCGTGCAGTGCAGGTCGTCGCCGCGCCGCTGGAACACCCCGTGCGCCAGCTCGTGGATCTCGACGTACAGGTCGCCGGCCGGGCCGCCGCCGGGGCCGACCTCGCCCTCGCCCGCGAGTTGGATGCGGGTCCCGTTGTCGACGCCCGCGGGGATCTTGACGGTGAGGGTGCGGCGCGAGCGGATGCGGCCGTCACCGGCGCACTCCGGGCAGGGGGTCGGCACGACGGTGCCGAAGCCCTGGCACTGCGGGCAGGGCCGGGAGGTCATGACCTGGCCGAGGAAGGACCGGGTGACCTGCGAGACCTCGCCGCGGCCGCGGCACATGTCGCAGGTCTGCGCCGAGGTGCCGGGGGCCGCGCCCTCGCCGCTGCACGTGGTGCAGACGACGGCGGTGTCGACCTGGATGTCCTTGGTGGTGCCGAAGGCCGCCTCGGAGAGGTCGATCTCCAGCCGGATCATGGCGTCCTGGCCGCGCCGGGTGCGCGAACGCGGCCCGCGCTGCGAGGCGGTGCCGAAGAACGCGTCCATGATGTCGGAGAAGTTGCCGAAGCCGCCGGCTCCGAAACCGCCCGCACCACCGCCGCCCGACGACGACAGCGGGTCGCCGCCGAGGTCGTAGACCTGCTTCTTCTGCGGGTCCGACAGCACCTCGTAGGCGGCGTTGATCTCCTTGAACCGCTCCTGGGTCTTCGGATCGGGGTTGACATCCGGGTGCAGCTCACGCGCGAGCCGACGGAATGCCTTCTTGATCTCGTCCTGCGACGCGTCGCGGCGTACGCCTAGTACGGCGTAGTAGTCGGTGGCCACTTACGACTCCGCCAGGATCTGTCCGACGTAACGTGCCACTGCGCGTACCGCTCCCATCGTTCCGGGGTAGTCCATGCGGGTCGGTCCGACCACGCCGAGTTTGGCGACTGCCTCGTCGCCCGAACCGTAGCCGACCGTGACGACGGACGTGGAGGTGAGTCCCTCGTGGGCGTTCTCGTGCCCGATCCGTACGGTCATGCTGGGGTCCGTGGCCTCACCGAGCAGCTTCAGCAGGACGACCTGTTCCTCCAGTGCTTCCAGCACCGGCCGGATCATCAGGGGGAAGTCGTGCCCGAAGCGGGTGAGGTTGGAGGTGCCGCCGATCATCAGCCGCTCCTCCGTCTCCTCGACCAGAGTCTCCAGGAGGGTCGAGAGCACCGTGGACACCGTCGCACGGTCCTCGCTCTCGAAGGATTCCGGCAGATCCTGCACCAGCGGGGGGACGTCGCTGAAGCGGCGCCCCACCACCCGGCTGTTGAGCCGGGCCCGCAGATCTGCGAGAGAGGTCTCGCCGAACGGCGCGGGACAGTCGATCATACGCTGCTCGACCCGCCCGGTGTCCGTGATCAGGACGAGCATCAGCCGGGCGGGAGCCAGCGCCAGCAGTTCGACGTGGCGGACCGTGGAACGGGTCAGCGACGGGTACTGCACGATCGCCACCTGCCGGGTGAGCTGCGCGAGCAGCCGCACCGTGCGCCCGACGACGTCGTCGAGATCGACGGCGCCGACGAGGAAGTTCTGGATCGCCCTGCGTTCCGGGGAGGTCAGGGGCTTGACCCCGGCGAGGCGGTCGACGAACAGGCGGTAGCCCTTGTCCGTCGGAATGCGTCCGGCGCTGGTGTGCGGCTGGGCGATGAAGCCCTCCTCCTCCAGCACCGCCATGTCGTTGCGGACGGTGGCCGGCGAGACGCCGAGCCGGTGCCGTTCGGTGAGCGCCTTGGAACCGACCGGCTCCTCGGTGCCGACATAGTCCTGGACGATGGCGCGCAGTACTTCGAGTCTGCGTTCGCTGAGCATCGCGCACACCTCCAGCTGTCGTTCTGCGGTTTCTGTCTGGCACTCGCTGTCTCTGAGTGCCAGCTCTCCCCCGGTCAGTGTACGGGGGCGGGGTGGGGCGGGGGCAAGGGCGACCGGCCGCGCGGACACGGGCCCGCCCAGGTCGGTGCGGATAGCGTCGTCCTCATGGACCTGTCTTGGGAAGAGCTGGACTGGGAGCGACTCGGTCACGGTGTGGGCCGCCGCCGCCTTCCGGGCTGGGACGCGACGGCCGCGCTGGTGGCCGGGGCGGGCCGGGCCCTGCTGTTCGACACGGGCGCGTGCCTCCGGGAGGGGGTGGAGCTGCGGACGCAGGCCCAGCGGCTGCTCGGGCACCGCGTGACGCATGTCGCACTGAGCCACCCGCATTTCGACCACGTACTGGGCGCCGCCGCCTTCGCCGGGGCCGAGGTGTTCGGCGCCCGGGGGGCGGGCCGGGTGCTGCGGCGGGACGCGGACGCGCTGTACGCGGACGCCGTGCGCCACGGCCTGCCCGAGCACGACGCGGCGGAGGCGGTGGACACGCTGGTGGTACCGCGCCGGGAGGTCTCCGGCGCGTGCACCCTCGACCTGGGCGGCGGGCGCGAGGTGGTGCTGGTCGACGCCGGGCCCGCCCACACCGGCCAGGACCTGGTCGCCCTGGTGCCCGGGGAGGTGCCGGTGGTGCTCTGCGGGGACCTGGTGGAGGAGTCGGGCGAACCGCAGGCCGGCCCCGACGCCTTCCCCTCCCACTGGCCGGCCGCGCTGGACCGGTTGCTGGCACTGGGCGGCGAGCGGGCACGGTACGTCCCGGGGCACGGAGCCGTGGTCGACGCGGCCTTCGTCCGCGCGCAGCGGGACCGGCTGGCGGAACGGGCGCGGAGGCGGGGCGCGGATCCGGGCGCGGCACGGGGCGGTGTGCCCGGCGTGTCGTGACGGGGCGTCGAATTATCGTCGTCGCATGCGCAGCTACCAGCCGGACCTGACCCCGCCGTGGAAGCGGTCCGCCCCCGTGCCCGAGGTGCCCGCCGAACCCGATCTGGTGGTGGAGGAGATCTCCACCGGCTTCTGCGGGGCGGTGATCCGCTGCGAGAAGTCGGCCCAGGGCCCGGTCGTCACCCTGGAGGACCGTTTCGGCAAGCACCGGGTCTTCCCGATGGAGCCGCGCGCCTTCCTGCTGGAGGGCCGCGTCGTCACGCTGGTGCGCCCGTCGGCCGCCGGTCCGGCGCGTCCCGCCCGCACGGCCTCCGGATCGGTGGCGGTGCCGGGGGCGCGGGCCCGGGTGGCGCGGGCCGGCCGGATCTACGTCGAGGGCCGGCACGACGCCGAGCTGGTCGAGCGGGTCTGGGGCGACGACCTGCGCATCGAGGGCGTGGTGGTGGAGTACCTGGAGGGCGTCGACGACCTTCCCGCGATCGTGGGCGAGTTCCGGCCGGGGCCCGACGCCCGGCTGGGGGTGCTGGTGGACCACCTCGTGCCGGGCTCGAAGGAGTCGCGGATCGCGGCCCGGGTGTCCGACGCGCACGTGCTGGTGGTCGGCCACCCCTTCATCGACGTGTGGGAGGCGGTGAAGCCCTCCTCGCTGTCCATCCCGGCCTGGCCGTCGGTCCCCAAGGGGCAGGACTGGAAGACGGGCGTCTGCCGGGCGCTCGGCTGGCCGGAGAACACCGGAGCCGCGTGGCAGCACATCCTCTCGCACGTCCGCAGTTACAAGGATCTTGAACCTCAACTCCTGGGCCGGGTAGAGGAATTGATCGACTTCGTGACGCTCCCGGACTGATCCGTCCGCTCCCCGCCCCGGCCTTGGCCAAGGATCTGGTACCGATCCGTCCGAACGCCTGCGTCCCGCACCCGCCATCCGCTATTGAGAGAGGAGGTACGGATGTCGTTCGAGGGATCCGGGGGGCAGCGATGGGCCACGAGGTCTGGCGCGAGAGCGCCGACAACGAGGCGGCCTCCGCCGTCTTCCACCTCGTACAGCGGCTGATCGACCGGTACGGCACCGACCGGCCGGTGATGCCGCTCGTGGTGGTCCAGGCGGCGGAGAGCGACGCGGACGGGGACATCGACGCCCGGGTGGCGCGGATCGTGCACCAGGTGCACCGTGCCAACCGGCCCCGCCGGGTGCCGGTGCGGCTGCTCGGAGGCGGCGGCTCCTCGCCCTACCAGGCCGCGCTCGACATGGTCCGCGCGCTGGCCGAGGAGCCGTGGGAGAGCCGTGGGGAGTCGCAGTACAAGCCCCTCACCTTCCCGCGCTCCCGGCTGCTCGGCGCCATCGAGCAGGCCACCGCCGTCGTGCAGGAGTCGAACGGTTCGAACGGCGGGTCCTCTTCGGCGGCCGGCCGCAGCGACCGCGTGCTGGAGCAGTTGCGGATGCTGCGCTGGCGGCCCGCGCGACAGGGGCGCCGGACCCCCGTCGCGCCGGAGGAGCGGTGGGAGCCGCTGCGGCGGTCGGTCGGCCCCGAGACCTTCCTCGGGGCCGTCTTCATCGCCGTGCTCAGCGCCCTGGTCACCGAGGTCGACTGGCGGGCCGTGGTGACGATGGCGGTGTGCGCCGCACTGGGCATCGCCGGTGTGCGGATCCTGACGACCGCCGCGCCGCCGCTGCTGTGGCTGCGCCGGGCCAGCCGCTGGTTCGCCACCACGTCCTCGCTGGCCGCCGCCAGCACGCGCTACCCGCCGGAGACCTGGTCGCCGTTCTCCCCGCACGGTTCGTGGCAGGTCCTGCGGGCACGGGCGGCCACCGTCGCCGACCGGGTGGCCGACGCCTCCGGGACGATCGGCGCCGACACGGAGGAGGAGGAGGAGGTCGCGAGGATCACCTCCGCCCGCCAGTTCCACCTGGAACTGCGGGTGCAGGCGCTGCTGGAGGACCTGCGGGACAACTACCGGCCGCACGCCCTCGACTGGCGGCGGGCCAAGCGCACCGCCCCGCCGGTGGTGCTGCTGCCGGCCGCGACGGCGGAGAACGGCGGGGTGTCACTGATCAACGCGATCAACAACGTGCGGTCCCGGCGCAGCGAAGTGGACCCGCTGCTGCTGCTCGCCGCGCTGCCGGCCGCCCATGTGCTGACGCACACCCCGTCGGTCCCCGCGTGGGACCAGCACGCCGACGGGGTCGGCCCGCCCGGCGGCGCCCAGGCGCGGTACCAGCGGTGGGCGAACACCCTGAGTTTCGGCCAGTCGCCCGCCGATGCGGCGCGGCTGGCCTGGGTGCTGCGCCTGCCGCTGTCGACGAATCAGCTCCGGCACGAGCACGCCCACGCCGAACTGCGCACCCTGCGGGTGCGGCGTACGTGGGCGTGGTTCGTGATGTCCCGGGCCGCGGTGGCGCTCGTCCTGGTGGCCGGCCTGCTCGGCACCTACCACTGGAGCGACGTGTGGCGGAGCACGTACTGCCAGGGCGAGCTGGCCGACCGCAGCACGGACGCGGTGCGGGTCGGGCGGGGCACCGCGGCCGAGGAGTGCATAGGCGTGGCGACGTCGGCGAAGGTGCGCTTCGCCGAGGGCAACGACCTGCGCCTCGGCGGGATCGGCGCCGGCATCTCCTTCGACCGGATCGAACGGGCGATCCGCGAACAGAACGAGGACGTCGGCACCGCCGAGCACGTCACCGTCGTCTACGCCGGACCCCTGACCGCACCCCGCGAGGCGGACACCCGCAAGGGGCTGGAGGAGCTCGCCGGGGTGTACATCAAGCAGAGCTCCGTCAACAGCGAGCCGGGCGTCAAGCTCAAGGTGCTGCTCGCCAACGGCGGCCGGGGCATGCTCCGGCAGACCATTGCCGTCGAGAAGATCATCGAAGTGGCGCGGAAGGACCCGCACGTGGTCGGCGTGGTGGGACTGGGCCGCAACACCACCGAGAGCCGGCAGACCGTCCGGGCGCTGCTCGACGCCGGCATCCCCGTCGTGGACACCACCAACTCCAGCAGCGAACTGGACGAGAACCTCAACTACTTCGGTCTGGCCGCCACCGACGAGGAACAGACCTGGGCGCTGAAGCTGCTGGCCGGGCAGCTCGCGCGGAAGGCGGGTGCGGGGCAGTCCCCCGGGTCCGCACCGCGCGCGGCCGTCCTCTCGCGCACCCCGCTCAACGAGGAGAAGGACCAGTACACCAACGACCAGCACGACGCCGGCACCACGATGCTGAAGGAGGCGGGCTACTCGGTCCAGAGCATCCGGTACTCCCTCACCCAGAACGGCGGCGCCGCCCTCGACAGCGCGCTGGCCAAGATCTGCACCGAGGGCAAGGTGACCGAGACCCTCTACTTCGCGGGCCGGATGGAGGACGTGAGCCCGCTGATGGCCGGACTGTTCCGGACCCCCGGCTGCTCCGCGAAGCACTTCGACGTCTTCACCGGCGACGACATGACCAAGGCCGGTTTCGGCACCACGCGCTCGGTGGCCTCGAACGTGACCGTGTACTACACCTCGCTCACCCCGGTGTCGCACGGCCTGCCGACCGACTTCTACCTGGAGGCCCGGACGGAGCTGGGGAAGCTGGTGGGCGACGGCGGCCCGCTGCCCTCCGCCGGGAACGGGCGCGGGGACGGCCCGAAGGACTACGAGGACGGGCTCTTCGCCAGCGGCCAGACCATCCTGTCGTACAGCGCGGCCACGGCGCTCTACACCACCGCCGCCCAGCGGGAGGGGCCGCGGAGCGCGGCGCGGACCTGGGGGCAGCTGGCCTCCTTCGAGCAGGACGGCATGCCCACCGGCACGATCTCGCTGGCCCGCACGCCCTCGGACGTGGACGGGCACCTGCACGGCCTCGCGCTCGTCAAGGCGTTCCGGTCGGGGGAGAAGACCGTCACGGCGACGGTCTGCCTCAAGCCCGCCGGTCCGGAGTACACGGACCGGCTGACGACGCGGACGTGCAGGCCGTGACCCCCGGCCGCGCTGGGGCCGGGCTCAGTCGACCAGGTCCCGGACCACCGCGTCGGCCAGCAGCCTGCCCCGCAGGGTGAGCACCGCGCGGCCCTGCTCGTACGGCCCCGGCTCCAGCAGCCCCTCGGCGAGGACGCGGCGGGAGGCGGCGAGGCCGTCGGGCTTCAGCAGGGCGAGCGGGCAGCCGTCGATCAGCCGGAGCTCCAGCAGGATGCGCTCGACCCGGCGGTCCTCGTCGGAGAGCAGCTCGCGCCCGGCCCCGGGCGAACGTCCCTCGGTGAGCGCCTGGGCGTACGCCCCCGGGTGCTTCACGTTCCACCAGCGCACGCCACCGACGTGGCTGTGCGCGCCGGGACCGGCGCCCCACCAGTCGGCGCCGCGCCAGTACAGCTCGTTGTGCAGGCAGCGGCCCTCGGGGGTGCGGGCCCAGTTCGACACCTCGTACCAGGAGAAGCCCGCGGCGGTCATCGCCTCGTCGGCGATCAGGTACCGGTCGGCGTGCACGTCGTCGTCGGTCATCGGGACCTCGCCGCGCCGGATGCGGCGGGCCAGCTGGGTGCCCTCCTCCACGATCAGCGCGTACGCCGAGACGTGGTCGGGACCGGCGCCGATCGCCGCGTCGAGCGAGGCCCGCCAGTCGTCGTCGGACTCGCCGGGGGTGCCGTAGATCAGGTCGAGGTTCACGTGCTCGAAGCCCGCGGCGCGCGCCTCGGCGACGCAGGCCTCGGGGCGGCCGGGGGTATGGGTGCGGTCGAGGATCTTCAGCACGTGCTGCCGGGCGCTCTGCATGCCGAAGGAGATCCGGTTGAAGCCGCCCTCCCGCAGGGTCGCCAGATACTCCGGACCGACCGACTCCGGATTGGCCTCGGTGGTGATCTCGGCGTCGTCCGCGAGGCCGAACTCGTCCCGGATCGCGCCCAGCATCCGCACCAGGTCGCCGGCGTCCAGAAGCGTCGGCGTGCCGCCGCCGACGAAGACCGTGCGGACCGGGCGGGGGTCGTCGCCGAGCACCTTGCGGGCCTGGCGGACCTCCTCGACGAGGTGGGCGGCGTAGTTGTCGCGGGAGGCCAGGGCGCCGCCGGAGCCGCGCAGCTCGGTGGCGGTGTAGGTGTTGAAGTCGCAGTAACCGCAGCGGGTCGCGCAGTAGGGCACGTGGAGGTAGAAGCCGAGCGGCCGGTCGGCCGCGCCTTCCAGGGCGTGGCGGGGCAGCGCCCCGTCGTCGGGCACGGGCTCACCATCGGGCAGTACGGAAGGCATGGGATCCATTGTCGCTCGCCCGGAAGCGAAGCCGTCCCACCCCGGCGCGCCGGGCGGTCGGGGGCGGTCGGGCGGGAGGGCGGACCGGGTCTCCGCACCGGGGCCGTGTGGCTCGGACGAGGGCCTGGGCTCCCGGCCGCGACCGGGCGGCCCCGGCCCGTCGCGGTCACTCGGCCCGGAGGACCATCAGCGCGAGATCGTCGTCGGGCGGCCGCTCGTCGAACGCGTGCACCGCCCGGTTGATGCGGTCGGCGATCTCCCCGGCGGACAGCCCCGCGCAGCCGGCCAGAGTCCGGGCGAGCCCGTCGCCGTCGTCGAAGAGCACCGCGCCCGACCTCCGCTCGGTGACCCCGTCCGTGACGCACAGCAGGGTCTGGCCCGGCTCCAGGTCGAAGGTCTGGCTCTGGTACGCCACCTCGTCGACCACGCCCAGCAGCACCTGCGGCTCCGCCACCGCGCGCACCGAGCCGTCGCGGCCGAGCAGCAGCGGCAGCGGGTGTCCGGCGCTGGCGACGGTGATCCGGGCGCCCCCGCCGGGCAGCGGTACGGCCTCGCCGTGCAGCAGCGAGAGGAACCGGGGGTGCGCGGCGTCGTGGAGCTGCTGTCCGCCCGCCGCGGCGACCATCAGCGCGGCGGCCTCGGCCGCCTCCACCGCGTCGTCCAGCAGCAGCCGGTTCAGCCGGTCGAGCACCTCCCCGACCCCGAAGCCCTCTCGGGACAGCAGCCGCAGCCAGGGGCGTACGAGACCGGTGACCACCGCGGCCTCCGGGCCGCTGCCCTGCACGTCGCCGAGGACGAACGCCCAGCGTCCGCCGGGGCAGGCGAAGATGTCGTAGAAATCACCGCCGGCGACGCTCTCGTCGGCCGGTTCGTAGACGAGGGCGCTGGTCACACCGGGGATGTCGGCGACCCTGCTCGGCAGCAGCCCGCGCTGGAGGACCCGGCTGATGGTGGCCTGGCGGCCGTAGGAACGGGCCGCCCCGACGGCGAGCCCGAGCCGGCGCACGAAGTCCTCCACCAGCGACACCACGGCCTCCGGCAGCGGCGCTCCGCCGTCCCGTCCGACGAGGACGGTGCCGAGCGCCCGGCCGCCGGCCGTGATGCGGCAGGCGAGCGCGGTGGAGTTGCCGGCGTGGTCGCCGGGCAGGCCGGTGCGCCCCTCGGCCGCCCTGCCGTCCGGCGGCCAGGGCAGCGTGACCGGCCCCGCGCCGGTGCTGGCGGGCAGCCGCAGCGGGGCCTTCTCCAGCAGGGCCCGGACCGGCCCGGCGCCCCGCTCGTCGCGGTGCCGGACGCGGGCGAGCCGGGGCACGGCGGTGCCGCCGCCCTCACCGCCCTCCAGCCAGATCGCACACCAGTCGGCGAGCCGGGGCACCAGCAGCCGGGCGGCTATCGACGCCACCAGGTCCTCGTCGAGCCGGCCGGTGAGCAGATCGGCGGCCTCCGCGAGGAAGGCGAGCGCGCCCTGCCGGTCCCAACCGCTCTCCGCCCCGGCGTGCGCCGGGTGCGCCGGATACGCCGGGTGTTCCGGGTATGCCGCGCCCTCCGGGCGGGCCGGTTCGGGAAGGTGCGGAGCCGCCGGCTCGGGTACGGGCTCGCCGGGGGCCGTGGCGAGCGCCGCCGTACCGGTCCCGGGCCCGGAGCCCTGACCGGGCAGGGCGGTCCCCGGCGCGGTGTCCCGGGGCCGTCCCGCCCCGGCGTGCGCCGGGGCGGCCGGGGGGTCCGCCACCGGAGTCGTCCAGTCGTCCACGGGCAGCCGGGCCCACAGCGTGCGGGAGCCCGCGCGGTGGGTGACCCCCCAGGAGTCGGCGTGCGCGGCGACCCGGCGGAACCCGGTGCCGTACGACGCGGCGGGCGGCCCCTGCCCCTCGTCGTCTTCTCCGGGCCCCTCGGCCGGTCGGTCAGTGACCTCGACCACGAGCACGGGGGGACGGTCCTCGACCGGGTCCTCCAGCCGCAGGGACAGGTCGATCGCGGCGGCGGGGCCCGTCCTGGAGGCGTGCGCGACCGCGTGGCCGAGCAGGGTCTCGGTGACCGCGACGGCCTCGTCGGCGAGGCACGCGGCGAACCCGACGACCGCCGGCATGCCGAGTCCGGACCATTCGGACAGCACGGCCCGGACGAACCCGCCGCCGGCGGAGGGCGCCAGGGCGCTGCCGGGCAGGCTGGTCCTGCTGACGAGGGGCGGGCCTGCCGCCCGGCCCGTCCCGGTGGTTCCGGGGCGGTGAACGGTGTCCCGCTGCAAGGGTATGGGCCCCACGGTGCGGCTCCTCCGGGTGTCGAAACGCCGCCGAATACACGGACAGAGTGACAGACCGGACGCACCGGGACGCCGTGGCGGACGGCGGCGCGCCGACCGGAACGGAGCCGGGATCCGGTGCGTACGAGCCGCCGCGAAAGAGCCTGGAACCTTCCGCGCGCCCCTCGCGTCGCGCGGGGCGCCGCCCCCGCGCGAGCCCGGCACGCCGACGGGGCGGAGACCGCGGCCCGCTCGGGACCGCAGGTCTCCGCCCCGTCGGCGGCCGCCGGATCAGGCCTCGCGCGTCCCGGCGTACATGTCCTCGATGAGCGACTTGTACTCGCGTTCGACGACCGGCCGCTTCAGCTTCAGGCTGGGCGTCAGCTCACCGTGCTCGATGTCGAGGTCGCGCGGAAGGAGACGGAACTTCTTGACCGTCTGCCACCGCTGCAGGCCCTCGTTGAGACGCTTGACGTAGCCGTCGATCAGCTCCACCGTCTGCGGGGCCGCGACCACTTCGGCGTAGGACTTGCCCTCCAGACCGTTCTCGGCGGCCCAGCCGAGGATCGAGGGCTCGTCCAGGGCGATCAGCGCGGTGCAGAAGTTGCGGTCCGCGCCGTGCACCAGGATGTTCGAGACGAACGGGCAGACCGCCTTGAACTGGCCCTCGACCTCCGCCGGGGCGACGTACTTGCCGCCGGACGTTTTGATCAGGTCCTTCTTGCGGTCGGTGATCCGCAGGTAGCCGTCGACGGAGAGCTCACCGATGTCGCCGGTGTGCAGCCAGCCGTCCGACTCCAGGACCTCGGTCGTCTTCTCCGCCAGCCGGTGGTAGCCCTGCATGATGCCGGGGCCGCGCAGCAGGATCTCGCCGTCGTCGGCGATACGGACCTCGGTGCCGGGCAACGGCTTGCCGACGGTGCCGGTGCGGTAGGCCTCGGCGGGGTTGCAGAAGGAGGCGGCGCTGGACTCGGTGAGGCCGTAGCCCTCCAGGATGTGGACGCCGGCTCCGGCGAAGAAGAAGCCGATCTCCGGGGCGAGGACCGCCGAGCCGGAGATGCAGGCCCGCAGCCGGCCGCCGAACGCCTCACGGATCTTGGTGAAGACGAGGGTGTCGGCCACCTTGTGCTTGGCGTTCAGGCCGAAGGGGACCGAGGCGTTGCCGGTGCGCCGGAAGTTGTCCTGGGAGACCTTGGCGTACTCGCGCGCCACCCCGGCCGCCCACTGGAAGATCTTGTACTTGGCGCCGCCGCCGGCCCGTGCCTTCGCCGCGACCCCGTTGTAGACCTTCTCGAAGATGCGCGGCACGGCCGCCATGTAGGTCGGCTGGACCACCGGCAGGTTCTCGATGATCTTGTCGACCCGGCCGTCCACCGCGGTGACGTGGCCTACCTCGATCTGGCCGGAGGTCAGCACCTTGCCGAAGACGTGCGCGAGCGGCAGCCAGAGGTACTGGACGTCGTCGGCTTGGATCACCCCGGCCGCGACGGTCGCCTTCGCCATGTACGACCAGTTGTCGTGCGGAAGGCGCACGCCCTTGGGGCGGCCGGTGGTGCCGGAGGTGTAGATGAGGGTGGCGAGCTGCTCGGAGGTGATGGCGGAGACCCGCTCCTTGACCGCCTCCGGGTGGGCGACCAGGTACTCCGCGCCGCGGGCCTCCAGGTCGGCGAGGGTGAGCAGCCAGCCCTCCGGGTCGTCGGCGGCGGGCTCGGCCCCGGCCGGGTCGATGACCACGACGTGGGCGAGGTTCAGCCCCTCCGCGCGGGCCTCACGCGCCTTCGCCAGCTGGGCGGCGTCCTCCGCGATCAACAGCCGGCTCTCGGAGTCGGCCAGGATGAAGGAGGACTCCTCGGTGTTGGTCGAGGGGTACACCGTGGTCGTGGCGGCGCCCGCGCACATCACCCCGAGGTCGGCGAGGATCCACTCGACGCGGGTGGACGAGGCGAGTGCGACCCGCTCTTCCGGCTGCACACCCAGCGCGATCAGCCCGGCCGCGATGGCGTAGACGCGCTCGGCCGCCTCGCCCCAGCTCAGCGACTTCCACTCGTCCGGCCCCTCCCCCGAGGACGACGGCACCGGGTAGCGGTAGGCCTCCCCGTCCGGTGTGGCCTCCACCCGGTCGACGAAGAGATGCGCCACGGAGGGCGGTCGGTTATCGATCTGGGTCTGTGTGTCGCTCACGACGTCCTCCGGGCCTGCGGCATTGCTACGACCGGCTTCGTTGAATGATTGTGCTGTGTGTCTGCTTCTCGTTCCCGCTCTGTGGGGTCACTTCGTTCTCGCGCGGTCCTGCTCGTCCCGCTGTTTAACTGGCGAGTAACAAAGGAGCCGTGATCAGGGTAAAGCTCGGGGGTCCGCCGCGTAAGGGGCAACGGCGACCCTGTTGATAACGAACAGGCCCCTGCCCCCCGCGGTTGTGCGGGGGCAGGGGCCTGGACCGGAACGGGGACCGCGGTCCCGGCGTGTCGCGGCCCGACGGGACCGCGACGCGCACACCGCGGCGGCTACTTCTTCGCCTCGCCCTTGCCGCCCGAGTCGTCGGTGGAGAGGACGGCGATGAAGGCCTCCTGCGGGACCTCCACGTTGCCGACCATCTTCATCCGCTTCTTGCCTTCCTTCTGCTTCTCCAGCAGCTTCCGCTTACGGGAGATGTCACCGCCGTAGCACTTGGCGAGGACGTCCTTGCGGATGGCCCGGACCGTCTCGCGGGCGATGACCCTGGATCCGATGGCGGCCTGGATCGGCACCTCGAAGTTCTGCCGCGGGATGAGCTCGCGGAGCTTCGCGACGAGCCGCACGCCGTACGCGTACGCCTTGTCCTTGTGGGTGACGGCGGAGAAGGCGTCCACCTTGTCGCCGTGCAGCAGGATGTCGACCTTCACGAGCTGCGCCGACTCCTCGCCGGTGGGCTCGTAGTCGAGCGAGGCGTACCCGCGGGTCTTCGACTTGAGCTGGTCGAAGAAGTCGAAGACGATTTCGGCCAGCGGCAGGGTGTAACGGATCTCGACCCGGTCCTCGGAGAGGTAGTCCATGCCGATGAGGGTGCCGCGGCGGTTCTGGCAGAGCTCCATGATCGCGCCGATGAACTCGCTGGGCGCCAGGACCGTGGCCCGGACGACCGGCTCGTGCACCGAGTCGATCTTGCCCTCGGGGAACTCGCTCGGGTTGGTGACGGTGTGCTCGGTGCCGTCCTCCATCGTGACCCGGTAGACCACGTTGGGGGCGGTGGCGATGAGGTCGAGGCCGAACTCGCGCTCCAGCCGCTCGCGGATCACGTCGAGGTGCAGCAGGCCGAGGAAGCCGACGCGGAAGCCGAAGCCGAGCGCCGCCGACGTCTCGGGCTCGTAGACCAGGGCGGCGTCGTTGAGCTGGAGCTTGTCCAGCGCCTCGCGCAGGTCCGGGTAGTCCGAGCCGTCCAGCGGGTAGAGCCCCGAGAACACCATCGGCTTGGGGTCCTTGTAGCCGCCCAGCGCCTCGGTGGCGCCGTTGTGCAGCGAGGTGATCGTGTCACCGACCTTGGACTGCCGGACGTCCTTCACCCCGGTGATGATGTAGCCGACCTCGCCCACGCCGAGACCGTCCGCCGGCGTCATCTCCGGGGAGGAGACGCCGATCTCCAGCAGCTCGTGCGTCGCGTTGGTCGACATCATCCGGATGCGCTCGCGCTTGTTGAGCTGGCCGTCGATGACCCTGACGTAGGTGACGACACCGCGGTACGAGTCGTAGACCGAGTCGAAGATCATCGCGCGGGCGGGGGCGTCCGCCTTGCCGACCGGCGCGGGAACGTCGCGGACCACCCGGTCCAGCAGCGCGTCCACACCGACACCGGTCTTCGCGGAGACCTTGAGCACGTCCTCGGGCTGGCAGCCGATGAGGTTCGCCAGCTCCTCGGAGAACTTCTCGGGCTGCGCGGCCGGCAGGTCGATCTTGTTAAGGACCGGGACGATCGTGAGGTCGTTCTCCATCGCCAGGTACAGGTTGGCGAGGGTCTGCGCCTCGATGCCCTGGGCGGCGTCGACCAGCAGGACCGTGCCCTCGCAGGCCGCCAGCGACCGCGACACCTCGTACGTGAAGTCCACGTGGCCCGGGGTGTCGATCATGTTCAGGACGTGGACGTCGCCGCTCTCGGACGTCGAGGGCGTCCAGGGCAGACGGACCGCCTGGGACTTGATGGTGATGCCGCGCTCGCGCTCGATGTCCATGCGGTCGAGGTACTGGGCACGCATCTGCCGCTGGTCGACGACACCGGTCAGCTGGAGCATCCGGTCGGCGAGGGTCGACTTGCCGTGGTCGATGTGGGCGATGATGCAGAAGTTGCGGATCAGCGCCGGGTCGGTACGGCTCGGCGCGGGCACGTGGAGAGGAGTCGCGGGCACGCAGGGTCCTGATTCTTGAGACGCCGAACGCCTGTCTCGGGTCGATGTCGGGTCGGTCGGATCGATACGTAGCCTCCATCGTCCCACGGCTGCGGGGCGGCGACTGGTTTGGGCCGGTCGGAGGGTGACTGGTACCGTGGACAGCTGTGCTTCGTGGCCCCTCGGGCGACGGGGCGCACTCAGAAGATCCAACGAACCTGCAAAGGCTCTTTCGTGGCGAACATCAAGTCCCAGATCAAGCGGAACAAGACCAACGAGAAGGCGCGCCTGCGCAACAAGGCCGTCAAGTCGTCGCTCAAGACCGCGATCCGCAAGGCCCGTGAGGCTGCCGCCGCCGGTGACGTCGAGAAGGCCACCTCGGCCGCTCGCGACGCCTCCCGCGCGCTCGACAAGGCCGTCTCCAAGGGTGTCATCCACAAGAACGCCGCCGCCAACAAGAAGTCGGCGCTGGCCACCAAGGTTGGCTCCCTCAGCGCCTGAGCATCTGATGTGAACGCCGGGACGGAATCAGTGGGCCCTCTCTCCCACTCCTGACCGGCACCCCGCGCCGCACACCGAACCTGCGTTCGCCACGCGGGTGCGGCGCACCAAGCTTGAACGAAGAGCCCCGGCCACCCCCTCCCCAGGGGGCGGCCGGGGCTCTTCTTGTTGCGGGCGTCACGGGGGGCGGGGCGTTACGGGGTGGGGCGGCACGTACGGGGGGTGAGGCTCACGGGGGTGCGGCTCACGGGGGGTGAGGCTTCACGGGGTGACGTCACGGGTGGTGAGGCTTCACGGGCGAGGTCACGGGTGCGGGGAGCGTCGCGGGGGCGCGTCTTCACGGGGGCGGAGCGTCCTGGGCAGCGGCCGGGGCCTACCGCTCAGCGGCCGGAACGTGCCGCGCCGGCCACCGCGACGACTGCCTTCTCCAAGGCGTACGCGGGATCGTCGCCGCCGCCCTTCACTCCCGCGTCGGCCGCGGCCACGGCGCGCAGCGCCACCGCCACCCCGTCCGGAGTCCATCCGCGCATCTGCTGGCGGACCCGGTCGATCTTCCACGGGGGCATCCCGAGTTCGCGCGCCAAGTCAGCCGGGCGGCCGCCCCTGGCCGAGGAGAGCTTGCCGATGGCCCGGACGCCCTGAGCCAGCGCGCTGGTGATGAGCACAGGGGCGACGCCGGTCGACAAGGACCACCGCAACGCCTCCAGAGCCTCCGCGGCCCGCCCTTCGACGGCCCGGTCGGCCACGGTGAACGAGGACGCCTCGGCCCGGCCCGTGTAGTACCGGCCGACCACCGCCTCGTCGATCGTCCCCTCGACGTCCGCGACGAGCTGGGAGACCGCGCTCGCGAGCTCGCGGAGATCGCTGCCGATGGAGTCGACCAGCGCCTGGCACGCCTCAGGGGTGGCGGAGCGCCCCAGCGTCCGGAACTCCCCGCGCACGAAGGACAGCCGCTCGGCGGGCTTGGTCATCTTCGGACAGGCCACCTCACGCGCACCGGCCTTGCGCGCCGCGTCCAGCAGCCCCTTGCCCTTGGCCCCGCCGGCGTGCAGCAGGACGAGCGTGATCTCCTCCACCGGCGCGCCCAGATAGGCCTTGACGTCCTTCACCGTGTCGGCGGACAGGTCATGCGCGTTGCGCACGACGACCACCTTGCGCTCGGCGAAGAGCGACGGGCTGGTCAGCTCGGCGAGGGTGCCCGGCTGCAACTGGTCGGAGGAGAGGTCGCGTACGTCCGTGTCCGCGTCCGCCGCGCGGGCGGCCTCCACGACCTGCCGCACGGCACGGTCGAGGAGCAGGTCCTCCTGACCCACGGCGAGAGTGACCGGGGCGAGGAGGTCGTCGGTGGAGTTCTTTCTGGTGGCCATCGCCGTCCAGCATCCCACGCCCCACCGACACCGCGAGGCCGACGGGCATCGCTCCGGAGTGACGCCCGAGCGGGACCACGGCACCGGAAGGGCCCGCATGGACGCGGTGCCCCAAAGGTAGAGCGGCCACACGCACGGCGGCAGGGCGCGCGGAGGCGGTCCGGGAGGGGAGGCGGTCCGGGCGCGCAGGCGGTACGGGCGCGGAGGCCGTCCGAGCGCGGAGGCGGTACGGGCGCCGAGGCGGTACGGGCAGTGAGGCCGTCCGAGCGCGGAGGCGGTCCGGGCGCGCAGGCGGTCCGGGCGCGCAGGCGGTACGGGCGCGCAGGCGGTACGGGCGCCGAGGCGGTACGGGCGGTGAGACACGGCCGGACGCAGCAGGTCGGGGTGGGTGCGGGCCGGACCGGGGAGCACCAGGAAGACGTGCGGCGAGCACCGGAGAACCGGGGAAGCAGCACCGGAGGGACGTGCGGGAAGCATCGGTGACATGTGCGGGAGGCACCGGGGACCGTGGGGCGAGGGCGGGTCCGGGTCAGGCTGAGAAGGCACGCTTCGGCACGCTTCGAGCCGTGGCGGGACCGGGTGTCGGCACGAATGACCGCCGACCGCACACCCCCTCCGGTGCCGTCCGGTCGGCAGGCGAGAATGGTCGGGTGAGCGATGTGAGACATGTACTGGTGCTGCCCGACCGTGATGCCGCGGACGAGGTCGCACAGGAGCTTTCCGACCGCTTCGGGGTCTCCGAGGAACCCCAACTCGTGCGGGACGCGCTGGCCGGCGAGGACGACGCCGAGGACGCCCAGTGGCTGGTCGTCGTGGAGGACCCGGACGGGCGTCTCGACCCGTCCGCGCTCGACGCCTTCGCCGCCGCGTACGACGGTTGGCTGGAGACTCCGTAGCCGCCGCTCGCCTCGCATGCACCCGGCACGGGCAGAACCCTGCCCTCGGGGCGACCGCCTCCCCGCGGCCGTGCGGCATCGACTCGATCCTGCGGGCCCCGACGATCCAGTCCCGCACCCCCGTGCCCCCGTGCACGACGGGCCCCCGGTGCCACCCGGTCCCTGAGCCACCCGGCCCGGGGCCACCCGGCCCGGGGCCACCCGGCCCGGGGCCACCCGGTCAACCCCAGGGCCGATCAACCCAGCCAGTCCTGACAGCTTCTGGTCCGCCCGCCTCTGGCTCGTCTGCCCCTGGTTCGCCGACCTCTGGTTCGGCAGCCTCTGGTTCGACCGTCTCTGCTTCGACCGTCTCTGCTTCGACGGCCTCGGTCCGGCAGCCCGCCGACGCGACAGTCTCAGGCGCCACCGCCCCGGGGCGCCGCCATCAGGTCTTCTGAACGATCTGGATGTCGAGGTCGATCGCGATGCTCGAACCGACCACCGCGATTCCCTTCGCCAGCATGGTCTGCCAGGTGAGGGTGAAGTCCTCGCGGTGGAGCTCGGTGGTGGCGCGGCAGGCGGCACGCGCCTCGCCCTCGAGCCCGTGGCCGAGGCCGATGTACTGGGTGTCCAGCGTCACGGTGCGGCTGACACCGTGCAGGGTCAACGCACCTGTGACGCCCCAGCGGGTGCCGCCCCTGTGCACGAATCTCTCGCTGTAGAACTCCAGGGTCGGATAACGCGCGACGTCCAGGAAGTCCGCCGAACGCAGGTGGTCGTCCCGCATCTGCACGTTCGTGTCGATCGACGACGCGTCCATGATCACGTGCATGGCGGAGTCCTCCATACGGTCGGCGATCCGAACCGCCCCGGCGAAGGAGTTGAACCTGCCGTGGATGCGCGCCATGCCGATGTGCCGGGCGGTGAAACCGATCTGCGAGTGCGTCGGTTCGATCTCCCAGTCACCGGGGGCGGGCAGTTGCGGAGGCTGGGACACCTGCAACCGGACGTCGCCGAGGCTCGCGTGCCCCTCTTCGACGACCGTGGCAGAGGCGTGGAAGGGGGTGAACCCCTCTGCCGTCACGGCCAGCCGGTAGTCACCCACGGGCACGGTCGCGAGGACGCGGCCGAAGGGATCGGTCTCGCCCCCGAGCACCTTCCGACCGCCACTGTCCGTAACGACGTACTGGGCTTGCTGGACCGGCTCGTTGACCGGGTCGAGCACCCGGCAGCTGATCATGCCCGCGGAGCGCGGCATGGTGAGCCCGGCGAACGCGCCACCGCTGCCTGAGCCCGACTGTCTCTTGTTGCTTAGCCAACGGCCGAACATGTTCTGCGCACTCCCGAGGGGCGGTTCACCATGGGCCCCTACGGCTGGACGTCGTTGTCGGAGCAGCGGCCCGCCGACGAAAGCGTATTCGATCACCGTTGCGTCGTTCGAGGCAAACGCAGCAGCTCGCGAGGGGTTGCGCGGACGTGTACCAAGGTGTTACCGAAGGTCCGTATTGACGGCCCGTCCCACCGCCCTCTCCCGTGCTCCGGCTCGCTCCCTCCCGACGTTGTCCTCTTCCTGTGCGTCCATCGCACGGAGACAAGCGGCTTCGGCCGCCGTCGGTCGCTCCTCCGATCCACCCCTGCGAACCGTCCTCGCCCCCGCACGACCACGACGATCGGTACGCCGCCGATCCGGAAAGCTCGTTGCCCGCCTGCCTTCCCGTGCCCGGCTGCCGGCACGCCACCCGCTCTCCCCACACCCTCACGACCACGGAACGTGACGACTGGAGCCGGTCTCGGACAACGCCGGGCAGCCGCCGACAGCCTCCCTCCCGCCACATCCGGACGGCCTCGCCACCGCTCGCCCGTCAATCACGCCCGGCCACCCGCAGCGACGCCCCCGCACCGGCCACCGCCACCGCACCGTCCCGGTCCGTACGGAACACCTCCGCGCCCCCGGCGGTGAGCGCGGCGACCGTACGGGGCGCCGGGTGCCCGTACGTGTTGTCCGCGCCGCACGAGATCACGGCCACGCGTGGCCGAACCTGCGCGAGCAACGCCGGATCCTGGAACGCGGAACCGTGGTGCGCCACTTTGAGCACGTCGACCGGGGGAAGGCCCGGATGGTCGCGGGCCAGCCCGCGCTGAGCGGGAGGTTCGAGATCCCCCATCAGCAACAACGTCAGCGCGCCCCGCGCCCGCACGAAGAGCGTGACGCTCGAATCGTTCGCCCCGGTGTCGGCAGGCGGCCCGCGCACTCCCCCGCGGGCCGCCCCGCCCGTTCTTTCCCCGGCCCACAGCACCTGCCACTCCACGGCCCCCGCCCGACGTCGTTCACCCGGTACCGCCGAACCCACGGGAACGCCCGCCTCCGCCGCCGTTCTGTGCACGAACGCGGCCTGATCGTGCGGCTCATGGAGCCCAGTCGTCTGAATCGCTCCGACGCTCCGGCCCCGCAGCACCCCGGACAGACCGCGCACGTGGTCGGCGTGGAAATGGGTGAGCAGCACCATCGGAACACGGCTGATGCCGAGATCCCGCAGACAACCGTCGACCGCGTCGGGTTCCGGGCCGGCGTCGACGACCACACCGGCGCCTTCGCCCGCGGCCAGTACAAGCGCGTCCCCCTGCCCGACGTCGCACGCGGCGAACGCCCAGTCCGGCGGTGGCCATCCCGTCATGACCCGGGTCAGCGGCGCGGGTCTGAGCACCGCGAGCACCAGGGCGAGGGACGCGGCCACGCACATCCAGGGCCGACGGGCGATCAGCCGGGCGCAGCACACCACGACCACGGTGAGCAGCGCCAGCAGCATCGCCCCCGACCATCCTCCCGGCCAGCCGATCTGCGCCCCCGGGAGTCCCGCCCCGGTACGCGCCACGGCCGCGATCCAATCGACCGGCCAGGCCGCGATCCGTGCCAGCAGCTCCGCAGTCGGCGGGGAGACGGGAGCGAACGCGAGCGCCGCGAAGCCCAGTACCGTCGCCGGGGCCACGGCGAACTCCGCCAACAGGTTGCACGGAATTCCCACCAGGCTGACCCGCGAGGCGAGCACCACGACGACGGGGGCGCACACCGCCTGGGCGGCTGCGGCCGCCGCGAGCACCTCCGCGAGCCGACCCGGTACCGACCGTCGGCGCAGGCCCTCGCTCCACCGGGGAGCGAGCGTGAGGAGCGCCCCGGTGGCCAGCACGGAAAGCAGGAAGCCGTAGCTGCGGGCAAGCCAGGGGTCGTAGAGCACCAGCAGCAGCACTGCCGTGGCCAGCGCGGGGATCAACGATCTGCGCCGCCCGCTTCCGATGGCCAGGAGCGTGATCAGCCCGCAGGCGGCCGCCCGGAGCACGCTCGGCTCGGGCCGGCAGACGACGACGAAGGCCAGTGTGATCGCGCCGCCCAGCAACGCGGTCATCCGCAACGAGATCCCCAGCCGGGGTGCGAGACCACCGCGCTCCGCGCGGGTGGCCCGGCCGGGCGGCCCGATCAGCAGGAAGAGCAGGATCGAGAGATTGGCTCCTGAGACGGACAGAAGGTGCGTCAGGTCGGTCGCTTCGAAGGCGTCGTGCAGATCGGTCGGGACCCGTGCGGTGTCCCCGACCACCAGGCCGGGCAGCAGGGCGCGAGCGTCCCCGTCCAGCCCTTCGGTCGCACGGCGCAGTCCTTCGCGCAGGTCGCCGGCCACCCTCTGGATGCCCGTCGGGCCTCTGACGACCCGGGGCGGCGCTTCGCGCTCCACTCGGAGCAGCGCCGCGCTCCGTTCGCCGGGCTGCGCGGCGGGGGCGAGTCGGCCGGTCAGGCGCAGCCCCGTGGTCGGCAGCAGTCCCGTCCACCGGTCCGTCGCGGTTCCCGGCGAGACCATCAGCAGGACAGGGGTGCGCAGCCGGGTGATCGAGCCGTCCGCCGAGGTCAGGCGGGTCACCTCGGCATCGAAGAGCAGCAGGACAGGCGCGGACCGGCTGCCGTGCACCCGCGTCCTCGCCTGCCGCGGGTCCGACGTGACGGTCACCTCCACGTCGACGGTGGCGTGCGCCCGCGCCAGCGCAGGAACCGGGCCCCGCCGCACATCGGCACCGTGCAGTCCCGCGGACGCTGCCCCCGCCGCGGCGCACAACAGCACCGCGCTGACAGTCGTGACCGCCGACCATCCCGGCCCTCGCCGTCGGCCACGTCGAGAGGCGGCCGTTCCCGCCGTCCCCGACGCCGCTGCCGGGCCCCTCCGAGCCCGAGTCGCGCCGGCCGAAGAGTCCTGCGAGACGGCCCGGCCTCTGCCGCGCCGGACGAGGGTGAGCCCCACCACGGCCAATGCCACCAGCACCGTGGTCCCCACCGCCACGGCCTGCCCCGGCAGCACCAGCGCAAGGGCTGCGGCCCCCCAGGCCGCCAACGCCGGTGGGACGAGCCGCACATCTTTTCCCGCAGCCTCCGGGCCGGCGCCGGCCACCGATGCGCCGGCCACCGGTACGCCACCCGCAGGTGCGTCGCCCGCCGCCCCCCGAGCTCCCGGTGGGCTGCTCCCCGGCGTATCGCCCCTTTGCACTCCGGTTCCTGATGTCCCGTCGGGTGTCCAGCTCTCCCCACCGCTTTTCGCTCCCCTCCTGCCTGCGGCCCCCACACCCACGGGCCCCGTACCCGCAGCCCCCGCACCCGCACCCGCACCCGCCGCAGGACCCGTCCGGGCCTCGCCGCCGGTCGCCGTACCGCCCGCCGCCATCGTCCTCACCGCCCTCCCCGGTTCCGTCGCCCACTCGTCCGCGTCTCACAGCCGCACCAGCGGTTCCAGGTCCGCGAACCGGCCTTCTCCGATGCCCTTGACCTCCCGCAGTTCGTCCACGGACCGGAACCCGCCCTGCTGCGTGCGGTAGTCGAGGATGTGCTGCGCCAGCACCGGGCCCACGCCCGGCAGGGCCTCCAATTGCGGACCCGTCGCCGCGTTGAGGCTCAGAGGGGCCCCGGCCGTACCTCCCCCGCCGTCGCCCGCCGATCCGTCGCCGCCGGATGCGCCTGGGGGCGCCGGAACCCCCGGCAGGCCCACCAGGACCTGTTCGCCGTCCAACAGCACCCGCGCCCGGTTGAGGCCGGTGAGATCCGCCCCCGAGGACGCCCCGCCGGCCGCGCGCAGCGCGTCCACGACTCTCGATCCGACGGGCAGGTGCTGGACACCTGGCCGCCGCACCTTGCCACTCACGTCGATCACGATCCGGCCCGGCACCGCGCTTTCCGCAGGCGGACCGGCAGGTGCACCGACAGGCGGCTCCGCCTTCTCACCGGCGCTGCCCGCGAGCTGGGCGGAGCCGACATCCGCCGCGACGCCCCGCACCACCTCCGGGGCCCCCACCGGTTGCGGCCCGGAGGACCAGAAGTGGGCACCCGCCAGCACGGTGAGGCCCGCCAGAACGACCGCCAGAGCTGCCAGGGCCTTCGGCTCCACGACGCAGCGCTGTGCGAGCCAGGCGGGGAGGCGTTCCAGCACCGCGAGCGGCACCGCCGGACGGCGCTCCTTGTGCCCGCCCGGCCCTCCGGCGGATCGCATCCGGCCGCGTCGTCGGGCCGCACGGCGTCGAGAGCGTCACCGGCCGGACTCCCACCGCGCCGGGACGCCGCCGCTGCCCGGACCGCCCCGTCGGACCCGGCTACCGCGTGCTCCTCCGTCGGCAGTCGTCCGCCCCGAGGGCCACCCCGGCCGGCTTCCTCGACGCGGCTCGGGAAGGCGCCGCCCATGTGGCCTGAAATGAGGCCGAGGGCTTGCCCTGGATCCGGACTCGAGCCTGCTCGTGGGCCTTGTCCCGTTCCCGGGTCTAATCCTGTAGCCGGGCCTGTCCCCGGTCCCGGGCCTGCTCCCGGCCCTTCCGTCAACAGCTGGTGTGCCCGCAGCCGACCGGCTGCGGCGGCGTCCTCCCTGGCCCGTCCCGCCGGGCGGCGTCTCCCGTGGCGCCCCGGGCCCGCCCCTGCAGGGCCCTGCGGACGGCTGCCGGGGCCGTGACGTGCCCGGGAAGCGAACGGCCTCCGGGCCGGGCCCGGCCCGGAGGCAGGGACTGCCTCCGGAGGGCTCCCGTGGCCCGGCTGACGGACCGCTCCGGGAGCACCGACCGGCTGGGGCGACGACGGAGGAACCGCGCCTGGTACATCGACGGGCCGGAACGGTGACGGAGAAGTCTGGCCGGGTGCTGCCATCGTCCGGGCCGACGACGGAGCCGCCGCACCGGCGACGGGCTGGGAAGAAAGCCGACCGACGCCCATGGGCGCGGCCGGACGGAACGCGGATTCGAGTGATCGGTACGTCATGCCTCAGGACGTTAGACACATCTCGCGGAACCCACCGAGAGCCCTCAATTTCGGTGAATAACCCAGCAGTTGTGGATAACCACGTCACCCTGAAGAGGGACCGGACCCTGTGCCCGTTGGAGCCCTATGCGTCCTTGCCCACGGCACGGCCGCGACCGTCCCGGACCGCCTCAGCGCGGTGAGACCACTGCCCCCAGCAACCCTGGTCCGGTGTGGGCGCCGATCACCGCCCCCACCTCACTCACGTGCAGTTCGGCCAGCCCCGGCAGCCGGGCCCGCAACCGTTCGGCCAGTGCGTCGGCCCGGTCCGGCGCGGCGAGATGGTGCACCGCGATGTCCACCGGGGCGTCCCCCGCGCACTCGGCCACGATCTCTTCGAGACGGGCGATGGCCTTCGAGGCCGTTCGCACCTTCTCCAGCATCTCGATGCGCCCCTCCGACAGCCGGAGCAGCGGTTTCACCGCCAGGGCGGACCCGAGGAGCGCCTGGGCCGCGCCGATGCGACCGCCCCGGCGCAGATAGTCGAGCGTGTCGACGTAGAAGAACGTGGAGGTGGCTTCCGCGCGGGCTTGCGCCGCGGCGACGGCGTCCTCGGCGGTTCCGCCCGCCTCTGCCGCCTCGGCCGCGGACAGCGCGCAGAAGCCCAGGGCCATGGCCACCATGCCGGTGTCGACGACGCTCACCGGCACCGGAGCCTCCTTGGCGGCGCGCACCGCGCCGTCATAGGTGCCGGAGATCTCCGAGGAGAGGTGGAGCGAGACGATCGCGTCCGCCCCCGCGTCCACCGCTGCCCGGTACGTCGCCGCGAACGTCTCCGGGCTCGGCATCGACGTGGTGACGGAGTGGCGTTTCTGCAGCGCCAGCGCCAGCGAACGGGCCGACGCCTCAGTACCGTCCTCCAGGGCCTGGCTCCCCAGGACGACGGTCAGGGGAACAGCCGTGATGCCGTGCCGTTCCATCGCCTGGGGCGGCAGGTAGGCCGTGGAATCGGTGACGATCGCGACATGGCGGGACATGAGCCGGAGGTTACCCGTAGCCGCCTGGACGCCGCAGCCCGGCCCCGGTCCGCCGCTCGCCGGTTCGCCGCCCGGATCAGAGCCCGGCGCCTGCGGGCGTCGCGCCCGCGCCGTGCATGCCCGTCAACGGACAGCCATGCCCGCCGAGGGTAAGACCCCCGGGCCGTCCGAGGGTACGGCCCCCGGGGGAACTCAGTTGGTCGCCTCCGGCTTCGCCGACTTCTGCCACGGATAGGTCGGGCGCGCCCCGGGGTCCGCGGCCGTGATCGACTGCTGCTGAGGCGGCTCTTCCTCGGTGGGGCCCGCCCACGACTGGGCGGGGGCGGCATCGGACGAGTCCGGCCAGGAACCGTGCGGTCCGGACCCGCCGGGTCCGTCCGCCTCCCGGCCTCCCGGTCGCTCCTGCGGCTGCTCGACCGTCCAGTGGCGCAGTGCGCCCGCCTCCACGTCGATCTGGGCGTTGAGTGCGTCGAAGTCCTCGTCCGCGAACTGGCGGGCGCGGTCCCGGGCCGCCCACCGCAGGGACTCGGCCGAGTGTGTGATCCGCTCGGTGCGCTCCCGCAGACGCGGCATCAACGACGCCACCGTGGCCCGGTCCGGTTCGCGTTCGAGCCGCCTCAGTTCGTCGTCCAGCTCGCGTCCGTGCGCGCTGAGACGCTCGAAGAGGCCGAGGGACTCGGAGAGCGAGGCGTCCTCCGCCGCGCCTGCCCGCAGCGCCTCCTGGGTGGCCCGCATGGAGGTGCGCAGTGACAGGCGGAGCTGGGCCAGCTCACCCACCACGCCCGGCTGACCGAGGCTCTTCGCGCGGAGCGTGGTGTCCTCCACCGAGCGGCGGGCCTGGGTGATCGTCCTGTCGACGCCCCGCTTGGCGGCCTTGACGGCTTTGACTCCGGCGTAGACGCCCAGCGCCACGAAGGCGACGAAGAGGAGTGTCAGGATCAACAGCACGGTCTCCATGAACGCCCCTCGGCAGTCGATCGGGTCGGTACGACGCGCGGCCACCGGTGGCCGCCGCCTCTCCACCGTAAACGCAACGGGCAGGCCAGGGGTTCCATCGGAACCCCCAACCTGCCCGTAGGGGAAAACCCGGGACCCTCCGCACGGCGGAGGCGCCCTGTGTGTGTCAGGCGGGAACGATGTTGACCAGCTTCGGTGCGCGCACGATCACCTTGCGGATGGCCGCGCCGTCCAGGGCCGCCACGACATTCTCGTCGGCCAGCGCCAGCGCTTCCAGTTCCTCGTCGGAGATAGCCGGGGAGATCTCCAGGCGGGCCCTGACCTTGCCCTTGACCTGCACCACGCAGGTCACGGTCTCGTCCACGACGTACGCCGGGTCGGCGACCGGGAAGTCCTGGTGGACGACCGAGTCCTGGTGGCCCAGGCGACGCCACAGCTCCTCCGCGATGTGCGGGGCCAGCGGCGCGACCAGCAGCACCAGCCGCTCGGCAACGGACCGGGCGACGGGGGCGTTGGCCTTCGTCAGGTGGTTGTTCAGCTCGGTCACCTTGGCGATGGCGGTGTTGAAACGCATCCCGGCCATGTCCTGGGCGACCCCGTCGATGGCCTTGTGCAGGGCGCGCAGCGTGTCCTCGTCGGGCTCGGCGTCGACGACGGTGACCTCGCCGGTCTCCTCGTCGACCACGTTGCGCCACAGCCGCTGCAGCAGGCGGTACTGGCCGACCACGGCACGGGTGTCCCAGGGACGCGACACGTCCAGCGGGCCCATGGCCATCTCGTACAGCCGCAGGGTGTCCGCGCCGTACTCGGCGCAGATCTCGTCCGGGGTGACGGCGTTCTTCAGGGACTTGCCCATCTTGCCCAGGACGCGGCTGACCTTCTCACCCTCGTAGTAGTACGCCCCGTCCCGCTCCTCGACCTCTGCGGCCGGGACCGGGATACCCCGGCCGTCGCGGTAGACGAAGGCCTGGATCATGCCCTGGTTGTACAGCTTGTGGAACGGCTCGACCGAGGAGATGTGCCCCAGGTCGTGCAGCACCTTCGACCAGAAGCGGGCGTACAGCAGGTGCAGCACCGCGTGTTCGGCGCCGCCGACGTACAGGTCGACGCCGCCCAGTGGCTGGCCCTCGCGGGGGCCCATCCAGTACTGCTCGATCGACGGGTCGACCAGTTCGCGCTCGTTGTTCGGGTCCAGGTAGCGCAGCTCGTACCAGCAGGACCCGGCCCAGTTCGGCATGGTGTTGGTCTCGCGCCGGTACTTCTTCGGCCCGTCGCCCAGGTCCAGCGTGACGTTCACCCAGTCCGCGTTCCGGGACAGCGGGGTCTCCGGCTGGGTGTTCGCGTCGTCCGGGTCGAAGGTGCGCGGCGAGTAGTCGTCGACTTCCGGCAGCTCCAGGGGCAGCATCGACTCGGGCAGCGGGTGGGCGACGCCCTCCTCGTCGTAGACGATCGGGAAGGGTTCGCCCCAGTAGCGCTGGCGGCTGAACAGCCAGTCGCGCAGACGGAAGTTGACCGTGCTCTCACCGACGCCGTGCGTCTCCAGCCAGGCCGTGACCCGGGTCTTGGCCTCGGCGACGCCCAGGCCGTCCAGGGAGATCCGGTCGTTGGCGGAGTTGACCAGCTTCGCGTCGTACGACGCGAAGGCGCTGTCCCAGGTCGAGGGGTCGGTGCCGCGGTCGTCGGACGGCTGCACGACGCAGCGCATCGGCAGCTCGAAGGCGCGCGCGAAAGCGAAGTCGCGGGGGTCGTGCGCGGGCACGGCCATGATCGCGCCGGTGCCGTAGCCCACCAGGACGTAGTCCGCGATGAAGACCGGCACCTGCTCGCCGCTGACCGGGTTGGTCGCGTACGCACCGGTGAAGACGCCCGTCTTGTCCTTGGCCTCGACCTGGCGCTCGACGTCCGACTTCGCGGCGGCCTGCTTGCGGTAGGCGGTGACGGCCTCGGCCGGGGTGGCGTGGCCGCCGGTCCAGACGGGGTGCGTGCCCTCGGGCCAGGCGGCCGGAATGATCCGCTCCACCAGCTCGTGCTCCGGGGCCAGCACCATGTAAGTCGCGCCGAACAGCGTGTCCTGGCGGGTGGTGAAGACGGTGATGTCGCCGGCTCCGTCGACGGGGAAGTCGACCCGGGCGCCCTCGGAGCGGCCGATCCAGTTCCGCTGCTGCAGCTTGATGGCCTCCGGCCAGTCCAGCGCGTCCAGGTCGTTCAGCAGGCGGTCGGCGTAGGCGGTGATCCGCATGTTCCACTGGCGCAGCTTGGCCTTGAAGACCGGGAAGTTGCCGCGCTCGGAACGGCCGTCGGCGGTGACTTCCTCGTTGGCCAGCACGGTGCCCAGGCCCGGGGCCCAGTTGACGGGCGCGTCGGAGGCGTAGGCCAGCCGGTACTCGCTCAGCAGGTCGGCACGCTCGACGGCGGTCAGCCCGCTCCACGCACGGCCGTCGGGGGTCGGCCGCTCACCGCTCTCGAACTGGGCCACCAGCTCGGCGATCGGGCGGGCCCGGTCGGCGTCGGTGTCGTACCAGGAGTTGAAGATCTGCAGGAAGATCCACTGGGTCCACTTGTAGTAGTCGGCCTCGATCGTCGCGAACGAACGCCGCTTGTCGTGTCCCAGTCCCAGCCGCCGCAGCTGGACCCGCATGTTCTCCATGTTGGCTTCGGTGGAGGCGCGCGGGTGGGTGCCGGTCTGCACGGCGTACTGCTCGGCGGGCAGGCCGAACGCGTCGAAGCCCAGGGTGTGCAGGACGTTGTGACCGCTCATGCGCTGGTGGCGGGCGTAGACGTCGGTGGCGATGTAGCCCAGCGGGTGCCCCACGTGCAGCCCCGCGCCCGAGGGGTACGGGAACATGTCCATGATGAATTTCTTCGGCTTGGCCGCCAGCTCGGCGTCGCCCGCCAGGTCCCCGCCGGGGTTCGGCGCCTCGTAGGTCCCCTCGGCGTCCCAGAAGTCCTGCCAGCGTGCCTCGATGTCGGCGGCCATGGCCGCCGTGTAGCGGTGCGGCGCAGCCGTCTCGGCTGCGGAATTCGTCTCGCTCATGATCCTCAAAGCTCCATCGATCGTCATCTGCCGGCGCCCACGGTCAAGGACACGCGTCTACGGAAACGAAAAATCCCCTCGCACAGGAGGGGAAGCCGCGCCGGTTCCGACCAGGCCGTCTCACCGGTCGGGAGTGATCAGCGCGGCTCGCTAAGCAGAAGGCGTACGGCACGCATGGCGTCAGGGTACCGCACCGGCCGGGACCCTTCCGGAGTGTGACCGCCTCGTGGACAGCTCCGCCCGGGCGCCGAGCCTGGCATCCGGCCCCTCGGCACACCCCGCCACGACGAAAAGCGGGCCATCCGTCCGGATGACCCGCTTTTCCACCGTGGAGCTAAGGAGAATTGAACTCCTGACCTCCTGCATGCCATGCAGGCGCTCTACCAACTGAGCTATAGCCCCTTGTTCTGCCGCCGCCCGGTTTCCCTTGGCGACATCGAGAACATTACACGGTCACCCCGGTCCACCACCAAATCGATTCCACTCCGGGGCGATATGCCCGAATCTTCCCCACGGGGAGGCGGCAGGGTTGCCTGGCGCCCCGCCGGTCACCCGCGCCTCAGGCGGTCGCGAAGGAGTAGAAGCGTTTGAGGGTGCAGTGCTCCTCGAGGAGCCTGCCGTAGATCGGCTCCCCCTCGAGCTCCCGGTAGGTCTCGATGGGGTCGCCTTTTATGATCAGCGCCCGCGCGCACTCCTCACACCAGTACTGGTATTCCGCATTGATCGGATCCATGTCCCTGACGATGGGCGTACCGCTGCCGCACCAGTCGCAGGTCCGCCTGTGTGCACCCATGCAGTCAGCTCCAGCTGTGGCCGCTGGCCGTGTGCGCGTGGGAGACCCCGAGGCCGGCTCCCGGGGCATGGACCCCGGGGGACGTACGACGGGACGGGCAGCCGGGACGGGACCGTTGTTCGGGAATCACGGGAACTGCGGACGTGGCCGGAGAGCGGGACGCACCGAGAGCGAAGGGCAGGTCGGGGACCTGTTCGCGACTCACAGGCATCGCGCTCCCTCCCGATCGGTCCCTCGCCCCCTCCGGCGCTCCGATTCTGCCATGCCGCCGCAAGAGGGGTCAGCCCGCCGAGCCAGAGTCCCCCTCGCGCACCCGGTCCGAGGGCCGGCACCGCACACCTTGCGCCCGGGGCGATGTGACGGAGGATCAGCCGGGGTCGTCACGGAGATTCCGTTTCCTCGCACGCGCCGCGGACGCCCCGCCCGCCCCACGGCCCGGTCGGCGGGACTGGACGTAACCCCGCGGGCCCGGCGCGCCCGGGGGCGCTCTCAGCGTCCCGGCGGAGGGTCCAGGCGCGGGATCGGGAACGCAGAAGATCCCGCCCCCGGTGATGGGGACGGGATCTCGCTTGTGGAGCTAAGGAGAATTGAACTCCTGACCTCCTGCATGCCATGCAGGCGCTCTACCAACTGAGCTATAGCCCCGCTGTTCACTGTGTTTCCCGCGTTTCCGCGCTGCGAACAAGAAGAACTTTAGCCTGTGACCAGCCGGAAAGTGAAATCCGGCCGGGGCCGCCCGCCAGAAGCCTCTCGGGCAGCGCTCAGACGTCGTCGCCGATCACCGGTTCGGGGAGCGTCCCGGCGTTGTGCTCCATGAGGCGCCAGCCCCGAGCCCCCTCGCCGAGGACGGACCAGCAGCAGTTGGTCAGGCCGCCGAGGCCCTCCCAGTGGTGCGATTCCAGGCCGAGCAGACGGCCGATGGTCGTCCGGATGGTCCCGCCGTGGCTGACCACGACGAGCGTCCCTCCGTCCGGCAGCTTGTCCGCGTGTTCCAGTACGACGGGGGCCGCCCGGTCGGCGACCTCGGTCTCCAGCTCGCCCCCGCCACGCCGCACGGGCTCGCCGCGCTTCCAGGCGGCGTACTGCTCGCCGTACCGCTCGACGATCTCGGGGTGCGTGAGCCCCTGCCATGCGCCGGCGTAGGTCTCGCGCAGCCCCGCGTCGTGCGCCACCGTCAGACCCGTCACCGCGGCGAGCTCGGCGGCTGTCGCCGCCGCCCTCCGCAGGTCCGAGGCGACGATCGCGTCCGGCCGGAGCGACGCGAGCAGCCGAGCGGCGCGGCGGGCCTGCCCGACGCCCGCTTCGGTCAGCTCGATGTCCGTGGTGCCCTGGAACCTGCGCTCCAGGTTCCAGGCGGTCTGACCGTGGCGCCAGAGAACGATCTTGCGGCCCCTGCCGCTGCTGCTGCCGTTCAGTTTTCGTCACCTTCCGGGCCGCCGTTGAGCCGGGCGTGCTCCTCGGCCTTGCCCCGGGTCTTCACCGCGTCCTCGGGGAGCGCGATCTCGGGGCAGTCCTTCCACAGTCGTTCGAGGGCGTAGAAGACGCGCTCCTCGCTGTGCTGGACGTGGATCACGATGTCGACGTAGTCGAGGAGGATCCAGCGGGCGTCGCGGTCGCCTTCGCGGCGGACCGGCTTGGCGCCGAGCTCCTTCTGGAGCTTCTCCTCGATCTCGTCGACGATCGACTTGACCTGGCGGTCGTTGGGGGCCGAGGCCAGCAGGAAGGCGTCGGTGATCGACAGGACGTCACTGACGTCGTAGGCGATGATGTCGTGCGCGAGCCGGTCGGCAGCCGCCTGAGCGGCGGCGTTGATGAGCTCGATGGAGCGATCCGTGGCGGTCACATGCAGGCTTTCGTCGGCGGTCGGGTCACCCCTAGGGTCTCACGGACCGCCGACAGGCCCTACTGGACAGGGCACGGCCCCCGCGGCGACGAGCACCGCGGGGGCCGGTCCCGTCATTCGTACGCGTAGTCCTGACCGAGGACGACCGAGACGTCCGCGTTGGCGGAGGGCTCGCCCTGCTCGACGGCCGTGGCCGGCAGCCCGAGGGTCTTGGCGACCTCGGCGGCGGCCGGCTTGTCCTCGGCGCTGCCGTAGATCACCTGCGAGGACGTCCCGGCGTCGGCCTTGCCGCCGTCGACGTACGCGTACCCGCCGTTGAGCACCGCGGCACGGGCGGCGTTGACGGCCTTGGCGTCGCCGGTGGTGTCCTTCACCGCGACCCGGAGCGGGGCGTCCTTCGCCGGGCTCTTCACCGCGCCGCCCAGGACCTCCTTGACCACGTTCCGCACGGCCGCGTCGGTCAGCGTCCCGTCCGCCTCGACGGGCAGCAGTTCGGTCGCGTAGTCGCCCACCTTGGCGTGCGAGGCGAGCTTCGCCAGGGACGCGCCGAGATCCGCCTCCGGCAGCGACGGGTCGAGGATCTGCGCGAGGGTCTGGACCGTGACGGTGGCGGCCTTCGGGTCCTGCGACAGCTTGCGCAGGACGCCGCGCATGACCTGCCCGAACCGCGTGAGCTGCTTCGCCTCGGCTTCACCGGGAGCCCGGTACGTGGCGTACGCGACGGCCATGGTGCCGCTCAGGGTCTGCGCCTTGCCCTCGCGCACGACGGGGGCGGCACCCTTCTTCGGGTCGGGCACGTCGGTGTCCGTGTCGACCTCGATGGTGCCGACCAGCTCGACGAGGTTCTCGAGGTACGGGGTGTCCAGCCGCCACGTTCCGGTGATCCGCGTGCCGAGCAGGGTGTCGATCGACTCGCGGGTCCCGGTGCTGCCGTCCTCGTCGACCGACTTCCCGAGCGTGGTCGTGGCGCCGTCGTCGTTGGCCACGGCGAGCGAGTTGGGCAGCAGGATCGTGGTGCCCCGGCGGGTGGTGACGTTGTCCACGAGCAGGGCCGTGGAGGTACCGCCGTGCTTGGTGTCATGCAGGTGGACGACGATGACGTCGCGCTTCTGCGCACCCGCGACGGTGGTCGCCCCTGCCTCCTCGTCGGAGAGGCCGGGAATCTTGCCCGCGGACCACAGGTAGCCGATCCCGCCGACGACGACGAGCGCCACGACGACGATCAGCGCGACCATGCGGTGTCGCCCGCGCCGCCGCGCCTCCTCGCGCCGCTCACTGCGGCTCTCGGTGAACTTCAGCCAGTCGATGACGTCCTCGGAGTCCTCGTCCGGCTCCTCGATGAACGCGAACTGCTCGGTGCGGTAGTCCGGTTCCGTCCGGCGCTGTCCCGGCACGGCACCGGGAACCGCCGGGCCGGCGGCCTGCGGGGCCGGCGCCTCGGGCGCCACGCTCTGCTGGGGGATGTTCCACTGCTGGGTCGGCACGGCCGCGTGCAGACCGGTGTCGTGCCCATGACCGCCGTAGGCGTACGGCGGGCCCGTCTCCTGCCCCGGCGCGGTCTGCGCCTGGCCGGTCTGCTGCACCGGCGCGGCCTGCGTGCCGCCGGCGTAGGGCTGGTAGCCCTGGGGCTGCTGCTGGGCGTAAGGGTCGTAGCCGTAGTCGTAGCCGTACCCGGCGGGACCGCCCTGGCCGGGCTGCTGCGCGTACTGGCCCCCCTGCGCTCCTCCGTCACCGGGAGCCTGCGGCGTCTGCTCCGGCGGATAGCCGTCGTACTGCTGCTGTCCCGGCTGCTGGTACACCGGCTGCCCGTACGCGTCGTAGCCGATGATCTGCGGCTGCTGGCCATACGGGTCGTACGGGTTCTGTCGGTCGTTCACCGGTGCCCCTCTCCGTGGCTCACTCGCCGCGGTACAACTGGCGCTTGTCGATGTAGCGGACCACACCGTCGGGCACCAGGTACCAGACCGGATCCCCCTGCGCGACCCTTCCCCGGCAGTCGGTGGACGAGATCGCCAGGGCCGGCACCTCCACCAGGGAGACCCCGCCTTCGGGCAGCCCCGCGTCCGTCAGCACATGACCCGGCCGGGTCACCCCGATGAAGTGGGAGAGCGAGAAGAGCTCTTCCGCGTCCCTCCAGGTCAGGATCTGGGAAAGGGCGTCGGCGCCGGTGATGAAGAAGAGGTCCGCGTCGTCGTTGGCCTCGCGCAGATCCCGCAGCGTGTCGATGGTGTACGTCGGACCGCCGCGGTCGATGTCGCTGCGGCTCACCGAGAACTGCGGGTTGGACGCGGTGGCGATGACCGTCATCAGGTAACGGTCCTCGGCCGGGGAGACCTGCTTGTGGCTCTTCTGCCACGGCTGCCCGGTCGGTACGAAGACGACCTCGTCGAGATCGAACCGGGCGGCCACTTCACTGGCCGCCACGAGGTGTCCGTGGTGGATCGGGTCGAATGTCCCGCCCATGACGCCCAGTCGGCGCTTGCCGCGGCCGGCGGGCACTTGCTGCTCTCCCATGCGTGCAGACCCTACTGGTACGGCGTCAGGCGTCAGCGGTCGCGGTTGAAACGGGTGGTGATGAACAGCAGAAGCATCAGCACGACGAAGGCGCCTCCGCCGGTCAGGTACGGGCTGAGGCTTTCGTGGTTCCCGCCTTCTCCGCTCTCCGCGGCGAGGGTGACAAGCTGGTGTGCGGTGCTCGTGAGGCTCATCTTCTGCAAGACCTATCGATCGGGAGTCGGAAGGAAGACGTCGGGCACATCGTATGCGGGCGGTCCGGGCACGCTCACGGCGACTCAGTCGTTGGAGTCGTCGTTCCCGTAACCGCGTAGCAGGAACCAGGCCAGAAGCCCCGCTCCGACCAGCGAGACCAGCAGCACGATCCGGAGCGTGTTCCCCGCCCCCTGCTCCTCGGACGCGGCGGCGAGCAGTACGGCGGTGTGCGGCATTTCGGGCGCTCCTCAAGTTATCCACAGCCCCCCGCACACCGTAGCGCCAGCACCTAGGCTGGACGTGTCAGGGGGACGCGCGAGCGTCTCGCGCGAAACAGGGGGGTTTCCATGACCGAGAGCATGCACGAGAAGTCGCCGAGCAGGCGTCGCAGGCGTTTTCCGGGGATCTCGTCCCGTGCCTACGAACACCCGGCGGACCGCTCGGCGCTGGTCGCCCTGCGCAAGCTGGCAGGTTTCGACACGGTCTTCAAGGCCCTGAGCGGGCTCCTGCCGGAGCGCAGTCTCCGGCTTCTCTACCTCTCCGACTCCGTGCGGGTGAGCGACGACCAGTTCGCCCACCTCCAGGGCATGCTGCGGGACGCCTGCTACATCCTGGACCTGGCGAAGGTCCCCCAGATGTACGTGCGCCAGGACCCGCAGCCCAACGCCATGTGCATCGGCCTGGACGAACCGCTGATCGTGGTCACCACGGGACTCGTGGAGCTGCTGGACGAGGAGGAGATGCGGGCGGTGGTGGGCCACGAGGTCGGCCACGCCCTCTCCGGCCACTCGGTCTACCGCACGGTGCTCCTCTTCCTCACGGGGCTCGCCCTCAAGGTGGCGTGGATCCCGCTGGGCAACGTGGCGGTCATGGCGATCGTGACGGCCCTGCGCGAGTGGTTCCGCAAGTCCGAACTGTCCGCGGACCGGGCCGGACTGCTGGTGGGCCAGGACATCCGGGCCTCGATGCGGGGGCTGATGAAGATCGCGGGCGGCAACCACCTGCACGAGATGAACGTGGACGCGTTCCTCGCCCAGGCCGACGAGTACGAGAAGGCCGGCGATCTCCGGGACTCCGTGCTGAAGATCATGAACCTGCTGCCCCGCTCCCATCCCTTCACCACCGTGCGGGCCGCGGAGCTGAAGAAGTGGTCGGAGAGCCGGGACTTCCAACGCCTCATGGACGGGCATTACCCGCGGCGCGACGAGGACAAGGACACGTCGGTGACGGACTCCTTCCGCGAGTCCGCCGCGCACTACGCCGACACGGTGCGGACCAGCAAGGATCCCCTGCTGAAGTTCGTCGGGGACATAGCCGGCGGCGCCGGGGACCTGGGAGGACGGCTCCGCGACCGGTTCACCGGCACGGCCGGGCAGGACCGCGGCGCCGCCCGGGACACCGGTGACGGCGGCCCCGACGGCTCGGAGGGCTCCGGAGAGCCCGGAAGGGCGTAAACCTCGGGGAAAGGTCAGGCGGTGGGCGGACGCAGCTTCAGGGTGCCGCAGAGGTCTGCGGTAGTGCTGCCGGTGGCGTAGGGGTCGGTCCCGTCCGGCCCCCGCCCGTCCGGCCGTTCGCCCGCCAGCAGGGGGTGCAGTGCGTCGGCGGTCTCGTCCGCGCAGGAGAGCGGCCCCGCCTGCACCGAGGCGGTGCGCACCTCGAGCCGGTGCAGCCGCAGATCCTCCCGGTCGAACATGAAGCGCATCTGTCGGCGCACGGTGAACAGCGAGGCTCCGTCGGCCTGCTGAGGGCCGTTGACCGCGGGACGCAGGACGTACGTGAAGGTGTGGTCCGACAGGACCTCCAGCGCGCCGGTCTCCGTCTCCGTGTAGTCCAGCGATCCTTGGACCCTGATCCTCGGATCGGCGAGTTCCACCTCGCCGGGGTCGAAGCGCACCACCCAGCCGGTCGCGGCGTGTTCCCCGTCGTCGGCGGGTGCGGCCTGGCTTCGTTCGAACTGGGCCGACTGGTCGGGGTCCAGCAGGGCTTCGACGGAGCGCTGTTCATGACCGGTGATCACGTCGGGGTTGAGGGAGGACTCCACCAGATAGTCCTTGGCGGTGGCCAGCGCCGCGGTCACCTGACTCGTCGAAAAGCTCTGGGTCCGCCGGACGGACGGCAGATTGATGCCGTCGGCCCCGGTGCTGAAGCCGGCGGCCGGACCGGCCTCGACGAGGTCGGCGGCCACGCCGCCCGGCACCGCGCCCCGTGGGGCCAGGGGGACGACGGTGGCACGGAGCGGTGCGGCCCGCTGCGGCAGGGGTTCGATGTACGGCTGGCGGAAGCCGATGTAGACGGCGGCCGCGAAGGCCAGGGCGATCAGGGCCACCAGCAGGGTGGCCGCGCTCCGGCCGCGCCGTGTCGCGCGACGGGGAAGGGAACGGACCGCACGCGCGTGGTCGCCCATGCGTTCCCGGGCGGAGAACTCCTGCAGCCGGGCAGCCCGGACGAAGGACTCGTCGAAGACGAGTGCGCGGTACTCGTCGTCGCCGCCCGCGCCGTTCTCGGGTGTCTCTTCCGGTGGATCCGCACGGCCTGCCATGACTTCTCCCGATCTCCACACCACCGGCCGAGGTCGGTGCGCAACGGTCTGCCCGGCCGAGTGGCCGCGGGCAGCGAGAAGCCCCCTCCGGAAGAGGGGTCACATCTTGAGGGTAGGTCGATCGGCTCCGCCGTAAACGCGGAGACGGCGGGCAAGCGTGGAGGCCGCCGGACCGCGGGCCGCCGCACGGGCGGGCCGGGGACCCGCCGGACGTGGGATCGGGGCCGCCCGGAGCAAGCACCCCGGCAGCCCGGAACACCCGCGTTCGCGGGCATCCGTCCGGGTGACCGGCCGGCCCGTGCGACGGCCCGGCCGCGCTCTCCGAGCGGCTCCACAACCGCCGGGAACGGAACGAGGACCCGCGGCGCGACAACGCGACAGCGGGACAGCAGGACAGACAGCGGGACAGAGCCAGGACAGCAGCAGCAGGACAGCAGGACAGTGACAGCCAGCAGGACAGCAGGACAGCAGGACAGCAGGACAGCAGGACAGCAGGCAACGACACGCGACGAGGGAAAGGAGTGGTCATGGCGAACGTCGGAGTCGGACGCGGCGAGGCGACCGGATCAGGGAGTGCGCGGCAGGACGGAGACCGGTGCTCGGGACGGGCCCACGACCGCCGAGGGCAGTGCGCCCGGCGTGGGGTCGACGCCGGTCGAGGCCGGGGCGGGGGCTTCGCTCCGGGGAGCGGCCCCGCCCCGGTAGACCGCGTTGAAGGCCAGGGCCACCATGCCGATACCCATCAGCAGGGCGAGCAGCCAGGCCACCGGGCGGTGCCAGCGGGCGCTGCCGCGGTAGGGCCGCAGCGCCCCGCCGTGGGGCCCGTACGGCCCCCGGACGGCGTCATGGGCCGGGTCGTCGGGGTCCAGCGGGTCCCCGTCGGGCCCCCAGCCGTCGTACGCCCCGTCGCGGCCGTGGGCGTACTCGTCGTAGAGGTCCTCGTCGACGGCGCCCACGCCGTGGACGAACCGGGCCGCCTCCGCCTCGGCACGTGCCTCGGCGGCGGCGACCAGCCTCTCCACCGCGGTGGGCTCGTGGAACTCGGCGGACCGGACGAACGCCTCGTCGAACACCACGGAGGCGAAGTCCTCGTCAGCGCCCCCGCGGTCGTCGTCGGGCTCCCAGCCGTCCTGGAACGGCCTGCCCCCCACGTCGTCCGGCACGGACTCAGCGTAGCCCCGCGGCGGCGGTTGGGGCAGGGGGACGGCGAAGTCCGCCGACGCGACGGGGCCGGCCGGTTACCGGATGTGACCGTCGCCGGTGACGATGTACTTGGTCGACGTCAGCTCCGGAAGGCCCATCGGCCCGCGGGCGTGCAGCTTCTGCGTGGAGATGCCGATCTCGGCGCCGAAGCCGAACTGGCCACCGTCGGTGAACCTGGTCGACGCGTTGACGGCGACCGTGGTCGAATCCACCAACTGGGTGAAGCGACGGGCCGCGGCCTGCGACGTCGTGACGATCGCCTCGGTGTGCCCCGACGACCAGAGCCGGATGTGCTCCACGGCCGCGTCCAGCGAATCCACGACCGCTGCCGCGATGTCGTACGACAGGTACTCCGTCTCCCAGTCCTCCGGGGTCGCCTCCACGACGGTCGCCTTGGAGTCCGCGGCGTGAGCCATGACGCGTTCGTCGCCGTGCACCGTCACCCCCGCGTCGGCCAGCGCGTCCAGGGCGAGCGGCAGGAAGCTGTCCGCGACGTCCCGGTGGACGAGCAGCGTCTCGGCCGAGTTGCACACGCTGGGGCGCTGCGCCTTGGAGTTGACGAGGATGTCCACCGCCATGGCCAGGTCGGTCTGCGCGTCGACGTAGACGTGGCAGTTGCCGGTGCCGGTCTCGATGACGGGGACGGTCGACTCCTCCACGACCGTCCGGATCAGGGCAGCGCCGCCGCGCGGGATGAGCACGTCGACCAGGCCGCGGGCCCGCATGAGTTCGCGTACCGACTCGCGGCTGTCGCCCGGTACCAGCTGCACCGCGTCGGCCGGCAGGCCGGAGCCGCCGATCGCGTCGCGCACCACGCGGACGAGTGCGGTGTTGGAGGCGGAGGCGGAGGACGACCCACGCAGCAGCACCGCGTTGCCGGCCTTCAGACAGAGGGCGGCGGCGTCGGCCGTGACATTGGGCCGGGCCTCGTAGATGATCCCGACCACTCCGAGCGGCACGCGGATCTGGCGGAGGTCGATGCCGTTGGGCAGGGTCGAGCCGCGCACGACCTCGCCCACCGGGTCGGGCAGCGCCGCCACGTCGCGTACGTCCGCGGCGATGGCGCGCACGCGTTCGGGCGTCAGGGTGAGCCGGTCCACGATCGAGTCGCTGGTGCCCGCCGCCCGGGCCCGCGCGACGTCCTCGGCGTTGGCCTCGACGATCTCGGCGGTGCGCACCTCCAGAGCGTCGGCGACGGCCAGCAGCGCGTCGTCCTTCGCGGCACGCGGCAGCGGCGCGACGTCGGCGGCGGCAGCGCGTGCCCGGTAGGCGGCCTGCGCGACCGGGGACATGTTGTCGTACGGCGAGAGCGTGGTCATGCCCGCAGAGTAATGGGACCTCTGCGGGCATCCGGCACGTATCCCGTGATGCGAGACGGCCTCCCCCGAAGGGTGGGCGGCTCAGTACGGGTGTACGCCCACGGGGGTGGCGGGCGGCGGCCCGTACCCCTCGGCGACGCGCTGGTGGTACGTCTCCCGGTCGATGACCTCGAGCCCGACGATCTCCCAGGGCGGCAACTGCGCGCTGGACCGGTGCTCGCCCCACAGTCGCAGCGCCACGGCTGCGGCGTCGTGGAGGTCCCGCGCCTCTTCCCAGTAGCGGATCTCGGCGTGGTCGTTGGCGTACCGGCTGGTCAGCAGGAACGGGTGGTCGTGGGCGAGTTGCTCCAGGCCCCGTCTGATCTCGTGCAGAGGCGTCTCGCCGCCCGAGACGCAGAGCGTGACGTGCCACAGCTTGGACGGGGCACGTTCCTCCTTCACCGGTGCCGGCAGCCGCTCGGCGCCCTCGTCGTCCGGGCGGTCGGCCGGCAGGCTCCGGTCGAAACCGGCCCCCGCTCCGACACTCGTCAGGGCACGGGTCCCCGTTCCTCGGGGCGGCGCCCCCGGGCGCGCTCGTCTCACCGGCGGCCTCCTGTGAATGTGTTGCCGTGCTGTGGCCCTGCGAACCCCCACGGCAAAGTGGACCAGTCCCGGGGCGGGCGTGGGGCGGTTTTGGTGAAGGTCTCCGTACGGAGGCTGGACTTTTCAGCCGATTCGGGGGGTGGAACGGGGCATGAGAACGACAAGATCGTCCCTGTGTACGACCTCGCGCTCGTACGCGGGGCCGAGTTCCTTCGCCAGGTCGCGGGTGGAGCGGCCGAGGAGCTGGGGGATCTCCCGGGCGTCGAAGTTGACGAGCCCACGGGCGACCGGGCGCCCGGCGGGGTCACGAAGCTCGACCGGGTCGCCGGCCGTGAAGTCGCCCTCGACCGCGGAGATCCCGGCGGGCAGCAGCGAGGTCCTGCGCTCGACGACGGCGCGGACCGCCCCGTCGTCGAGGACGAGGGCGCCCCGCGGGGCCGAGGCGTGGGCCAGCCACAGCAGACGGTCGGCGGAGCGGCGGCCGGTGCGGTGGAAGTACGTGCCGGTGTCGCGTCCGGCGAGGGCGTCGGCGGCGTGCGAGGCGGAGGTGAGCACGACCGGGATGCCGGCCGCGGTGGCGATGCGTGCCGCCTCGACCTTGGTGACCATGCCGCCGGTTCCCACGCCCGCCTTGCCGGCGCTGCCGATCGTGACCCCCTCCAGATCTGCCGGGCCGGTGACCTCGGCGATGCGGGAGGTGCCGGGGGTGCTCGGGTCGCCGTCGTAGAGCCCGTCCACGTCGGAGAGCAGGACCAGCAGATCGGCGTGGACGAGATGGGCGACGAGGGCCGCGAGCCGGTCGTTGTCCCCGAACCGGATCTCGTCGGTGGCGACGGTGTCGTTCTCGTTGACGACCGGCACCGCCCCCATCTCCAGGAGCTGGTCGAGGGTCCGGTAGGCGTTGCGGTAGCTGGCGCGGCGGCTGGTGTCGTCGGTGGTGAGCAGCACCTGCCCGACGCGTACGCCGTACCGGGCGAAGGAGGCCGTGTAGCGGGCAACCAGCAGGCCCTGCCCGACGCTGGCAGCGGCCTGCTGGCGGGCGAGGTCCTTCGGTCTGCGGACGAGTCCGAGCGGGGCGAGCCCCGCGGCGATCGCCCCGCTGGACACGAGGACGATCTCCCGTTCGCCGCCGTCGCGGACCTTGGCCAGGACGTCGACGAGGGCATCGACCCGGTCGGCGTCGAGACCGCCGACGGCCGTGGTCAGCGAGGAGGACCCGACCTTCACGACGATCCTGCGGGCTTCTGTCACGTGCTGCCTCGCCACTGTCTCCCCTACCGCTGTCACGCGCCCGAATCTATGCCAGTCGGGGTGTCCGGCGCGCGGACGTTCCGGTCACTGGACAGCGGCGGCCCGCTCCGGTGCGGGCGGCCACCGCGGGCGGAGCGGGGCACGGCGGCGCCGCGGACCGGACCGCGTGTGCGGCCGCGCCCTTCGCGGAGGGCGCGGCCGCACACGGTCACGGAGGGCGGGTCAGCCGGCGGTGAAGCGGCTCTCGGTGAACTCGCGTTCCGGGCCGTCCGCGGCGCTCTGCGCGCTCTTCGCCGGCCGGCCCGACGCGGCGCGGGCCGGTCCGGGCTCCCACGAGCGTGCGGGCTCCTGAGACCGTCCGGATTCCTGAGACCGTCCGGGTTCCTGAGACCGTCCGGGTTCCTGAGACCGTCCGGGTTCCTGGTGCGCTCCCGGCCGCCGCGCATCGGCCGGCGTCCCGGCTCCGGCGGTCGTCGCGGATCCCGCCGCGGCGGTCGGCTTCGTCGTCCCGGAGTCCGCGACGGAGGCCGGTACCACGGCTGGTTCCGGTCGCCGGAGGCCGAGGTCCTTCAGCTTCATCGCGGGCCGCTCCACCAGGTGCCAGGAGAACGCGGCGACGGCGGTGGACCCGATCAGCGACATCAGCAGGAACGGCCAGAACCCCCAGCGGGCGCCTCCGAGCGCCACCAGCGCCTGCTGGACCACGAACCCGTAGATGTAGATCCCGTACGAATAGTCGTTGCGGGAGGCGATCCTGCGGAAAGGAGCGGGGAGCCGGATGGCGAGCCACAGCAGCAGGTAGGCGAAGGCGAGCAGCCCGAAGATGAAGAGGTAGCCGTAGTGGATGGTCACCATCAGCACCACGGCCGAGGTGACGCCCAGCACGTCGCTGACCGGGACGCGCTCACGGTAGAGCTCGATCAGCGAGCCCACCGCGAACGCGAAGGAGAGGTAGAGGATGACGTCGGGGTCGAACTTCCCCATGACCTCCACAAGCACGAAGCTCACGGAGTAGGACGAGTCGTCCGAACCCGCCCAGAACGGCGCGTGGACGGCGTCCTGGAGAATCAGCCAGCCGAGCACGACCACCAGCAGGAGCACGGCGCGGCGCGCGCGGGTGAGGACACCCGTGATCGCCAGGATCGCGACCCCGAAGTAGCAGAGGACCTCGTACCGCAAGGACCACAGGGCGGCGTCGATGCTCGGGCTGTGCGCGAGTCCCGAGTCGCGGGACGTGGCGATGACGCCGGAGACGTCGTTCTGCCGCGGCGCCACGGCCCAGTTCGACCACAGGTAGTCCAGCGGCCCTCTCGAGTGCCCCCAGAAACCTTCCAGCCCGCCCTGCTGCCGCCAGTACAGGAAGGGGGCGACGACGAAGGCGGTCACCGCCAGGCAGACCCAGAGGCCGGGGAGCAGGCGCAGGGCCCGGTGCCAGAGGAACCGGCCGACCGGCAGCCTCTTGCCGCTGCGTGTGACCAGGATGCCCGACAGGACGAAGAAGCCGTAGACGGCCAGCTTGCCCAAGTCGGTCTGCCCGTGGCTGAAATAGTGACCGAACTCCTTGTCGCCGAATCCCAGCACGCTCGCGTGCGAGACCACGACCGCCGAAGCGAGAACGAATCTGATGATCCCCAGGCTGTTGTCGCGCCCGGAGAAACGCTCCGCCACGGAACCGTGCGACCACCGCATGCGTCGGTCACCGGTGCGGGTAAGCGAAATGATGGCACCTCTCCCCAAGGCAGCACGGTCTGCCGCGTTCCGGATGCTCCCGAAGACGGGCTCACGACTGCGGGAGCAGATGTAAGGTGTGTCACTTGCACTCGACGAGGGGCACTGGGACACACCCCTTTGATGCACCGTACATGACATAGCGCGCTCCGGGCCGAACTGTTCGATCCGCCACAGCCGCTATGGTGCTTGCGGGCGGTGGCCCGCACTCCGACCGGCCTCCGATCCCGATCCGCCTTCGCGTTCAGGGTTCCCACAAGAGATGGGACACAGTTGTGTCAGTGAAAGTCAGTGTCGTCATTCCGGTGTACAACCCGGGTAAGTACATCGATCCGTGCATCGATTCCCTGCTGCGTCAGACGCTCCCTCCGGAGGAGTTCGAAGTCCTGTTCGTCAATGACGGGTCGACGGACGACACTGCCTCGCGACTGGAAAAGCTGGCGACGGAACACCCGCACTTCCGTGTGATCACCATCCCTAATTCGGGGTGGCCGGGCAAGCCTCGCAACATCGGCGTGGCGGAGGCCAAGGGCGAATACGTCCAGTTCGTCGACCAGGACGACTACCTCGCCTCGGAGGCCCTCAAGCGCCTCTACGACATGGGCCACCGCAACGGCTCGGACATCGTCATCGGCAAGGTGGCCAGCAACTTCCGTGGCGTGCCGCACGGTGTCTTCAAGGTCAACCGCGAGAAGTGCACCCTGCGGGACGCCCCGCTGTACGACAGCCTGACGCCGCACAAGATGTTCCGCACGGAGTTCCTCCGCGAGAACAACATCGCCTATCCCGAGGGGAAGCGGCGGCTCGAGGACCAGCTCTACATGATGCAGGCGTACTTCCCCGCGAAGGTCGTCTCCATCCTCGGCAATTACACCTGCTATTACTACTCGCGGCGCGATGACGGCCAGAACGCCGGATCCGCGAAAATCATCCCGTCGGGCTACTACGGGAACCTCCGCGAAGTCCTCGACGTGGTCGTGGAGAACACCGAGCCGGGTGACTTCCGGGACCTGCTGCTCCGCCGCTTCTACCGCGTCGAGATGCTCTCGCGTCTCTCCGAGCCCGCCGTGCTGAAGTACACACCCGAGTTCCTGGACGAGATGGTGGACGCCGTCGAGGGCCTCGCCGAGGACTTCATGCACGACGGGGTGCACAACGGACTCGGCCCCCTCCAGCGGCTCCGCTCCACCCTGCTGCGCAACGACGACCGCCAGGGCCTGCTCCGCATCGCCCGGCTGGCCGCCTCCGTCAAGGCGAAGGCGCGCCTGGAGGAGTTCGACTGGCAGCCGGACGGACGGGCCGCCCTGCGCGTCACCGGGCGGCTCGTGCACGGCGAGGACGAGGCTCCGGTCACCCTGGTGCGCCGCGACGGCAAGCTCTACCTCGACCCGAAGCTCACCGAGGGCCTCCTCCCCGCGGGTGAGCTCCTGGACGTGACGGACGACATCGACGGTTACGCCGGCGAACTCTCGCTGCGCAACCGTGAGACCGCGGTCGAGTGGGCCTGCCCGGCCACGTTCACCAGCGAGGTCGAGACCATCGACGGCGAGGTGTGCGAAGTCGTCCTGCACGGACGCGGCTTCGTCACCTCGGAGGCGGTCAAGGGCCGCGGCCGCGTCTCGCGCGGCTTCTGGGACATCTGGGTGCCACTGCGCGGCCTGGGCCTGGTGCGCAAGGCACGGCTCGGCGCCGACCGCGCGGAGACCGTCGACGCGTCCTGCCTTCCGGCATCGCTGGGCTCCCCCGCCCGCGCCGTGATCCCCTACTTCACGGACCCGTTCGGCAACCTCACCCTCGACGTGGCACGGCGGGCCAAGAAGCTCGCCGAGTACCTGGAGGGCCGCCCGGTGATGCGGACCCCCGGCAACAGCCCCGAGCTGCGGCTGGACCTGTTCACCACCTCCTCGACCGCCCCGTCCGCGGTCGAACTGGTGCTCAGCAACCCCGGCGGCACCGACCGGGTGCTCCCGACGCAACTGCGCGCGGTGGAGAACCGGGCCCACCTGCCGGTCCCCAAGCGCGCCTCCGACGTTCCGGCCGGCACCTGGACGCTCTCGGTCCGTCTCGACGGGCCGAAGAACCCGCCGCTGGTCCTCTGCGACGTGACGGTCGGTCAGGACGGCCGTCTCACGCTGCCCGCGGACCTGCCCGTCGTGAGCGCCGAGCTCATGGCGCAGATGTCGGCCAAGCGCCGCAAGGCCACCGTCCGCAGCGCCCTGCGCAGCGTCGGCGGCCCGATCGTTCGCCGGCTGCCCGCGAAGGCCCGGCGCAAGGCGCGCAAGCTCGCCGCACGCGTGACGGGCTGACCGCTCCGCCACCAGGACCGCGGACGGCGGAGCGCGGGCGGGGACACAGGCGTCCCCGCCCGCGCTCCGGCGGCCGGCCACGACGTCCGGTGAAACCGCACCGGCGGCGCCGGACGTCGGAACCGAATGACTTCAGCACAGACGTTCAGCACAGACGTAAGGACGTGATCAGATGCGCCAGCTCGCCATCTCCGGGGCGTGGGTGCACGAACCGAAGATCTTCCCCGACAGCCGGGGCAGCTTCCACGAGTGGTTCAAGGAGGCGGACTTCGCGGAGGCGGCGGGCCACGGCCTGCGGCTCGCCCAGGCCAACTGCTCGGTCTCCAGCCGGGGGACGCTGCGCGGGATCCACTTCGCCGACGTGCCCCCCAGCCAGGCCAAGTACGTCAAGTGCGTGCGCGGCGCCGTCCTGGACGTCATCGTGGACATCCGGGTCGGCTCCCCCACCTACCGGCAGTGGGAGGCCGTGCGCCTGGACGACGTGGACCACCACGCGGTGTACCTCTCCGAGGGGCTCGGCCACGCGTTCATGGCGCTGACGGACGACGCGACCGTGGTCTACCTCTGCTCCGAGGGCTACGCGCCCGGCCGCGAGCACGGCATCAACCCGCTCGACCCCGCGCTGGGCATCGAGTGGCCGGAGGGCATCACTCCGCTGCTGTCCGACAAGGACGCCGCCGCCCCGAGCCTCGCCGAGGCCGAGCAGCAGGGTCTCCTGCCGTCCTACGAGGCGTGCCAGGCGTACGCCGCCGAGCTGCGCGCCCGCGGCTGACGGACGGCACACGCACGGGACGGGTCCGGCCGGTACACACCGGCCGGACCCGTCCCGTTTCCGTGCGCATGGGCCCGGTGCCGCGCAAGGGCCGGGCGGCTACGACGGAGGCCGGGTCCTCGCTCCCCTACAGGAGCCAGGACCCGGCCTCGGACGGCCCGTCAGGGCCCCGTACCGGGCGGGTGGGCGGTCAGCCGCGCTCGGCGGCCACCAGGGCGGGGAACGCCTCGTCCAGGGCCTCGTGCCAGTCGCGGATCGGGGCGATGCCCGCCCGCGCCCACCGGTCGTGCCCGAGCACGCTGTACGCGGGCCGGGGCGCGGGGCGCACGAACGCCTCGCTCGTGGTGGGCCGGACCCGCTCCGGGTCGGCGCCCAGGAGACGGAAGATCTCCCGGGTGAAGCCGAACCAGGTGGTCTCGCCGCCGCTGGTGCCGTGGTAGACGCCGGCCGGTGCCGTGCCCGACAACGCCGCCTGGCCGAGCGCGACCAGCCGGTCCGCCAGGTCCACGGTCCAGGTCGGCTGGCCCCGCTGGTCGTCGACGACGTCGAGGGTGTCCTTGACGCCCTCCAGCTTGATCATCGTGCGGACGAAGTTGCCGCCGCCCGCGCCGTACAGCCACGCCGTGCGGACCACGTAGCCGCGGTCGGGCAGGGCGTCGAGGACCGCGCGCTCACCCGCCAGCTTGGTACGGCCGTAGGCGCTGCGGGGGCCGGTCGGGGCGTCCTCGGCGTACGGCTTGCCGGCGTCGCCGGGGAAGACGTAGTCCGTGGACACCTGCAGGAGCACCGCTCCCGCCTCGCGGCACGCCTCGGCGAGCACCGCCGCACCCGTGCCGTTGACGCGCAGCGCCGCGTCCTCCTGGGACTCGGCGTCGTCGACGGCGGTCCAGGCGGCGCAGTTGACGACGACGTCGGGACGGTGCGCCTCGAATGCGGCGCGCACCGACGCGGGGTCGGCGACGTCCACCGTGCTCCGGTCGGCGGCGACGGCGGTGACGTCCTCGTCGGCGAGCCGGGCCAGCACGTCCCGGCCCAGCATGCCGCCGGCCCCGGTAACCAGCCAGACGGGGCTCACAGCGCGGCCCGGTCCTTCAGCGGCTCCCACCAGGCGCGGTTGTCGCGGTACCACTGCACGGTCTCGGCGAGACCCTGCTTGAAGTCCTTGCGGGGCACGTAGCCGAGCTCCTCGCGGATCTTCGTGCAGTCGACGGAGTACCTGCGGTCGTGGCCCTTGCGGTCCTCGACGTAGGTGACGCTGGTCTCCCAGTCCGCCCCGCACGCCTCCAGCAGCAGGCCGGTGAGCTCCTTGTTGGAGAGCTCGGTGCCGCCGCCGATGTTGTACACCTGGCCCGCGCGGCCCTTGGTGCGGACCAGCTCGATGCCCTGCACGTGGTCGTCGATGTGCAGCCAGTCGCGGACGTTGGCGCCGTCGCCGTACAGCGGCACGGTCTTGCCGTCGAGCAGGTTGGTGACGAAGAGCGGGATGACCTTCTCGGGGAAGTGGTGGTGCCCGTAGTTGTTGGAGCAGCGGGTCACCCGCACGTCGAGCCCGTGGGTGCGGTGATAGGACAGCGCGATGAGGTCGCTGGACGCCTTCGCGGAGGAGTACGGCGAGTTGGGCTCCAGCGGGTGGGTCTCGGGCCAGGAGCCCTCGTCGATCGACCCGTAGACCTCGTCGGTGGAGATGTGCACGAAGGTCTTGACGCCGGCCAGGTGCGCGGCGTGGATGAGCGTGTGGGTGCCCACAACATTGGTGCGCACGAACTCGGCGCCGCCGTCGATGGACCGGTCCACGTGCGACTCGGCGGCGAAGTGGACCACCTGGTCGTGGTCGGCCATGAGCTTGGTGACCAGCTCGGCGTCGCAGATGTCGCCCTGCACGAACGAGAAGCCCGGGTGGTCGCGGACCTCGTCGAGGTTGGCCGGGTTGCCCGCGTAGGTGAGCTTGTCGAGGACGGTGACGGAGACGTCTCCCGGGCCCTCGGGGCCCAGTATGGTCCGGACGTAGTGCGAGCCGATGAAGCCGGCTCCGCCGGTCACCAGGATGTTGGTCGTCATGAGGAGATCTGCACCTTGCTGTGGTCGCCGAGGACGAGTCGGTGGGCGGACGGATTGCGGGGCGCCGGGGTCACCTCGACCTCACGGCCGATGAGCGACGCCTCGACGCGGCGGACACCGGTGATGGAGGCCCCGCGCAGGACGATGGAGTACTCGATCTCGCTGTCCTCGATGCGGCAGTCCTCGGAGACCGAGGTGAACGGCCCCACGTAGGCGTCGCTGATGACGGAGCCGGCGCCGACGACGACCGGTCCGACGATGCGGCTGCCGGTCACCTTGGCGCCCGGCTCGATCCGCACCCGGCCGATGATCTCGCTGTGCTCGTCGACCTCGGCGCCCTCGGCGCACGCCTCGACGGACTCCAGGACCAGCCGGTTGACCTCCAGCATGTCGGTGACGTTGCCGGTGTCCTTCCAGTAGCCCGCGATCGTGGTGGACCGGACGCGGCGCTCCTGGTCGATCAGCCACTGGATGGCGTGGGTGATCTCCAGCTCGCCGCGCCACGAGGGCTCGATCGAGCGCACGGCCTCGTGGATGGCCGGGGTGAAGAGGTAGACGCCGACGAGGGCGAGGTCGCTCTTGGGGACCTTGGGCTTCTCCTCCAAGGCGACGACATGCCCCTCGGCGTCCAGCTCCGCGACGCCGAAAGAGGTCGGGTTGGGCACCCGGGTCAGCAGAATCTGGGCGTCGGGGCGCTCCTCGCGGAAGCCTTCGACGAGCCCGGTGATGCCGCCGACGATGAAGTTGTCGCCCAGGTACATGACGAAGTCGTCGTCGCCGAGGAAGTCCTTGGCGATGAGGACCGCGTGAGCGAGTCCGAGGGGGGCGTCCTGCGGGATGTAGGTCGCCTTGATGCCCAGCGCCGAGCCGTCGCCGACGGCCTCGCGGATCTCGTCGGCGGTGTCGCCCACGATGATGCCGACCTCGGTGATGCCGGCGGCCGCGATCGCTTCCAAGCCGTAGAAGAGCACCGGCTTGTTGGCGACCGGAACCAGCTGCTTGGCCGAGGTGTGCGTGATGGGTCGCAGGCGGGTGCCCGCCCCACCGGAGAGTACGAGTGCCTTCACGTTTCCCTGTCCATCGTGGATTTCAGTGGCCGGGGAGGTGGGTCCCGCGTCAGGAAGCCCCCCTCCGTTCTCTGGGATGTTACTGCGCCTCCCCCGCCGGTTCCCCGGGAGGCAACCCCGGGCCACCTTACGAACGGATCACACCTCGGCGCGCCAGCGCCGTACGTCACGGCGCAGCCGACGCACCGCGCGGCGCGCGAAGGACGCCTGGGGACGCGCGGGGACCGCGCGCCCGGACTCCTGACGCGGGGGCGCCTGCAGTCGCCTTCCCGGCGCGTACTCGGGCACCGTCAGCTCGAAGACGGAGTCGGGAATCTGCGCCTGCGCGTCTCTGAAGTGCGGGTACGCGAGGTAGGCGGCGCTCCCCCGGTCGGCCGGGACGACCTCGGGCTCCCGTTTCGCGGCGAGGAACCGCAGGACCTCGTCGAGCCAGTCGAGCCGCCCGCGCGCCACGTATTCGAGCCGGATGCGCTCGCCCACCTTGATGCGCTGGGCCACGCCCGGGTGCCAGTAGGCATCCATGAGCGGCGCGACCAGTTCCAGCTTGTGGCGCCGCACCTCCTCGCTCTCCTTGAGCACGCAGGGGCCGAACTGCTGGAGCAGGCCGACGGTGAACGGCCGCACCATCATGAAGTCGCGCTGCGGGCCCTCCGGCACCAGGCGGGCGATGAGCTCCATCAGGGCCCGCAGCGCGGCGAACCGTGGCTCGTAACTGCCGGAACGGGTGACGTGTTTGCCGTCGTCGCGGCCGACGAGGTAGTAGCAGACGTAGTCGGAGATCACGGAGACGCCGGCGCCGCGGATGTACGCCTCCATGGTGAAGAGGGCGTCCTCACCGGTCTTCAGCTTCTCGTCGAACTCGAGGCCGAGGCGGGTCAGCAGTTCGCGCCGGAAGAGCTTCTGCGCGCTGAGGGTGTAGATGACCCGGGAGCTGTAGATGTCGACGCGTTCGTGGGTGCCCTGCCACATCGACCCGGGGGCCCCGCGGTTGACGCCGACCAGCTTGCCGAGGACCACGTCGGTGCCCGCCCGGTCGGCCATGGCGACCATCCGTTCCAGGGCCTCGTACCCGAGGAAGTCGTCGGCGTCGAGGAAGAAGACGTACCGGCCGCGCGCCCGCCGGAGGCCCACGTTGCGCGGACCGCTCGGGCCGCCGGAGTTGGCCTGCCGCAGGACGGTCATGGGGATCGGGGTGGAGGCGGCGAACCGCTCCAGGTGCTCGCCCGTACCGTCGGTCGAGCCGTCGTCGATCGCGATGATCTCCATGCGGTCGGCGTCGAGGGTCTGGGAAGCGACGGATTCGAGGCAGCGGACGAGGTACGGCATGGCCTCGTAGGCCCCGATGATGACGCTGACATCCGGTGTTCTTCTCGCGTTCACACCTGACAAGACACCCGGAACCCGACGAAAGTTACGGCACCGCCCTCCCCTGCGAAATGTGACCTACGCCACACGGCCCGGAAGTCCGTCCTGTGACGGTCTCCCGGGCCATGCGCATCGCGGTGGACGACCGGGTCTCCGGCCGGCCGGTTCAGCCGCCGACCGGCTCCCCCAGGTTGGCGACGCCCAGATTCCGTGCCTCCGCCCGCGCGGCCAGGGCCTGCACGGCGGCGTCGAACCGCTGGATCGACGTCGGCTCGTCGGGGCCCAGCAGGTACTCCTTGATCTCGCGGCGCTCGGCAGCGAGGGTGTCGGCCGCCTGGTCGGCGACCGCGGCCAGCAGGCCGTCCAGCTCGGTGGCCTCGTTGGAGAGGATCACCGCCGCCCGGACCGCCGTGTTCTGGCGCTTGAACTCCTCGGCGCCCAGCCCCGCGGAGTCGGTGACCGCGTAGGGCTTGCCACTGGCGATGAAGTCGGAGACCACGCTGGAGATGTCCGAGACCATCGCGTCCGACTCGTTGAAGCAGTCGTACAACCGCATCGTGGAGCCCTGGACGACCTGGTGCTGCCACCAGCCCGCCGAGCGCCAGTAGGCGCTGTTCCACGCGTCGCGCAGCTTCGCGGTCTCCGCCTCGCGCGCCGGGTCGGCGAGCGAGTTGCGGGACAGCTCGGCCTCGTCGCGGGCGTTCGACGCGCCGCCCGCCAGTTCGGCCAGCCGCGCCTCGATCCGGACCAGCTCGGCGCGGGCGGCGGCCTGCTCGCCCTGGAGCTCGGCCGCCTTCGCGGTCCAGCGCGGGTCGGCGGTCCGCTTGGCGGCCGCCTCCTCGATCAGTGCGGTGATCCGCAGGTGGGCGGCGAGCGCCTGACGGCTGCGCGTCCCGGTGAACGGGTGCGGCTTGTACAGCACCCGCACCGGGTTCTCGGCGGCCAGCAGGCGGCGGACGATGTTCTCGCCCGCCAGCAGCAGCGAGGTGTTGCCGGGGTTGTCGTCCCAGCCCTCCCAGGTCGGGGCGTACAGCACCGTCGGGATCGGGTTCCTGGTCGTACCGGTCCACGGGAGGATCGTCGCGAGCTGGGGCCTGCCCACCTCGACGATGTCCTCGTCGCGCACACCGACGTCGGCCAGCGCGTACCGGTCCCGTCCCGCGCGGCCGGCCGTCCACACCTCGTCGTAGACCTTGCTGAACGGGTTGACGCTGGCGAGCTTGTCGCTGTCGCCGTGGCCGATGAAGACGTGCTTCATCGTGGGCACCCGGAGCATGTGGATGTTCTTGCCCACGTTGGCCGCGTACAGCGCGACGCGCACCGTCGACAGGTCCAGGTTCATCAGGTGCACCCCGCCGGGCACGCACAGGACCGGGACCGAGGTGGAGGCGAGCTGGGGCACGATGGCCCGCTCGCGCAGCACGATCAGCGGGCGGCCGTCGAGCTGCCCCATGGTCTCCAGCCACATGTTGACCTGGTAGGCGGAGTCCTTGGACCCGGAGAAGTACAGCACCACGGTCGGCTTGTACGACTTCAGCCAGGTGTCGACCGCGGCGAGGATCTTCCCCTCCGGCGGCACCAGCCGGCTGGGCCGGACATAGGGCAGCAGCGCCAGCAGGTAGGCGACCGCGAGGGCCAGGGTCAGGGCGAGCCCCGCGTAGGCGATCGCCTCCACGCCCGACTCGGCGGCCACCAGGACGCCGATCACGGCGAACAGGTCCAGGTGCAGCATCTTCTCCGCGGGCCGGCTCATCAGCAGCCGCGGCGGGGCGTCCCCTATGCCGAGGGGGCCGAAGTCGACGTTGCGGCTGACCACCGGCAGCTTGCGGCGCAGGCGGATCAGCGTGACCATCGCGCCCTGGGGCGCCTGCATGCCGTAGAAGGCCAGCAGGCAGGCGACGGTCACGTAGAACAGCGTCTGCTCGCCGTAGCCCATGCGGGCCAGCAGCAGCACCAGCAGGAGTTCGCGGACGAGGAAGCGGATGGACAGGCCGGCCCGGACCGCGGCGAGCCGGTTGATCAGATAACTGCCGCAATGGTGCAGATAGCGGTCGGCCGCATAAGTCGCGGCGACGGCCACGGCGAAGAACCAGACATTGGGGATTATCGCCGCGAGCATGACGCAGGGAAAACCCAGAACCAGGAATAGGGCGGCGGCCAGCTCCGACCCGCTGCCCACGCGAGCCATGCGAATGGCTTTCGAAATCACGAAGTACCGCTCCCGAGGGTGCTGACTTTGCAGTGCGGGGAAATTGTGAAGAAAAGATTCACGAATACGGACCCCCGCCGTTCGCGGTAAAGGCGAACAGCAGGGGCCCGAATTATTTGTCAAGCAGTATTACACATCGGCCTGTCGGTCCAGCACCGCGGCCAGGGCCTGCTCGAACCCGGAGGCCTCGGAGGCGCCCGAGGTGGGGTCCTGCTGCCGCACGTCGATGACGTGCCCCGTCATCTCGGAGAGCAGCACGTCCACGGAGGTCTGGGCGACCGCCTCGGACGAGAGCAGCGAACCGGCGGGCTCGTCGCCGAACGCCTTGGTGCGCATGGGCGTCGCGGTGCGCTCGGGGTTCACGCAGTTCACCCGCACCCCGTCCGCGGCCCACTCGTCGGAGAGCGCCTGGGTGAGGTTGACCATGGCGGCCTTGGTGGAGGAGTAGAGGCTGTACTCCGCGCGGCCCCGGGTGTAGCTGCTGGAGGTGTACAGCAGCAGCTGGCCCTTGGTCTCCGCCAGGTACTTGTACGAGGCGCGGGCGATCTGCACCGGGGCGAGGTAGTTGACGTTCAGGGCTTCCTGGATCGTCGCGTTGTCCGTCTCGGCCAGCTTGCCGATGCGCAGCACCCCCGCGGTGTTGACCACGAAGTCGACCCGGCCCGTCTCGGCGTACGCCTTGGAGAGGGCGTCGTCGATGTGCTCCGGGTTCTCGACGTGCGTGCCCGTGGTGGAGCGTCCCAGCGCGTACACCTTGGCCCCGTACGACTCCGCGAGGGCGGCGATGTCCGCGCCGATGCCGTAGGAACCGCCGAAGACGACCATCGTCCGGCCCTCCAGCAGCTCCCGGTAGGTGACGTCGTCGGCAGGGCGCGGCACGGCGGTCGAGGCGAGCTGGAACAGCTTGTCCGCGATGAAGACGTCGACCGGCTGGGTGACCTTCATGTTGTACTCGTCGCCCGCGACCACGTAGATCGGCACGTCCGGCAGGTACTTCAGGACCACCGAGCAGTCGTCGGTCGCCTGGAAGTTGGGGTCCGTGGCGGCCGCCTCGTAGGCGCGGCGGATGGTCGAGAGCTTGAACGCCTGCGGCGTCTGCCCGCGCCGCAGCCGCGACCGGTCGGGGACCTCGGTGATGAACTCGCCGTCACCGCCGTGCGTCCGGGTCACGATGATCGTGTCCGCGGAGGGGATGGCGACGTCGACGGCGGAGTAGCGCTCCAGCGCGTCCACGCAGTCCTTGATGACACGCTGCGAGAGCAGCGGGCGCACGGCGTCGTGGAACAGGATGTTGCGGTCCTCGCCCTCGGCCAGGCCCTCGCCGAGCACCGCGATGGCGCGCTCGGTGGTCTCGTTGCGCGTGGAGCCGCCCTCGATGACCTTGACGACCTTGGTCAGGCCGGCCTTGGTCACGATCTTCTCGACGTCCGGCACGTAGCCGGGGGCCATCAGCACGATGATGTCGTCGATCGACTCGGACTGCTGGAAGATCGACAGCGTGTGCTCGATGACCGCCTTGCCGGCGATCTTGAGGAGCTGCTTGGGGATGGACAGACCCACGCGCTGACCAGTACCACCGGCGAGTACGACTGCAGTGGTTCGGGCTTGGACTATGTGCTGCACAGACACAGACGACCTACCTTGCGAGGGCTCGGGAACATCCCGATGGTTGCACTCTCCGTTACCATCTCGCAAGGTGGACGTCGAGTGGCGGTCCCCCGTTCGACACCTCGTGTACCCCTGGTGGACAGGGGTGACGCCCCCGCCGTGCCGCCACGACCTGGTGACCGACGCCACACGTGTGAGCGGACCGGTCCACCCCTGAGCGGGCCGCACGCCCTTGTGGTTTCACCCGACCGGCGCACCCGCACGGGCCGGGAGCCCTCCCGCCGGGCCGCTCCGGGCGCACGCGGACACGCCGCGGGGGCGGACCGTCCACCGGATGGACCCGCCCGCCCCCGCCCCGCCGGACGTCCCGTCAGTGCTTGAAGGGCTCGAACCCCTGGAAGTCGCGCAGGGCCTCGTCGCGCTCCGCCTCGCGGTCCCGGCGGCGCTGCTCGGCCGGTCGCGGGGCCTCCATGCGGTGGTCCTCGCCGCGTCGCCCGAGCATCTCGGCGCCGGCCATCATGGTCGGCTCCCAGTCGAAGACGACCGCGTTCTCCTCGGGGCCGATCGCGACCGCGTCCCCGGCCCTGGCGCCCGCCTTCATCAGCGCGTCCTCGACGCCCAGGCGGTTCAGCCGGTCCGCGAGGTAACCGACGGCCTCGTCGTTGCTGAAGTCCGTCTGGCGCACCCAGCGCTCGGGCTTCTCGCCGCGCACCCGGTACACGCCCTCGTCGTCGGGGGCGACGGTGAAGCCGGCGTCGTCGACAGCCTTCGGGCGGATGACGACCCGGGTCGCCTCCTCCTTCGGCTTGGCCGCGCGCGACTCGGCGACGATCCCTGCAAGCGCGTACGAGAGGTCGTTGAGACCCTTGTGCGCGATGGCCGAGACCTCGAAGACGCGGTAGCCGCGCGCCTCCAGTTCGGGGCGGATCATCTCGGCCAGCTCCTGGCCGTCCGGGATGTCGATCTTGTTGAGGACCACGATGCGGGGCCGGTCCTCCAGGCCGCCGTACTGGCGCAGCTCCTCCTCGATGATGTCGAGGTCGGAGACCGGGTCGCGGTCGGACTCCAGCGTGGCGGTGTCCAGCACGTGCACCAGGACCGAGCAGCGCTCGACGTGGCGCAGGAACTCCAAACCGAGGCCGCGGCCCTGGCTGGCGCCGGGGATGAGGCCGGGGACGTCCGCGACGGTGAAGACGGTCGAGCCGGCCGTCACGACGCCGAGGTTCGGCACCAGGGTGGTGAAGGGGTAGTCCGCGATCTTCGGCTTGGCCGCGGAGAGCACCGAGATCAACGAGGACTTGCCCGCACTCGGGTAACCCACCAGGGCCACGTCGGCGACGGTCTTGAGCTCCAGGACGATGTCCCGGCTCTCGCCCGGCTCGCCCAGCAGCGCGAAACCGGGCGCCTTGCGGCGCGCCGAGGCCAGCGCGGCGTTGCCGAGGCCGCCGCGACCGCCCTGACCGGCCACGAAGGTCGTTCCCTGGCCCACCAGGTCGGCGAGGACGTTGCCGTCCCGGTCGAGGACGACGGTGCCGTCGGGGACCGGCAGGACGAGGTCCTGGCCGTCCTTGCCCGAGCGGTTGTCACCGGCACCGGGCTGGCCGTTGGTGGCCTTGCGGTGGGGGTGGTGGTGGTAGTCCAGCAGCGTGGTCACGGCCTGGTCGACGACGAGGGTCACGTCGCCGCCCCGGCCGCCGTTGCCCCCGTCGGGGCCTCCCAGCGGCTTGAACTTCTCACGGTGGACGGAGGCGCAGCCGTGGCCTCCGTTACCCGCGGCGGCATGCAGCTCGACGCGGTCCACGAAGGTGGTCATGGTTGGTGCCTCCAGGTACTGCGGGAAAAAACGGAATGTTCTCTGTCGTAACGCGCCGAGGGCGGACCCTCTTCCCCGGTCTACCGGGAAAGCAGGGATCCGCCCTCGGAAGGTGCTGTGTCGTTCTCCGCGCGCCGGAAGATCAGGCGGCGACCGGAACGATGTTCACGACCTTGCGGCCACGGTGCGTACCGAACTCCACCGCACCGGCGGTCAGCGCGAACAGCGTGTCGTCGCCGCCACGGCCGACGCCCGTGCCCGGGTGGAAGTGGGTGCCGCGCTGGCGGACCAGGATCTCACCGGCGTTGACGGCCTGACCGCCGAAGCGCTTCACGCCGAGCCGCTGAGCATTGGAATCGCGCCCGTTCCGAGTGGACGATGCGCCCTTCTTGTGTGCCATGAGTCGTCAGTCCCTTACTTCGCAGCCGCGGGGATGCCGGTGACCTTGATCGCCGTGTACTGCTGGCGGTGGCCCTGGCGACGGCGGTAGCCGGTCTTGTTCTTGTAGCGAAGGATGTCGATCTTCGCACCCTTGTGGTGGTCCACGACCTCGGCCTGGACCTTGACGCCCGCCAGGACCCACGGGTCGCTGGTCACGGCGTCGCCGTCGACAACGAGCAGGGTCGAGAGCTCGACCGTGTCGCCAACCTTGGCGGTGGAAATCTTGTCAACCTCAACGATGTCGCCGACAGCAACCTTGTGCTGGCGACCACCGCTGCGCACGATGGCGTACACGCGGATCTCTCTCTCGCTCGGAACGGGTCCCCTGATGCCAGCCGCTCGCACGGGCCGGAGCCCGGGACGATCCGGAAGGATGAGCGGCCTCTCCCGTCGCGGTGCGGACACCGGTTCCGGAAGGGATGTGCTCAGGGGCAGGCGTACGAAACACGCCGAGGGTTCAGGTTACGGACCGCTGCCCGGCGGGTCAAACCGCCCCCGGACGGCCACCGCCCGCGAAGCGGCTAGCGCCGACGCAGTCTGCTCGCGGCCGAGGCCGCGAGCCGGCGCACCGCCTTGCGGTGCTTCGGGGACAGCCTGCGCAGCACGCCGCGGTACACCCGGCGCAGCCCCTTGGGCGGCGGCTGGACGGCGACGGGGGGCTTCGGCTTGGGCGGCGGCGGAGGGTTGCGTACGACGAGCCTGAGCTGCTTGCCGGGCCCCGACCACTCCGGGCGCACGGTCCGCGCGCCGCCGCCGAGTTTCTTGGAGGCGAGGGCGACCCGCTGTTCGGTGTCGTACGGGTTGAGCCGGGGGCGCCGCCCGACGCCGAGCACCTGCACCCCCATCCAGACCTCGTACGCACCGGGCCGCAGCGGCTCGCCGCCCGCCAGGGTGGTGGGGTCCAGGACCACGTCGCCCTCGACGACCACCTGGCTCTCCCCGTCCTCCCCGTACGCCTCCAGGTGGGGGACGAGGGTGTCCTCGGCGTGCCACCAGACCTTGCGGCGGCCGTCGTTCACCAGGATCTCGCCGTTCGCGTACGCCAGCGGATCCTCCACGACGAGCCCCTCGGCGCCCTCGATGCCCTCGGTGAAACGGGGATCGAGTACGTACCGGCCGTCCTGCTCCACGAGGGTCAGCGGCGAGCCGTCGGCGCGGTGGAAGGTGGCCCGGACGTGCAGGGTGAGGCGTCCGTCGTCGTCCTGCTCCGCGGCGGAGACGTCCAGCCGCGGCTTCACCGCCTGGACCCGGCGCGCGAGCTCCAGCAGGGAGTCCGGCCGGCCGTCCTCCAGCAGCGTCGCCCGCAGCTTCTGCATCGCGGGCATGCCCGCGCGCACTCCCGGCGGGAAGGCTTCCAGGGCCAGCGGACGGATGATCTCGTACGCGCGCAGCCGGGCCTCGTCGTCGACGCGGGTCACGTACGGCTCGCCTATTCGGCTCATCGTCTCCACGCGGTACAGCCGGCGCATCAGCCGGTCCTGGAGCTCCCCCGGCTCCGTGGAGTCCCGGAGCGCGCCGATGACGGTGCGCAGCCGGCCGTAGTCCTCGACCAGGTCGTACGCGGCGGTGCTGTGGTTTCCGCCGTCCTCCCTGCGGTTCCAGAAATAGCAGGGGTAGTCGGCGAGTATGGAGACGGTCTTGGCCTTCGGGTACGCCTGGACCATGAACAGCAGGTCCTCCATCCGCCAGTACCCCTCGGGAAACCGCAGGTCGTGCTCCACGAGGAACTCGCGGCGGAACATCCGGTGGGCCGTGAGCGTCTCGATCAGCGGAGCGTCCTCGACGGTGCAGCGCTCGCGCGAACGGCGGAAGACGGCGGACGGACCGACCATCGTGCCGGCCATCTTGCCCATGACGATGTCGGAGCCGTTGCGTTTCCCCATCGCGTACAGACGCTCCAGCGCTTCGGGCGCCAACTCGTCGTCCTGGTCCACGAGTTGTATGTACTCGCCGCGGGCCGCGGCGATCCCCACGTTGCGGGGCTTGCCGGGCCAGCCGGAGTTCTCCTGGTGCAGCACCCGCACGTGCGGGTGCCGTTCGGCGAGCAGGCGCAGCCGCTCCAGCGAGTCGTCGGTCGATCCGTCGTCCACGTAGACGACCTCGTAGGCGTCCGCCCCGATGCTCTGTTCCGTCAGCGACGGCGCACACCGCTCGATGTACGGCCCCGCGTTGTACACGGGCACCACGATGCTTACTTTCAAATGAGCCATGAATCCCCCACCCCTTGAATTACACATCAAATATACCTGCGCTCCACTTGGTGGAGAGATGGGGCATGACGGGCGGAAACGGGCACCGCTGTGTTTCGTTCCGGTGACCTCAACCCCCGGAAGCAGACACGGGCCCATACGCCGACGAGCCGCCCCCGGGACAGCGGGGGCGGCTCGTGGGGGAACGGACGGGTGTTACGCGTCCGACGACGTCTCCGAAGCGGCCGCCTTCTTGGCGGTCGTCTTCTTCGTGGCCGTCTTCTTGGCCGTCGTCGTCTTCTTGGCCGCCGTCTTCTTCGCCGCCGCCTTCTTGGCCGGGGCCTTCTTGGCGGCGGTCTTGCGGGCCGCCGTCTTCTTGGCGGGTGCCGCCGGCTCCTCGTCGCCGGTGGCGCCGGTGCCACCGGTCTCCGCCGAGCCGCTGTCGATCACGACGGTCGCCGCTTCCTCGGCGCCGGTCGGCGACCCGGCGGGCGCGGTGGCCTTACGGGTCGCCCTGCGACGGGCGCGCGGGGCCGGGGCCTCGCCCGCCGGGGCCTGCGCCTCGGGGGCCGGGGCGGGGGCCTGCGCCTCGGGCGTCTCGGCCTCGGGGGCCGGGACGGGCTCGGGCGCTTCGACCACCGGGTCCTCCACGGCCACCGGGTCGGCCGCGGGCTCGGCCGGACGGACCGGCTCGGGTGCCTCGGCCGGCTTCGGCGATCCCGCCGGGGCGGACGCCTTGCGGGTGGCCCGGCGGCGCGTCCGGCCCTGCGGGGCGGCCTCGGCGGCCGGAGCCGCGGCGGGCTCCTGCTCCACGGCCGCCGCGGGGGCGGGCTCGGCAGGGGCCTCCTCCCGGACCGCGGGGACCTCGGCGACCACCGGGGCCTCCTCGACGACGGGCGCCGGGGCGGCCGCCTTCGGGGAGCCGGTGGGAGCCGACGCCTTGCGGCTCGCCCGGCGACGGCCCCGGCCGCGCGTGGCGGCGGCCTCCGCCTCGGCCGCGCTGCTGTACAGCTCCTCGTCCGGGACGAACTCCGGCTCGGGCAGCGCCACCGGGGCGGCCACCTCGGCGGCGACCTCCGCCTCGGTCTCGTGCTCGTGCTCGTCGTGCTCGTGGCCGTGCTCGTCCAGCTCGTGGCCGTGGTCCTGCTCGTGGCCGTACTCCTGGCCGCCGCGGCGCTTCTTGGAGCGCTTGCCGCCCCCACCGCCGCCCGACACCGTCGGCTGCTCCATGTGCACGATCACGCCGCGCCCGTTGCAGTGGACACAGGTCTCGGAGAACGACTCCAGCAGCCCCTGGCCGACCCGCTTGCGGGTCATCTGGACCAGGCCGAGCGAGGTGACCTCGGCGACCTGGTGCTTGGTCCGGTCGCGGCCCAGGCACTCCAGCAGCCGCCGGAGCACGAGGTCGCGGTTGGACTCCAGCACCATGTCGATGAAGTCGACGACCACGATGCCGCCGAGGTCGCGCAGCCGGAGCTGGCGAACGATCTCCTCTGCCGCCTCCAGGTTGTTCTTGGTGACGGTCTCCTCGAGGTTGCCGCCCTGCCCGGTGAACTTGCCGGTGTTGACGTCGACGACGACCATCGCCTCGGTCTTGTCGATCACCAGCGAACCGCCGCTCGGCAGGTAGACCTTGCGGTCCAGCGCCTTCATGAGCTGCTCGTCGATGCGGTACGTCGCGAAGATGTCGACCTCGGACGTCCAGCGGGACAGCCGGTCCGTCAGGTCCGGCGCCACCTGGGAGACGTATCCGTGGATGGTCTCCCACGCCTCGTCGCCGCTGACGATGACCTTGGAGAAGTCCTCGTTGAAGATGTCGCGGACGACCCGGACGGTCATGTCCGGCTCGCCGTAGAGCAGGGTCGGCGCGTTGGAGCTGCCGGTCGCCCTGGACTTCTTCTGGATCTCCTCCCACTGGCCCTGCAACCGCTCGACGTCGCGGCGCAGCTCGTCCTCGCTCGCGCCCTCGGCGGCGGTGCGCACGATGACGCCCGCGTCCTCGGGAACGATCTTCTTGAGGATCGACTTGAGCCGGGAGCGCTCGGTGTCGGGCAGCTTGCGGCTGATCCCGGTCATCGAGCCCTCGGGCACGTAGACGAGGTAGCGGCCGGGCAGCGAGACCTGGCTGGTCAGGCGGGCGCCCTTGTGGCCGATCGGGTCCTTGGTGACCTGGACCAGGACGGACTGGCCGGACTTCAGCGCGGTCTCGATGCGGCGCGGCCCGTGGGCCATGCCGAGCGCCTCGAAGTTGACCTCGCCGGCGTACAGCACGGCGTTGCGGCCCTTGCCGATGTCGACGAAGGCGGCCTCCATGGACGGCAGCACGTTCTGGACCTTGCCCAGATAGACGTTGCCGACGTAGCTGGTGGCCTGCTCCTTGTTGACGTAGTGCTCGACCAGGACGTTGTCCTCGAGGACGCCGATCTGGGTGCGCTCACCGTTCTGGCGGACGACCATGACGCGCTCGACGGCCTCGCGCCGCGCCAGGAACTCGGCCTCGGTGATGATCGGGACGCGACGGCGGCCCTGCTCGCGGCCTTCGCGGCGGCGCTGCTTCTTCGCCTCCATGCGGGTCGAGCCCTTGATGGACTGGACCTCGTCGAAGCCGGTGCCGGGCTCGCGCTCGGCCGTCTCACGGGTCCGGCGCTCGCGCGGTTCACGCACCTTGACGACCGTGCGCTCCGGGTCGTCGGCGCCCTGGTCGGCGTCGACGCCCGTGTCGCCGTTGCGGCGGCGACGACGGCGACGGCGACGGCTGCTGCTCGACCCGGAGGCCGCGGAGTCGTGGTCGTCCTGCTCGTCGTCCTCGTGGTCCTGGGCGTCGTCCTCGGCCTCGGGCGCCTCGTCCTGGGCGTCGGCGCGGTGCCCGGAGCCGGCGGGCTCCTCGTCGTGCTGCTCGTCCTCGAAGTCTCCGGCCTCACCGCGGCGGCGGCGACGGCCCCCGCGACGGCGGCGGCGCGACGGCCGGTCGCCGTACTCGTTCTCCTCGGACTCGTGCGCGTCGTCCTCGGCGACGGGCGCCTCGTCCTCCGCGGGCTCCGGCTCCTCCTCGGGCGACGCCACCGACGCGGCGGCGGCGCGCTCACCCTCGGCGGCCTCGCCACGGCGGCGGCGACGGCGACGGGACCCGCCCTGCGGCGCGGCCTCGGCGACCGGGGCCGCCGCCTGCGGGGCCTGCTGCTCCTCGGTCTCCTCGTCCTCGACCTCGTCGTACGGGGCCGACTTCGCGGCTGCGGCGGCCGCGGCGGCGGCCGTCTCGGGCGTCTGGAACATCGGCTCGGCGAACACCGGCGCCTGGAAGACGGCCACGGCCGGGCGCGTCGCACGGCGGCCCTTGCGGGCGGGCTCCTCGGTGGCGGTGAACTCCGGCCGGCCGGCCGGGGCGGTGGCCCGGCGGCGACGGCCGCGCGGCGCGGCGTCGGCGACCTCGTCACTCTCGGAGGCGAGCTCCTCGGCGACCGCGGCGGGCAGGCTCTCGCCCACCTCGGGCGCGGCCTCGACGGCCTCGGCGATCTCGGCGGGCTGCGGTGCACCGGCGGGGGCCGAGGCCCTGCGGGAGGCGCGGCGGCGGCCGCGGGGGGCCTCGGCGGGCTCCTCCTGCGCGGCGGGGGCCTCGGCCGCCGGGGTCTCGGCGGCGGGCGCCTCGACCGTCTGCGTCTCCGCGGCCTGCGTCTCCGCGGCCTGCGTCTCCGCGGCCTGCGTCTCCGCGGCCTGCGTCTCCGCGGCCTGTCGGCCGGCGGCCTCGGACTGCGGCGCACCGGCCGGGGCGGAGGCGCGGCGACGGGCGCGGCGCGGGGCGGCGGACGGCTCGGGCTCCACGGCCGCGGGCTGCTCGACGACCTCGGGCTCGACAACCTCCGGCTCGACGGCCTCGGGCTCCGGCTCCGCGAGGGGCTCGGCCACCACGGTCTCCACGGCGCCCTGCGGCGGACCGGCCGGGGCGGATGCCTTGCGGGAGGCACGGCGGCGGGGGCGCGGAGCCTCGGCCGCCGGCTCCTCGACGGGCGCGTCGCCCTCCTCCACGGGCACGGGCTCGGCCACCGGCTCGGCGGCCTGCGGCGCACCGGCGGGGGCGGTCGCCTTGCGCACCGCACGGCGGCGGGCACGCGGCGCGGGGGCCCCCTCGGGTGTCTCCTCGGTGGCGCCGGCAGAAGCCCCGGCCGGGGCTTCGGGCTCGGCGGCGGGCGCGGTGGCCTCGACCACGATCTCGGCGGCCTCCGGCGGGGCGGCCGGGGCTGTCGCCTTCCGGACGGCGCGGCGGCGGGCGCGCGGCGCGGGCGCGGCCTCGGCCGGCTCGTCGGCCGTACGCGGCTCCTCGGCCCCGGCGGCCGGGGCCGACGGCGTCGCGTCGTCCGCGGCGGTGCCCGCCGCTCCGACGGGCGGGCCCGCGGGGCGGGACGCGGCGCGGCGCCTACGGCGCGGCGGCAGCTTGTCCCCGGGGGTGTTCTCTTCGCTGTTTCCGGTCGTGCCGGGTTCGTTCGACTGAGGCATGCGGGCGGTTCTCCCGTCGCGCTCCCGGGCGCCGCGCCTGAATCCGGTACGGCGGGCTCGCACGCAGTGCGGTGCACCGCCGCCCGGGGCGCGGGCGCCGCACGGGAGCTGATGTCTGGCTCGCCGGTTCCGTACACGGTGTGCGTACGGCCTGGCGAAAGTCTTCTGGTCGGCGCGCGGCCCGACCCAGGTGGCTCCCGAGTCGGAGGGCTGCGCTTTCGACGACCGCCTTACGCGGTTTCGGCACCCTCGGGCACCGTCGCGGCGGCATCCCCGACGGCCGCTGATGCGGCCGGGGTTGCGTCGCGGTCGGGCGCGAGCGGGTCGGTCACCGTGCCGGACTCCTCGTCGAAGAGCCCCTGCGCCAGCCTGGTCACCGCTACGGGGACCGGCGGCGCCAGGTCGGCCACGGCTCGGAGACCGGACAGGACGTCGTCGGGTCGTACGGCGGGTGTGGTGTGCCGTACTACCAGGCGCAGTATCGCACAGGCGTCGTCCCCGGGCCTATCGGACTCGGCGTGCAGGGCCTCCAGCGAGGCCACCGCGGCACGGGCGTCGAAGGTCCGCATGCCGTTCTTGGCGCGGCGCTGGACCTCGACGGTCCCGGCCGCCAGGAACGCGCTCACGGCCCGTCCGGCCTCTTCGACGGTGACGCCCTCGACCCGCATCTCCCAGACGGAGGCGGTCAGCCGGTCGGCGAGACCGGACGTCCGGGCCTCCACCGCGTCGGTGATGTCGAGGCCGTCCGGCAGCGACTCGTTGAGCAGCTCGCGCAGGACCGCGGGGTCACGCGCCTCGGTGAGGGCGATCTCCAGGAACTCGGCCTCGCTGCCGGTGCCGGTCGGTGCGGCGTTGGCGTACGACACCTTGGGGTGCGGGGTGAAGCCGGCGGAGTAGGCCATCGGCACCTCGGAGCGGCGCAGCGCCCGCTCGAAGGCCCGCTGGAAGTCACGGTGGCTGGTGAACCGGAGGCGGCCGCGCTTGGTGTAGCGCAGTCGGATGCGCTGCACCGCCGGTGCGGGCGGCGGGCCTTCGGGCTGTCGCTTGCCCAGTGGTTCTTCTCCTCGGTGCGGGGCGGCCCCGGCGGGGCGCCGCCCACGAAGTACAGGGTCCCCCGTCAGGGCCGGGACGTCCGCGCCGGTCCGTCCTGCCCCGGCGGATTCGCGCCGGGCGGGTCGGTCTCGGGTGCGGCCCACCGCGTCGGGGGGTCGTGTCGGTGGTACTGCCTCACCCAGAGTACGCGCAGGGGCCCCGCCCGGTTCCCCGACCTGGGGTTCCGCCCGTCCGCCACGAGCGGAAACGAGAGGGGGCGGCGGGAACGACGCAGCGGCCCGCCCTCCGTCCGGGACGGGGGGCGGGCCGCTCACGGACGACTACTGGTTGACCACGCTCAGCGGCAGCAGCTTCTTGCCGGTCGGGCCGATCTGGATGTCCAGGTCGAGCTGCGGGCAGACGCCGCAGTCGAAGCAGGGGGTCCAGCGGCAGTCCTCGACCTCGGTCTCGTCGAGCGAGTCCTGCCAGTCCTCCCAGAGCCAGTCCTTGTCGAGGCCCGAGTCCAGGTGGTCCCAGGGCAGGACCTCCTCGTACGTCCGCTCGCGGGTGGTGTACCAGTCGACGTCCACTCCGAAGGCGGGGAGCGTCGCGGCGGCGCACTTCATCCAGCGGTCGTAGCTGAAGTGCTCGCGCCAGCCGTCGAAGCGGCCGCCGTCCTCGTAGACGGCGCGGATGACGGCGCCGACGCGGCGGTCGCCGCGGGAGAGCAGGCCCTCGACGATGCCGGGCTTGCCGTCGTGGTAGCGGAAGCCGATCGAGCGGCCGTACTTCTTGTCGCCGCGGATCTTGTCCCTGAGCTTGGCGAGCCGGGCGTCGGTCTCCTCGACGCCGAGCTGCGGCGCCCACTGGAAGGGGGTGTGCGGCTTGGGGACGAACCCGCCGATGGAGACGGTGCAGCGGATGTCGTTCTGGCCCGAGACCTCGCGGCCCTTGGCGATGACGTTGACCGCCATGTCGCCGATCTGGAGGACGTCCTCGTCGGTCTCGGTGGGCAGGCCGCACATGAAGTACAGCTTCACCTGGCGCCAGCCGTTGCCGTACGCGGTGGCGACCGTCCGGATCAGGTCCTCCTCCGAGACCATCTTGTTGATGACCTTGCGCATCCGCTCGGAGCCGCCCTCGGGGGCGAAGGTGAGGCCGGACCGGCGGCCGTTGCGGGTCAGCTCGTTGGCCAGGTCCACGTTGAACGCGTCGACGCGGGTGGACGGCAGCGAGAGACCGATCTTGTCCTCGGTGTACCGGTCGGCGAGGCCCTTGGCGATCTCACCGATCTCGCTGTGGTCGGCGGAGGACAGCGAGAGCAGGCCGACCTCCTCGAAGCCGGTGGCCTTGAGACCGCGGTCGACCATCTCGCCGATGCCGGTGATGCTCCGCTCCCGCACGGGGCGCGTGATCATGCCGGCCTGGCAGAAGCGGCAGCCGCGGGTGCAACCGCGGAAGATCTCCACGGACATCCGCTCGTGGACCGTCTCCGCGAGCGGCACCAGGGGCTGCTTGGGGTAGGGCCACTCGTCGAGGTCCATGACGGTGTGCTTGGAGACCCGCCACGGCACGCCCGACTTGTTGGGCACGACCCGGCCGATGCGGCCGTCGGGGAGGTACTCGACGTCGTAGAAACCGGGAACGTAGACGCCGCCGGTCTTCGCCAGCCGGAACAGCACCTCTTCGCGGCCGCCGGGGCGGCCTTCGGCCTTCCAGGCGCGGATGATCTCGGTGATCTCCAGGACCGCCTGCTCGCCGTCGCCGATGACCGCGCAGTCGATGAAGTCCGCGATCGGCTCGGGGTTGAACGCGGCGTGGCCGCCCGCGAGCACGATCGGGTGGTCGACGGTGCGGTCCTTGGACTCCAGCGGGATGCCCGCGAGGTCCAGCGCGGTGAGCATGTTGGTGTAGCCCAGCTCGGTGGAGAAGCTCAGCCCGAACACGTCGAACGCGCCGACGGGACGGTGGCTGTCCACGGTGAACTGGGGCACCGCGTGCTCGCGCATCAGCTCTTCGAGGTCGGGCCAGACGCTGTAGGTGCGCTCGGCGAGCACGCCCTGGCGCTCGTTGAGCACCTCGTACAGGATCATGACGCCCTGGTTGGGCAGCCCGACCTCGTACGCGTCGGGGTACATCAGGGCCCAGCGGACGTCGCACTCGTCCCACGGCTTGACGGTGGAGTTCAGTTCACCGCCGACGTACTGGATGGGCTTCTGCACATGCGGGAGCAGAGCTTCGAGCTGTGGGAAGACCGACTCGGCAGACATCTCGCGAACCTTCGTGAGCTGGCGGGGGTGACCATCCAGCGTACCCCGGTGCTCAGCTCTTCAGCGCCGCCCGTGCTCCGGGAGCCGCCGCCCGGGACCAGACGCCGGGCAGTTCGCGCTCCCGGGCGGCGGCGCCGGCCTCCTCCCGGGCGTACAGCAGGCCCCAGGTGAAGGAGGACTCCCCCGCCTCGTTCGCCCCGACCGCGAGGTCCCGCAGGGCGTCGCGGGCCACCACGCTGTCCTGGTGGTCGCCGAGCAGGGACTGGACCTCCTTCATCCGGCGGGTGAACCGCTTCGCGGGCTTGCCGAGCGCCGGCCGGGCAGCCTCGCCGGCGTACCGGGCGCGCTTGGCGGCCTTGCGGGCCTCGTGCAGGGCGAGGTCGCGCTCGTGGCCCGGCGGGCGGTCCCCCGCGAGGGCGACCCGGTCGGCCAACCGTCCGAACTCCTTGCGCGCCGCCTTGGCCAGCACCTTGTCCGGGGACCGGCCGGCGGCGGGCAGCAGCGGCGGCTCGTCCAGCAGCGCCACCAGCGTGTCGAGGAGCGCGAGGTAGCGCTCGCCGTCGAGCGTCCCGACGACGCGGGCGCGCGAGTCCGCCCGGCGGGCGGCCGACCAGAGGCGCAACCGCGCGCGGACCGGGCCGAGCAGCAGCGGGTCCGGGACGTCCTCGACCGCCGCGTCGAGCCGCTTCTCCAGTACCTCCTGGTCGCGTCCCACGCCCAGTTCGCCGGCCAGCCACTTCAGTTCGTCGCCGAGCAGGTCCGTCACGCTCCGGTCGAGAACGGCTCGGAAGCTCTTGAAGGCGCTGCGCAGCCGGCGGGTGGCGACCCTCATCCGGTGGACGGAGTCGGGCAGTTCCCTGCGGACGGCCGGATCGAGCGCGACGATCGCCTCGACCTGCTCGCGGACGTACGCGAGGACGTGGTCCCCCGCGGTGGGCGCGGAGGCCCGCTCCCGTCGCTCGGGCTTCCCGGGCTTCCCGGGCTTCCTGGGCTTCCCCTTGGGCGCGGGGGTCGTCTCGGCGAGGGCGCGGGCGAGTTTGGAGTGCGAGCCGGAGGGCCGGACGCCCGCGGCGGCGAGCCGCCCGGCGACGGCGTCCAGGAGGGCGGGATCGCCGTCGTCGGCCAGTTCCACCTCGATCTCGGTCCAGGCGGCGGTGGTGCCGGCGCCCGGTCCCGCGAGGCGTTCGGCCACGACGGCGTCGACGCTCAGCTCCGCGAGGAGGCACCCGTCCGCGTCCCGCAGGTGGTGGACGTCGCGTGCGGAGAGGAGGCGGACGGTCGGCCGGAGATCGGCGCCCCGGACCCGGGACCGCAGCAGCGCGGCGAGGGAGTCCGGCAGGGTGTCGGAGAGCGGGGCGCCGATCTCGTCGCGGACGTGGGCGGCGACCGGGAACTTGACGTGCCACCCGGCGTCGGAGCCGCCGGTGCGGCGGCGCAGCGTCACGGAGTCCGCGGCGAGCCGGAGGTCGTCGGTGTCGTAGTAGACGGCGTCCAGTTCGGTGACGCCCAGGGCCGCCACCGCGGCCACGTCCGCCGTGCCCGTCAGGTCGGGCACCTGCGCGCCGGGGTCCGCTTCGAACTTCCGCTCGATCTCACGCTTCACATCGGCCATGTACCGAATCTAGTCGCGCTCCGCTCCCCCGTGCAGGGGGCGAGCGCCTTCGCCGGGCCCCGCGCCGGGCTCCGGGCCGCGCCCGGGAGCTGCCGGAAAGCCACGACGGCGGCCCCGGCCGGGGGCCGGGACCGCCGTCGTGGCGCGGAACCCGCTCAGGCGGACATGGGCCGCTGCACCTTGATCGACTGAAGCAGCCCGATCGCCACCCACACCGCGAACATCGAGGACCCCCCGTACGAGACGAACGGCAGCGGCAGACCCGCGACCGGCATGATCCCGAGGGTCATGCCGATGTTCTCGAACGCCTGGAAGGCGAACCAGGCGATGATGCCGGCCGCGACGATCGTGCCGTAGAGCTCGGTGGTCTCGCGGGCGATGCGGCAGGCCCGCCACAGCACCACACCGAGCAGCACGATGATCAGGCCGGCGCCGAGGAAGCCGAGTTCCTCACCGGCCACGGTGAAGACGAAGTCGGTCTGCTGCTCGGGGACGAACTGCCCGGTGGTCTGGGTGCCCTCGAACAGCCCGGTGCCGGTGAGGCCGCCGGAGCCGATCGCGATCCGGGCCTGGTTGGTGTTGTAGCCGACCCCGGCCGGGTCGAGGGCCGGGTTGGCGAAGGCGGCGAAGCGGGCGATCTGGTACTCGTCCAGCAGGCCGAGCTGCCAGACCGCGAGGGCTCCGGCGGTGCCCGCCCCCAGCAGTCCGAAGATCCACCGGTTGGGGGCGCCGGAGGCCAGCAGCACGCCGAGCACGATGACCGCCATGACCATCACGGAGCCCAGGTCGGGCATCAGCATGACGACGGCCATCGGGATCAGGGCGATGCCGAGGGCCTTGGCGACGGTCCGGTGGTCGGGGTGCGGCTGGTCCCCCGCGTCGACCCGGGCCGCCAGCAGCATCGCCATGCCGAGGATGATGGTGATCTTGGTGAACTCGGACGGCTGGAGCGAGAAGCCGCCGCCGACGATGATCCAGGCGTGCGCGCCGTTGACGGTGGCGCCGAGCGGGGTGAGGACCGACAGCACCAGCAGCACGGACAGGCCGTACAGGATCGGCACCGCGCCGCGCAGGGTGCGGTGGCCGAGCCAGATCGTGCCGATCATCAGGGCGAACCCGATACCGGTGTTGAGCACGTGCCGGAACAGGAAGTAGTACGGGTCGCCGTGGGTCAGCGAGTCGCGGTTGCGGGTCGCCGACCAGACCAGCAGCGAGCCGACGAAGGAGAGCGCCAGCGCCGAACCGAGCAGCGGCCAGTCCAGCCGGCGCACCAGGGAGTCGCGGGCGGTGAGCCGGTCCCACCAGGACCGCTCGGGGCCGTACCGGGGGACGGAGAATCCGGCCATCAGTCGCGCCTCCCCACGACGGCGGCGAGCGCCTGCTGTCCCTCGTCGAGCGGCTTCTGCGCGTCCGGGTCGTAGGGCTTGATCTTGGGCGCGTCGATGGAGCCGTCGGGCTGGATCTTCGGCAGGGTCTTCTCCGGCTTGGGCAGCAGCGCCCTCTTGAGGTCCTGCTTGCCGTTGTCGTCGAGGCCGTAGAGCGCGTCGTAGATGTTGCGGACGGCGGGCCCGGAGGCGCCGGAGCCCGTACCGCCCTGGGAGATCGTCATGACGATCGAGTACTCGTCGGTGTAGGTGGCGAACCAGGAGGTCGTCTGCTTGCCGTAGACCTCGGCCGTACCCGTCTTGGCGTGCATCGGGATCTTGTCCTGGGGCCAGCCGCCGAACCGCCAGGCGGCGCTGCCCCGGGTCGCGACGCCCGCGAGGGCCTCGTCCATCTCGTCGCGCGTCTTGCCGGTGAAGGGGAGCTTGCCGTGCGAGGTGGGCTTGATCTCCTGCACGGTCCTGCCGTCGCCGCTGACGACCGCCTTGCCGACCGTCGGGTCGTACAGGGTGCCGCCGTTGGAGATCGCCGCGTAGATGGTCGCCATCTGGATCGGGGTGACGAGCGTGTCGCCCTGGCCGATGGAGTAGTTGACGGAGTCACCGGCGCGCATCTTGTTGCCTTCGAGGCAGTTCTCGTACGCGATCATCTCGACGTACGTGCCGTCCTTCTTGCCCTGCTTGCACCAGGCGTCCTTGTTGGCGTCGTAGAAGTCCTGCTTCCACTGGCGGTCGGGGACGCGGCCGCTGACCTCGTTGGGGAGGTCGATGCCGGTCTCCTTGCCGAGGCCGAACTGGTGGGCGGTCTTGTAGAACCAGTCGTTGGCGTTCTTCTTCGGCGAGGTGCCGCCGTCCTTCTGCCACTCCTTGTGCGCGATGCCGTAGTACACGGTGTCGCAGGAGACCTCCAGGGCGCGGCCGATGGTGATGGAGCCGTAGCCCTGGGACTCGAAGTTCTTGAAGGTCTGGCCGCCGATGGAGTACGAGCTGGGGCAGGGGTAGTTGCCGTCGAACGGGTACCCGGCGTTGACCGCGGCCGTCGAGGAGATGACCTTGAAGATCGAGCCGGGGGCCGCCTGGCCCTGGATCGCCCGGTTCAGCAGCGGGAAGTTGGACTTCTTGCTGGTGAGGTTCGTGTAGTCCTTCGCGGAGATCCCGCCGACCCAGGCGTTGGGGTCGTAGGTCGGGAGCGAGGCCATGGCGACGACGCGGCCGGTCTTGGCCTCCATCACGACGACGGCCCCGGAGTCGGCCTTGTAGTTCTCGTTGGTGTTCTTGTCGAACTCCTTGCGGGCCGTCTTCATCGCCTGGTCGAGCTCGTACTCGGCGACGGCCTGCACGCGGGCGTCTATCGAGGTGACGACGCTCGCGCCGGGCTCCGCCCGGTCGTTCTCGGCCTGACCGATGACCCGGCCGAGGTTGTCGACCTCGTAACGGGTGACGCCGGCCTTGCCCCGCAGTTCCTTGTCGTAGGTGCGCTCCAGCCCGGAGCGGCCGACCTGGTCGGAGCGCAGGTAGGGCGAGTCGGTGTCCTGGGCCTTGGTGATCTCCTCGTCGGTGACCGGGGAGAGGTAGCCGAGGACCTGGGCGGTGTTGGCCCCGCCCGGCGCGGCGTAGCGGCGTACGGCGGTGGGTTCGGCGGTGATGCCGGGGAAGTCCTCGGCGCGCTCGCGGATCTGCAGCGCCTGCTGGGTGGTGGCCTCGTCGGTGACGGGGATCGGCTGGTAGGGCGAGCCGTTCCAGCAGGGCTGGGGGGTATTCGCGTCGCAGAGCCGGACCTTGTCGATGACCTCCTTCGGCTCCATGTCGAGGACGTCCGCGAGCCGGGTGAGGACGCTCTCGCCGTCGTCCTTCATCTTCAGCAGCTCGGTGCGGCTTGCGGAGACGACCAGACGGGTCTCGTTGTCGGCCAGCGGCACGCCGCGCGCGTCGAGGATGGAGCCGCGGACGGCGGGCTGGACGACCTGCTGGACGTGGTTGTTCTTCGCCTCGTCGGTGTACTCCTGGCCGTTGCGGATCTGGAGGTACCAGAGCCGGCCGCCGAGGGTCAGCAGCAGCGAGAAGACGAGTACCTGGATGACGATCAGCCGGATCTGGACCCGCTGGGTCCTGCCGGTCTCGGGGATGTTGCTCATCCGGCGGCCCCGGTGGAGCCGGTGGCCGGGTGCTGGTCCGCCGTCACAGTCGCTTGACTCCCTTGATCTTGCCCGCGCGCGCGGCGCGGTTGCGTGCTGCCCTGACGCGAAGGCCGCCCCGCTGGCCGCCGATGGTCAACCCCGTGCCGGTGGACAGCCACCCGGCGGCGACGTCGCCGCCGCCGGAGGAGTCCACGACGGGGTCGTTCTCGGTGCGTCTGGCGAGCGCCATGATCAGCGGCACCGTGAAGGGCGCCAGCAGCACGTCGTACACGGCGGCGGTGAACAGCAGGCTGCCGAGGCCCACATGGCGGGCGGCGGTGTCGCCCACGAGGGCGCCGACGCCCGCGTACAGCAGTGTCGAGCCGACCGCGGCGGCGACCACGAAGACCATCGGGCCGGCGGCGGACTTGAGCCGCCCGTTCTCCGGCCGGACGAGGCCGGCGAGGTAGCCGACGACGCAGAGCACCAGCGCGTAGCGCCCGGCGGCGTGGTCGGCGGGCGGCGCGAGGTCGGCGAGGAGGCCCGCGCCGAAGCCGATGAGGGCGCCGCTGACGGGTCCGTACACGAAGGCGAGCGCCAGCACGGTGAGCAGCAGCAGATCGGGTACGGCGCCGGGGAGTTGGAGGCGCGCGAGGACGGAGACCTGGACGACGAGGGCGACCACGACCAGGGGGACGGAGAGCAGGATCCGGTTGAAGCGCATGGCGTTCGGCTACTCCTGGTCGGTGGCGGCGTCGTCGGCCGCCACGTCGTTCACGGGCGCGTCGGCCCCCGTCGCGTCGGCGTCGGGGTCCGCGGCGGCTTCGGTGCCGGGCTTCTCGTTCACGTTGCCGACCACCTTGCCGCTGCCGTCCACGAGGTCGCCGTTGGGCTGGACCGTCACGGTGACCGTGGGGGTGGGCTTGGGCTTCGGCTTGGCCGCCTTGGCGGGGAGCACGGTGTCGCGGGGGTCCTGGCGGGGCGCCTGCACGACGATGCCGACGATGTCGAGCTTGGTGAAGCCGACGAACGGCTTGACGTAGACGGTGCGGGTCAGGTCGCCGCCGGACGGGTCCACCCGGACGACCTCGCCGACCGGGACGCCGGGCACGAACGGCTTGTCCCTGCTGGAGCCGAAGGTGACGAGCCGGTCGCCCTTCTTCACCTTGGCCTTGCCGTTGAGGAACTGCACCGACAGCGGGCGCGAGCCCTGGCCGGTGGCGAAGCCGAGCTCGTCGGTGCTCTCCATCCGGGTGCCGACGGTGAAGTCCGGGTCGTTGGCGAGCAGGACCGTGGCGGTGTCCGGGCCGACGGTGGTGACCCGGCCGACCAGCCCTTCGCCGTTGAGCACGGTCATGTCGCGGGCGATGCCGTCCTTGGTGCCGGCGTCGATGGTGATCGTCCAGGAGAAGCCCTGGGCCGCCCCTATGGCGATGACCTCGGCGCCCTTGATGCCGTACTGGCCGGTTTTCGCCGTCTTCAGCATGGCGTCGAGCTGGCGCACCCGGCTGTTGTTGCGCGCGTCGCTGCCGAGCTTGGCCTTCAGCGCGGCGTTCTCCTGCTCCAGGCCGGCGATCCGGTCGTGCCGGTCGCCGGAGTCGCGGACGGCTCCGATGGCGTTGCCCACCGGATCCACCGCGGCCGCCATACCGTTCTCGACCGGCCCGAAGACCGTCGCGGCGGCCTGCCGGGCGCCGTCCACCGGCGACTCCTCGCCCCCGCGGATGTCCACCGTGATCAGTGCGAACGCGATGGCGACCAGCAGTACCAGGAGCAGCCGGCTCTCTCGTGTGTCCCTCACGTGCGGCGGCCGTGCCTTCCTCGTCGGAATGTTCGTGCCTGTATATCAACGATCTGCCGTGCGGGGCGGCAGCGCCCGCACGGCAGATCGTGGAAGTGCGACTACCGGCGGGGCTGGGCGTCCAGCACCTGCTGCAGCGCCTCGAACTCCTCGACGCACTTGCCGGACCCGAGCGCGACGGAGTCCAGCGGGTCCTCGGCGATGTGGATCGGCATGCCGGTCTCGCGGCGCAGCCGCTCGTCCAGGCCGCGCAGCAGCGCGCCACCGCCGGTGAGGACGATGCCCCGGTCCATGACGTCGCCGGACAGCTCCGGCGGGCACTTGTCGAGCGTGGTCTTCACCGCGTCGACGATCGCGTTGACCGGCTCCTCGATGGCCTTGCGGACCTCGGCGGCCGAGATGACCACGGTCTTGGGCAGGCCGGAGACGAGGTCGCGCCCGCGGATCTCGGTGTGCTCGTCCTTGTCCATGTCGTACGCGGAGCCGATGGTGATCTTGATCTGCTCGGCGGTGCGCTCGCCGAGGAGCAGCGAGTACTCCTTCTTGACGTGCTGGATGATCGCGTTGTCCAGTTCGTCGCCGGCGACCCGGATCGACTGGGCGGTGACGATGCCGCCGAGGGAGATCACGGCCACCTCGGTGGTGCCGCCGCCGATGTCCACGACCATGTTGCCGGTGGCCTCGTGGACCGGGAGGCCGGAGCCGATCGCCGCCGCCATCGGCTCTTCGATGATGTGCACCTGGCGCGCGCCGGCCTGGGTCGACGCCTCGATGACGGCGCGGCGCTCGACTCCGGTGATGCCGGAGGGCACGCAGACGACCACACGGGGGCGGGCCAGGTAGCGGCGCTTGTGGATCTTCAGGATGAAGTAGCGGAGCATCCGCTCCGTGATCTCGAAGTCGGCGATCACGCCGTCCTTCAGGGGCCGTACGGCGACGATGTTGCCGGGCGTACGGCCGATCATCTTCTTGGCCTCGGAACCGACCGCCAGGATGCCGCCGGTGTTGGTGTTGATGGCCACGACGGACGGCTCGTTCAGGACGATGCCGCGCCCCCTGACGTACACCAGCGTGTTGGCAGTCCCGAGGTCGATAGCCATGTCACGGCCGATGAACGACATTGAGTTCCCCTTGTTCCCCATGAGGATGCGTCGGGCCTTCCCGAGAAAGCGATGAATGGCTTGTTCTGGACGGCGAGTGTGGCGCTGCGGCGTGGAAGATTCCATCGTAGTGCCGTGGTACGGACACAGCGCGAGGGTCTTTCGTCCTGACGGGTGGAACGTCGTGCCGTTCCACCCATGGTGACGTTACGTCGGGGGGATGCGTTCCCGCGAACGCGTGCGCTATGCAGAGGGGCGACCGAATTACCTCGGTCGCCCCCGTCAACCAGCGCTGTTTGGCCGATCCGACGTCAGGAGAGACCCGGGAAGAAAAGCTTCAGTTCTCGCTCCGCGGACTCCTGCGAGTCCGAGGCGTGGATGAGGTTCTCCCGGGTGATGGTGCCGAAGTCGCCGCGGACGGAACCGGGAGCGGCGGCGATCGGGTCGGTCGGGCCGGCCAGGGCGCGGACGCCCTCGATGACCCGCTCGCCCTCGGCCACCAGGGCGACGACCGGGCCGGAGGCCATGAACTCGACGAGCGGCTCGTAGAACGGGCGGCCCTTGTGCTCGCCGTAGTGCGCTTCCAGCGTGTCCCCGTCGAGGGTGCGCATCTCCAGCGCGGTGATCCGCCAGCCCGCCTTGCGCTCGATCCGGCCGACGATCTCACCGATCAGCCCACGCCGGACGGCGTCCGGCTTGAGGAGAACGAGGGTGCGCTGGGTCATGTCGTGCGGCTCCTTGCGGGCGACGGGGGCGGGGAGTGTGAGGTTACAGGGGGAGCCTCCCGATCCGACGCGCGGGTTACTCCGCGTCAGCCTCAGGGGCGGCCCTTAGCCGGGTACGGGCGGATACGGCCCGGTTCGGCGCCGGGCCGGGCGGGAGCGCGGCGGCCGGCGTGCAGCGGGGGCTCCCGGTCCCCGCGCGCCGGCCCGTTCGCCGCGTCGCCCGTTCAGCCCGCGGCGGCGGCTTCGGCCTCGGCGTTTTCCTGGGCGGCGGCCCACCGGGCCTTCGCCTCGTCGATCTTGCGGCCGTAGTGGACCGAGGCCCACCACAGGGCGCCGAAGATCAGCCCGAGGATGAACATCATCGGCACGAACACGCCGCTGACGAACAGCGCGACCTGGAGCGCCCAGCCGAGCTGGATGCCGCCGGGCCGGCTGAGCATGCCGCACAGCAGCACGGACAGCACCATGCCGATGCCGCACACCGTCCACACGGTGCCGGCCGACAGGTCGTCCGACTTCATGGCGACGAGCCCGGCGAACCCGATCACGAAGAACTCGCCGATCAGCGTCGAGGCGCAGAGCGTACGCACAGCGGGTCAGCCCCTTCCGAGCAGGACGCGGGCCTCGCCGACGGTGATCACGGAACCCGTCACCAGCACCCCGGCACCCGCGTATTCGTCTTCTTCCTCGGCCAGCGTGATCGCGGCCTCCAACGCGTCGTCGAGACGCGGCTCGACCTGCACCCGCTCGTCGCCGAAGACCTCGACCGCCACGGCGGCCAGCGCGTCGGCGTCCATCGCGCGCCCGCTGGAGTTCTGCGTGACGACGACCTCCGCGAGGATCGGCTCGAACGCCTCCAGGAGCCCGCGCACGTCCTTGTCGTCGCTGGCGCCGACCACCCCGATGAGCCGGGAGAAGCTGAACGCCTCGGAGACGCCGGCCGCGGCCGCCGCCGCGCCGGCCGGGTTGTGGGCCGCGTCCAGCACCACGGTGGGGCTGGAGCGGACGACCTCCAGGCGGCCCGGTGAGCGGACCGAGGCGAAGGCCGTGCGGATCACGTCGACGTCCAGCGAACGGGCCTGCTCGCCGCCGATGCCGAAGAACGCTTCCACCGCCGCCAGGGCGACGGCCGCGTTGTGCGCCTGGTGCGCTCCGTAGAGCGGGAGGAACACCTCGGTGTACTCGGTGGCCGCGCCCCCGAGGCCGCGCAGCGTCAGCAACTGGCCGCCGACCGCGATCTCGCGGGAGACGACACCGAACTCCATGCCCTCGCGGGCCACCGTCGCGTCGGCCTCCACGGCCTTCTTCAGCATCACCTGGGCGGCGTCCACCGGCTGCTGGGCCAGGATGACGGTCGCGCCCTGCTTGATGATCCCGGACTTCTCGCCCGCGATCTCGCCGGGCGTGGAGCCGAGCCGGTCGGTGTGGTCCAGCGAGATCGGGGTGACCACGGCGACCGTCGAGTCGATCACGTTGGTGGCGTCCCACGAGCCGCCCATGCCGACCTCGACGACCGCGACGTCCACCGGCGCGTCGGCGAAGGCCGCGTACGCCATGCCCGTGAGCACCTCGAAGAAGGAGAGGCGGTAGGGCTGCTGGGCGTCGACCATGTCGACGTACGGCTTGACGTCCTGGTACGTCTCGACGAAGCGCTCGGGGTCGATCGGGACGCCGTCCAGGCTGATCCGCTCGGTGATCGACTGGACGTGCGGCGAGGTGTAGCGGCCGGTGCGCAGGTCGAAGGCGTTGAGCAGGGCCTCGATCATGCGGGCGGTGCTGGTCTTGCCGTTGGTGCCGGTGATGTGGATCGACGGGTACGCGCGCTGCGGCTCTCCGAGCACGTCCATCAGCGCCGCGATCCGGTCCACCGAGGGTTCGAGCTTGGTCTCGCCCCAGCGTCCCGCGAGCTCCTCCTCCACGGCGCGCAGCGCCGCGGCGGTCTCCGGGTCCGCGGGCCGGGCCGGCGGGGTGGTGTCGCCGACGGGCGGGCCCTGGGTGCGCAGCGTCCGGCTCCCGGCCTCGATCACCGCCAGGTCGGGGTCACGCTGGGTTGCTTCGTCCACGATCTCCGCGAAGGCGTCGTCGGACTCTGACTCGTCGTGCCGGTCTGAAGGGCGGGGCTCACTCACGGGGCCAGTCTACGGATGGGCGCCGACAACACGCGCAGCGCCCGCCCCCGCCACGGGCGCGCGGCGCCCGGGGGAACGGCGAAGCCCCCGCCCACCCGGTCGGTCGGGTGCGCGGGGGCTCCGTCCCCAGGTGATCAGCTCCGGGGCAACTGCGCCAGTTGGGCGGTGATGCGCGCGATGTCCGCCTCCGCCTTGTCGAGCCGGCCCCGGATCTTGTCGACCACGTTGTCCGGCGCCTTGGCCAGGAACGCCTCGTTGCCGAGCTTCCCGGTGGCCTGCGCCTTCTCCTTCTCGGCGGCGCCCAGGTCCTTGGTGAGCCGCTTGCGCTCGGCCTCGACGTCGATGGTGCCCGAGAGGTCGAGCGCGACGGTGGCTCCGGCGACCGGCAGCGACGCGGTCGCGTGGAAGCCGTCCTCGGCCGGCTGGAGCCGCAGCAGCTGGCGGATGGCCGCCTCGTGCGGGACCAGCGCGGTGCCGTCCAGGGTCAGCCGGGCCGGGACCTTCTGGCCGGGCTGCAGGCCCTGGTCGTTGCGGAAGCGGCGGACCTCGGTGACGACCTGCTGGACCAGCGCGATCTCCTTCTCCGCGGCGTCGTCGCGGAAGCCGGAGTCGCCCGGCCACTCGGCGACGACGATCGACTCGCGTCCGGTGAGCGCGGTCCACAGCGCCTCGGTGACGAAGGGGACGATCGGGTGCAGCAGGCGCAGCATCACGTCCAGGACCTCGCCGAGGACGCGGCCGGAGACCTCGGCGGGACGGCCGCCGGCGAAGAACGTGGTCTTCGACAGCTCGACGTACCAGTCGAAGACCTCGTCCCAGGCGAAGTGGCGCAGGGACTCGCTGATCCGGGCGAACTGGAAGTCGTCGTAGAACGCGTCGACGTCCGCGACGGTCCGGTTGAGGCGCGACAGGATCCAGCGGTCGGTGACCGACATCTCCTCGACCGGCGGCAGCTCGCCCTCGATCGTGGCGCCGTTCATCAGGGCGAAGCGGGTGGCGTTCCAGATCTTGTTGGAGAACTTCGCCGAGCCCTGGACCCACTCCTCGCCGATCGGCACGTCGGTGCCCGGGTTGGCGCCGCGCGCGAGGGTGAAGCGCAGGGCGTCGGAGCCGTACTTGTCCATCCAGTCCAGCGGGTTCACGACATTACCGAAGGACTTCGACATCTTCTTGCCGTGCTCGTCGCGGACCATGCCGTGCAGGACGATGGTGCCGAACGGCGGGACGCCGTCGTTGACGTACAGGCCGAACATCATCATCCGGGCGACCCAGAAGAAGAGGATGTCGTAGCCGGTGACCAGGACGGAGTTCGGATAGAACTTCGCGAGGCTGGGGGTCTGTTCGGGCCAGCCGAGCGTGGAGAAGGGCCACAGGCCGGAGGAGAACCAGGTGTCCAGGACGTCGCTGTCCTGGGTCCAGCCCTCGCCGGTGGGCGCCTCGTCGTCCGGTCCGACGCAGACGACCTCGCCGTTCGGCCCGTACCAGACGGGGATGCGGTGGCCCCACCAGAGCTGGCGCGAGATCGTCCAGTCGTGGAGGTTGTCGACCCAGTCGAAGTAGCGCTTCTCCATCTCCTGCGGGTGGATCTTGACGCGGCCGTCGCGGACCGCGTCGCCGGCCGCCTCGGCGAGCGGGGCGACCTTGACCCACCACTGGAGGGAGAGGCGCGGCTCGATGGTGGTCTTGCAGCGCGAGCAGTGGCCGACGGAGTGGACGTAGGGGCGCTTCTCCGCGACGATCCGGCCCTCGGCGCGCAGCGCGGCGACGATGGCGGAGCGGGCCTCCAGCCGGTCCAGGCCCTCGAAGGGGCCGGGGACGGTGATGACCGCGCGCTCGTCCATGACCGTGAGGAAGGGCAGGTCGTGGCGCTTGCCGATCTCGAAGTCGTTCGGGTCGTGCGCGGGCGTCACCTTGACCGCGCCGGTGCCGAACGCCGGGTCGACGTGGTGGTCGGCGACGACGGGGATGGTCCGGTCGGTCAGCGGGAGCCTGATCTGCTTGCCGACGAGGTGCTGGTACCGCTCGTCGTCGGGGTGGACGGCGACGGCGGTGTCGCCGAGCATCGTCTCGGCGCGGGTGGTGGCGACGACGATGGTGTCCTCGCCCTCGCCGTACGTCATGGAGACGAGCTCGCCGTCGTCCTCCTGGTACTCGACCTCGATGTCGGAGATCGCGGTCAGGCAGCGGGGGCACCAGTTGATGATGCGCTCGGCCCGGTAGATCAGCCCGTCGTCGTACATCCGCTTGAAGACGGTCTGGACGGCCTTGGACAGGCCCTCGTCCATGGTGAACCGCTCGCGGGACCAGGCGACGCCCTCACCGAGGCGGCGCATCTGCCCGGAGATCTGGCCGCCGGACTCTTCCTTCCACTTCCAGACGCGCTCGACGAACGCCTCGCGGCCCAGGTCGTGGCGGGACTTGCCCTCCTTGGCGAGCTCGCGCTCGACGACGTTCTGGGTGGCGATGCCGGCGTGGTCCATGCCGGGCTGGTACAGCGCCTCGAACCCCTGCATCCGCTTACGTCGGACCAGGGCGTCGATCAGGGTGTGCTCGAAGGCGTGCCCCAGGTGCAGGGAGCCGGTGACGTTCGGCGGCGGGATGACGATGCTGTAGGGCGGCTTGTCGCTGTGCTCGTCCGCCTCGAAGTAACCGCGCTCCACCCAGCGCTCGTACAGCTTCCCCTCCACCTCGGCCGGCGCGTACTGGGTCGGCAGTTCGGGGGTGCTGGCTGGCTGCTGCGATGAGTTCTCGGTCACGGGGACAGTTTAGGGGCGTCACAGCGGTGCCCCGAAACCGGTTTGTTCGGTAACGGTGTGCCTCCCGGTCCCCCACGCAGGGGCACCGTCGGCCAGGATGTGCGGAACGCACAAGCATTCTGGAGGGGACAGCGCATGAGCTACAACCAGCCGGGGCCGTACGGGGGGCAGCCGCCGCAGGGGCAGCCCGGCCCTTACGGGCAGCAGCCGGGCCCGTACGGGGCTCCGCCGCCGCCCCCGGGCACGCCGCCGCAGGGGCAGCAGCCCGGATACCCGCCGCAGGCCCCGCAAGGCGTGCCGCAGCAGGGCTACGGATACCCGCAGGGCCAGCAGCCGGGGCCCTACGGACAGCAGCCCGGCCCCTACGGGCAGCAGCCGAACCCGTACGGGCAGCAGCCCCCGCCGCCGTACGGCGGCCCGCAGGCCTACCCCGGCCAGCCGGAACCCGGCGCGCCCAAGAAGAAGACCGGGCTGATCGTGGCGGCCGTCGTGGTCGCGCTGGCGGTCGTCGCCGGTGGCGCGTACCTCCTGACGTCGGGCGACAAGGCGAGCAACAGCGACGTCGCCGACGCCACCAAGGGGTACAAGCTGACGCCGGCCGCGTCGGTCGGCGAGTTCAAGAAGGGGTCGAGCAGCGGCACCGCCGCCGGCCCGCTCACGGGAGACGACAAGAAGAAGGCCGAGGCGTCCGGGATCAAGAACCCGAACTCCGCCGGGGCCGACTACCAGGGCGGCTCCGAGCAGAACCTGAGCCTCAAGGTCCTCAACCTCCAGGGCTTCTGGGGGGAGATCGCCGATCCGGCGGCCGTCATCAACAGCTCGTTCGACCGCGCCAGGGACAACATGGGCGCGGGCGAGGCCGGGACGAAGGCCGAGTTCGTCGGCGAGGCGAAGGCCGTGGAGCCCGCGGGGTTCGAGGGCGCGCTGATGAAGTGCCAGAACCTGAAGGTGAAGAACGCGGGCGGCGACGGCACGGCGGCCAACGGGCCCTCGACGATCGAGGCGCCCGTCTGCGTGTGGGCGGACTACAGCACGGTCGGCATCGTGGTCGGCATCGACATGGGGCTGGCGCTGAAGAACCAGGCCATGCCGCAGGCCGACGTGGCCGATCTGGCGGCGAAGCTCTACAACACCTCGCGCACCAAGGTCTGATCCGGCCGGGTCTCCCCCGCCGCCGTGAACGCCCGTGGGGCCCGGTCGTCCTGACCGGGCCCCACGGGTGTCGCTCCGAGCGGCTGTTACGCGGACTTCTCGTGCCGGCCGCCGTCGTTCTTGCCGATGGTGCGCGGCTCGCGCGGGACCAGCGTCGGGTTGACGTTGTTGCGCACCACGTCCGGGGTGATCACGACCCGGGCGACGTCCTTGCGGGACGGCACCTCGTACATCACGGACTGGAGGACTTCCTCCATGATCGCGCGCAGACCGCGGGCACCGGTCTGGCGCAGGATCGCCTGGTCGGCGATGGCCTCCAGCGCCTCCCGCTCGAACTCCAGCTCCACACCGTCGAGTTCGAACAGCCGTTGGTACTGCTTCACCAGGGCGTTGCGCGGCTCGATCAGGATCTGGAGCAGGGCCTCGCGGTCCAGGTTGTGCACCGAGGTCAGCACGGGGAGGCGGCCGATGAACTCCGGGATCATCCCGAACTTCACCAGGTCCTCCGGCATGACCTCCTGGAACTGGTCGCTCGCCTGGATCTCCAGCTTCGAGCGGATCGTCGCGCCGAAGCCGATGCCCTTGGCGCCCGCGCGGGACTCGATGATCTTCTCCAGACCGGAGAAGGCGCCGCCCACGATGAACAGCACGTTCGTCGTGTCGATCTGGATGAACTCCTGGTGCGGGTGCTTGCGGCCGCCCTGCGGCGGCACGGAGGCGGTGGTGCCCTCCAGGATCTTCAGCAGCGCCTGCTGGACGCCCTCGCCGGAGACGTCACGCGTGATCGACGGGTTCTCGCTCTTGCGGGCGACCTTGTCGATCTCGTCGATGTAGATGATCCCGGTCTCGGCCTTCTTGACGTCGTAGTCCGCCGCCTGGATCAGCTTCAGCAGGATGTTCTCGACGTCCTCGCCGACATAGCCGGCCTCCGTCAGCGCCGTCGCGTCGGCGATGGCGAACGGGACGTTGAGCATGCGGGCCAGGGTCTGCGCCAGCAGCGTCTTGCCCGAGCCCGTCGGGCCCAGCAGCAGGATGTTCGACTTGGCGAGCTCGATCGCGTCCTCGCGGCTCGAACCCCCGCCGTTCTCGCCGGCCTGGACCCGCTTGTAGTGGTTGTACACCGCGACCGAGAGGGCCTTCTTCGCGGGCTCCTGCCCGACGACGTACCCCTCGAGGAATTCGTAGATCTCACGCGGCTTGGGAAGCTCTTCCCACCTGACCTCGGAGGTCTCCGCGAGCTCCTCCTCGATGATCTCGTTGCAGAGATCGATGCACTCGTCGCAGATGTACACACCGGGACCTGCGATGAGCTTCTTCACCTGCTTCTGGCTCTTTCCGCAGAACGAGCACTTGAGCAGGTCGCCGCCATCACCGATGCGTGCCACGAGGTGCTTCCCCTTCGCCTGGGAGACGCCTGGTTCAGCGACTCCTGGTGCCTCATATCCGACGGTACCTTGCCCGGGCCCCGATCAGGGCCCCCCTTGGCACGGTTCACACGCGCGGGATCCGCCCGCGGAACGTGCCAAGGGGAAAGACCGACGTCAGACCGCGGCTCCGGCCGAGGTCTTGCGGGTGGAGACGATCTGGTCCACCAGACCGTACGCCAGGGCGTCTTCGGCGGTCAGGATCTTGTCGCGCTCGATGTCCTCGCGGATCTTCTCCAGCGGGGTGGTGGAGTGCTTCGCGAGCATCTCCTCCAGCTGGCTGCGCATGCGCAGGATCTCGTTGGCCGCGATCTCCAGGTCGGAGAGCTGCTCGCGGCCGGTCTGCGAGGACGGCTGGTGGATCAGCACACGGGCGTGCGGGAGCGCCATGCGCTTGCCCGGGGTGCCGGCGGCCAGCAGGATCGCGGCGGCGGAGGCCGCCTGGCCCATGCAGACCGTCTGGATGTCCGGCTTCACGAACTGCATCGTGTCGTAGATCGCGGTGAGCGCGGTGAACGAGCCGCCGGGGCTGTTGATGTAGATCGAGATGTCCCGGTCCGGGTCCATCGACTCCAGGCACATCAGCTGCGCCATCACGTCGTTGGCCGACGCGTCGTCGATCTGCACGCCGAGGAAGATGATGCGCTCCTCGAAGAGCTTCGCGTACGGGTCGTACTCGCGCACGCCCTGCGAGGTGCGCTCCACGAAGCGCGGCACGATGTAGCGGTTGTCCACCTGCGGGCCGGTGTAGAGGCCGCTCGCGGAGGCGCCGGGGAAGTTGTTCATGTGGGTCTTCACCATCCTGGTGGCGTTCTGTGGGCTGGGAGTCTCGGCGTACGAGAGGTGAGCGGGTGTGCGGAGCCGGTCCGGATGAACCGGATCAGGCGCCGGTGCCGCCGCCGCCCGGGATGCCCGACGCGAACGTGATGATCTCGTCGATGAGGCCGTACTCCTTGGCCTCCTCGGCGGTGTACCAGCGGTCGCGGTCGCCGTCGCGGATGATCGTCTCGACGCTCTGGCCGGAGTGGCGGGCGGTGATCTCCGCCATCCGCGTCTTGGTACGCAGCAGGTACTGGGCCTGGATCTTGATGTCCGAGGCCGTACCGCCGATGCCGGCCGAGCCCTGGTGCATCAGGATGTCGGTGTTCGGGAGCGCGAAGCGCTTGCCCGCGGCGCCGCCGGTGAGCAGGAACTGGCCCATCGAGGCGGCCATGCCCATACCGATGGTGACGACGTCGTTCGGGATGTACTGCATGGTGTCGTAGACCGCCATGCCCGCCGTCACCGAACCGCCGGGGCTGTTGATGTAGAGGTAGATGTCCTTGTCCGGGTCGGCGGCAAGGAGCAGCAGCTGTGCGGTGATCTTGTTGGCGATGTCATCGTCGACCTGCTGACCGAGGAAGATGATGCGCTCGCCGAGGAGTCGGCTGTAGACCTGGTCGCCGAGGCCTCCACCGAGGGACGGCTCTCCGGCGGCGTAGGGCATCAGATTCGTCACGTATCCACCTGCTCGTCTCTGACGGCTCCGGCCGTCTCAGCGTCTTCGTACCGGGTGGGCCGGGACTCCCCGACCCTTCCTCTTCATGGACCCTAACGCGCAGGTGGGACAACGCCATCCCGCTTCCGCAACTGTTCGCTGGGAGCGCAAGGTCCGCAGTCCGCACAAGGGTTCCGGGCGTCGCGGCGATACGCCGACGGGCTCCGGACGGCGCGATGCGTCCGGAGCCCGTCGTGCGGATCGGCGGGAGGCTCAGGCCTCCGTCTTCTCCTCGGACTTGGCGTCCTCGGCCGGGGCGTCGGCGGCCTCCACGGCCTCGGCACCCTCGGTGGTCTCGTCCTCGTCGTCCGACAGGTCCACGACGTCACCGTTGGTGTCGACGACCTTGGCGGCCTCGACGACCGTCGCGAGCGCCTTGCCGCGGGCGACCTCGCCGACCAGCATCGGGACCTGGCCGCCCTCGACGACCGCCTGGGCGAACTGGTCGGGGGACATGCCGGAGGAGGCCGCGCGCCGCATGAGGTGCTCGGTGAGCTCCTCCTGGTTGACGTTCAGCTTCTCCTTGTTGACGATCTCGTCGAGGATGAACTGGGTCTTGATGCCCTTGACGGCCTGCTCGGACGTCTCGGCCTCGAACTCCTCGAGGGTCTTGCCCTGGATCTCCAGGAACTTCTCCAGGTCGAGACCCATCTGACCGAGCTGGTGGTGCTCCAGGTTGTGCTTGCGGGTCTGGATCTCGTCCGCGAGCAGCTTCTCCGGGATCGGCACCTCGGCGAGCTTCAGCAGCTCGTCCAGGACGCGCTCCTGGGCCTGGGTGGCCTGGTCGTACTGCTTGGTGGTCTCCAGCCGCTTGCGGCTGTCGGCCCGCAGGTCCTCCAGCGTGTCGAACTCGCTGGAGGTCTGGGCGAAGTCGTCGTCCAGCTCGGGCAGTTCGCGGGCGGCGACGGCGGTGACCTTGACGGTGACCTCCGCCTCCTTGCCCTCGGCGGAGCCGCCCTTCAGCTCGGAGGCGAAGGTCGCCTCGCCGCCGGCCTCCAGGCCGGTGACGGCCTCGTCGATGCCGTCGAGGAGCTCGCCGGAACCGATGGTGTACGAGACACCGGACGCGACGCCGTCCTCCAGGACCTCGCCGTCGACCTTGGCCTCGAGGTCGATGGTGACGACGTCGCCCTCGGCCGCGGCGCGCTCGACCGGGTTGGTGGAGGCGAAGCGCTCACGGAGCTGCTCCACGGCCTTGTCGACGTCCTCGTCGCTGACTTCGAGGGCGTCCACGGTGACCTCGATGCCGGAGTAGTCCGGGATCTCGATCTCGGGGCGGACGTCGACCTCGGCGGTGAAGGAGAGCAGTTCGCCGTCCTTCAGCTCGGTGATGTCGACCTCGGGCTGGCCGAGGACGTTCAGCTCACCCTCGTTGACAGCCTCGGTGTAGAACTTCGGGAGGGCGTCGTTGACGGCCTCCTCCAGAACGGCGCCGCGGCCGAACCGCTGGTCGATGACGCGGGCCGGGATCTTGCCCTTGCGGAAGCCCTTCACCGTGACCTGCTGGTTGATCTTCTTGTACGCCGCGTCGAGGCTGTCCTTGAGCTCCTCGAAGGGCACCTCGATGCTGAGCCGAACCCGGGTCGGGTTCAGGGTCTCCACGGCGCTCTTCACGGTTCGGTCTCCTTGGGGGCTGACTTCTCTGGGTTCCGCTGGGCCGCCGAACGGCGGCTTCGCTGACCGGGCCCGGTTCATGGGACACACGGGCACGCAATTTGCATAGTAACGGCAAGGGGCAGGACAACCCCAATGCGATCTTCCTGGTGGTCGGGGTGGCCGGATTCGAACCGACGACCTTCCGCTCCCAAAGCGGACGCGCTACCAAGCTGCGCCACACCCCGTCGGTGCGACACGTAGGGTACATGCAGAAACGGGGTGCAACGGACGCTTTTCCCGCAACGCTCCGGACACGGGCGGTCCGGAGGCGGACACGGGCCGTGCGCGGGACGCTCCGGCCGGAACGCGACGGCGGGAAACAGGTGCACGGGACGGCCCCGGCGTATCGGGTGTGCGACCGGCGCCGCGGACCCGCTACGATGCTCTTCGTACACGGCGGTCCGCGCGACCACCGGTGCGGCATGCGGGCGTAGCTCAATGGTAGAGCCCTAGTCTTCCAAACTAGCTACGCGGGTTCGATTCCCGTCGCCCGCTCCAACGCCCGAGAGGCCCGGTCCGCAGTCAGTCACTGACTGCGGACCGGGCCTCTCGCGTACGCGGGCCACGCACGCGGGCGTCAGGGGCGCACGGAAGCCTTCGAGGTGCGACGGAGCAGCCGGGGGCGCCCCGTGGGGCGCACGGGGCACCGGGCGGCTCTGCGGGGGCGCACGGAAGCGCCGCCCCCGGGCGGCTGCCCGCCGGGAGCACGCCAGAAGGCCGCGCGACAGGACCGCCGGCCGCCGGGGCCGCAGCCCGGAACCGCAGCCGTCAGAAGCTGATCTGGTTGACGGTCTCGGCTATCGAGTTCATGAACCTGTTGATCGCGGGCGCCATGCCCGTCGACGCCAGGAAGAAGCCGAAGAGAATCGCGACGACCGCAGGCCCGGCCTTGATGGATCCACCTCGGATCAGCACCACCAGGATGATCGCCAACATCAGCACCACAGACAGTGAAATGGCCACGACTGCTCACACCCTCGGTCGGTCCGCCTTGCCGGCCCGGGGGCATGCCTCGTCGCAGGCCCTCCGTCCGGACCATCGTGCCACCAACTCCCCTGTGAGTGCTGCGGGGTGACGGTCAGACCTGACTGGATTTCGCCATCCTGGGCGCCGGAGCCTCTGCGGCCCGGTCCCCCGCGGGGACACCGCGAGGGGCGTACGGGGCCCGCCGCACACGGAGTTCACGGCTTCCGGCGACGCCCGCCGCACGGCGTCGGCTCCGCACGGATTCCCCCTGCGCCCCGGAAGATCATTTCCGTATCGCCACATTTCTTTCACCCGCACTCGGCGTGTCACAGCTCACGTAATTCAGACGCCTCAGCACCCCGGCGTTATGCACCTTTTGACGGGTGCAAAGATGGTCATAACGGTCGCTTTTCGGTGGTTTCCCATTTGATTGAGTGGGCAGACGCAATTACTCCGGTGCGTTTTACCGACGGCGAGCGACAGGGTTAGGGTCCGTTAGATGTTTCCCGCTCCGAGCGATATTCACAGGGCAACGCCTCCCCCGGCGACCGCGGAGCCGGAGCCCGGACCGGCGGCTCCGGTGACCCCTGCCGGCGCCTCCCCGGACCGGACGCGTACGGCCGCCGCCCCGGCGAAGAAGCGTGACGCCTTCTTCGACAACGCGAAGTATCTGGCCATCGTCCTGGTCGCCGTGGCGCACGCCTGGGAGCCGGTGATGGACGGCAGCCGGACGGCCCGCGCGCTGTACATGGTCGTGTACACGTTCCACATGCCGGCGTTCATCATCGTGTCCGGATACTTCTCCCGGAGCTTCGACCCGACCCCCGCGCGGGTGAAGCGGCTCGTCACCGGCGTGGTCGTGCCGTACGTGCTGTTCGAGACCGCCTACTCGCTCTTCCGCCGGTACGCGGGCGGCGAGCCGGACGGTCCGATCTCGCTGCTGGACCCGCTCTTCCTGACCTGGTTCCTGATCGCGCTGTTCATCTGGCGGATGACGACGCCGATCTGGCGCAACCTGCGCCACCCGCTGCCGGTCGCCCTCACCATCGCCGCGCTGGCCTCGGTCTGCCCCTCCATCGGGGACGACCTGGACCTCCAGCGCGTCCTGCAACTGCTGCCCTTCTTCGTCCTCGGCGTGGTGCTGAAGCCCGAGCACTTCGCCCTGGTGCGGACCCGGCGAATGCGGCTGCTGGCCGTCCCGGCCTTCGCCGGCGCCCTCGCCTTCGCCTACTGGGCCGCCCCCCGCATGCAGCTCGGCTGGTTCTACCGCAGCGACAGCGCCCAGGAGATGGGCGCGCCCTGGTGGTCGGGCGTCGTGATGACGCTGCTGATGTTCGGCTGCGCGCTGGTCCTGACCGCCGCGTTCCTCGCCTGGGTGCCCGGCCGCCCGACCTGGTTCACCGCCCTCGGCGCGGGGACCATCTGCGGCTACCTGCTGCACGGCTTCCTGATCCGCGGCGCCGAGTACGTGGGCCTCTTCGACGAGAACGCCTGGCTGTCCGGTCCGACGGGGCTGGTCGTGGTCTCGGTGACCGCCGCGGTCGCGGTGACCCTGCTCTGCTCTCCCCCGGTGCGCCGGGTGATGCGGTTCGCCACCGAGCCGGAGATGGACTGGGCGTTCCGGCGGAGTCCCGCCAAGAGCTGATCCCTTCGCCCGACCCCGGCGGAGCGTCCCCCCGGGGCCGCTCCGCCGGGCTCGGGCCTCTACCCGGGCGGGTTGGCCGGATCCTTGCGGTCGTGGGGCGGCACGTCCGTCCGCAGGCCGAGCAGCGCGCGCATCAGCGCATATTTCGCGGTCAGACGGGTACGGGTGGCCGGATCCAGGGCGGCCAGCCGGGCGGGATCGGCGTTGTGGGCCAGATCGGCCTCCTTGACGAGGAGGGCTCCGGGGACGGCGAGGATGCGCGCGGCGTAGTCGGCCGGCTTCTCGCCCGGCCGCTTGGTGACGGCGAGCACCATCTCCTCGACGCCCGGAAGCAGTGCGGCGCGCGCCAGCCACTCGGCGGAGAGCACCCCGTCCTCGACCGAGTCGTGCAGCCAGGCGGCGGCGATCTGCACCTCGCTGCCGCCCCGCTCGCGCACCCCCGCGGCGACGGCGGCGAGGTGGCCGGCGTACGGCCGGCCTGCCTTGTCGGTCTGCCCGGCGTGGGCGCGCCGGGCGAGCGCCTCCACCTCGGCGAGGGCCAGCGGGATGTTCACCATGGGGCGACCCTACGACGGCGGAAGCCGCCACGGGGCACGACGGCGGGAGCCGTCACGAGGCCTGCCCGCCGGGGGAGTTGGTCCGTGACGCCGGACACACCGAGGCGGGCAAATAAGCGACAAAGAGTGCAAAGCGATACATCAACCCCCCTTTCCGATGGCCACAATTGCAGCGTCAACCCTTCGGTAAACTAATTACTGACGATTTCTTGACACTCTCTTGACCCAGTGAAGGACCAGGCTCATCGGACACGCAGACACTCTCATCGCCATGGGCGGCGCCTTCCTGGCCGCCGCCGTTCTCGCCCGCGTCGGCGGCCGCATCGGGCTGCCCACCATCCCCCTGTTCATCCTGGCCGGGATCCTGCTCGGCCCGCACACACCCGGTTACGTGCTGGTGGAGGACCCGCACGAGCTGGAGATGCTCTCGGCCCTCGGCCTCGTCCTGCTGCTCTTCTACCTGGGGCTGGAGTTCCACCTCGACGACCTGAAGGCGGGCGGGCGCAAGATGGCGCTCGCCGGGGGCACCTATCTGCTGCTGAACGTCGGTGCCGGACTCGGCTTCGGCTTCGCCCTGGGCTGGGGCACCTCCGAGGCGCTGGTGCTGGCCGGTGTCCTCGGCATCTCGTCCTCGGCCATCGTGACCAAGGTGCTGGTCGACTCCGGCCGCATCGGCAACCCCGAGACCAAGCCGATCCTCGGCATCATCGTCGTCGAGGACGTCTTCCTGGCCCTCTACCTGGCCGCGCTCCAGCCCATCCTGTCCGGCGCGGACAGCCTCGCCGCGGCGGCCATGGACGGCGGGAAGGCGTTCGGGTTCCTGCTGCTGCTGGCGCTGGCCGCCCGCTTCGGCACCCGGCTCGTCTCCCGGCTCATCCACACCAGGGACGACGAGCTCCTCGTCATCTCGTTCCTCGGCGCCGCCGTCTTCGTGGCGGGCGTCTCCGAGTGGTTCGGCGTGGCCGACGCCATCGGAGCCTTCATGGTCGGTCTGATGCTCGGCAGCACCACGTCGGGCGAGCGCATCCTCAAGCTGGTCCACCCGCTGCGGGACGCCTTCGGCGCGATCTTCTTCTTCGCCTTCGGCCTCTCCATCGACCCGGGCGACCTGCCGACCGTGCTGTGGCCGGTGCTGGCGGCCGTCGCCGTGACGATCGTCATGAACGTCTGCGCCGGGCTCGCCGCGGCCCGCGTCTACTCCTTCGGCCCGCAGGCCACGGCCAACATCTCGACCACGCTGCTGGCCCGCGGGGAGTTCGCGCTGATCCTCGCCACCATGGCGGCCGGGGCCGGTCTCGACGAGCGGCTCTCCCCGTTCATCGCCGGCTACGTGCTGCTGCTCGCGGTCCTGGCGCCGCTGGCGGCCGGCCGCTCGCACTGGCTGGCCCGCTTCCTGCCCGGCGGCCGCGATCCGGCCCGGCGGGAGGACGAGGAGAGGACCGCGGTACCGGTCTGAGGGGTGCGCCGTTGCGGTCCGTCCCCGCCGCCCGGCGGGACCGGCCGCCGTCGGCTCCGGTCCGCCGTCAGCTCCGGTCCGCCGTCAGCTCCGGCGCTGGAGCAGCAGCAGCGCGCGGTCGTCGTTGACGTCCTTCGCGCACGCCTCGATCAGGTGCCAGGCCGCGCCCTCGAAGCCGGTGGTGACATAGCGGTCGGCCTCGCCGGTGAGCCGGTCGATGCCGTCCGCGATGTCCCGGTCGGACGCCTCGACCAGACCGTCGGTGAAGAGCATCAGCACGTCGCCGGGGGCCAGGGCCCCCTTCACCGCGTCGAACTCGGCCCCGTCGTAGACGCCGAGCAGCGGCCCCTCGGCGGCCTTCTCCTCCCAGCGGCCGCCCGCCGCGTGCAGCTGGAGCGCGGGCGGGTGGCCGGCCGAGAGCAGCTCGTAGTCGCCGGACTCCAGGTCCAGCACCAGATGGATCGAGGTCGCGAACCCCTCGTCCCAGTCCTGGCGGAGCAGGTAGGCGTTGGCGGCGGGCAGGAAGCCGTGCGGGGGCAGTTGGCCGAGCAGCCCGCCGAAGGCGCCGGAGAGCAGCAGGGCGCGCGACCCGGCGTCCATGCCCTTGCCGGAGACGTCGGTGAGGACGACTTCCAGCGTCCGGCCGCCGTGGGTGCGGGCCGCCACGACGAAGTCGCCGGAGAAGGACTGCCCGCCGGCGGGGCGCAGGGCCATCTCGCGGTGCCAGCCGGCCGGCAGTCTCGGCAGGGCGCTCTGCACCCGGATGCGTTCGCGCAGGTCGAAGAGCATGGTGCCGCCACGCCGCCAGGGCACGCCGACCCGGGCGCGGAACTGGGCGAGGACGAGTCCGAAGAACCCGCAGGCGCCCACCACCAGCACCGTTCCGGGGGTGACGGTGATCGCCTCGGTGGTGCCGAGGGCGTAGGACTCGACGATCAGCGCCCCGGCCGCGACCGCGTAGAGGGACAGCAGGCTCGCGGGGCGCAGCAGCAGACCGCCGGCGACGATCGGGAGCACGAGGGCGGTGGGCGAGAACCACTCGGCGTTCCACACCGTGGCCGCGGTGAGGGCGGGGATCGTGAGCAGCAGGCCGACGAGGGCGATCCAGTCGGCGCCGTCGCCGCGGAAGTAGTCGACGCCGGATCTGCGCAGCGCGACGCGCGCCCGGTGGGCCGATCTGCTCCACCGGGCCACGTACGCGTCCAACGCATCGCGGCGGGCCATGACCGGGACTTTATCCACCCTGCGGCCCGGCGTGCAGGGGGACCCCGATGCCGGCGGCCCCGGAACGCGCTCGCTCCCGAGGGAAGCCGCTGGTAGGGATGGGGGCATGACGACGGAACTGCGGGTGCTGCGCCCGGAAGAGTGGAACCAGTGGTTCGGTTGCCTGGAAAGGGCGTTCGGGGGCGTGGAGACCCCTCCGCAGGAGCGGGCGCAGGACGAGGCGCTGACCGAGCACGCGCGGTCCCTCGGCATCTGGGACGGTCCCGACCCCGTCGCCACGGCGGGCGCATTCACCTTCCGGGTGACCGTTCCGGGCGGCCGTGCGATGCCGGCGGCCGGGGTGACGATGGTCAGCGTCGCGGCGACCCACCGCCGACGGGGGCTGCTGACCTCGATGATGCGGCGCCAGCTCGACGACGTCCGGTCGTGGGGAGAGCCGTTGGCGGTGCTGACCGCGTCGGAGCCCGCGATCTACGGCCGCTTCGGCTACGGCGCCGCGACCCGTCAGATGTCGCTGAGCATCGACACGGCACGGGTGCGGCTGGACGTTCCGCCGGGCACCGACGCGGTCGTGCTGCGGCACGCCCGCCCCGAGGAGCGGGTGGCGGCCTGCGAGAGCGTGTACGCGCGACTGGTGCCGGGACGCCCCGGCACCCCGGCGCACGGGCCGGGCTGGGACCGGGCCCCGCTGCTGGACCCGCCGGCCGCGCGGCAGGGCGGTTCGCCGTTGCAGTGCGTCCTCGCCGAGCGCGACGGCGTGTTGCTGGGCTACGTCACGTTCCGCACGGTGCCGGACTGGGACGCGTCGGGGCCGAAGGGCCGGGTGGTGGTGAACGGCCTGGGCGCGCTGGACCCGGTCGCGTACGCCGCGCTGTGGCGGTTCCTCTTCTCCATCGATCTGATGTCCACGGTGGAGGCGCGCAACCGGCCGCTCGACGACGCGGTGCTGCACCTGGTCTCGGACGTCCGGCGGTGCGCGATCCGGGTGCGCGACTCGCTGTACGTGCGCCTGGTGGAGCTGGGCGCGGCGCTGGAGGCCCGCTCCTACCGGGCGCCGGTGGACGTGGCGCTGGAGGTCGAGGACGCCTTCTGCCCGTGGAACGCCGGGCGTTGGCGGCTGCGGGCGGACGGTGAGGGGGACGCGTCGTGTGTCCGCACCGACGCTCCGGCCGAACTGGCGCTCTCCGTGCGGGAGCTGGCCTCGGCCTACCTGGGCGGGGTGTCGCTCATGTCGCTGGCGGCGGCCGGTCGGGTGCGCGAACTGCGGCCCGGGGCGCTGGAAGAGGCGTCGGCGGCGTTCTCGTCCGCCGTGGAGCCGTGGCTGCCGCGGGGCTTCTGACCGCTCCCGGCCGGACCGCGCGGTCTCAGCGGCGCTGGCAGGTGGGGCACCAGAAGAGGTTGCGGGCGGCGAGGACGGCGGTGCGGACCGGGGTGCCGCACACGTGGCACGGCTGTCCGGTGCGCCGGTAGACGTAGACCTCGCCACCGTGGTCGTCGACGCGGGGCGGACGGCCCATCGCCTCGGGCAGGTGCTCGGGACGGACGGTGTCGATGCGGTTGTTCCGCACCCCTTCGCGCATCAGTTCCGCCAGGTCGGCCCAGATCGCGTCCCACTCGGCGCGGGTGAGGTCCTTGCCCATGCGGTAGGGGTCGATGCCGTGGCGGAACAGCACTTCGGCCCGGTAGACGTTGCCGACGCCCGCGACGACCTTCTGGTCCATCAGCAGGGCGGCGACGGTGACCCGGCTGCGGGCGATCCGGAGGCGGGCGCGCTCGCCGTCCTCGCCGGGGCGCAGCGGGTCGGGGCCGAGCCGGGCGTGTATCGCGTCCTTCTCGGGGCCGGTGATCAGGGCGCAGGCGGTGGGACCGCGCAGGTCCGCGTGGTGGGCGTCGTTGAGCAGGCGCAGCCGTACGGTGCCGGTGGGCGGCGGGGCGGGGGCCGTGCCGAAGCCCAGCTTGCCGAAGAGTCCGAGGTGGATGTGGACCCAGCCGGCGTCGCCGAAGCCGAGGAAGAGGTGCTTGCCGTGGGCGTCGGCCCGGACGAGGGTGCGGCCGTCGAGCAGGGCGGCGCTCGCCGCGAAGGTGCCCTGCGGGCTGGTGACGCGTACCGGGGCGCCCGCGAACCGCTCCTCGTGGTCGGCGGCGAGGCGGTGGATCGTGTGGCCCTCGGGCACGGGCGCGCTCCTGTGGGGGAAACGGGAAACGCACCGTGCCGCCGGGGATCCGGCGGCACGGTGAGCGGGGTGGGGGGGGCCGGACGGGGGCCGGCCGCGGGCGTCAGTCCTGCTGCGGGTGGTGGGCCGGGACCGGGGGGAGCACGCCGGTCTCCTCGTACGCCGAGAGCATCTCGATGCGGCGGGTGTGCCGCTCCTCGTTCGAGTAGGGCGTGCTGAGGAAGATCTCGACGAACGTGGTGGACTCCTCCACCGTGTGCATCCGGCCGCCGATGGCCACCACGTTGGCGTTGTTGTGCTCGCGGCCGAGCGCGGCGGTCTGCTCGCTCCAGGCGAGCGCGGCGCGGACGCCCTTGACCTTGTTGGCGGCGATCTGCTCGCCGTTGCCCGAGCCGCCGATCACGATGCCGAGGCTGTCCGGGTCCGCGGCGGTCTTCTCCGCGGCGCGGAGGCAGAACGGCGGGTAGTCGTCCTGGGCGTCGTAGATGTGGGGACCGCAGTCGACCGCCTCGTGGCCGTGGGCCTGGAGCCACTCGACGAGGTGGTTCTTGAGTTCGTAGCCGGCATGGTCCGAGCCGAGGTACACGCGCATGGGCAAAGTGTGGCACGGGAGCGGCGGGGTAGCCGTCAGCGGGGTCGCGGCCCCGCGCCGGAGGCCTGCGGGTGCGGGGCGGCGGGCCGTCGGCGGTGCGGTCGCGATCCGGTGGGAGATCCGGGGAGATCCGGGGGAGATCCCGGACGATCCCGAGGACGATCCGGAATCAAGGGTTCCGATTGCCGTCGTTTTCTGCTTTCGTACGTGGCCTCGCCCCGCACACCCCTCGCGGTGGCGCACCGGTCACGCGATCCGACAACGTGAGGACTCGATCCATGACGTCGCAGACGACCGCGGAGCGGCCGGGCCACGAGCCCGGCGACCCGCACACGCCCGTCCCGCCGGGCGGCCCCGGGGAAGGCAACGGCCTCCAGGCGGGGCTCAAGAACCGCCACCTGTCGATGATCGCCATCGGCGGGGTCATCGGGGCCGGCCTCTTCGTCGGCTCCGGAGCGGGCATCGCCGCCGCGGGCCCCGCCATCCTCGTCTCCTACGCCCTGGTCGGCGTCCTGGTCGTCCTCGTGATGCGGATGCTCGGCGAGATGGCCGCGGCCCGGCCGAGCTCCGGATCGTTCTCCGCCTACGCCGACATGGCGCTCGGCCGCTGGGCCGGCTTCTCCATCGGCTGGCTGTACTGGTTCTTCTGGGTGGTCGTGCTGGCCGTCGAGGCGACGGCCGGCGCCGCGATCCTGGAGAGCTGGGTGCCCGCGGTCCCGCAGTGGGGCTGGGCGCTGATCGTGATGGTCGTGTTGACCGCGACCAACCTCATCTCGGTCGGCTCGTACGGCGAGTTCGAGTTCTGGTTCGCCGGCATCAAGGTCGTGGCCATCGGGGCCTTCGTCGTGATCGGCCTGCTCGCGGTCTTCGGTGTGCTGCCGGGCTCCGACAACCCCGGTTCCGGGTTCGGTCACCTCACCGACGCGGGCGGCTTCTTCCCGAAGGGGCCGGGAGCCGTACTCACCGGAGTGCTGATGGTGGTCTTCTCCTTCATGGGCAGCGAGATCGTCACCCTCGCCGCCGGTGAGTCCTCGGACCCGCAGCGGGCCGTCTCCAAGGCCACCAACAGCGTGATCTGGCGGATCGCCGTCTTCTACCTGGGCTCGATCTTCGTCGTGCTGACCCTGCTGCCGTGGAACGACCCCTCGATCACCGAGGACGGCAGCTACGTGGCCGCGCTCAACTCGATCGGCATCCCGCACGCCGGCCAGGTGATGGACGTGATCGTGCTGACGGCCGTGCTCTCCTGCCTCAACTCCGGCCTGTACACGGCCTCCCGGATGGCGTTCTCGCTCGGCGGCCGGGGCGACGCCCCGAAGGCCTTCGCCCGCGTCAACAAGCGGGGCGTGCCGCAGGCGGCGATCCTGTCCTCGGTCGTCTTCGGCTTCGTCGCGGTGTTCTTCAACTACCAGTGGCCGGACACCGTCTTCGCGTTCCTGCTGAACTCCTCCGGCGCGGTCGCCCTGTTCGTGTGGCTGGTCATCTGCTTCACCCAGCTCCGGATGCGCCCCGAGATCCAGCGGGACACCCCGGAGAAGCTCGTCGTGAAGATGTGGCTGTTCCCCTACCTCACCTGGGCGACCATCGGGATGATCTCGTTCGTCCTCGTCTACATGCTGACCGACGAGGCGGCCCGCGAGCAGGTGCTGCTGTCGCTGCTGGTCGCCGTGCTGGTGGTGGCGGTCTCGCTGGTGCGCGAGGCCCGCAGGCGCAAGGCCGGCGCGAAGCAGCCGTAGCCGCGAAGCAGTCGTAGCCACGAAGAAGGCTCGCCCCGGTCGTCGGGGCGAGCCTCTCGCGTGTGTACCGCTGCTGGAGGGTCAGTCGCGGCGGCCGACGAGCTTCCAGGTGGCGGGCAGCGCGCCCATCGCGAGGAGCGCCTTGAGCGCGTCGCCGACGAGGAACGGCGTGAGTCCCGCGGCGACGGCGGCGCTCGCCGACATCCCGGTGGAGAGCGCCAGGTAGGGGACGCCGACGGCGTAGGTCAGCAGCGAGCCGACGACCATGGTCCCGGCGGTCCGGGCCACCGAGCGGTCGCCGCCGCGGCGGGCGAGCGCGCCGACCACGGTGGCCGCGAGCAGCATGCCGAGGATGTAACCGAAGGAGGCGCCGCCCGCGCCGGAGGTGCCGCCGGTGAACCAGGGCATGCCCGCCATGCCGATGACGGCGTACGCGGCCAGCGCGAGGAAGCCGCGGCGCGCGCCGAGCGCGGAGCCGACGAGGAGCGCGGCGAAGGTCTGACCGGTCACCGGCACCGGGGAGCCGGGGACCGGAACGGCGATCTGGGCCGCTATGCCGGTCAGCGCGGCGCCGCCGAGAACCAGGGCGGTGTCGACCGCGTAGCGGTGGCGGGCGGCGGGAAGCAGGTCGGCGAGGACCGCTCCGGTACGGATGGGGGCGGCAGCAGTGCTCATCGGGACTCCGCGGGTGTGGACGGCAGGGGCAGGGTGATCCGCAGCCGACGTTAGCCCAGCGCTCCATGCCCGATCACCATCTGCCGCCCACAAAGCGGCGGTTGAGGAGTTGGTGGAGTTCACACAAAGAGCCGGACGCAATCATGCTCCGGCGTGACGCTCATCACTCAGGTGGGAGCGGGTTGGCAGCGCTTTGGCACCGCTACGGCGACGCGTGAGACTGTAGGTTCCCCATAAATGATCCGAGAGTGAATTCGTCCCCCATGCACGACGCGCCTCCCCCCATGCCGTCCGAGCCGCTCTCGCACGGGCTCCGGCAGCGCCACCTGACCATGCTCGGCCTCGGCGGGGTGATCGGCGCGGGGCTGTTCGTCGGCTCGGGCGCCGGGATCGCGGTCGCGGGGCCCGGCATCGTGCTGTCCTACCTCGTCGCGGGAGCGCTCGCGATGCTGGTGATGCGGATGCTCGGCGAGATGTCGGCGGCGATGCCCGCCTCCGGCTCCTTCTCCGTGCACGCGGAACGCGCCCTCGGCCGCTGGGCCGGATTCAGCGCGGGCTGGCTCTACTGGTTCCTGCTGGTGGTGGTGCTCGCCGTGGAGGCGACGGCGGCCGCGCAGATCGCCCACGGCTGGGTGCCCGCCGTCGAACCCTGGGCCTGGGTGCTGCTGTTCATGGTGGTGTTCACCGTCGCCAACCTCACCTCGGTGAAGAACTTCGGCGAGTTCGAGTTCTGGTTCGCCACCCTCAAGGTGGTGGCGATCCTCGCCTTCCTCGTCCTCGGCACGCTCGCCGTTTTCGGGCTGCTGCCGGACACCGACCCGGTGGGCCTCACCCATCTCACCGGCGACGGCGGCTTCCTGCCCAACGGCTGGGACGGGGTGGTCTCCGGGGTGCTCACCGTGGTCTTCGCCTTCGGCGGACTGGAGGTCGTCACGATCGCCGCCGCCGAGACCGCCGACCCGGCGCGCGCGGTGGCGAGGGCGGTGCGCAGTGCGGTGGTGCGCATCCTCTTCTTCTACGTCGGCTCGATGCTGGTCATCGTGACGGTGCTGCCGTGGACCGCCCAGCAGGCGGGGCTCAGCCCGTACGTGAAAGTGCTCGACGCGATCGGGGTGCCGTCGGCGGGTCAGATCATGAACGTCGTGATCTTCGTGGCGTTGCTGTCCGCGCTCAACGCCAACCTCTACGGATCGTCCCGGATGATCTTCTCGCTGGCCGAGCGGGGCGAGGCGCCGCGCGGGCTGCTGAAGGTATCGGCCGGCGGTGGGGGCCGGGTGCCGCGCCGGGCGGTGCTGGCCTCGGTCGCGTTCGGCTTCGTCTCGGTTCTGCTCAATCTGCGGTGGCCGGACACGATCTTCCTCTCCATGCTCAACTCGGTGGGCGCGGTCCTGCTCTTCGTCTGGGCGCTGATCGCCCTCTCCCAGCTGCGGCTGCGCGCCCGGCTGGAGCAGGAGGCTCCCGAGGCGCTCGCCCTGCGGATGTGGTGCTTCCCGTACCTGACGTGGGTGACGCTCGCCGCCCTGTTCGGCGTGCTGCTGCTGATGCTCACCGACGACGCGGCGCGGCCGCAGGTGCTGTGGTCGGCGGGCGCGACCGTCCTGGTCCTGCTGGTGGCGGGGGCGCGGGAGTGGCGTGTCCGGCGCGCGACGGGCGGGCGCTAGCACCGCTTCCGCGGTGTGATCGCGTGTGTCTCCTGTGCGAGCCTGGTGACCGTATGGCGGACATCCGTTCCCTCTGAGCGGTGACATGTCCAGACTGTGGGTCCGACCTGTCTCACCTATCGAACAGAGCTCGTCCATGCCTCGGACTCCCACGTCTTCCCCCACAGCCGGTCCGGCGCCCTCCGGCACGGCGTCCTCAGGCGCTCCGGCGCCCGGCTCCCCCGGCGGCTCCGACTCGCTCGGCAACGGCCTCAAGCAGCGCCATCTGTCGATGATCGCCCTCGGCGGCGTCATCGGCGCCGGGCTGTTCGTGGGGTCCGGCGCGGGGATCGCCGCGGCCGGACCCTCGATCGTCGTCGCCTACGCGGTCTCCGGACTGCTGGTGATGCTGGTGATGCGGATGCTGGGCGAGATGTCGGCGGCCAACCCGGCCTCCGGCTCGTTCTCCGTCCACGCCGACCGGGCGCTCGGCCCCTGGGCCGGCTTCACCGCGGGGTGGTCGTTCTGGGTCCTGCTCAGCGTGGCGGTGGGCCTCGAAGGCATCGGCGCCGCGGACATCGTGACGGGCTGGCTGCCGGGCACCCCGCAGTGGATGTGGGTCGCGCTGTTCATGCTGGTGTTCCTGGGCACCAACCTGGCGGCGGTGAAGAACTTCGGCGAGTTCGAGTTCTGGTTCGCCGCGCTGAAGGTCGGCGCGATCGCCCTGTTCCTGGTGCTGGGCGCGCTCGCCGTCTTCGGGGTGCTCCCCGACACGGACGCTCCGGGGCTCACCAACCTCACGGGGGACGGGGGCTTCCTGCCGAACGGCGCCGACGGCTTCATCATCGGTCTGCTCGCCTCCGTCTTCGCGTACGGCGGTCTGGAGACCGTGACGATCGCCGCCGCCGAGTCCAAGGACCCGGTGCGGGGCGTGGCGTCGGCCGTGCGCACGGCGATGTGGCGGATCGCGCTCTTCTACATCGGCTCGATGGCGGTCATCGTCACCCTGGTGCCGTGGGACGACCCGGAGGTCGTCGAGAACGGCCCGTACGTCGCCACCCTGGACCGTCTTGGCATCCCCGGCGCCGGCCGGATCATGGACGTGGTGATCTTCGTGGCGCTGCTCTCCGCGATGAACGCCAACATCTACGGCTCCTCCCGGATGGCCCGCTCGCTGGTCGCCCGCGGCCAGGGCCCGAAGGTGCTCGGCAAGCTCTCGTCCGGTGTCCCGCGCAACGCGGTGCTGGCCTCCTCGGCCTTCGGCTTCGTGTGCGTGCTGCTCAGCTACTGGCGTCCGGACGACGTCTTCCCGTGGCTGCTCAACATGATCGGCGCGGTGATCCTGGTGGTCTGGATCTTCATCGCCGTCTCGCAGCTGGTGCTGCGCCGCCGCGCCGAGCGCGAGGCGCCGGAGAGCCTGGTGGTGCGGATGTGGCTCTTCCCGGCGGCGACCGTCCTCGCCCTGGTGGCGATGGTGGCGATCTTCGTCCTGATGCTGCGCCAGCCCGACACCCGCGACCAGTTGCTGGCGACCGGGGTGCTGACGGCGGCCCTGATCGTCGTCGGCCTGGTGCGGCAGAAGCGCGCGGGCCGCGACGGTCGCACCGGGCAGGCCACCGACGCCTGATCCGCCCGGCCCGACAGGCGCCCGCCCCGGACATCCTCCGGAGCGGGCGCCTTTTCGCGTGCCCCCGGACGGGCCGGAACGATCACCTGGGCAGCTTCTTCCTGCTAGCCTGCATTTGCGAATGACTCGCAATAACAACTTGGCTGCATCTGGAGGGCTCGCATCTTGGCCACGTACACGCTCCCGGAACTCCCCTACGACTACGCGGCGCTGGAACCGGTCATCGACCCGCAGATCGTCGAGCTGCACCACGACAAGCACCACGCCGCCTACGTCAAGGGCGCCAACGACGCCCTGGAGCAGTTGGAGGAGGCGCGGGACAAGGGTGCGTGGGGGGCGGTCAACGGGCTCCAGAAGAACCTGGCCTTCCACCTGTCCGGCCACATCCTGCACTCGATCTACTGGCACAACATGACCGGCGACGGCGGCGGCGAGCCGCTCGCGGCGGACGGCGTGGGCGGCCTCGCGGACGCGATCACCGAGTCGTTCGGCTCGTTCGCCGGCTTCAAGGCGCAGCTCACCAAGGCGGCCACCACCACCCAGGGCTCCGGCTGGGGCGTCCTGGCATACGAGCCGGTCAGCGGCAGGCTGATCGTCGAGCAGGTCTACGACCACCAGGGCAACGTCGGCCAGGGCTCGGTCCCGATCCTGGTCTTCGACGCCTGGGAGCACGCCTTCTACCTCCAGTACAAGAACCAGAAAGTCGACTTCATCGAAGCGATGTGGCAGGTCGTCGACTGGCAGGACGTGGCCAAGCGCCACGCCGCCGCGGCCGAGCGCCCCGACGTGCTGCTGCTGGCCCCCTAGGGGCCCCGGACGTCCTGCCCCGTGATCGTCTTCTCAGCGCTTCACCGGCAGGCGGAAACACGGAGAACCCCCGCGAGGACGTGACTCGCGGGGGTTCTTCGCATGCGGAAGGGGTGGTACGGGGGCGGGCGACGGCTCAGGCGTCGAAGACCGGGCCCTGGGTGCGGGTCCGCTTCAGCTCGTAGAAGCCGGGGACCGACGCCACCAGCAGGGTGCCGTCCCAGAGCTTGGCCGCCTCCTCGCCCTTCGGGGCCGGCGTGACGACCGGGCCGAAGAACGCGATCTGCTCGCCGTCCGCACCGGGCACGGCGATGACCGGGGTGCCGACGTCCTGGCCGACCTTGTCGATGCCCTCCTTGTGGGAGGCGCGCAGCTCGGTGTCGTACGCGTCGGAGTCGGCGTACTCGGCGAGCTCCACGGGCAGGCCGACGTCCTTCAGCGCGCCCACCACGGCCTCACGGGTCGGGCCCTCGCCGTTGTTGTGGAAGCGGGTGCCGAGCGCGGTGTAGAGCGGACCGACGACGTCGTCGCCGTGCTTCTGCTGAGCCGCGACCACGACCCGGACGGGGCCCCAGGCCTGCGTCCGCATCATCTCGCGGTACTCCTCGGGCATCTCGTCCAGCCGGTCCTCGTTGAGCACCGCGAGGCTCATCACGTGCCAGCGGACCTCGACGTCGCGGACCTTCTCGACCTCCAGCATCCAGCGCGAGGTCATCCACGCCCACGGGCAGAGCGGGTCGAACCAGAAGTCGGCCGGGGTCTTGTTCTCAGACATGTCTCTCCTCAGCGGAAAAGGTGCGCACCTCAGCGCACAGAACACCGCGCACGCCCGTGCCATTCCCGTCCGCGGGACTCGGCCGCGCCGCTCCGTCCCCGTGTCCGGACACGGAAGCCCGGATACCGGATACCGGGCGCGAGGGGCGCGTGCGAGGATCGGACGATTCGATCGTGACACGAAGGAGTGCCGGTGCCCGGTGAGAACCTGTCCCGCGACGAGGCCCGCGAGCGGGCCGAACTGCTGACCGTCGACGGCTACGAGGTCGCCCTCGACCTGCGGTCCGCCGTCGGCGGGCCCCGTCAGGACGAGGAGGGGGCCGGCCCGCGCACGTTCCGCTCCGTGACCACGATCCGCTTCCGGTCCCGGCGGGCCGGCGCGTCCACCTTCGCGGACCTGATCGCCCCCGCGGTGGACGCGGTGACGCTCAACGGCGTCGCCCTGGACCCCTCGGCCGTCTTCGACGGCGCCCGGATCGCCCTGGACGCCCTGGCCGAGGGCGAGAACGTCCTGGTGGTGGACGCCCGGTGCGCGTACAGCCGCACCGGTGAGGGCATGCACCGGTTCGTGGACCCCGAGGACGGCGAGGTCTACCTCTACACGCAGTACGAGCCGGCCGACGCCCGCCGGGTGTACGCCAACTTCGAGCAGCCGGACCTGAAGGCCCCCTACCGCTTCTCCGTGACGGCCCCGGACGCCTGGCGGGTCTGGAGCAACGGCGCCGGCGAGCGGGACGCCGACGGGGTGTGGCGGTTCGCCGAGACGAAGCCGATCTCCACCTACATCACCTGTGTGGTGGCGGGGCCCTACCACTACGTCACCGACACCTACACCCGGGCGCTCCCGGACGGGTCGACGCTGGAGATCCCGCTCGGCGCGATGTGCCGCAAGGGCCTGGCCCGGCACTTCGACGCCGAGGACTGCTTCCTGGTCACCAAGCAGGGCTTCGACTTCTTCCACGACAACTTCGACTACCCCTATCCCTTCGGCAAGTACGACCAGGCGTTCGTGCCGGAGTACAACCTCGGCGCGATGGAGAACCCGGGTCTGGTCACCTTCCGCGAGGAGTACATCCAGCGCGGCCGGACCACCGACGCGGCGCTGGAGCGGCGCGCCAACACCACGCTGCACGAGATGGCGCACATGTGGTTCGGCGACCTGGTCACCATGCGGTGGTGGGACGACCTGTGGCTGAAGGAGTCCTTCGCGGACTTCATGGGGTCCTTCTCGCTGGTCGAGGCGACCCGCTTCGACCAGGCGTGGGTGACCTTCGCCAACAACCGCAAGGCGTGGGCCTACCGGGCCGACCAGCTCCCCTCCACCCACCCGATCACGGCCGACATCCGCGACCTGGAGGACGCCAAGCTCAACTTCGACGGCATCACCTACGCCAAGGGCGCCGCCGTCCTGAAGCAGCTCGTCGCCTACGTCGGCCGGGACGCCTTCCTGGAGGGCGCGCGCCGGTACTTCACGGCGCACGCGTACGGGAACACCGAGCTCGGCGACCTGCTGGGCGCCCTGGAGGAGGTCAGCGGCCGCGAGCTCGGCGGCTGGGCACGCTCCTGGCTCCAGACGGCCGGTGTCAACTCGCTGACCCCGCAGCTCGTCCACGGCGCCGACGGCCGGATCGCGGAACTCGCGGTCGTCCAGGAGGCCGACGCCTCCTACCCCGAACTGCGGCCGCACCGGGTGGCGATCGGCCTCTACCGGCGCGCGGCGGACGGCACGCTGACCCGCTACGCGCGGGCGGAGACGGACGTCTCTGGGGAGCGCACCGTCGTCGGCGAACTCGCCGGCGCCGAGCGCCCCGATCTCGTCCTGGTCAACGACGACGACCTGACGTACTGCAAGATCCGGTTCGACGCGGAGTCCCTCGACACGCTCCGGGCCCACCTGGGCGACCTGACCGATCCGCTCGCGCGGGCGCTGTGCTGGTCCGCGCTGTGGAACCTCACCCGCGACGCGATCCTGCCCGCGCGGGACTTCGTGGGGCTGGTGCTGGCGCACGCCGGGCGGGAGAGCGACATCGGCGTCCTGCAGATGCTGCACGCCTGGGCGCAGTCCGCCCTGACCCACTACGCCGCCCCCGCCTGGCGCGAGGAGGGCGCACGGCTGCTCGCCGAGGGCGCGCTGGGCGAGCTGCGGGCGGCCGCGCCGGGCAGCCAGCACCAGCTGACCTGGGCCCGCTTCTTCGCCGCGGTGGCGTCCTCGCCGGCCGATCTCCAGCTTCTGGAGGGGGTGCTGGCGGGCACGGCACGGATCGACGGGCTGGAGGTGGACCAGGAGCTGCGCTGGACGCTGCTCTCCCCGCTCGTCACGCACGGCGTGGCCGACGAGAAGGCGGTCGACGCCGAACTGGCCCGCGACGACACGGCGTCCGGCAAGCGGCACCAGGTCCGGTGCCTGGCCTCGCGGCCGTCGGCGGCCGTGAAGGCGCAGGCGTGGGCCCAGGTCGTCGAGTCCGATCTGCTGTCCAACGCGCTGGCCGAGGCGGTGACGGCCGGTTTCGCCGAGCCCTCGCAGCGCGAGCTGACCGCCCCGTACGTGGAGAGGTACTTCGCCGCGATCGAGCGGGTGTGGCAGGAGCGGTCCATCCAGATCGGCATCAACGTGGTGAAGGGACTGTTCCCCTCCTTCCACGGGGAGCCCGCCCTCGCCGCCGCCGACTCCTGGCTGGCCGCCCACCAGGACGCGGCCCCGGCGCTGCGCCGGCTGGTCCTGGAGGCCCGTGACGATCTGGCGCGGGCTCTGCGCGGGCAGCGGCGCGACGCGACCGCCTGACGTGCACCGTCCGGGGGGGCGCGCACCGGTGACGGGCGCGCCTTCCGGGCTGCTCCGCGCTGCCGCGCGCTGCGGTGTCCGCCGGACGATTCCTACCGTTACGACTGTTTTCGATCCCCGAACTCGCGTGCAAAAAAGCGGTGTTGTCCGGGAATGTCGACGACCTTGTAACAGAGGTTAAAGACGGGGCCGGGGGCGGGACATTCGGGGGCATGAACCGGAACGTCCCCCTCACCCCTTGCCCCGCCCACCGGACCGGCTCCGTCGTCTCGCGGGTCGTCACGACCGCCCTGCTGCGGGAGCGGGGCCTCACCACCGCGCAGATCACCGCCCGCTGCGCGCCCGGCGGCCCCTGGCGGACCCTGCTGCCGGGCGTCCACCTGCTGCACCCCGGCCACGCCACCGGCGAGGAACTGCTGCACGCCGCGCTGGTGTACGCGGGCCGCCCGCCCGCAGCGGGACGCGCCCGCGCGGCACGGGACCGCGAGGCCCCGGCGCCCGGCCCCGAGGTCTACGGGGACGCCATGCTCACCGGCCGCGCCGCCCTCGCGCTGCACGGCTTCGACTCCGTGCCGGGGCTCGCCGCCCTCCGCCGGGTCGACGTCCTGGTGCCGCGCACCCGGCGGCTGCGGTCGACCGGCTTCGTACGGGTGGTGCGGTCCTCGACGGTGCCGGACCCGGTACGGGCCGGCGGGTTCCCGGCCGCGCCGGTGGAACGGGCGGTCGCCGACGCCGCGGCCGACATGACGGACGCCGCCTCGGTGCACCGGCTGCTCACCGACGCGGTACGGGTCGGCCACGTCGAGCCGGCGGCCGTCGTGCGGGAACTGAACCTGGCCGAGCTGCTGGGGCGGCCCGCCGTGGTCGCGGCGATGGACGCACTGCTGGCCGAGGGGCGGTCGCTCGCGGAGGACCGGCTGTACGCGGTGGTCCACGGGCACGGCCTGCCGGAACCGGTGTGGAACGTGGACATCCGGCTGCCGGGCGGCCCGTGCGTGGGCGCGGTGGACGCCTACTGGCCGGAGCAGGCGGTGGCGGTGGTGCTCGACACCCGGGTACCCCGGCGCGGCGCGGAGGACGACGAGGGGCGGACCGGGCCCGCGGACGGCGCGGAACGCGAGCACCTGGAGCGCCTGGGGATCACCGTGGTCCGCGTCTCCCCCAAGCGGCTGCGCGAGGAGCCCGCGCACCCGGCCCTGGTGGTCCGCACCGCCCTGATGGCCGCGGAGGACCGCGAACCGGCCGCCTATGTCCGGGTGTTGCCCCGCTGAGCCGCCCGCGCCCGGATGAGGGGGACGCGGCGGACGCGGCGTGAACGCGCCACCACCCGTACCAGCGGGCCGTTTTGACCCCGTTCGCCCCTGGTGACGCACCGGACACGGTGGCGGATCTACGCCATGTCGGATACTCGCCTCCGTCAACTCTCCACAAACCCCTGTCCTTTACGAAAGGGTGAGCGGTCATCCGGTACCGAATTCCGGACTCTCTCTTTCAGATTCGACAGGGATGCTGATGACCAAGGAATCCCCCAGCTCCATACCCGGGGCGAGACGAGTGGCCCGGGTCGCGGCCGCAGCCGGTCTGGTGGCCGCGCTGGCCGCCACCGGCGTCGCGCCCGTCTTCGCCGCCGACGATCCGGCTCCCTCCACCGTCAAGCCGGCCGCGGCCGGCGAGCGGGGAGACAAGCTCGGCAAGGCGGACTCCGACGTGCTCGCCACGGCCGAGGCCAAGGGCGAGAAGACCATCACCATGATGGTCGCCACGACGCCGGGCGCGACGGAGCAGGTCGCCGCGCAGCTCGACGCCGTCAAGGGCTCCGTCCCGGGCATCACGTACGACAAGCTCGGCTACGTCCGGGCGACCGTGCCCACCGCCTCGGCCGAAGCCGCCATCGCGAAGGCCTCCAAGCTCTCCTCGGTGCTCGGCATCGACCTGGAGCAGGAGATCGAGCTGGACGACCCGACCCCGGCCGCCGACCGCGCCGCCGGCGCCAAGACGGCCAGGTCGAGCGCGAGTTACCCCGCCCCGTCGAAGAAGACGCCGGCGAAGAACCCGTACAATCCGTCCTTCGAGACGGGCGCGGTCGACTTCGTCAAGCAGAACCCGAAGGCGGACGGCCGCGGCATCACCATCGGCGTCCTGGACTCCGGCGTGGACCTCGGCCACCCCGCGCTCCAGAAGACCACCACCGGCGAGCGCAAGATCGTCGACTGGGTCACCGCGACCGACCCGGTCAGCGACGGGGACGGCACCTGGCTGCGGATGAACACGGCCGTCGCCGGCCCGACGTTCACCGCGGGCGGCGTGACCTACTCGGCGCCCACGGGCTCGTACAACTTCAGCCTGTTCCGCGAGTCGGCCACCAAGGGCGGCGACATGGCGGGCGACCTCAACCGCGACGGTGACACCACCGACACGTGGGGCGTGCTGTACGACGCGGTCACCGGCGCCGTCCGGGTGGACCTGAACAGCAACGCGGACTTCTCCGACGACACGGCCCTCAAGCCGTACAAGGACAAGTTCCAGGTCGCCTACTTCGGCACGGACGACCCGCGCACCGAGGTCGCCGAGCGCATCCCGTTCGTGGTCGAGACGCGCAAGAACGTCGTCTACAACGCCGCGGGCTCCAAGGCCGACTACGTCAGCATCGGGGTCATCGAGGGCGAGCACGGCACCCACGTCGCCGGCATCACCGCGGCCAACGGCCTGTTCGGCGGCGAGATGGACGGGGCGGCGCCCGGCGCCAAGATCGTCTCCTCGCGCGCCTGCACCTGGTCCGGCGGCTGCACCAACATCGCGCTGACCGAGGGCATGATCGACCTCGTCGTCAACCGCGGCGTCGACGTCGTCAACATGTCCATCGGCGGTCTGCCGCCGCTGAACGACGGCAACAACGCCCGCGCCGAGCTGTACAAGCGGCTCATCGACACCTACGGCGTCCAGCTCGTCATCTCGGCGGGCAACGACGGTCCGGGCGTCAACACCATCGGTGACCCCGGCCTCGCCGACCACGTCATCTCGGTGGGCGCGTCGATCTCCAAGGAGACGTGGGCCGCCAACTACGGCTCGAACGTCACCACGAAGTACGCCATGCTGCCCTTCTCCTCGCGCGGTCCGCGCGAGGACGGCGGCTTCGCGCCGGTCATCACGGCGCCGGGCGCGGCGATCAACACCATCCAGACCTGGCTGGAGGGCGCTCCGGTCAAGGAGGCCGGTTACTCCCTGCCCGCCGGTTACGCCATGCTGCAGGGCACGTCGATGTCCTCGCCGCAGGTCGCCGGCGCCACCGCGCTGCTGCTCTCCGCCGCGAAGCAGAAGCACATCGAGCTGGCCCCGGCCGATCTGCGCACCGCGCTGACCAGCTCGGCCAAGCAGATCAAGGACGTGCCCGCGCACGCCCAGGGCTCCGGCCTGATCGACATCGTGGACGCGTGGAAGCTCATCAAGAAGGGCGCCACCGCCAACGAGTACACGGTGAAGGCCCCGGTCGACACCGCGATCGACTTCGCGCTCAAGGACCCGGGCTTCGGCACCGGGATCTACGACCGCGAGGGCGGCCTGAAGACCGGCCAGAAGAGGACGTACGACGTCGTCGTCACCCGCACCACCGGTGCCGACCGCGACGTGCGCCACACGCTGTCGTGGAAGAACAACGACGGCACCTTCAGCCTGGCCGGCTCCGCCACCGTCTCGCTGCCGCTCGGCAAGCCGGTCACCGTGAAGGTCCAGGCGAAGCCGCGCTCCACCGGCGTGCACAGCGCCATCCTGCGGGTCGACGACGCCAAGACCGTCGGCGTGGACCACCAGATCCTCTCCACGGTCGTCGTCTCCACGGACCTGACGGCCCCCGGCTACGCGTTCAAGGCGTCCGGTTCGGTGCAGCGCAACAGCTCCGCGTCGTACTTCGTGAACGTGCCGGAAGGCGCGAAGACGCTGGAGGTCGCCCTCAGCGCCCTGCGCTCGGGCAGCCAGACGCGGTTCATCTCGATCCACCCGTACGGGGTCGCGGTCGAGGACAGCTCCACGATCTACTGCTACCCGAACTACGAGAGCCCGACCAACACCTGCCGCCCCGACGCGCGGTCCTACACGGACCCGCAGCCCGGCGTGTGGGAGATCGAGGTCGAGTCGCGGCGTACGTCCGGCGTGCTGGACAACCCGTACAAGCTGGACGTCTCGCTGCTCGGCGCCACCTTCGACCCGGCGGTGCAGACCATCGCCGAGGCGAAGATCGGCACCCCGGCGGCGGTCGACTGGACCGTCACCAACGAGGCGGCGGACCTGACGGGCACCCTCAAGGGCGGCTCGCTGGGCTCGGCGGACGTGCAGCGTCCGTCGATCTCCACCGGCGGCACCCAGCTGACCGAGGTCACCGTCGGTGAGGGCGTCGAGAAGCTCGACGTCGCCATCGGCTCCACCTCGGACGCCAACGCCGACATCGACCTGTACGTCTTCCTCGGCGACACGCAGGTCGGCGCCTCGACCACCGCGGGCTCCGAGGAGACCGTCAGCCTGGTCGCCCCGGCCGCCGGCACGTACACGATCCTGGTCGACGGCTACGACGTCCCCGCGGGGACGACGGAGTACGACTACCGCGACGTGTACTACGCCCCGTCCCTCGGCACCCTCTCGGTGGACGAGTCCAAGACGGTGAACCTGGCCAACGGCGCCTCCACCCAGGTGGGCGCGCAGGTCGTGGTGGCCGGTGAGGCCCCCGCGGGCCGGCAGTTCTTCGGTGAGGTCCAGCTGGTGAACTCCCGCGGCACCGCCGCGGGCACCGGCAGCGTCGTGATCGAGAAGGTCACGCCGTAACGGCTCCCCCACGGAACGCGGCGGGGCGGGCGCTCTTCGGAGCTCCCGCCCCGCCGTGCGTCCCGCCGCAGATGTTCTCCCCCGGCCCCGGCCGGACGGCAGAACCTGCGGCCCCGTGGACGGGAGTCCGCAGGTCGGACAATGGATTGGACAAGACGGGCGGGGACACACGCATCATGGAAGCGGCAAGCGGGCCGCACCCACGTACGAAGGAGCTCCAGTGAAGGTCGGAATCGTCGGCGCCACCGGTCAGGTCGGCACAGTCATGCGCGGCATCCTGGCCGAGCGGAAGTTCCCCGTCGACGAGCTGCGGCTCTTCGCCTCCGCGCGCTCCGCCGGCTCCACCCTCGACTGGCAGGGCTCCGCCGTCACCGTCGAGGACGCCTCCACCGCCGACTACACCGGTCTGGACATCGTGCTCTTCTCCGCCGGCGGCGCCACCTCGAAGGCGCTCGCCGAGAAGGTCGCCGGCCAGGGCGCCGTGGTGATCGACAACTCCTCCGCCTGGCGGCGCGACCCCGAGGTCCCGCTGGTCGTCTCCGAGGTGAACCCGCAGGCGGCCCGCGTGCGGCCCAAGGGCATCATCGCCAACCCGAACTGCACCACCATGGCGGCCATGCCCGTGCTGCGCCCGCTGCACGACGAGGCGGGGCTCCAGGCCCTGACCGTCGCCACCTACCAGGCGGTCTCCGGTTCCGGCGTGGCCGGCGTCGCCGAGCTGCACGGCCAGGCGTCCAAGGTGGTCGCCGACGCCGACAAGCTGACCCACGACGGCGGGGCGGTGGACTTCCCCGAGCCCGCCGTCTACCGGCGCCCGATCGCGTTCAACGTGGTGCCGCTGGCCGGCTCGATCGTGGACGACGGCTCCTTCGAGACGGACGAGGAGCAGAAGCTCCGCAACGAGTCCCGCAAGATCCTGGACATCCCGGACCTGAAGGTCTCCGGCACCTGCGTCCGGGTTCCGGTCTTCTCCGGCCACTCGCTCCAGATCAACGCCCGGTTCGCCCGCCCGCTGAGCGTCGCGCGCGCCACCGAGCTGCTGCGCGAGGCCGCCGGCGTCGAGCTGTCCGAGATCCCGACCCCGCTCCAGGCGGCCGGCCGGGACGCCTCGTACGTGGGCCGCCTCCGCGTCGACGAGACCGTCGACAACGGCCTCGCCCTCTTCGTCTCCAACGACAACCTCCGCAAGGGCGCCGCGCTGAACGCGGTGCAGATCGCGGAGCTGGTGGCGGCCGAGCTGAAGGGCTGACCCACCCGCGCACGAGGGCGGCCACCGGTCCGGTGGCCGCCCTCCGGCGTGTCCGGGGTCCGTCCACCGGGTCCGGCGCGGCCGCTGCGGGGAAAGGGCATCGCACGGCGTCGGCGTCACGTGGAAGGATGGCAGGAACGTCGCATTTCGAGTCGCACGACAAGTCGCACAACAAGGAGATGACCGCGTGCCTGGCACCAATCTGACCCGCGAAGAGGCACAGGAGCGGGCGCGCCTGCTGACCGTGGACGCGTACGAGATCGATCTGGATCTCTCCGGAGCTCAGGAGGGCGGCGCCTTCCGGTCGGTCACCACCGTACGGTTCGAGGCCGCCGAGGCGGGCGCCTCCTTCATCGACCTGGTCGCCCCGGCCGTCCACCAGGTGGAGCTGAACGGCACGTCGCTGGACGTCGCCGCCGTCTTCCGGGACTCGCGGATCGCCCTCCCGCACCTGCGGCCGGGCGCCAACGAGCTGAAGGTCGTCGCCGACTGCTCGTACACCAACACCGGCGAGGGGCTGCACCGCTTCGTCGACCCGGTGGACCAGCAGGCCTATCTGTACACCCAGTTCGAGGTGCCGGACGCCCGCCGGGTCTTCGCCTCCTTCGAGCAGCCCGACCTGAAGGCCACCTTCCGGTTCACCGTGAAGGCGCCGAAGGGCTGGACGGTCATCTCCAACTCGCCGACGCCCGAGCCGCGCGACGACGTCTGGGAGTTCGCCCCGACGCCGCGCATCTCCACGTACATCACCGCGCTGATCGCCGGCCCGTACCACGCGGTGCACAGCAGCTACGAGAAGGACGGCCGGACCGTCCCGCTCGGCATCTACTGCCGTCCGTCGCTGGCCGAGTACCTCGACGCGGACGACATCTTCGCCGTCACCCGGCAGGGCTTCGACTGGTTCCAGGAGAAGTTCGACTACGCGTACCCCTTCGAGAAGTACGACCAGCTCTTCGTGCCGGAGTTCAACGCGGGCGCGATGGAGAACGCCGGCGCGGTCACCATCCGCGACCAGTACGTGTTCCGTTCGAAGGTGACGGACGCCGCGTACGAGACGCGCGCCGAGACCATCCTGCACGAGCTGGCCCACATGTGGTTCGGCGACCTCGTGACGATGGAGTGGTGGAACGACCTCTGGCTGAACGAGTCGTTCGCCACCTTCACCTCGATCGCCTGCCAGGCGGACGCCGAGGGCTCCCGGTGGCCGCACTCCTGGACGACCTTCGCCAACACCATGAAGACGTGGGCCTACCGGCAGGACCAGCTCCCGTCCACCCACCCGATCATGGCGGACATCGGCGACCTGGACGACGTGCTCGTCAACTTCGACGGGATCACCTACGCCAAGGGCGCCTCCGTCCTCAAGCAGCTGGTGGCGTACGTCGGCGAGGACGAGTTCTTCAAGGGCGTGCAGGCGTACTTCAAGGCGCACGCCTTCGGCAACACGCGCCTGTCGGACCTGCTCGGCGCGCTGGAGAAGACCTCCGGGCGCGACCTGAAGACCTGGTCGAAGGCGTGGCTGGAGACCGCCGGCATCAACATCCTGCGCCCGGAGATCGAGACGGACGCCCAGGGCCTGGTCACCTCCTTCGCGGTGCTCCAGGAAGCCCCGGCGCTGCCCGCCGGCGCGAAGGGCGAGCCGACGCTGCGCCCGCACCGCATCGCCATCGGCTGCTACGACCTCGACGCGGACGGCAAGCTGGTGCGCACCGACCGGATCGAGCTGGACGTCGAGGGCGAGGTCACCCCGGTGCCCTTCCCGGCCGACCGCCCCCGCCCGGCCGTCGTGCTGCTCAACGACGACGACCTCAGCTACGCCAAGGTGCGCCTCGACGAGGAGTCGCTGCGCTTCGTCACCGAGCACCTGGGCGACTTCACCGAGTCCCTGCCGCGCGCGCTGTGCTGGGCCTCCGCCTGGGACATGACCCGCGACGGCGAACTGGCCACCCGGGACTACCTCTCGCTGGTGCTGTCCGGCATCGGCAAGGAGTCGGACATCGGGGTCGTCCAGTCGCTGCACCGCCAGGTGAAGCTGGCGCTGGACATGTACGCGGCGCCGCAGGCCCGCGAGGCGGCGCTGACGCAGTGGACGGACGCCACCCTGGCGCACCTGAACGCCGCGGAGCCGGGCAGCGACCACCAGCTGGCGTGGGCCCGCGCGTTCGCGGCGACGGCCCGCACCCCGCAGCAGCTCGACCTGCTCCAGGGGCTGCTGGACGGCACCAAGGAGATCGCGGGGCTGGCCGTCGACACCGAGCTGCGCTGGGCGTTCGTGCACCGGCTGGCGGCCACCGGGCTGCTGGACGAGGACGAGATCGCCGCCGAGTACGACCGCGACCGGACCTCGGCGGGCGAGCGCCACGCGGCGTCCGCGCGGGCGGCCCGGCCCTCGGCGGAGGCGAAGGCGGAGGCGTGGGCCTCGGTCGTCGAGTCCGACAGGCTGCCGAACTCGCTCCAGGAGGCGGTGATCAGCGGGTTCGTCCAGAACGAACAGCGCGAACTGCTGGCGCCGTACACGGAGAAGTACTTCGCCGCGGTCAAGGACGTGTGGGAGTCGCGGAGCCACGAGATGGCCCAGCAGATCGCGGTCGGCCTCTACCCGGCGGTCCAGGTCGCGCGGGAGACGCTCGACGCCACGGACGCCTGGCTCGCCTCGGCCGAGCCGAACGCGGCGCTGCGGCGCCTGATGTCGGAGTCGCGCGCGGGCGTGGAGCGTGCGCTGAGGGCGCAGGCCGCGGACGCGTCGGCCGCGGGCGCGACCGCCTGAGGGTGCGACGGCGGGAAGGGGGCGCCCCGGCGGGCGCCCCCTTTCCCGGTACGTCCGCACGGCCCGGCCCGTCGGCCCGCGGACATGCCGGTGCGCCGTGCGGTGAAGATCACCGCACGGCGCACCGGAAGGTCCGCGGAGGTCAGACCTGCTTGTTGGACGTGGTCCGAGGCTTGTGGGACTTGTCGAGCACCATGACCAGACCGGCGATCACGGCGAACAGCACGATCGGGGCGAGCACGTACAGGCCGACGGTCTCCATCACACTGAGACCGTGGGCACCCGGGTCGTCGCCGTCGTCACGGGTGAGCGCGAGCGCCGGGGACGACATGAGCAGCATCATCAGCGTCGTACCGGCCGCGACGGCGCCGGCGCGCATAGCGTTCTTCTTGTCCACGGTGCAAACGTAGCGAACGCCTTCGGGCGGCGCGCGTCCGGGGGTGCCGTACGGGCTCCGTCACGGCCTCAGGGCCTCCATCAGCCGGTGCAGGCGGGGCGAGGCGGTGATCTGTTCGAGGGTCATCGGGCGTCCCTCGCCGTCCGCCACCGGCAGCCGCCAGTTGGGGTACTGGTCCCAGGTGCCGGGGAGGTTCTGCGGGCGGCGGTCGCCGACGGTGTCGGGGAGCCAGACGCCGACCATCCGGGCGGGCGTGGCCAGCAGGAAGCGGTGCACGGCCCGGACGGCCGCCTCCTCGTCGCCGCCGCCCTCGGGCAGCAGCCGGAGCCGGGCGAGATAGCCGAGCCACTCGGCGGTGTCGGTGGCGTCCTCGGTCAGCTCCTCCTCCAGCGGGCGGGCGAGGAGTCCGAGGCCGTCGCGCAGCCGCACGTGGTCGCCGGACAGCTTCGCGGCGGTGGACGGCAGATCGTGGGTGGTGGCGGTGGCGAGGCAGTCGGCGCGCCACTGCTCGGGCGGCACCGGGCGGCCGGTGCCCTCCCAGTCGCGCTCGAACCAGAGCACCGAGGTGCCGAGCACCCCGCGCCGGGCGAGCGCCTCGCGGACGCCGGGCTCGACCGTGCCGAGGTCCTCCCCCATCACGACGGCACCGGCCCGGTGGGCCTCCAGAACGAGCACCGCGAGCATCGCCTCGCCGTCCTGGGAGACGTAGGCGCCCTCGGTGGGCGGTTTGCCCTCCGGTACCCACCAGAGCCGGAACAGGCCCATCACATGGTCGATGCGCAGCGCCCCGGCGTGCGCCAGCAGGCCCCGGAGCAGCGCGCGGTAGGGGGCGTAGCCGGAGGCGGCGAGGGCGTCGGGGCGCCAGGGCGGCAGCCCCCAGTCCTGGCCGCGGGCGTTGAAGGCGTCGGGCGGCGCGCCGACGGACATGCCGAGGGCGTAGGCGTCCCTGAGGGCCCAGGTGTCGGAGCCCGCCGGGTGCACGCCCACCGCGAGATCGTGGACGATGCCGACGCCCATCCCGGCGTCGGTGGCGGCACGCTGGGCGTCGGCGAGCTGGAGCTCGGTGAGCCAGACCAGGCGGCAGTGGAAGTCGACCCGCTCCATCAGCTCGGCGCGGGCCCGCGCGGTCTCCGGCGAGCGCGGGTCGCGCAGCGGCTCGGGCCAGGTGTGCCAGTCGGGTCCGTGCACCTCGGCCAGCGCGCACCACAGGGCGTGGTCCTCCAGCGCCTGCCCCTGGGCGGCGAGATAGTCGCAGTAGGCGGCCCGGCGGCCGGGGGTCAGTTCGACCTGGTGGACGAGTTCCAGGGCCTGCCGCTTGAGCTCCCAGACCGCGTCCCGGTCGATGTGGGCGCCCTTGTTGAGGACCGCCTCGGAGAGCGCGGCGGCGTCCTGACGCAGGTCGTCCAGCACGGCACGCGCTCTGACCTGGCCGTATTCGGGGATGGACTCGACGTGCAGGTGCACGGGGTCCGGGAAGCGGCGCGAGGACGGGCGGTAGGGGGACGGGTCGGTGGGACGCCCGGGGAAGGCCGCGTGCAGCGGGTTGACCTGGATGAACCCGGAGCCGAGCGTACGGCCCGCCCAGGCCGCGAGGTCGGCGAGGTCACCGAGGTCTCCCATGCCCCAGGAGCGGCCGGAGAGCAGGGAGTAGAGCTGCACCAGGAAGCCCTGGGTGCGGGCGGGCGGCCGGGGCGCGCGGGCCGGGGCGACGACCAGGGTGGAGGCTTCCTGCCGCTGGTCCGGGGTGCGTACCGCCAGCCGGTGGACCCCGAGCGGCGGTTCGGCCCACCAGGCTGCGGGCGGGCGGCCGGACGCACCGGTCCTCGGCGCGCCCGGTACCCGCATCCGCAGCGGCTCGGGCGTCCCGGTGGCGCCCGGCGCGGTCTCGGGCTCGACCGTCAGCGCGGTGCCGGCCGGCAGCGCGGTCAGCGCGGCCGGCAGCGGCTCGCCCGACCAGACCACCACCGTGGGCGGGAGAAGGCGCGAATCCGCCCTCGCGTCGGCGGCGGCGAGCGCCTCCTCCACCGCCTCGGGGCTGTCCGCGGCGACGCCCAGCGCGGCGAGGACGGCGGTGACCGTGTCGTCGGGGACGGCCACGGTGACACCCGCGGACGGGGAGTAGGAGGTGGCGACACCGTGCAGTGCGGCGAGCCGGGACAAGCCCATTCAGACTCCTGGGGACTCCATGCCCCCCGCGGCACCGGGGGCGGCCGGTTCGCTGGTCAGAGGGGCGGCGACGGCGAGCGGTGGCTCGCTCGTGAGGGGGGTGGCATCGGCGAGCGGCGGCTCGCTGGTCAGCGGGGCGAGATCGGCGGCGAAGGCGGCTCCGGTCAGCAGCGCGGCTTCGGTGAGCGGCGGGCCGCTGATCGGGCGGGAGACGACGGTTCGGGGAAGTTCGCTGGTCAGAGGGGCGGGACCGGCCGGGCCGGGGACCTGTTTGGAGAGGGCGGAGAGCAGGAGCTGCGCGGCTGCGGGCATGAAGGGCCTCCTGGCCGTGGGGAACAGGACACAGCAGGCCTACCCAACCCGCACCGGACCAGACATGAGAGTGACACGGCCACGATGACAACGAGCCCAACGTGCCCCGGGTCACCCCGCGTTCCCCCGTACGGCTGACACGGACGGTTCCGGCCATCCCCGGGCGCCCGGCACCCAGACGAAAAGGTTTATTTACCGCTATTCCTGTCCCAATGGGGCAGGAGCGTTGACACCCGTGCGGCCCGGATGGTGGGCTCGGAGCCCATCGGCGACGGCGGGCGGGACGACGGCGGGCGAGGGGAGAACGGACGTGGGACAGGGGCGCAGACGGCGGGCCGCCGCGATCGCCGTCGCCCTCCTCGGCGGCCTGCTCGGCCCCGCCGTGCCGGGCGCGTCCGCCGCACCCGCGGACCCCGCCCCGGCCTCCCGCCGCGCCGCCGCGCCCGCGCCGCCCGCCCTCTGGCCGCGGCCCCGGTCGGTCGAGGCCGCCGGACCGGACGTGGCGCTCGGCCGGGAGGTCACCCTCGTCGCCGCGCCGGGCGCCGACCCGTACGCGGCGGGGGCGCTGCGGAAGGTACTGCGGGACGCGGGCGTCACCACCGTGCACGAGTCGCTGCCCGGTCGCGGTCCGGTGATCCGGCTCGGCGGCGACGGCGCGCCGGAGGCGCTGCGGGCCCTGGGAGCGCCGGACGCCGGCGACCTGCCGGCCGGCGGCTACCGCCTCGCGGCGGGCCGGGTGGCCGGACGCCCGGCCGTGGCGCTGGACGGCACCGGCGACGACGGCCTCTTCCACGGCGTCCAGACACTGCGTCAACTGGTGCGGAACCGGGCCGTCGCCGGCGTCGTGGTGCGCGACTGGCCGGGCAGTGCCGTGCGCGGCACCACCGAGGGTTTCTACGGGCGGCCGTGGACGCTCGACGAGCGCCTCGGCCACCTCGCCTTCATGGGGCGCACCAAGCAGAACCGCTATCTGTACGCGGCCGGCGACGACGCCTACCGGCAGGCGCGGTGGCGGGAGCCGTACCCGGCGGACCGGCGGGCGGAGTTCCGGGCCGTGGCCGCGAAGGCGCGGGCCGAGCACGTGACGCTCGGCTGGGCGGTCTCCCCCGGCCAGGCGATGTGCCTGGCCTCCGAGGGCGACGTGCGGGCGCTGAACCGGAAGATCGACTCCATGTGGGCGCTGGGCGTGCGCGCCTTCCAGCTCCAGTTCCAGGACGTCAGCTACAGCGAGTGGCACTGCGACGAGGACGCCCGGACCTTCGGCGACGGGCCGGCGGCCGCCGCCCGTGCGCAGGCCCGGGTGGCGGGGGCGGTGGCGGGTCACCTGGCCGCCCGGCACCCGGACGCCGAGCCGCTGTCGGTGCTGCCGACCGAGTACTACCAGGACGGCGCGACCGACTACCGCACGGCGCTGGCGGGCGCCCTGGACCCGCGCGTCCAGGTCGCCTGGACCGGCGTCGGGGTGGTACCGCGGACCATCACCGGCGGCGAACTGTCCCGGGCCCGCGACGCCTTCCGGCACCCGCTGGTCACCATGGACAACTATCCGGTCAACGACTACGCCCAGGATCGGATCTTCCTCGGCCCGTACACCGGCCGCGACCCCGCGGTGGCGGCCGGTTCGGCGGCACTCCTCGCCAACGCGATGGAGCAGGCCGCCGCCTCCCGCATCCCGCTGTTCACCGCCGCGGACTACGCCTGGAACCCCCGGGGGTACCGGCCGCAGGCGTCCTGGCGGGCCGCGGTCGACGACCTGGCCGGAGGCGACGACCGGGCCGGCGCGGCGCTGCGGGCGCTCGCGGGCAACAGCGCGGGGTCCGTCCTCGGCGGCGAGGAGTCCTCCTATCTGCGGCCGCTGCTCAGCGCGTTCTGGACGTCCCGCACCGCCGGGCCCCGGGCCCGCGACCGGGCCGCCGGCGCGCTGCGGGACGCCTTCACCCGGATGCGGACCGCGCCGGAGGCGCTGGCCGGGAGTGCCGACGGACGGCTGGCGGACGAGGTGGGGCCCTGGACCGCGCAGCTGGCCCGGTACGGCCGGGCCGGCGAACTGGCCGTGGACCTGCTCCAGGCGCAGGCCCGGGGTGACGGCGCGGCCGCCTGGCGGGCGCAACTGGCCCTGGAGCCGTTGCGCGAGCGGCTGTCCGCGAGCACGGCGACCGTCGGCGAAGGCGTGCTGGACCCGTTCCTGACCAGGGCCGCCGAGGAGGCGGGCCGCTGGAACGGCACCGACCGCCACGCCGGCACGGTCACCCGGACCGCGAACGCCTACACGGTGGAGCTGGACCGGCCGCGCCCGGTGGAGGCGGTGACGGTGCTGTCCGGCCCGGCCGGGCCGGACACCGCGCTGGAGGCGCACGTGCCGGGCGAGGGCTGGCGGCGGCTCGGCGCGCTGTCGAAGACCGGCTGGGCGCAGCGCCCGGCCGGCGGGGTGGTCGCCGACGCGCTGCGCGTCGTGCGGACGGACGCCCGTGCGTCCTTCACCGGCCCGGCGCCGCGGCACGGCACCGGGCCCGCCGGGGGGCCGGGGGTACGGGCGGTGGTGCCGTGGTTCGGCGACGAGCCGGCCGCCGACCTCGCCCTGGACGAGAACGAGGCGGACGCGGTGATCGGCGGGTCCGCCCGGGTGGAGGCGCGGCTGGCGGCCCGCCGTCCGGACGCCGTCGAGGGCGCGCTCACCGCGAAGGCGCCCGCGGGGATAGAGGTGCGCGTCCCGGCGCGGACGACCGTCCCGCGGGGGGCCCGCACGCGCGTGCCGGTGGAGATCACCGTCGGGGCGGACACCCCGGCCGGGAGCTATGAGGTCCCGGTCAGCTTCGGCGGCCAGAAGTCGACGCTGACGGTGCGGACGTTCCCGCCGACGGACGGCCCCGACCTGCTGCGGACCGCGACCGCCTCCTCGTCGGGCGACGAGACGCCGGACTTCCCGGCCGCGGCGGCTTCGGACGGCGATCCGGCGACCCGGTGGTCGGCCGCGCCGGCGGACGAGGGCTGGTGGCAGGCGGAGCTGGCGGAGCCGGTGCGGCTGGGGCAGGTGGTGCTGACCTGGCAGGACGCGTACGCCTCGGAGTACCGCGTTCAGGTGTCCTCGGACGGCCGGTCCTGGCGCACCGCGGCGACGGTGCGCGACGGCCGCGGCGGACGCGAGACGGTGCGCACGGACGCGCCGGACACCCGGTTCGTCCGGGTGTCCGGCGACCGGCGCGGCACGGAGTACGGGTACTCGCTGTGGTCGGTGGAGGCGTACGCGGTCGCGGAGAAGTGACGCCCCCGCGCGGGCCGTGCGCCCGCGCGAACGGGTACGCCCCCCGCACACCTCCGGACGCTGTGTCCGCCGTCCGCGCTCCGGGGCGCGGACGGCGGTGCGCGGGTCAGGCCGAGACGCCGTCGATCCTGGCCATCGCGTCCTCCGCGCCGAACGGCTGCAGGTACGGCAGCCAGCGCGGGTCGCGGTGGCCGGTCCCGATGATCCGCCAGGCCAGGCCGGTCGGCGGGGCGGGCTGGTGGAGGAGCCGCCAGCCCAGTTCGGGCAGATGGCGGTCGGCCTTGACGTGGTTGCAGCGGCGGCAGGCCGCCACCACGTTGTCCCACGCGTGCAGGCCTCCGCGACTGCGGGGAACGACGTGGTCGACGCTGGTGGCCGCGGCGCCGCAGTACACGCAGCGCCCGCCGTCCCGGGCGAACAGCGCCCGGCGCGTCAGGGGGACGGGGCCCCGGTAGGGGACCCGCACGAATCGCTTGAGTCGCACCACACTGGGCGCCGGGACGGCGCGGGTGGCACTGTGCATGAGGGCGCCGGACTCCTCCAGGCACACGGCCTTGTTCTCCAGAACGAGGACGAGTGCGCGGCGGAGCGGTACGACGCCGAGCGGCTCGTACGACGCGTTGAGAACCAGGACGTGCGGCACGCGGAGGCCTCCTTGTACGCCGGCGGCGCGTGGCTCGCGCCGGGACGATCCGTACTCAGTCTCTCCTCATGCCTGGTCGGAGCGCCACCACGTACGGGTAACGGGCGGGCGCGAATTCCCTCCGGGCGGCCGTCGGACGGACGCGGGGGCGGGCGGGGCGCGGGAACCGGGCGGCCGGATGAGACGTGTCTCTCGTCCTCCGACGCCGACGATCCGCCCCTGCCCCTTCGTTAGGGTTGTGAGTCTGCCGTCGCCCCCGCTGGAGGTCCTCCGTGCCCTTGTCCGTCCTGCTGGCCGCCGCTTCGTCGTCCGGGTCGCCCGACTCGCTGGACGAGGCCGCCCGCCAGGCCGGCGACGCCGCGAGCTGGGTGGAGGAGAACTGGTCCACCTGGCTGAGCACCGGTCTGCGGATCATCCTCATCGCGGCCGTCGCGATCACCCTGCGCTTCCTGATCCGCCGCGCGCTGACCAATCTCATCGAGCGGATGAACCGCAGCGCCCAGGCCGTCGAGGGGACCGCGCTCGGCGGCCTGCTGGTGAACGCGGAACGCCGGCGCCAGCGCTCCGAGGCCATCGGCTCCGTGCTCCGGTCGGTGTCGTCCTTCGTCATCCTCGGCACGGCCGCCCTGATGATCCTCGGGGCGTTCCAGATCAACCTGGCCCCGCTGCTGGCCTCCGCCGGTGTGGCCGGCGTGGCGCTCGGTTTCGGCGCCCGCAACCTGGTCACGGACTTCCTGTCCGGCGTCTTCATGATCCTGGAGGACCAGTACGGGGTGGGCGACACGATCGACGCCGGCGTCGCCTCCGGCGAGGTCATCGAGGTGGGGCTGCGGGTCACCAAGCTACGCGGCGACAACGGCGAGATCTGGTACGTCCGCAACGGCGAGGTCAAGCGGATCGGCAACCTGAGCCAGGGCTGGTCCACCGCGGGCGTCGACGTGACGGTGCGGCCGACGGAGGACCTGGACCGGGTCCGGGCCGCCATCGAGAGCGCCGCCGGCGAGATGACCAAGGAAGAGCCGTGGAGCGAGCGGCTCTGGGGTCCGGTGGAGGTGCTGGGTCTGGACGCGGTGCTGCTGGACTCGATGACCGTGCGGGTCACCGCCAAGACGATGCCGGGGAAGGCGCTCGGGGTGGAGCGCGAGCTCCGCTGGCGCGTCAAGCGCGCCCTCGACGAGGCCGGCATCCGCATGGTGGGCGCGGTCCCCGGTCCGCCGGACCTGGAGTCCGCCGCCGACCCGACGGCGGCCATGGCCGCCCCGTCCGCGTACGCCTCGACGACGTCGCCGCAGTCGCTGGCCGCCACGCCGATAACGCCGCCGCCGACCATCACGAAGTAGTCCGCGGCTCCGGTCGCGGGACGCGCGCCTGCGCACGGCCCCGGAAATCCGGGCCGACGACGCCCCCGGGTAACGCTTTGGTTGCCTCGGGGGCGTTTTCCATTGACGGACCACCGACGGCCCACCTACCGTCCTCACAACAGACAGGAAACTTTACTAACAGAGAGAAGGTGTCGCTCATGGCCGGAACCGTCCCGGGCACCCCGCGCGTTCTGCGCGCCATGAACGACCGGGCCGCGCTCGATCTGCTGGTCAGCCAGGGGCCGCTCACCCGCACCCGCCTCGGCGAGCTGACCGGGCTGTCCAAGCCGACCGCCTCGCAGCTGCTGGCCCGGCTGGAGGAGGCGGGCCTGGTCCGTTCGACCGGCAGCCAGGGCGGACGCCCCGGACCCAACGCCGTGCTGTACGAGATCGATCCCGCCGCGGCACACGTCGCCGCGCTCTCGGTCGGACCGACCGGCATCGACGCGGTGGTCGCCGACATCACCGGCGCGACGGTCGGCTCCTGCCGACTGGAGGCCGACGCCGTCGCCGAGGACGTACGCCACCGCACCGCCCAGCTCGTGGCCGAGGCGGTGGACGGCGCCCTGCGCGGGACGGGTCTGGGCCACGACGACCTCACCAGCGTCGTGCTGGGCACCCCGGGCGCGATCGATCCCCGCACCGGGCAGTTGCGCTACGCGCCCCACCTGCCCGGCTGGCACTCGCGCACCCTGCTCGCCGACCTCGCCGAGGTCGTGGGCAGGCCGGTCGTCATCGAGAACGACGTCAACCTCGCCGCCGTCGCCGAGCAGTACGAGGGTGCCGCGCAGGACCACGACCACTTCGTGCTCGCCTGGCTCGACGAGGGCGTGGGCGCCGCCATCGTGCTGGGCGGCACCCTGCTGCGCGGCGCGACGGGCGGCGCCGGGGAGATCGGCTACATGCCGCTGCCGGGCGCCCCGCTCGCCCGCGGCGGCGCGGCCGACTGGGCGGGCCCGGACGCCGGAGGGGGTTTCCAGAGCCAGGTCTCCTGCCCCGCGGTGCGCGACCTGGCGGGCGGCAGACCGCTGGCGGAGGCCCTCGCCGACGAGGCCGTCCGGGCGGAGGTGGCCCGCCGGCTGGCCACCGGCCTCGCCTCCGTGGTCGCCGTGGTCGACCCCGAACTCGTCGTCCTGTCCGGCGCGGTGGCCAGGGCCGGCGGCGAGGCGCTCCGCGACGCCGTCGAGGCGGAGATGACCGGACTGGCGCTCCCCCGCCCCCTCCTGCGGCTCAGCGACATCGGCAAGGACCCCATCCTGACCGGCGCGTTGCGCACCGCCCTCGCCCAGGCGCGCGACAGCGCCTTCGACACCGGCTGATCCCCCCGGCTCCGGCACCGTGCCGCCCACGACGGGCGGTACGGAGGGCACCCCGCTGCCCGAATCCGCCCCGTCCCCCTCCCCGTAAGGAGTCCGCCATGGCACTGTGGCGCATACGTACCCGCGTGCCCCTGGCGCTCGGCGCAGCCGCGTTGCTGCTGTCCGGCTGCGCCAATCCGAGTACGGGCAACGCCCACGACGACCCGACGAAACCGGTCACGCTGAAGTTCTGGCACGGCTGGTCGGCTCCCGGCGAGGTCGAGGCGATCGACGACAACATCGCCCGCTTCGAGAAGCTCCACCCCAACATCCACGTCGTCTCCACCGGCAACGTCAGCGACGAGACGATCAACCAGGCGCTGCGCGCCGGCGGCGACGACGCCCCCGACGTCGTCACCTCGTTCACCACGAACAACGTCGGCCAGTACTGCTCGTCCGGCATGTGGGTGGACCTCGATCCCTTCCTGAAGAAGAACGGGATCGACAAGACGAAGGTCTTCCCCGAGACGCTGCTGGACTACACGCGCTACGAGGGCGTCCAGTGCGCGACGCCGCTGCTGGCGGACGCGTTCGGCATGTACTACAACAAGGACGCCTTCGAGGAGGCCGGGATCACCCGGCCCCCGCGCACCATGTCCGAGATGAAGGCCGACGCGGTCAAGCTGACACGGAAGAAGAAGGACGGCTCACTGGAACGGGCCGGCTTCATGCCGAACTTCCAGCTCTACCAGAACGCGCCCGACCGGATGTTCGCGCAGTGGGGGCCGGACTACTTCGACGCCGAGGGCAAAGCGCGGCTCGCGGACGAGCCCAGGACCGAACAGTTCTTCACCGCCATGCGGGAGCTGTCCGACGCCCAGGGCGGCTACCGGGCCATGGAGCGGCTGCGCGCGGGCTTCGGCGACGAGATGTCCTCGCAGAACGGTTTCCTCACCGGCAAGCTCGCCATGCACCTGGACGGCGAGTGGCGCGGGCTGATGCTGGACGCGGCGAAGGCGGACTTCGACTGGGCCGTCGCCCCGCTGCCGGTCCCCGACGACCAGGCCGACACCTACGGGCGCGGCTATCTGACGGGCACCGTCGCCGGCATCGCGCACAGCAGCCGGCACCAGAACGCCGCCTTCGAGCTGGTGAAGTACCTGACGATCGAGACCGGGCCGGTGGTCCGGTTCGCCAACGCGATCCACAACGTGCCGTCCACCTTCGACGCGCTGGCATCGCCCGATCTGGACGCCGACCCGGCCTTCCGCGCCTTCATCGACATCGCGCGCAACCCGCACAGTCAGGCGGTCCCGCCGTCCGACAACGGTGGCCAGTACATCAACTCGTTCGGCGACTTCGCCCAGTCCGTGGAGGCGGGGCGCACGGAGGACCTGCACCAGGGCCTGCGGGAGCTCGACGAACGGATCGACGCCGACAACCTCCAGTCGGAAAACTGAGGAGCCGAGTCATGGCGCTTTCCCTCTCCACCCCGGCGGCCTCCGCCGGGCGCGGGACCGAACCGGCCCCGCGCGGCTCCACCGCCACCCTCCGCCGCAGGCGCAACCGCGAGCGGCTGCGCACCCTGGGCTTCCTCTCCCCGTGGCTGGTCGGTTTCACGGTCTTCTTCGGCTACCCGCTCGTCGCCACCGTCTACTTCTCGTTCATGCACTACAACCAGATCAAGGCGCCGACCTTCGTCGGGCTGCGGAACTGGAGGTACGTGCTGGAGCAGATGCCGCTGTTCGGCCCCGCCCTGTGGAACACGCTGTGGCTGGTCGTCGTGATGGTGACGCTGCGGGTGGCGTTCGGGCTCGGTGTCGGCCTGCTGATCACGAAGATCAAGACGGGCACCGGGCTCTTCCGCACCGCCTTCTACCTCCCCTACCTGGCCCCGCCGGTGGCGGCGACCGTCGCTTTCGTCTTCCTGCTCAACCCCTCCACCGGCCCGGTCAACGAGGTGCTCTCGTGGATCGGCGTGGACGGGCCGGGCTGGTTCAACGACCCGGCCTGGTCGAAGCCGTCGCTGGTGCTGCTCTCGCTGTGGGGCATCGGGGACCTGATGGTGATCTTCATGGCGTCGCTGCTCGACGTGCCGAAGGAGCAGTACGAGGCCGCCGAACTGGACGGCGCGGGCGCCTGGACGAAGTTCCGCTGGGTCACCTGGCCGGCCATCACGCCGATCGTGCTCTTCGCCGTCGTGACCGGCGTGGTGCAGACGATGCAGTACTACACGCAGGCCCTGGTGGCGGGGAAGCTCGCCTCCGGCGTCTCGATCGGCCCCGGCACGGTGATCCAGCCCGGCTACCCGGACCACTCCACCCTGACCGTGCCGCAACTCGTGTACTCGATGGGCTTCCAGAACTTCAACACCGGAGCCGCGTGCGTCCTGTCGCTCGTGCTCTTCGCCATCGCCATGGCCGTCACCCTTCTGCTGATGCGCAAGAGCGTCGGCCTCGTTCCGGCGGAGGACTGAGATGACCACCACCACCCTGGCCCCGCGGCGGACCGCGGCCCCGGACCGCCCGGCGGGCCCCCGCGCCGCGGCGCACCGGCGCACGCGCGTGCTGCACTGGATCGCGGTCCACTCCCTGGCTCTCGCGCTCGCCCTGTTCTTCGTCCTGCCGTTCGTGTTCGTCTTCCTCACCTCGGTGATGAGCGACGGGCAGGCGATGAGCGGGGATCTGTGGCCGGACTCCTGGCACTGGTCGAACTACACGACCGTCTTCCACACGCCGGGATTCCTCGGCTGGTGGCGCAACTCCCTGATGTACGCGCTGCTGGGCACCGTCTTCACGGTCTGCTCGTCGGTACCGGTCGCCTACGCCCTGGCCAAGTTCCGCTTCCGCGGGCGGCGCACCGCGATGATCCTGGTCATCACGACGATGATGCTGCCGCCGCAGGTCATCATCATCCCGATGTACCTGGTGTGGGCCCAGCAGTTCCACCTCTCCGGCTCGCTGTGGCCGCTGATCATCCCGATGGCCTTCGGCGACGCCTACTCCATCTTCCTGCTGCGGCAGTTCCTCCTCACCATCCCGCAGGAGTACATCGAGTCCGCCAAGGTCGACGGGTGCGGAGAGTTCCGTACCCTCCTGAAGATCGTCGTGCCGATGGCCAAGCCCGGCATCGCGGCCATCGCCCTCTTCCAGTTCTTCTACTGCTGGAACGACTACTTCGGCCCGCAGATCTACGCCGCGCAGAACCCCGGCGCCTGGACGCTGAGTTACGGACTGGAGTCGTTCAAGAGCGCCCACGCGGTCAACTGGAACCTGACGATGGCAGCGACCCTGCTGGTGATGGCGCCGGTCATCATCGTCTTCTTCTTCGCACAGAAGGCCTTCGTAGAAGGCGTCACCCTCACCGGAGTAAAGGGCTGAGAACCATGAAGCTCGCAGTAGTTGGTGGCGGGTCCACCTACACACCCGAACTGATAGACGGCTTCGCGCGGCTGCGCGACACCCTGCCGATCGGGGAACTGGTCCTGGTGGACCCGGACGCCGGGCGGCTCGACCTGGTCGGCGGACTCGCCCGGCGGATCTTCGCCAAGCAGGGGCACCCGGGCCGGATCACCACCACCTCCGACCTGGACGCCGGGGTCGCCGGGGCCGACGCGGTGCTGCTCCAGCTCCGCGTGGGCGGCCAGGCGGCCCGCCAGAAGGACGAGACCTGGCCCCTGGAGTGCGGCTGCGTCGGCCAGGAGACCACCGGGGCCGGCGGCCTCGCCAAGGCGCTGCGCACCGTGCCGGTCGTCCTCGACATCGCCGAACGGGTCCGCCGCACCAACCCGGACGCCTGGATCATCGACTTCACCAACCCGGTGGGCATCGTGACCCGGGCGCTGCTCCAGGCCGGACACAAGGCGGTCGGCCTGTGCAACGTGGCGATCGGCTTCCAGCGCAAGTTCGCCCGGATGCTCGACGTCTCCCCCGCCGAGGTCCACCTCGACCACGTCGGGCTCAACCACCTCTCGTGGGAGCTCGGCGTGCGGCTCGGCGGACCGGGCGGCGAGGACGTGCTGCCGAAGCTGCTCGCGGAGCACGGCGCGGCGATCGCCTCCGACCTCCACCTCCCGCGCGAGATCGTGGACCGCCTCGGCGTGGTGCCCTCGTACTACCTGCGCTACTTCTACGCCCACGACGAGGTGGTGCGGGAGCTCGGCAGCAAGCCGTCGCGGGCCGCCGAGGTGGCGGCGATGGAGAAGCAGCTCCTGGCGCTGTACGGCGACCCGGCGCTGGACGAGAAGCCCGAGCTGCTGGCCAAGCGCGGCGGCGCGTTCTACTCCGAGGCGGCCGTGGACCTGGCCTCCGCCCTGCTGGGCGCGGGCGGATCGCCGGTCCAGGTGGTCAACACGTACAACAACGGGACGCTGCCGTTCCTGCCGGACGACGCGGTGATCGAGGTGCAGGCGCGGGTGGACGCCTCCGGCGCGTCCCCGCTCGCGGTCCCGGCGCTGGACCCGCTGTTCGCGGGGCTGGTCGCCCACGTCACCGCGTACGAGGACCTGGCGCTGGACGCGGCGCTGCGCGGCGGCCGCGACCGGGTGTTCAAGGCGCTGCTCGCCCACCCGCTGACCGGTCAGTACGCGTACGCCGAAGGGCTCACCGACCGGCTGATCGCGCACAACCGGGAGCACCTCGCGTGGGCGTGAACGCTTCGGTGCTCGCGTTCGACGCGGGCAACAGCAAGACCGACGTGGCCCTGATCGGTGCGGACGGCTCGGTGCTGGCGACGGCACGGGGCGGCGGTTTCCGGCCGCCGATCGTGGGGATCACGGCGGCGGTGGACGTGCTGGCGGCGCTGCGCGACGAGGCGGTGGCCGCCGCCGGCCCGTCCGCCGGGCCCGTCGCGCACGTCTCCGCCTGCCTGGCCAACGCCGATCTCCCGGTGGAGGAGGCCGAGTTGGCGCTGGCGCTGCGGGAACGCGGCTGGGGGCGCACCGTGGAGGTGCGCAACGACACCTTCGCGATCCTGCGGGCCGGGGTGGACGAGCCCCGTGGGGTGGCGGTGGTGTGCGGGGCCGGGATCAACTGCGTGGGCATGGTCCCGGACGGCCGCACCGCCCGGTTCCCCGCGATCGGCCGGATCTCCGGCGACTGGGGCGGGGGTTCGGGGCTGGCCGAGGAGGCGCTCTGGTTCGCGGCGCGCGCCGAGGACGGCCGGGGCGAGCCCACGGAGCTGGTCCGGGCGCTGCCCGGCCACTTCGGGCTGGACACCATGTACGCGCTGATAGAGGCGCTGCACCGGGGGCGGATCGCTTACGACCGCCGGCACGAGCTGACGCCGGTGCTGTTCGCGACGGCCTCGGCGGGCGATCCGGTGGCACGAGCGCTGATCGACCGGCTCGGCGACGAGGTGGTGGCCATGGCCTCGGTCGCGCTGGGTCGTCTCGGGTTGCTGGACGAACACGTTCCGGTGATTCTGGGCGGCAGTGTGCTGGCCGCCCGGCACCCCCTGCTGGACGCCCGGATCGCCGCCCGGCTGGCGGAGCGCGCACCGGCCGCGGAGGTCCGCGTGGTGGACCGTCCGCCCGTGCTGGGCGCGGCGTTGCTGGGTCTGGACGCCATCGGGGCCGGTCCCGGGGCGCACCGCGCGCTGCGGGCCCACTACTCCTGACGAGGCGTCTTGTGAGGGCGCCCCGACGCGATCGCGCGTCGGGGCGCCCTTCGCGTGCGGGAACCGTCCGGGAACCCGGTTCGTGTTCATGGGGAGGACCGGGCCCGGCAGGGGAAACCGGGCCTCGGCGACGGGGCGGGGAGCGTGAACGGGGCTGCGGGGAGACGGAGTCGGGGGCGACGCCCCCGGGAGGCGCACTCCTTGATCGACCGGGGTGCGTCCTGATCGAATGCGGAAGCCGGTGCCCGATTCGGGTATTCCTGGTGGATGTCGGCGTCTGCGGCCATACTTCTGGCCGGGCGTCGGTCCTCCGCCCGGCCGGAGGACCGGTACACACGCCGAAGACCGAGGGGGAGGTCGAGTGACACAGCCGTTGAGGGAGCGCGCGCCCGGAGCGCCGGCCGCGGGCACGCCGGAGGCGCGCCCGGCCGCACCCGGGCGGACCGGGGCGGCGGGGGTGCGGCGGCTGCGGGCCGCGGCGGCCACGGAGCCCGGCCGGCTGCGGGTCGTCGGCGCCGTACTGGTCCTGCTGGTGGTGGCGTTCGGCGCGGTGACCGCCCTGGAGATCTCCGGGCGGGCCTCGGCGGCGGACGACGTGGTGAGCCGGAGCCAGCCGCTCAGCGCCGACGCCGCGGGCATCTACCGGCTGCTGGCGGACGCGGACACCATGGCGGCGAGCGGCTTCCTGGCCGGCAGCCAGGAGCCGAAGGCGGTGCACCAGAGCTACGAGCGGGACATACGGGAGGCCGCCCGGCTGCTGGTGAAAGCGGCCGCCAGTACCGGTGCCTCGACCGCCTCGGGCCGTGAGATCCGCACCCTCAACGAGCAACTCCCGGTCTATACCGGGCTGATAGAGCGGGCCCGCGCCAACAACCGGCAGGGTCTCCCGCTCGGCGGCGCCTATCTCCGCTACGCCAACCAGAAGATGAGCGGCGAGCTGCTGCCCGCGGCCGAACGACTGTACTCGGCGGAGACGGAACGGCTGGAGAGCGATGCCGACGACGCCCGGCGGTGGCCGTTCGTGGCACTGGCCGCGGGCGTCCTCGCGCTGGCCGCGCTCGCCCTGATCCAGCGGCGCGACTACCGCCGGACCAACCGGGTGTTCAACCAGGGCCTGCTGGCCGCCACCGCCGCCGCCACGGTGGTGCTGCTGTGGCTGGCCGCGAGCCACACGGTGGCCCGCACCGACCTGCGCGAGGCGATGGCGCAGGGACAGGCGTCCCTCGACGTCCTCAACGACGCCCGGATCAGCTCCCTGAAGGCCCGCGCCAACGAGAACCTCACCCTGGTCGCCCGGGGCGCGGTACTCACCGAGGACGGCAAGGCCGACCGGTACGAGACCGCGTACACGGCGGAGATGAAGAGCCTGGACGCCGCGCTGCGCAGCGCCGGGAAGCTCGCCGACGACGCCGGCGGCGGCGCCCCGGTCGAGACGGCGGCCGCCGGGGTCGCCCAGTGGCAGGAGCGTCACGCCGGGGCCCGCGCCGCCGACGACCAGGGCTCCTACGAGCGTGCGCTGGTGCTGGTGATCGGGGCGAAGGAGTCCACGGGCGAGTCCTTCACCCGGGTCGACGAAGCCCTGGAGAAGGCGCTGGAGCACGAGCAGGACGAGTTCGACCGCGCCGCGCGCGACGGCCGCGGCGCCTTCGGCGGACTGCCGCTGGGAGCCGGCGTGCTCGCCGTGCTCGGGGCCGTCGCGGTGGTGCTCGGCGTCAACCGAAGAGTCTCGGAGTACCGGTGAGAGGGGGAGCGATGACCGGAGCGAGGATCCGCCGGACCGGCGCGGGGGCCCTGCGCGGCTGGGGCGGGGTGACGGCGATGGCGGTGGCCTGCGCGGTCACGGCCCTGCTGACCCTGCTGCCGCTGGCACACCGCGACGCCGAATCCTTCGGCGACGGCACGTCACCGGGAGCCGTCGCGGCGGCCGTTCCGGCCCGCGCCGAGGACTGCGAGCGGCCGGAGGCGAGCCTGCGCCCGTCCACGGCCGACGGACCGGCGATCGAGAAGATCAAGGCGCGCGGGAAGCTCGTGGCCGGGGTGGACCAGAACAGCTACCTGTGGGGGTCGCGCAATCCGGCCACCGGGGAGCTCGAAGGCTTCGACATCGACCTGGTGCGGGCGCTCGCCGACGACATCCTGGGCGACCCGGACAAGGTGATATTCCGCGCCGTCCCGACCAATCAGCGCATCCTCGCCCTCCAGGAGGACCGCGTCGACGTCGTGGTGCGGACCATGACGATCAACTGCTCCCGGCTCAAGGACGTCGCCTTCTCCACCGCCTACTTCGAGGCGGGGCAGCAGGTGCTCGCCGCGAAGGACTCGGGCGTCACCGGCTTCGACGACTCGCTGAAGGGCCTGCGCGTCTGCTCGACCGAGGGCTCCACGGCTTTCGAGGCGCTGCGCGCCCAGCCGCACGGCGCGGTCTTCGAGGACGACCACGACGGCACCCCGCGCGACGAGGACCTGCTCACCGTGCCGAACCAGCTGGACTGCCTGGTGCGGCTCCAGCTCGGCGAGGTCGACGCCGTCGTCACCGACAACGCGCTGGCCGCCGGGCAGGCCGCCCAGGACCCGACGGTCGAGCTCAAGGGCGAGCGGTTCACCACCGAGTACTACGGCGTCGCCGCCAAGCTCGGCGCCGACGATCTGGTGGCCCGCGTCAACCATGTGCTCGAGGAGTACCGGGCCGGCGGGGCGGACAGCCGGTGGATGGTGTCGTACCGCGCATGGCTGGAGAGCGCCCTGCCCGGAGTGAAGGCGCCGCCGGCGCCGGTGTACCGGTAACGACCGGTGACGACCGATTCCGTCGCGGTGCGCGGCGGACAGGAACGAAAGAGGTGGTCGATGGGCGCCGCGGGCCCGTTCCCCAGCTATGCGGGGAGGCCGCCCGGCCCGGTCATGGACCGGGACGAGGCGGACCGTGCGCTGGCCCGGCTCGGTGCCGAGCACGAGGCGATCGAGACCTCGTTGCTCGCCCTCCAGGACCACGCCGGCCGCCGGCTGCTGGAGGGTGCCGAGCTGACCGGCGTCACCCGCGACCGCTGGGCCGGCGCCGAGCAGTCGATCACCCTGCTGTGGGGGTACTTCGACGCGTACGCGGCGGCGCTCGCCGAGGCCAGGGAGATTCGCGCCCGCAGGCGCCTGCCCAGCCGTGACGACCTGGTGGCGCTGACCTGCCTGCTGCGCGGCCAAGCGGTCACGGTGGCCAACGGGGCCGCCCTGCCGTCCTCGGTCACCGGCCCGGCCCGGCTCTCGGAGCGGTTCACGCTGGAGGAACTGGTCGCCCGGATGAACACCCTGTACGCCCGCTCGCTGGACCTGATCGTGGCCGCCGACTCCGTATGGTCGGCGCTGCCCGCCCGGATCGACCTGCTCTCCGCCGAGCTGCGCAGGACCCGCTCGCTGGCGCACTCCGTCGGAGTGCGGCCCGGCGAGCACCCGTCGGGCGACGATCTGGAGTCCATCACCGCCGAACTGACCGCGCTGCGGGCGCAGGTCATCTCCGACCCGCTGGCCTTCTGGCTGCCGGGTCCGGGCAGTGCCGCCCCCGGCGGGGGCCGGCCCGACATCACGCGCTACGACGCGGCGGCCCGCGCCCTGGAGGAGGTGCGCCGGGAGATCGAGGCGGTGCTGGCGGTCCGGCAGGACGCGGACCAGCGACTGGCCCGGCTGCGGGACCTGCTCTCACGCGCCGACCGCACACTCGCGGAGGCCCGGACGGCGCGCGGCGAGGTGCTGGCCAAGATCGCCGCCTCCGAGGTGCCGGCCGTCAGCGGGCCGCCCACGGCGCTCCAGGAGCGGCTGGACGCCGCCGCGGACTACCGCAGGCACGCCCAGTGGCACCGGCTCTCGCCGCTGCTGGAGGCGCTGGAACGCGAGGCCGAGGACGAGCTCGTGCGGGCCCGCGAGTCGTTGACCGAGGTCACGGCGCCGCTCGCGGTCCGGGCCGAGCTGCGCGGCCGGCTCGACGCCTACCGCGCCAAGGTGTCCCGGCACGGTCTGGCCGAGGACCCGGTCCTCATCGAACGGTACGACGCCGCCCGGCGGATGCTGTGGAGCGCGCCCTGCGACCTGCGGGCCGCCGAACAGGCGGTGCTGCGCTACCAGCGCGCCGCGGCGGAGCTGCTGACACCGCGGCCGCCCGAGGACCGGCGGGACGAACAGGGGGAGACACGATGAGTACGCGGTGCCAGCGCCCCTCGTGCGAGGGACGGTACGAGGACATGGGCGGCGGTGAGCTGTACTGCGACACCTGCGGTCTGGCGCCCGTCGTCTCGCCCACCGGCATGGTGGGTTCGCCGCCCACGGGCATCGCCGGCGGCCACCGGGCCGCCTCCTCCCGCTCCACCGGGTCGCACCCCTCGCAGCGCTCGGCGCGCTCCTCCCGCTCGGCGGGGTCCCGGCGGTCGGTGTCCGGCCGGCTGTCGCGCTCGCTCTCGGGGTCCGCCGCCGGACGTTCGGTGTCGGTGCGCTCCTCGGGCGCCTCCACCGGAACGACCGGCCGGGGACGGCTCGGCGCGGGGCTGGTGCTGGTCCCGGACGTGCCCAGGCCCGACCCGCGCACGGCCGTGATGGAGAACCCGGAGGTGCCCGAGCGCAAGCGGTTCTGCTCGCGTTCCGACTGCGGCGCTCCGGTGGGCCGTTCGCGGGGCGACCGGCCGGGACGGACCGAGGGGTTCTGCACCAAGTGCGGCCACCCCTACTCCTTCGTGCCGAAGCTCACCGGCGGCGACGTCGTGCACGGCCAGTACGAGGTCGCGGGATGTCTCGCGCACGGCGGTCTCGGCTGGGTCTACCTCGCGGTCGACCGGGCCGTCGCCGACCGCTGGGTGGTGCTCAAGGGCCTGCTGGACACCGGCGACCAGGACGCGATGGCCGCCGCGATCTCCGAGCGCCGGTTCCTCGCCGAGATCGAGCACTCCAACATCGTCCGGATCTACAACTTCGTCGAGCACCTCGACCAGCGGACCGGCTCGCTGGACGGCTACATCGTCATGGAGTACGTCGGCGGGAAGGCCCTCAAGGAGATCGCCAACGACCGCCGCACCCCCGACGGGCGCCGCGATCCGCTCCCGGTCGAGCAGGCGTGCGCGTACGGCATCGAGGCGCTGGAGGCGCTCGGCCACCTGCACAGCCGCAACCTGCTGTACTGCGACTTCAAGGTCGACAACGCCATCCAGACCGAGGACCAGCTCAAGCTGATCGACATGGGCGCGGTCCGCAGGATGGACGACGAGGAGTCGGCCATCTACGGAACGGTCGGCTACCAGGCCCCCGAGGTCGCCGAGGTCGGCCCCTCCGTCGCCTCCGACCTGTACACGGTGGCCCGGACGCTGGCGGTGCTCACCTTCGACTTCCAGGGGTACACCAACGTCTTCGTCGACTCGCTCCCCGACCCGGACAACATCGAGGTCTTCCGTACCTACGAGTCCTTCTACCGGCTCCTGGTCCGGGCGACGGACCCGGACCCGGCGCGCCGGTTCGCGTCGGCGGCGGAGATGGCCGAACAGCTCACCGGGGTGCTGCGGGAGGTCGTCGCGCTCCAGAGCGGCCGGCCGCGCCCCGCGCTGTCCACCCTCTTCGGCCCGGAACTGCGGGTGTGCGACACGGAGTTGTTCGCCGAGCTGACCGGTGACGTGTCGCTGCTCGGCGGCCGGCCCGCGGTCGGCGGGCGGCCCCGGCGCCGCCGACGGGCCGCGGGGAACGCGCCCGCCGTGCCGGTGGCACCGGGCGCGGTGGTGACGGCGGTGGCCGCCGCGCTGCCGGTCGGGGCCCCGGTCGGCGCGGGCGCGCCCGCGCCGGTACCGCCCCCCGCGCAGGGAGGCACGTCGCACCCCGGCCACCAGCCGGTGGGCGCCGCTCCGCTCGCCGCCCCACCGACCCACCAGAGCGCGAGCCGCCCCACCGGCGGAGCACCGGCGCCCGGGCCGGCACCCGCCCACACCGGGGCTCCCGCGTACGGGGCGGTGCCGCTGCACGGCTCCGCGCAGGTGCCCGCCCCGCGCGGGCTGTCTTCCGGCGCCCCGGCGGCGGCACCGTCCACGGGCACGGCCGGGCCGGCCGTCCGGCTCGCCCCGCTGGACGCCCGCGGCATCGCGCTCGCGCTGCCGGTTCCCCGCGTGGACGCGAACGACCCCAACGCCGGGTTCCTCGCCGGCGTGATGTCCTCCGCCCCGGTCGAGCTGATCGCCGCGCTCCACGCCGTGCCGGTCCCGTCACTGGAGACCCGGCTGCGCGAACTGCGGGCCCGGCTGGAGATGGACGGCCCCGGGGCGGCCGGCGCGGTGCTGGACGCCCTGGAGGCGCAGTACCCGGACGACTGGCGGGTGGTCTGGTACCGGGGCGTGGTCTCCCTGGTGACGGGGGACCACGAGAACGCGGCGCTCTCCTTCGACGCCGTGTACGACGCCTTTCCCGGCGAGCCCGCCCCGAAGCTGGCGCTGGGGATCTGTGCGGAGGTGCTAGGGCAGTTGGACAACGCCGCCGAGTACTACCGCCTGGTGTGGACGACCGATCCCGGTTTCGTCAGCGCCGCCTTCGGTCTGGCCCGGGTCCGTTTCGCCGCCGGGGACCGGGTCGGAGCCGTACGCGCCCTGGAATCGGTGCCGGAGGCGTCGATCCACTACACCGCAGCCCGGGTGGCCTCGGTGCGCGCGAGGCTGCGCGGCCGCGCCCCCGACGAGCCGCTCCGGGACGACCTGGCCGCCGCCTCCGGACAGGTCTCGGCACTCGCCGGATTCGGCCTCGACGCGGTGCGCCGGGAGACCTTGTCGGCCGAGGTGCTCGGCACCGCGCTGGACTGGGTACTCTCCGGTAGTCCTGCGGCTCCCCCGCCGCACGGAGGCGCACCGGGCGGAGGAACGCTGCTCGGCCGCGAACTGACCGAGCGGGACCTGCGGTTCGGGCTGGAACGCGCGTACCGCACACTGGCCCGGCTCGCTCAGCGGGGCGACGAGAGGATCGAACTGGTGGAGCGGGCCAACCGCTTCCGCCCCCGGACGTGGGTGTGAAGATGTCACAGTTCCACCAGCAGAACGGCCTGTCGGGCTGCCCGAGTTGTGCGGAGCCCCTGGAGGCGGGTGACCTCTTCTGCGGCGCCTGCGGGCACGACCTGTCGTCGGCGGCGGCGTCGTCCGACCGGCCGACCCTGGCCATCACGGTGCCGGCCCCGGCGTCGGCGGGGACGGCGGTGACCGGGCCGCGCCCCTGGGAGCCTCCGCCGGCCGCGTCCGGCGTTCGCGGCGCGGAGCCGCCGTCCGTCCGTTACGACGAGCGGGCGCAGGAGGTCCCGGCGTACGACGGCGGCCTGGCCCCGAGGGCGGGGGCCGCACCGGCACGGGCCGCCGGCCACGGCCGCCCCGCGGCGGGTACCGAGGCTCCGCGCGGCGCCACCGCCTACGGCGAGGGCGGCGCGGGCCGGGCGCGGGCCGGCGCGGGTGCCGACGACTTCCCGCTCGCCTCCCCGGCCGCCGCTCCCCCCGGCAGCGATCCGGCCGGCCCCACCCCGCCCGGCGTCCGCCCCTCCGCCTCCGAGCCCCCCGCCTCCGATCCCTCCGGCCCCGCCCCCTCAGGCTCGGACGCAGATCCCCGGACGGCGGAGCCCACGGCCGTCCCCCTCGGTGCGACCGGCGGCAAGGTCTGTGTGGCGTGCCGGTCCGGCCGGGTCGACGCCGACGGGTACTGCGAGAACTGCGGCCACGCCCAGCCGCGCGAGCGCGACCACATGGAACAGGAGCTGGGCGCGGTCGCCGCGGTCAGCGACCGCGGCCTGCGTCACCACCGCAACGAGGACGCCTTCGCCGTGTCCGCGACGGCACTTCCGGACGGCTCCCCGGCGGTGGTGGCCATCGTCTGCGACGGCGTCTCCTCCGCGACGCGTCCGGACGAGGCGTCGGCCGCCGCCGCGAGCACCGCCAACGAGTCCCTGCTGGAGTCCCTGCCGCGCGGCACCCACCCGCAGCAGGCGATGCACGAGGCGATCGTGGCCGCGGCGGAAGCGGTGGACGCGCTGAACGGCCCGCCCGGCGCCGCCAGGAACCACGACCCGCAGCACCACCAGAACGCCCCGGCCTGCACCCTGGTCGGCGCGGTGTCGGCGGGCGGACTGCTGGTCATCGGCTGGGTCGGGGACAGCAGGGTCTACTGGGTGCCCGAGGACCGCTCCCAGCCGTCCGCCCGGCTCACCGAGGACGACTCCTGGGCGGCCCAGATGGTGGCGGCCGGACTGATGAGCGAGGCCGAGGCGTACGCCGACGAGCGCGCCCACGCGATCACCGGCTGGCTCGGCGCGGACTCCTACGAACTGGAGCCGCACACCGCCGCGTTCAAACCGGACCGGCCGGGCACCGTCGTGGTCTGCACCGACGGACTCTGGAACTACGCGGAGTCCGCCGGGGAGATGGCCGCGGTGCTGCCCGGGGACGTCAACGAGCGGCCCCTGCACGCCGCGCGGGTGCTGGTGGGCCACGCGCTGGACGGCGGCGGCCACGACAACGTGACGGTGGCGCTGCTGCCGTTCGCCGTGGAGCCGCCGCCGGGGGCGGGCCCGGGACACGACGCCCCCTGAGCCCGCGCCCCCGCTGAAGGGTTCCGGCGCCTCGTACCGGCCGGCCCGGCCCGTCCGCCCCCGCCTCCTCCCCCTCGATCACCTCCGACCGCGAACGCCGTTCGCCGGCCCACCCGGCCGGCGCTCCGGACCGGGCCGCTCACCGGCGCGGAACCCGCCACCCGACCGTCGCGGGTCCCGCACCCAGGGTCCCCGGCCCACCGACTCGTCCGTACACCGTCTCCCGCAGACCCGTGGGGAGCACCGAGGAGCCGTTCCATGGCCAACTTCTCCAAGTCGAACGTTCCGCAGTTCAGCGTCGACGTGTACCAGAACGCCTACCTCCCCGAGGGAGGCCGCGAGGTCAACGCGATCGTCACCGTCACCTCCACCGGGGGCGGCACCACCGGCGGCGTCCCGCTGGCGGGCGTGGACGCGGTCCCCGGCCGGGGGTCGGGACGCGGAACGGACGCGGCCGTGGTGCTGATGGTCGACTGCTCGGGCTCGATGGACTACCCGCCGACGAAGATGCGCAACGCCCGCGACGCGACCGCGGCGGCCATCGACACGCTCCGGGACGGCACCCGGTTCTCGGTGGTCGCCGGGACGCACGTGGCCCGCGACCTCTATCCGGGCAACGGCCGCCTCGCCGTCGCGGACCCGCGCACCAAGGCGCAGGCCAAGGAGGCCCTGCGCGGGCTGAGCGCGGGCGGCGGCACCGCCATCGGCACCTGGCTGCGCCTGACGGACCGGCTGCTGGACGCGTCGGGCGCGGCGATCCGGCACGGCATCCTGCTCACCGACGGCCGCAACGAGCACGAGGCCCCGGAGGACCTGCGGGCCGCGCTCGACGCCTGCGCCGGCCGCTTCACCTGCGACGCCCGGGGCGTGGGGACGGACTGGGAGGTGAAGGAGGTCACCTCGGTCGCCACGGCGCTGCTCGGTACCGCCGACATCGTCGCGGACCCGGCCGGCCTCGCCGCGGACTTCACGCTGATGATGGAGAACGCCATGGGCAAGGAGGTCGCGGACGTGGCGTTGCGGCTCTGGACCCCGCTCGGCGCCGAGATCGTCTTCGTGAAGCAGGTCGCCCCCACCGTGTCCGACCTCACGGGGCGCCGTACGGAGACCGGACCGCGGGCGGGCGACTATCCGACCGGTTCCTGGGGTGACGAATCCCGCGATTACCACGTCTGCGTACGGGTACCGCAGGCGAACATCGGCCAGGAGATGCTGGCCGCCCGCGTCTCGCTGGTGCTTCCGGACCCGTCGGGGGGTGCGCCGCGGACGCTCGGACAGGGCCTCGTCCGGGCCGTCTGGACGGACGACATGGTGGCGTCCACCTCGATCAACCCGCAGGTCGCGCACTACACGGGGCAGGCGGAACTGGCCCACGTGATCCAGCAGGGACTCGACGCGCGGAAGGCCGGCGACCTGGACGGCGCGACCGCGAAACTGGGGCGTGCGGTGCAGCTCGCGTCGGCCTCCGGGAACGAGGACACTGCGAAACTGCTTTCGAAGGTGGTCGACGTGGTCGATGCGGCGACGGGTACTGTGCGACTCAAGGCGAAGGTCGCGGAGGCGGACGAGATGACACTCGAAACACGCTCGACCAAGACCGTTCGCGTCAAGAAATAGTCTTTTCGAAGACACATACGGACAGAAACCAAGCGGCACAGCCGTGCGGGTAGCCGGACGGTCTTCCGTCCGGCCCGACGCGCGGCGCAGCGACGAGCATGACGGCCCGCACGGGCCGGACGAGGAGAGGGGGAAGCGCCGACATGCCGACCTGCCCGAACGGACACCAGTCGGGTTCCGAGGACTGGTGCGAGGTCTGCGGACACCGCATGGCCCAAGCGGGCGCGCCCACGGGCGCCGTCCCGCCGCCCCCACCCCCGGCCTCCGGTTACGGCTATCCGGGCCCCGGCGGACAGCCGACCGCCCAGGCCGAGCTGTGCCCGCAGTGCCGCACCCCGCGCGAGGCGGGAGCGCCGTTCTGCGAGGAATGCCGCTGGAACTTCCTGACCAACACGGCGACCTCGTACACCCCGCTCGCGCCGCAGCCCGGCGCCGGGGCCGGACCGGTGCCGGGGCTCAGCCTGCCGCCGGGCTTCCAGGCCCAACAGGGGCCGCCGCCGCAGCAGCAGCGCGAGCCGTTCGAGTATCAGGGTTCGCGGCCCTCGCAGATGAACCGCCCGGCCGAGCCGCTGGCGCCGGAGCGCGGCGGTCCGCCGCCCCCGCCGTTCCAGCAGGGGCCCCCGCCGTCCTTCCAGCAGAGCCCGCCGCCTCCGTCGTTCCAGCAGAGCGCGCCGCCCGCGCCGTCGCAGCCGCAGGCCGGCAACGACGACTGGATGCTGCCGCCGCCCTCCCAGCGTCAGCCGGGCCAGGGACCGGACCAGGGCCGTGACCAAGGGCGTGACCAGGGCCGTGACCAGAGCCGTCGTGACCAGGGACCGGAGCACGGTCAGGGACCGGGTCAGGGGCATGGTCAGGGCGCCGGCCAGGGGCAGCCGTTCCCGCCCCAGGCTCCTCAGGGACAGGACCCGTTCCAGCAGCAGCGTGATCCCTTCCAGCAGCAACCTCAGCGCGACCCGTTCCAGCAGCAGGCGGCACCGGCCTTCCAGCCGCAGGCACCCCAGGCGCCGCCCCAGGGCCGGGACGCGTACCCCCAGGCGCCCCAGGGCCGGGACGCGTTCCCGCAGGCGCCTTCGGCCTTCCAGCCACAGGGACCGCAGTCGCCCCAGGGCTCGCAGCGGCCCTACAGCCCGCCCTTCCCGGGGCAGCCGCAGGGACCCGGCCAGGGCCACGAGCCCGGCCGCCCCGGCGGCCAGGACCAGAACCTTCCGGGGCAGGGCGCTGCGGGTCGGGGCGCGCCGGAGCAGCATTCCGCCTGGACCGCGGTGATCGCTCCTGACCGGGAGTACTTCCTCGCGATGATGCAGCGCAGCGGCCCGGAGGCGGGCGGGCTCAACCTGCCCGCGTACTCCCCTGAACAGCAGATCGAGCTGACCGGCAGCCAGGTCACCATCGGCCGCCGCCGGCACAGCACCGGCGAGTCCCCCGACATCGATCTCTCCGTGCCCCCGGAGGACCCGGGCGTCTCCCACCAGCACGCGGTGCTGGTGCAGCAGCCCGACGGCAGTTGGGCCGTGGTCGACCAGAACTCGACCAACGGCACCACGCTCAACGGTGCCGAGGACCCGATCCAGCCGTACGTTCCGGTGCAGCTGCAGGACGGTGACCAGGTACACGTGGGCGCCTGGACGACGATCACGGTCCGCCGGGGCTGATCCTCCGCCCCGCCGGCGTCCGGTACCTCCCGGTCCGGCTCTTCCCGGCCCGGGAGGTACCCGGACGGGTCCCGTCGGGCCGGGAAGAGCCGTTCCGCCCGCCGTGAGCCCCGGTGGGCTTCGTGTGGCCCCTCACCCGTCCCGCGGACCGGTGAGGGGCCACACGTATGCTCCCGCCGGGTCGTCCAGCCAGGCCCACTGGCCGCCCGGTCCCGCCGTGATCCCGTACCGCTCCCGGCCGGGGCGCCCTTCGCCCTCCCACATGGCCAGCGCCTCGAAGGGGTCGAGCGTGCCGGCACCGAGGTCGAGCAGAAAACGGAACCGGTCGTCGGCCGCCGCGCGCCGGGGCAGTCCGCCGTACGGGGGGAGCCGCCCGGCCGGCGACTCGGCGCCCCGCAGCGGCACGAAGAACGCGGCGGTGGGCAGGAAGTTCCCCTCGGCCAGCGGTCCGTCCGGCGTCTCCCGTACCCGCAACGAGATCAGGCCGGTGGCCAGCGGCGCCAGGATGCGCGCGCCGGGGCGGCACTGGGCGATCCAGGCGGCCGGGACGTGTCCGAGGGTGCAGGTGGCGATCACCGCGTCGTAGGGAGCCCGCGCCGGGCAGCCGCGCGCCCCGTCCCCGGTCACCACGGCGGGGCGGTGGCCCGCGGCCGCGAGGTGGCTGCGGGCCGCCTCCGTGATGTCCGGGTCGAGATCGACGGTGGTCACCGCGTCGTCCCCGAGCCGGTGGGCGAGCAGTGCCGCGTTGTAGCCGGTGCCGGCCCCGATCTCCAGGACCGTGGAGCCCTCCCGCAGACCGGTCTCGTCGAGCATGAGCGCCATCAGCGAGGGCTGGCTGCTGGAGGAGACGAGCACGCCGTCCTTGAGCCGGGTGGCCAGCGGAACGTCTTCGTAGGCGCCGCGCAGCCAGCGGTCCCGGACGTCGGGGTCCGGGTCGGCGCACCACAGGCGCCGGTAGCCGCCCCGCCCGCCCACGAAGTAGTAGGGCACGAACAGGTGGCGCGGTACCTGCTCGAAGGCGGCCCGCCAGGACGGATCCGTCAGACCGCCCTCGGCCCGGATCCGCCGCACCAGTGAGCTGCGCGCCGTCGCCGCCTCGGCGGCGAACGGGTCGTGCACCGTGGACCCCATGGATCCACTGTCCTGCGTACCGGCCGGAAGGTCGAGCCGTCGGGCCGCTTCCGGGCCGTCGGGCCGCTGCCGGGCCGTCCCCGGGCGGCCTGCGGGGCGCGGGGCACCCGGAGTTCACGGTTCCGGCGGGCCGTGGGCCCGGTGGCCGGTCCTGGCGTCTGCGACCATGGACGGGTGACAGAGAATCCCCGCGAGACGCTTCAGGAGCAGACCTTCTACGAGCAGGTCGGTGGCGAGGAGACCTTCCGGCGCCTGGTGCACCGTTTCTACCAGGGCGTGGCCGAGGACCCGCTGCTGCGGCCGATGTACCCCGAGGAGGATCTGGGCCCGGCCGAGGAACGGTTCGCCCTGTTCCTCATGCAGTACTGGGGCGGCCCGCGCACGTACAGCGACCACCGGGGACACCCCCGGCTGCGGATGCGGCACGCGCCGTTCCGGGTGGACCGGGCGGCCCACGACGCGTGGCTGTTCCACATGCGGGTGGCGCTCGACGCGCTGGAACTGCCCGCGGAGCAGGACCACCAGTTGTGGTCGTACCTGACCTACGCCGCGGCCTCGATGGTGAACACCGAGGGCTGAGCGGGCGGCGGGGCGGGGCGGACAGGGTGCGGGCGGGGCGGGGGCAGTCAGTCTCCGCCGATGCGGTTCCACTCACGCCGACGCGGTGGTCCAGCTTCCGCCGCGGTACGGTTCAGCTCCCGCCGATGCTGCCAGTCTCCGCCGCGAGGCGGTTCAGTGCCCGCCGATGCTGACGGCGAGGTTGCCGAGGCCGGCGCCGGTCCGGGGGCGGAGGGCGATCGCCCCGTAGGGGGTCCGCAGCCGCAGCCAGGGTCCGGCGCTGAGCAGGGTGACCGGGAAACCGGCGTGGGGGCGCAGGAAGCCGAGGGACTGTGCGGCGTGGACGGCGCGCAGTGGAAGCCCGGTGGCACCGACGGTCCGGGACCACAGGTCGCGGCCGATGAGATCGCGCTCGGCCCGGGTACGGCGTTCCTCGGGCAGTGCGGTGTCACGGGCGCGGAATTCGGCGACCGCCTCGGCGAGCGCGGCGGCCAGTTCCCCGGCGTCCGGGAGGCCCGGCACCTCGCGCCACGGCCCGCGCGGCGGCAGCACCCCGGACCAGGGCGGACCGGTGACGGGCGCGGGCAGGGTCCCCCGGCCGCCGACGCCCGGCGACCGTTCCCCGGCCCCACCGGACTCCTCGGGCCCGTCGGCCCCGTCGGCTCCGGCGGCCTCATCGGCTTCGACGGCAAGGGATTCGAGCAGTTCCCCGGCGGAGACCGTCACGTCGAACGACGCGGGGTGGCCGAGGCGGGCCGTGCGGACGGCGAGCACGTCGAAGGACGGCGGCCGGCCGAACACGGCCAGCGCCCCGCTGTCCGCCTGGAGGCGGACAGCGGCGGCGCGGTCGTAGTGCAGCAACCGGCCGAGGAAGGCGGCGAGATCCGCCGCCTCCCTCGCGTCGGCGAACAGCAGCGACTGCACGGGCGTCGTCATGCCGCGGCAGGCTCCTCCACCATGTACTCCTGCAGGAACAGCTTCTCCTCGGCGGTGATCCGCCGAGGACGCTCCTCGACCAGGTTGTACGGCACGACGACCGTCGAGGCCCGCACGTACACCTGGTCCTCGTCCTTGATCTCGTACGCGATCGTGAGCGACGCGGCGGTGATCTTCGTGACCCACGACTCGACGGTCACCGGGGCGTGGCGGTGTACCAGCGGCCGGAGGTAGTCGATCTCGTGACGCGCCACGACGGAGCCGCCCGCGAAGGACGGCGAACCGTCCCCCGGCGCGAGCCGGAACATGAAGTCGATGCGCGCCTCCTCCAGGTACCGGAGGAAGACCACATTGTTCACGTGGCCGAACGCGTCCATGTCCGACCAGCGCAGGGGACAGGGGTAGATGTGACGGGCCACGTCGATCAGCCTCGCGTGAGCTTCTTGTACGTGGCGCGGTGCGGGCGCGCGGCGTCCGCACCGAGACGCTCGACCTTGTTCTTCTCGTACGACTCGAAGTTGCCCTCGAACCAGTACCACTTGGAGTCGCCCTCGTACGCCAGGATGTGCGTGGCGACCCGGTCCAGGAACCAGCGGTCGTGCGAGATGACCACCGCCGCACCGGGGAACTCCAGCAGGGCGTTCTCCAGCGACGACAGGGTCTCGACGTCGAGGTCGTTGGTGGGCTCGTCGAGGAGCAGCAGGTTGCCGCCCTCCTTGAGCGTCAGCGCCAGGTTGAGGCGGTTGCGCTCACCACCGGACAGGACACCGGCCGGCTTCTGCTGGTCCGGGCCCTTGAAGCCGAACGCGGAGACGTAGGCCCGCGAAGGCATCTCGACCTGGCCGACGTTGATGTAGTCCAGCTCGTCCGACACGACCGCCCAGAGGGTCTTCTTGGGGTCGATGTTGGCGCGCGACTGGTCGACGTAGCTGATCTTGACCGTGTCGCCGACCTTGATGGAGCCGGTGTCCGGCGTCTCCAGGCCCTGGATCATCTTGAACAGCGTGGTCTTGCCGGCGCCGTTCGGGCCGATGACGCCCACGATGCCGTTGCGCGGCAGCGTGAACGACAGGTCGTCGATCAGGACCTTGTCGCCGAACGCCTTCGACAGGTGCTCGACCTCGACCACGATGGAGCCCAGACGCGGGCCCGGCGGGATCTGGATCTCCTCGAAGTCCAGCTTCCGCATCTTGTCGGCCTCGGCCGCCATCTCCTCGTAACGGGCGAGGCGGGCCTTCGACTTGGTCTGGCGGCCCTTGGCGTTGGAGCGGACCCACTCCAGCTCTTCCTTGAGCCGCTTGGCGCGCTTCTCGTCCTTGCGGCCCTCGACCTTGAGGCGGGCGGCCTTCTTGTCGAGGTACGTGGAGTAGTTGCCCTCGTACGGGATGGCACGGCCGCGGTCGAGTTCGAGGATCCACTCGGCGACGTTGTTCAGGAAGTACCGGTCGTGGGTGACGGCGACGACCGCACCCGCGTACTTCGAGAGGTGCTGCTCCAGCCAGTTCACCGACTCGGCGTCGAGGTGGTTGGTGGGCTCGTCGAGGAGGAGCAGGTCGGGCGCCTCGATCAGCAGCTTGCAGAGCGCGACACGGCGCTTCTCGCCACCGGAGAGGTTGTTGACGGGCCAGTCGCCGGGCGGGCAGCCCAGGGCGTCCATGGCCTGCTCCAGCTGGGCGTCCAGGTCCCACGCGTTGGCATGGTCCAGGTCCTCCTGGAGCTTGCCCATCTCGTCCATGAGGGCGTCGCTGTAGTCGGTCGCCATGAGCTCGGCGACCTCGTTGAAGCGGTTGAGCTTGCCCATGATCTCGGCGGCGCCGTCCTGGACGTTCTCCAGAACCGTCTTCGCCTCGTCCAACTGCGGCTCCTGCATGAGGATGCCGACGCTGAAGCCGGGCGAGAGGAACGCGTCGCCGTTGGACGGCTGCTCCAGACCGGCCATGATCTTCAGCACCGTGGACTTACCGGCGCCGTTCGGGCCCACCACACCGATCTTGGCGCCGGGCAGGAAGCTCAGCGTGACGTCGTCAAGGATCACCTTGTCGCCGTGCGCCTTGCGCGTCTTGCGCATCGTGTAGATGTACTCAGCCAAGAGAAACCGTCCGGCAATCGATGTGTGGGCAGATACACCCCATCTTGCCTGACGTCCACCCGCCGGGGGAAACCAGCGCCTCCCCGCGACCCTGACCAGGGGCGGGGAGATACCGAGGGGCACGCGTTGCGATGGTCGGCAGCCGTCCTCCGCATCGCCGGTCAACCTCTTGGCGGCCCGCAGACGGCCCAGCGCGAGCATCGATCGGCGATCACCACCGGCTCAGGAGCTGAGAGTTCCGTCCACGCATGCACGGTGCGCCGTGACGCACGAGCGTTACCGCTGAGGAGGCATCCGAGCCGGTCCCCGTCGGCGCGGTTGCTCCATGACGATCAACACCGGCTTTCCGCCCTGAGCGGCCCCCTGGCCGGGAGCGGGCTCCCGGCCCGACGCGCCACCGGGCCCCGGTCACGTCGGGGACGTGGCCGGGGCCCGGTGTTTCGCGGGGCTTCCGTGCGGCGCCCGGGGGCCGGTCGCGGTACGGAGGCGGTGGTCGCGCGGCCGTGGGCCGCGCGACCGTGCATCGCTAGTTGGTGCTCGTCTTCTTCCGGCGGAGGACGAAGACGGCGGCGCCGCCGAGCAGGACCAGGACGACGGCCACACCGGCGATGACCGGGGTGGCGCTGGAGCCGCCGGTGGCGGCGAGGTCGGCGCCTTCGGTGCCCGAGGTGCCGGAGCCGGTGGCGGCGGGGCTCGGCTGCTCCGTGGTCTGGGTGGTGACCTCGTCGTTCGCCGGGGTGGTGCTGCCGCTGGTGGCGCAGTCCAGCACGCCCTTGAAGTTCTGCGTGAAGCCGCCCTCACCGGTGATGGTGAAGTCGTACGACTCGTCCTCGCCGACCGGGATCGTCACCGTCTCGGTCTTGCCGGCCTCGATGGTGTGCTCCTTGCCCGCCAGCTCGAAGGTGAAGGCCTCGTCGCCGTTGTTCTGCGCGGTGATGTCCACACCGCCGGCGACGCAGTTCTCCTTGGCGGTGAGAGCCGGAGCGGCGCCCTTCTTGGCCCAGGTGGCTGCGGCCTCCGCGGTCACGGTGGAGACGCTGGAGCCGGCCAGGATCTGCACCTGGCTCGTGGTGGTGGCACCGGTGAAGGCGCGGCCCACCGGAACGGACGTGGTGGCCTGCGCCGACAGCGAGGCGGAACCGTCCGCGGCGTCCTCCGGCACGTCGAAGTAGAGCTCGGTGCCGTTCGTCGCCTCGGTGACGGGAGTGCCGTCCTTGTCGGTGACCTTGACCCCGCTGGCCACCGCGTCGGCGGGCGGCGCGACCGAGACCTGGCCGGCGTCGGTGTGGACCGTGACCGGGCCGAGCAGTTCGCCGGCCTTGCCGGAGACCGCGGCGGGGCTGAGGGTGAGGGACGCCTTGGGTTCGGCGACGACCTGGGCGGACTCCTCCAGGTAGTCGGCGAGCTTCTCGGCCGCCGGGTCCTTCGCGGTGACGTCGGCGTCGTCCGAGTAGCGCCAGATGGCGACCTGGGTGCCGGCTGCGGCCGTCTTCTCGGTGAGCGTGCCGGAACCGGCCGCCTTCGCGAGGGCGTCGAGGTCGTCGACCTGCGGGTAGGAGTGGTCGAGGATCCAGCGGATCTTGCCCGCGTCCTCGTTCCGGCCGAGCGAGGTCTCGGCCCAGGAGGTCTCCAGGTACTGGGCCTTGTCCTGGGTCGGGTTGTGAATGTCGATGCAGTAGGTCTTGAGCTTTCCGCCGCCTTCGACGGTCATCTCGAAGAGGCCCGCGGACAGGTTCTTGACGCCGTCCTTCTCGCCGTTCTCACCCTTGACGTGCAGCACGGCGCCGTCGAACGTCTTCAGGCCGTCGAGCACGGCGGAGGCGCCGCCCTGGTGCTGGGGCGTCTCGTCGGCCACGGCGACACCGGTGCCGACGAGGGCTCCGGCCGCGACGACACCCGAGACCAGGGCGGTGGCGACCAGGCGGGACAGCCGGCGGGAGCGGCTCGTTCCCGCCGGACCGAAGGACTGAGCGGACGACGCGTCACGCGCCGAAGACGCAGAAATCACAGAATTCCCCTCCGGGCGGGGTCCTCGCGCTTGGTGCGCGTGTGGGGTGTGCCCCGCCGACAGACTCAAGTGACCCATGAGTACTCGGAATCCTAAGGAGCGAGGCGAACACCAGTCCCCCGTCATACCTTTGGACAACCATTCCGACTCGCAATCGTTATCGCCGAATCGGCGTGCCCGCCTTGGCGGTCGGGAGATGTCAGGACACTGCCACCCCTTTCACGGACCGTTTCTGATGCCCCGTCTTCTCCGCCTCGCCCCCCTCGCCGGTCCTGCCGCCCGGAGCCCGGACCAGACCGGTCGGAGTGCCGACGCCGGGCGGGTACGCGGGCGGCGGCGGGGGCGGGGGCGGGATGACCGTGGCGCTCGCCGGACCCGGGGAACCGGGACCGGGTGTCACCGCCCAACTCGGCGAGAGCCGCCGCGTCGCCGTCGCCGCACCCGGCGCCCACGGGTCCCCCGTCACGGGTGCCCCTGGCTTCCGTCCTTCCTCGGCGCTTCCGGGGAGCGGCTCCGGCAGGGCGGGAAGCCAGGGCGGCGACGCGTCCGGGGAACCCCAGGAGAGGGCCCCTTCCTGAACCTGCGGGGGCCGGGGTGGCCGGGGCTGGGGCGACTGCGGCTGCGGCTGCGGCTGCGGCTGCGGCTGCGGCTGCGGCTGCGGCTGCGGCTGCGGCTGCGGCTGCGGCTGCGAGGACCGTGTGGACAACGGAGGTGTGGGCAACGGCTGTACGGGGTGCGGCTGTACGGGCCACGGTGGGACCGCCGGTGCCTGGTCGCTCAATGGCTGGCCGGGCATGCCCCAGGTCCGGGGTCCGGCACCCGACGCGCCACCGTCCGAAGCGCCGGCCCCGTAGGCTGCCGCTCCAGCACCAGTACCAGCAACTGCACCTGCCGCCGCCGCGCCCCGGCCCGGCTCCGCGGTGAAGGACGGTTCCTCCCGCACCGACCGCCGGAACGCCGAGGTGCCCCGGCCCATGTCGTGCCCCACCGTGACCGCCTCGACGTCCACGAACGTCCGCCGCCCGCCGTCCCGTTCCTCGTCCCGGATCTTCAATCTGCCGTAGACGACCAGTGGTTCGCCCACCGACACGGAGGCGGCCAGGTGCGAGGCGAGCGAGCGCCACGCCCACACCGTGTAGAAGCTGGTGCGCCCGTCGGACCAGAGTTGTGTGGCTCGGTCCCAACGGCGCGGCGTCACCGCCAGCCGGAAGCGGGACATGCCGCCCGACTCCGTCTCCCGGAATTCCACGCCCGTCGCCGCGTTGCCGACCAGCGTCACCAAGGTCTCGTTCATGCCTGTCTCCCCGTCCCGCGTCCGTCCTTGGGCATACGCGGTGCGGAGGACCACAAGGCCCTCCGCACCGCTGACCCCATGCTGGACGCGGGAGGGAAGTCCCGCTGCGGCCTGTGGACTACCGGCCGGTTGTGGAGAACTCCGTCACTCTCACGGGTTCGCTGACCGCGCCGTACCGCTCTCGCACCTCGCGGTACCGGGCCAGTTCCGCGGCGACCGGGTCGAGGACCCGGGCCCGGCCGCAGCCCGCCGCCGCCTCGCGCAGCCGCCGTTCGGCCTCCTGTCCGTACCGACGGGCGGGTCCCCGGGCCGCCGCGGCGCAGGACCACTCCACCAGCGGCCCGCCGACGACCCCGGCGAGCATGACCAGGGCGGGCGTGACGAGCCCGGGTTCGAGGACGCCGACGATCTGGCCGAGCAGCCACAGGCCACCGAAGATCTGCAGCAGCGTCATCGACGCCTGCACCAGCACGGCGGCCGGCCACCATGCGGGGCGCGGCGGCTTGCTCCGCGGGCCGCCGACCGGACCGGACGCCCGCCGTCCGTGCGCGGTGCCGCCGCCCGTGTCCGTCGCGGTACCGGACGCCTGCCCGGCGTCCCCCGCGCCCATTCCGGACTTCCCGTCCCCCGCGCCCTTGCCGGACTTCCCGTCCGCAGCGTTTTCACCGGGCTTCTGGACCGCGGCGACGGCCCGGCCCGCGTTCCGGCCACGCCCGGTGGTCGTACCGGCCTTCACCGCCAGTTCGTCCAACGCCTCGGACAAACCCCGCGCCCCGTTCACCGCCGCCTCGCGGACAGCCTGCGCCCAGGGCGCGGGCAGCCCGGCGGACGCCTCGTCCGCCACGGTGCGCACCGCCTGCTCGACCCGTTGCCGGGCGGTCACCTCCTCCTCGCGCTGCGGGCTCAGGACCTGCCCCATCCGGTCGAGGCCGCCGAGCTGGCGCGTCGACTCGTACCAACGCCACAGGCGCAGCCACGGCGTTCCGCAGGCCCGGCCCGCGTTGCGGCGCCACTCCCGTTCGGCGGCCTGGCCGACGGCGGCGGCGCCGACGGCCTCCGCCAGCCGGTCGGCGAACTCCTCCCGGGCCCGCTCCCCCAGTCCCGGCTTGCCTTCGGCCACGTACACCGGCTTGAGCCGGGCCGCGGCGGCGTCCACGTCCGCGGAGAGCCGACGGGCGGCCGCGGTACGTTCCGAGACGAACTTGCCGATCATGTCGCGCAGTTCACCGATGCCGTCGCCGGTGAGGGCGGACACGGGCAGCACACTGGCGCCGGGCTCGCCGTGTTCCCCCAGCGCCATACCGTCCTCGTCCAGCAGTCTGCGCAGATCGTCCAGCACCAGGTCGGCGGCCTCGCCGGGAAGCCGGTCGATCTGGTTGAGGACCACGAAGGTGACCTCCGCGTGGCCCGCGAGAGGGCGCAGATAGCGCTCGTGCAGCGCCGCGTCCGCGTATTTCTCCGGGTCGACCACCCAGATCACCGCGTCCACCAGGGCCAGCACCCGGTCCACCTGTTCCCGGTGGCCGGGGGCCGCCGAGTCGTGGTCGGGGAGGTCGACCAGGACGAGCCCCTGCAGCGACTCGTCCGTCTCGGTGGCGCCGGGCTGAGGCCTGCGCCGAAGCCTTCCGGGGATCGCCAGCCGGTCGAGCAGTCCTGCGGCGCCGTCGGTCCAGCTGCACGCGATCGGCTGAGAGGTGGTGGGCCGCCGCAGGCCGGTGTCGGAGATCTGGGCGCCGGCGAGCGTGTTGAAGAGGGTGGACTTGCCGCTGCCGGTGGCGCCCGCGATCGCGACCACGGTGTGCCGGGAGGACAGGCGCCGCCGCGCTGCCGCCTCGTCGAGGACGCGGCCTGCCTCCGCGAGCGTGTCCTGGTCCAGCCGGGCGCGGGAGAGGCCGACGAGTTCGCGCAGGGCGTCGAGCCGGGGCCGCAGCGGACCGTCGGTGACGACGTACGCCTCGACCTCGGGTCCCTCCCCGTCGGCGCCCCCGTCGTCCCGGGCACCGGCCGTCTCGTCGGACGCTTCCCGCCGGACCGCGGCGGCCCGGCGGGCGATGAGCCCGTCGTCCCACCGCGCGTCCGCGTCCACGGTCCGCGCACCCTCCCCGGCGGGGCCGGAGGCGGACTCCGCCGCCTCGTCCCGCGCCGTCGTCCGGTCGTTCTCCGGAGCCCGTGCCTGTTCGGCGGGGTGGTGCGGGCCGTGGTCCTGGTCCGTGACGGCGGTCATCCCTGCTTCCTCTCCCTCTGCAGTACGGAAAGCGCGGCGATCAGTTCGGCCTGCGGCTCGGGGGCGATGTCGAGGGCATCCAACGGGGCGAGCCGCCGGTCACGTTCGGCGTGCAGCACCTGGTCCAGGTAGCCGGCGAGCAGCGCGCCGCCCTTGTCCCGCAGGCGCAGCGCACCCTGGGCGCCGATGCGTTCGGCGAGCTGCTCGCCCGCCTTGCGGGCCCTGCGTCCGCCGAGCAGCGCGGCCGCCAGCAAGGCGGCCACAGTCTCCGGGTCGGGCGCGGCGTTGCGTTCGAGCTGCCGCACCTCTTCCTCGGCCAGCTCTTCGAGGACCCGGCGCCACCGGCGTACGGCCACGGCGATCCGGCCCTCGACGTCCTCGGCGGGCCCCCAGCCGCCGGCCTCGCGGTCGGCCGTCTCGAAGCGGAACGGCCCGGCGGCCGGGTCGCGGCGCCAGGCGGTGCGGATCTGCTCGTCGGCTGCGGCGACGGAGCACTGGATGAGCGCGATCAGGCTGTCCACCAGCGCTTCCAGCAGTTCCCCGGCGGAGCTGTCGAGCGGGTAGCCGCGCCACCGGGTGCGCGCGTCGCCCGCCAGCACCGCGCCGTTCTGGAGCCTGCGGCGGGTCCGCTCCGCCTCCTTGGCGTAGGCCTCCTCGACCACGCCGGTGAGCCGGACCGCCGCCGCGTACTGGGCCGCGACCGCCCCGGCCAGTTCCGGCATGCGCACGTTCAGGGAGTCGATGACCCCGGTCGCGGTGCGGCCCACGGCCTGCTGGCGGGCGGCGGGGTCCTGGGCACGGTGGGCGAGCCAGGCGCGGAGCGGGGCGACCGCGGTGGTGGGGAGCAGCCCGCTGCCGCCGCCCGCGGACTCGGGCAGCTCGGGGACGGTGAACCGGGGCACCTCACCGAGCCCGGCCCGGGTGAGCAGCGCCCCGTACTGCCGGGACACCTCGGCGAGCACCTGGTGGGGCACCCGGTCGAGCACGCTGACCAGGGTGGCGTCGTACTCCTTGGCGGTACGCAGCAGGTGCCAGGGCACCGCGTCGGCGTAGCGGGAGGCGGTGGTGACCATGATCCATACGTCGGCCGCGCAGATGAGTTCGGCGGCCAGTACCCGGTTCTCCACGACGAGGGAGTCGATGTCCGGCGCGTCGAGCAGGGCCAGTCCGCGCGGCACGCTCACCGCGGTCTCCACCCGCAGCACCGGCGTCCGGGAGCCCTCCCGATCGCCGCCGTCCCTGTCTCTGTCCCTGTCTCTGTCCCTGTCCCCGTCCCCGTCCCCGGGCTGTCCCGGCGGCAGCCATACGCGGGTGAGCTCCGGCAACACGCGTACGCCCGCGAACCAGTGGTGGTCGTCGGGGTGGCACACGAGTACGGGGGTGCGGGTGGTGGGCCGCAGGACGCCCGCCTCGCTGACGCGGCAGCCGACGATCGAGTTGAGCAGCGTGGACTTCCCCGCGCCGGTGGAACCACCGATGACGGCGAGCAGGGGCGCTTCGGGATCCTTGAGGCGGGGCAGCAGGTAGTCGTCGAGTTGGGCGAGCAGTTCGGTCCGGGTCTGCCACGAGCGTTCGGCCCCCGGCAGGGGCAACGGAAGACGCACGGCGGCGACACGGTCGCGCAGGGCGGAAAGTGCGTCGATGAGCTGAGGCCGTACGTCCATGGTCACCACATGCGAAGAATGCCCAATTTTTGAGGCTTTTTGAAGCGTATAGACGCCTTTGCGTGGCGGTTCCATCCTCCGGACCGGCACTTGGGCCCCCAGGAAGACGTACAGAACGGGGCACGGGCATAACGAGTGCACAACACCCGGTCCCGGAGGCACGAAAAGCGGTGCGCGATTCGCACCTACCTGCGATTATCGGTTCGCTTCACCGAACCTCCACATCGTGCCACGCAGGTGAAGCAACCGGGTCGAGGTGATCGGAGCCCTATCCTTGTCCCGGCATGGCCAGGACGACCCTGCGCACCCGGACCCCGGGCCGCCAAGGCCACCACCCGGCCCCCGTAGCTCAGTGGATAGAGCAGGCGCCTTCTAAGCGCTTGGCCGCAGGTTCGAGTCCTGCCGGGGGCACTGCCGAGAGCCCTCCCCATCGGGAGGGCTTTTCGCTGGTCAGGGCGGGTTTTGGTGGGGACGGCGAAGCCCCGGACCATCCCCTGGTGATCAAGGAAAGTCCGGGGCTCACGGGCGGCCCAGCCGAATACCAGTTCATGTCTCGCCGACGGCCGGTCGGCGGGCGGAAGCTCCGGAAGGGCCCCCGCCGTGCGTAGGCAGCACCCTTCCACAGTGGTTCGCCGAGCGCGCCGGATCGTCGAGCCGGCCCAGCACCCCCCGTCTCACCCTTGAAACGCAGCTCACCGGGCTGGGGCAAGCGGCACGGGACTCAGTTCCGCTGCTTACGCGAGCACCGGCGGATGCCCCGTCGTCCAGATCGCACGGACCGTCATGTGGCTGATGCGCCAGCCCTCGGGTCTGCGCTGCAACTCGGCTTCGTAACGTCCGCCCACGGTGAAGAGCGGGGATGCGTCCTTGCCGAACTGTTGCAGGGTCTCGTCATGGTGGACGTGAGTCATCAAGGCGTTCCACGACGCTTGCGCCGTCTCGGAGGAGGCAGCGACGTCCACGATCACGTCAGAGGCGATGTGCTGCGTCCGGGCATACCTCTCGACGCTCTCCTGTGCGGCGTCCATGGCCCCGATCCCCTCGGCCGTACCGAGGGGGGTCACGATCCGCACATCGTCGGTGACGTAACCCAGAGCCCAGTCGCCCCGGAAATCCCGCTCGTCCAGGGCGCGGAAGAAGCGGCTGACAAGCGTGCCGATGTCGAACTGTTCCGTCTGCGACGTCATGGTTCGACCTTGGTTCATCAAGCGGACTTGAGGTCAAGGCTGCAGTCATCCATGCCGGGCCCGCACCCCGCGCTCCCCGTCCTCCGCAATCCCCCACGGCCCGCGCCGTTCGCTCGATACGGTGGTGCCCGCCGCGTTTCCCGGGGCCGGCGGTTCGGGAGAGCGGGCCGTGGGGCAAGACGTCCGGTGACGCCTCACACGCTGCCGCACCACAGCACCGCAGAACCACAGCACGGCAGCACCGCACCATCGAGGGAGCAGCACGATGGCAACGCCTCTGTCCGCCGATTCCTTGCTCAGAGCCCTGCGCGCCGAAGGTCTCACCGTCGTCGAGCACTTGAACTGGCGTACCCACAACCGCAACAGCAAGGGCGCGTGGGGTCCGGTGAACGGTGTGATGATCCATCACACCGTCACCTCCGGCACCGCGAGTTCCGTGGACCTCTGCTACGACGGGCACTCCACGCTGCCCGGCCCGCTCTGCCACGGCGTGATAGCCAAGGACGGCACGGTCTACCTCGTCGGCCACGGGCGGGCCAACCACGCCGGGCTCGGGGACGACGACGTGCTGCGGGCGGTGATCGACGAGGCTGCGACGCTGCCCGCCGACAACGAGGCCAACACCGACGGTAATGCCCGCTTCTACGGCTTCGAGTGCATCAACCTCGGTGACGGCAAGGACCCCTGGCCCGCCGCGCAACTCCTCGCGATCGAACGGGCCGCCGCCGCGCTCTGCCGCGCGCACGGCTGGTCGCAGCGCTCGGTGATCGGCCACCTGGAGTGGCAGCCCGGCAAGGTGGACCCGCGCGGATTCACCATGTCCTCGATGCGTACCCGGATCGCGGCACGGCTCGGCCGCACCCCCGAGGGGCCGACGACGCCGGCCTACGAACCGTTCCCGGGAACCGCGTTCTTCGTCGCGGGCCGCAGCAGCCCCATCGTCACAGCGATGGGCAAGCGGCTGGTCGCAGAGGGGTGCGGGCGGTACGCGGTGGGGCCGGGGCCCAACTGGTCGGACGCGGACCGCGCCTCGTACGCCGCCTGGCAGCGGAAGCTCGGGTACACCGGCAGCGCGGCCGACGGTATCCCCGGCAAGGAGAGCTGGACGAAACTCAAGGTGCCCAACGTGTAGTGCAGCCGTGCGGGACGGGTCGCGGCCGGTCGGGCGTCTTCGTCCTGCGCCCTGGCCATGCGGGTCGTACGCGGGCGACAATCGCCCGCATGATCGAGTCCTCCGCCAGCCCGTCCCTCTTCCGTGATCTCTCCGCATTCGTCGCCCGCCCCCGCGTCAACGCCCTCGCCCTGTCCGTCGACGGCACCCGGCTCGTCGCCGCCGTGCAGTCACTGTCCGGGGACGGGACGCGGTTCGTGTCCGGTCTGTGGGAGATCGACCCGGCCGGGGAGCGCGACGCGCTGCGGCTGAGCCGGTCCGACGAGGGTGAGTCGGGGCCGGTGTTCGGTCCGGACGGGACGCTGTACTTCCTGTCCGGACGCGCCGCCGCGGACGGTGACGCACACGGCGACGCGGACGGTGCCGCCGCGCTGTGGGCGCTGCCGCCGCGCGGGGAGGCCTCCGTCGTGGCGCGGCACCCCGGCGGGATCACCTCGGTGACCGTCGCCCGGGACTCCGGCGCGCTGTGCCACACCGCCGGGCTGCTGCCGGGCGCCGCCGACGCGAAGGAGCACGGCGAGCTGCGCGCGGCGCGACGGGACGCGAAGGTCACCGCGATCCTGTACGAGTCCGGGCCGACCCGCGCCTGGGACCACGACCTCGGCCCGGCGGAGCCGCACACCTTCGTCCGCGCCCGCGCCGGTGCGGAACCGGTCGTCGCCGGGGGGCAGGGGACCGGCCTGGAGGCCCCGGGGGACACGGCGCTGTCGCCGGACGGCACACGGGTCGCCTACACCCGGTTCGTGCCCGGACGGGTACCGGACGAGCACCGCACCGCCGTGGTGGTGGCCGACGCGGTGAGCGGCGAGGAGATCCTTGTCGTCGGCGGTCCTGAGCACCTCTATGAGGCACCGCGGTTCACCCACGACGGCTCGGCCGTCGTGTGCTGCCGGGAGCGGTTCCCGACGTACGACGAACCCTATGACGCGACCCTCGTCCGGATCGATCTGGCCGACGGCACGGTACGGGACCTCCTGCCCGGCTTCGACAACTGGCCCGGTGGCGCGGCCTGTTCGCCGCTGGACGACACGCTCTTCTTCACCTGCGACGAGCAGGGGCACGCCCCCGTCTTCCGGCGCGACCCGGACGGCGGCGTCACGCGTCTCACCGCTTCGGGCGCGTACGGTTCGCTGACCGTGGCCCCCGACGGGCGGACGCTCTACGCCCTGCGCCACGCGGTCGACTCTCCGCCGACGGCCGTACGGATCGACGCCTGCGTCGCCGATCAGGCTCCGGCCGGGCTGCCCGCGCCGGGGGGCGTCGGGGACCTGCCCGGCACGCTCACCGAGGTGCGTGCGGAGGGGGACGACGGTTTCGTGTTGCGCGGCTGGCTCGTCCTGCCCGAGGGCGCGTCCGCCGAGCGGCCCGCGCCGCTGCTCGTCGCCGTCCACGGCGGACCGCAGTCCAGTTGGAACGGCTGGACCTGGCGGTGGAACCCGTGGCCGTTCGCCGCGCGCGGCTACGCGGTGCTGCTGCCGGACCCCGCCCTGTCGACCGGCTACGGGCAGATCAACCACCGTCGCGGCTGGGGGCAGTGGGGCGGGCGTCCCTACACGGACGTGATCGCGCTGACCGACGCGACCGAGGCCCGGGACGACGTCGACGCCTCCCGTACGGCGCTCGCCGGCGGCTCGTACGGCGGGTACATGGCGAACCGGGTCGCCACCAGCACGGACCGGTTCAAGGCGATCGTCAGCCACGCGGGTCCGTGGGACCTGCGGATGTTCCAGGGGGACACCGACGCGCCCTGGTTCTGGCAGCGGATCTTCGGCGACCCGCTGACCCGCCCCGAGCGGTACGAGGCGTACTCGCCGCACCTGGACGTGGCGAAGATCCGCACCCCGATGCTGGTCATCCACGGCGCGAAGGACTACCGCGTGCCGGTCGGGCAGGGCGCCGCGCTCTTCCACGAACTGCAGCGGCACCACGTCCCCGCGAAGTACCTCTACTTCCCGGACGAGAACCACTGGATCCTGCGGCCGCACCACAGCCGTCTGTGGTACGAGACGTTCCTCAACTTCCTCGACCACCACGTCCTCGGCGCCGACTGGCAGCGACCCGGCCTGCTGTGACCGCGCTGCTGTGACCGCGCTGCCGTGACCGCGCCCGTGCGGGTACGCGGGCGCGGTCACAGGACGGCCGCGCGCGGGGCCGTCCGCGGAAGCTCACGCACCCGCGCCGGTGGGACCCGCCCGCGCGGCGGCCTCCCCGTCCCGTCAGTCCACCTCGCCCTCGGCGCCGGCGTCAGCCGCCGGCGCCGGGGCGCCGCCCCGCAGGGCGTCGGCCTGTTCGACGGCGGTCGCCAGCTTCGCGACCGCCGTGTCCTCGGTGCTTCCCGCCAGCTCCCGTGCGTGCCGGGCGAGTACGTCCAGGGCCGGGGCGCCGGCCAGGTCGTCGCCGCGCAGCCGGAGGGCGAAGTAGGCCGCGACCGCGCTGACCCGCAGGCGCTCGTCGGCGTCGCTCCAGAGAGCCCCGGTCAGGTCCGAGGCATCCACCGTGCCGGACCGCTCGTGGGCCGTGCGCGTCTCCGGGTCGAGCCAGCGCACGGTGGCCGTGGCGACACGGCCCCGCGCGCCCTCCCGCATCCGGACGGCGTACAGGGCGGTCACCGTGTGTCCGGGGCCGACCTCGCCGCCGTCCACCGCGTCGTTGCGGAAGTCCTCGTCGGCGACCTTGCGGTTCTCGTAGCCGAGCAGCCGGAACTGCGCCACGTTCTTCCGGTCGAAGACGACCTGCGCCTTGGCGTCGCGGGCGCGCAGCGCGACATGGGCGGGGAGCTGGTCGACGAATACCTTGCGCGCCTGCGTCTCGTCGCCGATGTACGTGGTGTTCCCGTCGCCCTTGTTGGTGAGCTTCTCCATGAACGCGTCGCCGTAGTCGCTGCCGACACCCACCCCGAAGAGGGTGATGCCGAAGTCGCGGCGGGCTCCTTCGATCCGCTCCAGGATGGCGTCGACGTCGGTCTCGCCGGAGTTGGCGAGCGCGTCGGAGAGGAGTACGACCCGGTTGGTCGCGCCCTCGCGGTGCCCCGCGGCGGCCTCGTCGTAGCCGCGCTCGACGCCCGCCGCGACGTTGGTGGAGTCGGTGGTCTCCATGCTCTCGACGGCGTCGCGCAGCTTCGTCCGGTTGCCGCGCAGCCGGGTCATCGGGACGAGCGTCTCGGCCTCGTCGCTGAAGGTGACGAGGGCGACCGAGTCGTCGTCACGGAGTTCGTCGGTGAGGTGCGCGAGGGACGACTTGACCAGGTCGAGCCGGCCCGTCTCCGCCATGGAGCCGGAGATGTCGACGACGAACGTCAGTGCGGCGGGCGGGCGTTCGCCCTGCGGGGCGGCCGCCTTGGTGGCGAGTCCGACCCGGAGCAGCGACCAGCCCTCCCCCGCGGCGCCGGACCTCGCGCCGTCGACGGAGACGGAGAACCCGTTGCCCTGCGGCCGCCGGTACCCCTGCTGGAAGCTGTTGACGAACTCCTCCGGCCGCACGGTGTCCGGGTCCGGCAGCCGGCCCTTCTCCAGGGTGCTGCGGGCGTAGCCGTAGGAGGCGGTGTCCACGTCCAGGGCGAACGTCGACCGGTAGTCGGGGGCGGCCTGCCGGCCCTCCTCACCTTCGTCACCGTCCGCCGGGGAACCGCCCTCCGCCGGGGAGCCGCCGTCCGCCCGGGGCCCGCCGTTCGCCGTGGCGCCGGGCCCCGGTGCGGGGCGGCCCCCGCCGCCGGACACCGCCTGTGCCTCGCTGGTGTCGCTGGTGCTGCCGCTGCCGCCGCCGCACCCGGTCAGCAGCAGCGCGCCGAAGACGGCCGCGGCCACCGCGCCCGACGCTGCGCGCGGGAGTCGCGTGCGTGTGCGACCGGTGCCGTTCTCCAGATGTCCCATGGTGGGCCCCCCTCGTCCAGGTGTCTGTGACTGTGACGCGAGGGGGGCCCGGACGGACCGGTCGAACGTGTTGCGGATTCGTCTCGAAGCGCTAACGGCGGCGCACGGCCCCGCCCCTGCGGTTCACGACACGATGTCCTTGCGGCTGAACCCCCGGAAGGCCAGGGCGAACAGGATCAGGGCGTACGTGACGGAGATCGAGGCGCCCTTGAGCATGCCGCCCCATTCGAGCTGCGGCTGGATGGCGTCGGCCCAGGCGAACTGCCAGTGCGCGGGCAGGAACTCGCGCCAGGACCCGAGGGCGGTCACCGCGTCCAGGACGTTGCCGACGATGGTCAGGCCCACCGCGCCGCCGACCGCTCCGAGCGGGGCGTCGGTCCTGGTGGAGAGCCAGAACGCCAGTCCCGCGGTGACCAGTTGGGAGACGAAGATGAAGGCGACCACCAGCGCGAGGCGCGGCAGCGTGTCCCCGGTGGCGAGTTCGCCGCCGGTGGGGAGCTGGAGCGGACCCCAGCCGTAGGCGACGGCGCCGGCTCCGAGGGCCACCACCGGCAGCAGCACCATGGCGGCGAGGCTGAAGCCGAGGGCGACGACCAGCTTGCTCCAGAGCAGCCGGGTGCGGGGCACCGGGGCGGCCAGCAGATAGCGGAGCGAGGACCAGCTCGCCTCGGAGGCCACGGTGTCGCCGCAGAACAGCGCGACGGGCACGACCAGCAGGAAGCCGGCCGAGACGAAGAGGCTGGTGGCGGCGAAGTTGGCGGCGGACGCGGTGGCGGTGTCCATCAGGGTAATGCGTTCGCCCGCGCCGGGCCGGGAGTCGGGGCCGCCGCCGACAGCGAACGCGACGATCAGGATGAACGGCAGCGCGGCGAGGATGCCGCCCATCAGCAGCGTGCGGCGGCGGCGGAGCTGGCGCATCGCCTCCACCCGCAGCGGCAGGGTGCGGCCCGCCCGGTAGCCGGGTGCGGCCGCCGTCTCCGGGGCGGCGAGCGGGGTGAGGACGTCACTCATGCGGAGCCTCCGGAGATCAGGGTGAGGAACGCGTCCTCCAGGCGGCGGTGCGGCCCGACCCCGGTCAGGGGGACGTCGAGCCGGACGAGTTCGGCGATCAGCCCGGAGGCGGTGGCGCCGTCGAGGCGGACCAGCAGGCCCCGGCCGTCCTCGGTGCGGGCCGCGGACGCGATGCCGGGCAGGCCCGCGACCTTCTCCGCCAGGGACGCGGTGACGTCCTCGGCGGTGGTGACCAGCACCATGTCGCCGGAGCCGGTGATCTCGGCGACCGGACCCGCCTGCACCAGGCGGCCCCGGTCCATGACGACGAGGTGGGTGCAGGACTGCTCGACCTCGGAGAGCAGGTGGCTGGAGACGATCACGGTGCGGCCGCCGGCCGCGTAACGGATCATGACGTCCCGCATCTCGCGGATCTGGGGCGGGTCCAGGCCGTTGGTGGGTTCGTCCAGGATCAGCAGGTCCGGCATGCCGAGCATCGCCTGCGCGATGGCGAGCCGCTGCCGCATGCCCTGCGAGTAGGTCCGCACCGCGCGGGCCAGAGCGTCGCCGAGACCGGCGATCTCCAGCGCCTCTTCGACGCGGGCGTCCTCGGCGGGGCGTCCGGTGGCCTGCCAGTACAGGTCCAGGTTGGCGCGGCCCGACAGGTGCGGCAGGAAGCCCGCCCCCTCGACGAACGCGCCGACGCGGGAGAGCACCGGGGCACCGGGCCTGACGGCCTGCCCGAAGACGCGGATCTCGCCCTCGTCGGGGGCGATGAGTCCCATGAGCATGCGCAGGGTGGTGGTCTTGCCGGCCCCGTTGGGCCCGAGCAGACCGAGGACCTGCCCGGCCTCGACGCGGAACGACAGGTCCTTCACCGCGTACCGGTCGGCGGACTTGGCGTACCGCTTGGACAGCCCGGTGATCTGCAGCGGTACGCCGGCGAGCGCCGGGTCGGGCGCGGGGGTCGCGGTGCGGCGGCGGGCGGTGAGCAGCAGTACGGCGGCGACCGCGAGGGCGATGAGCGGCAGTCCCCAGGTCCACCAGGGGAACCCGGCGGCAGCGGTCGTGACGGCGGCGGCGGTCGGCACCGCCAGCGGACCGGCGGGGGTGACCGTGTAGGTGGCGGGTTCGGCGGGCGAGGCGTAGCCGAGGTCCGTCGCGGACAGCACCAGGCGCAGCCGGTGCCCGGCGTCCACCTCGTGGTCGACGGCGGGCAGCGTCAGTTCGACGGGCTCGCCCTGCTGCGCGGGGGTGATGCGGTGCGCTGTGACGAGTTGCGAGGGCAGCACGGTGCGGCTGCCGTCGGCGGCGACGTCGTAGACCTTGCCGAAGAGGACGGCGTCGCCGTGGTCGGCGGTGACGGTCACCCGCACCGTCGGTGTGCCGGTGATCCGCAGCGCGGTCTTCAGCGGGGCGGTCTCGTAGGCGGCGTGCTGTCCGGCGAAGTCCATGGAGAGGCTGACGCCGAGGGAGGAGAGCTGGGAGAGGCCGCCGCCGACGCCGGGGACGGCGGAGATGGCGGGCGGCGCCGCGCCCGCGGGGTTCCGGAACGTCTCGGTGGCGGCCCCGGCCGCGGCCTTCGCACCCGCGTCCGGGCCGCCCGCGCCCGGCGCGTCACCGGTGCCGGGTGTGTCACCGGTTCCGGGCGCGTCGCCGGTGCCGGGGGCCTCCCCGGTGTCCGTGCCGGTACCACCTCCCGGCTCCGTGCCGGTGCCGCCGTCGCGCTTCACGGTGAGCGGGAACTCCCGGACGCCGCCCCGCAGACCGGGGTAGCGGTCGCCGCTCGCCCCGCGCTTCAGCGCCGCGCCGTCGGTGGAGTCGACGCCTCCGGTGCGGGTGACACGGAAGGCGGGTCCGGTGCCGGCGCTCTCGTCGTCCTGGAGGTAGCGGTCGAACCAGTCGCCGATCCGGTCCTGAACGCGGTCGCTCTCCGCGTCGCCGCCGTCGTGGCCGCCGGCGATCCAGTCGACCGCGACGGGCGCGCCGTTGGCCTCGATGGTCCGGGCCATGGCGTCGGCCTGGTCGAGCGGGAAGAGCGAGTCCGACTGACCCTGGACGATCAGGGTGGGGACGTCGATGCGGTCGCCGACCGCGACGGGCGAGCGCTCGGTGAGCATCTTGCGCGCGTCCTCGTCCGGGACGCCGCTCGCGGCGACCCGTTCGTACATCGCGCAGATCCGTTTCTCGAACTTCTCGCAGCCGCCGCCGCTGGTGACGAAGATGCCCGCCCAGAGCTTCTTGAAGACGCCGTCCGGGAAGAGGGCGTCCGCGAGGTCCCAGTAGGTGATGAGCGGGGCGACGGCGTCGACCCGGTCGTCGTGCCCGGCGGCGAGCAGCGAGACTGCGCCGCCGTAGGAGGCTCCGGTGATCCCGACCCGCGGGTCGCCCGGTGCGTCCAGACGCACCTCGGGCCGCTTCGCCAGCCAGTCGAGGAGACCGGAGACGTCCGCGACCTCCCCGTCGGGCGCGTTGAGTCCGATCGGCCCTTCGGTGGCGCCGAAGCCGCGCGCCGACCAGGTCAGCACCGCGTATCCGTCGGCCGCGAGCCGTTCGGCCTGGGCCCGGACGTCGTCCTTGCTGCCGCCGAAACCGTGCCCGATGAGGACGGCGGGACGCCGCCGGTCGCCGCCGGTGGTGAAGTACGAGGTGTCGACGGACACGCCGTCCGTCCGGATCGCCCGGTCCTCGCGGTGCACGCGCGGCGCCCGGTCGTCGGCGGCGGCGCTCCAGGCGCCGGCCCCGGCGAGCACGACGAGGGCGGCGATCCCCGCCGCCCAACGGCCGCGTGCGCGGGGCCAACGGCGCCGTCGTGAAAGAGGAGTCTCCATGTCACGACCCTAATCGGAGCCCGTCGTGGCCGAAGGGGCCGTAGGTCGGACCCGCCCGGCCTCCCGCAGGGGTACGCCGCGGGGCCGTCCTACTGCGGACGCGGTACGTCCGCCGACGCACCGTCGGACCGCGGCGAGGCCGTCCGGGAGGGGCGGGGCACCGGACGCTGCCCGTTCTCCGGGTAGGGCTTCTCCGCGGGCAGCAGGGCCGCCGCCTCGTCGGTCCGGCCGGCCAGCACGTGGCCGTGGATCTCGCGGGCCAGCGGGGTGACGTCCCGGACGGAGACCGTCCATTCGTCGGCGTAGCGGCGCGGCAGGTCGCCGCCCAGCCCGAGCTGGAGCGAGCGGTGCGGCAACGGCCGCAGGTGCAGGTCGCGTTCGGGGTCCCACTGGACGCGGGCGCCGGCCCGGCGCAGGCGGCGGCGCCAGGCGGCCTCGTCGGGGTGGACGTCCCTGGCGTAATGGGAGAGTTCGGCGTCGGCCAGCGCGCTCTCGAACCCCTCGCGGGTGATCTCGATCGCCAGCACCGTCTCCTGGTCCGTCTTGGTGCCCCATCCGCAGCGATACATCATCCACAGGAAGCTGGGCTTGATCCAGGTCATCCGCTTCCGCTTCCAGTCGCCGGGGAAGCGGCCGTCGCGCGCGGCGGGCAGGCCCAGTCGCGGCGGGTAGGCCTGGTAGACGGTGACGGTGGAGTCGGTGTACCCGGCCCGGATCTCGTACTGCGGCACGTTCATGGCGTCCAGGATGCGCGACGCCGCGCCACCTCCGCACCGGATTTCGGGACCGGTACGGCGGTGCGCGCGACGGGGCGTGCCCGCTACAGCTCGGTGGCTCCGTCGTCGCCTTCGCCGCGGCCGTTGCCCGCGCCGCCCTCGGCCTGCAGGGCCAGGTCGCGGAGCACGTCCGTGGAGGTCACGTCCGTCTGCCCGGAGTCGTGCACGCGGGCCAGCATGGTGAAGGCGAGCGTGAACGCCCCGACGAGCTGCTCCACCGCCCCGCCCACCTCGCGGCCGACGACGGTCGCCATCTCCTCGACGGTGGCGTCCCCGGGGATGGCGATGCGCGGCATGGTCTCGTTCAGCAGGGCGGTGACGACGCTGGACTCCAACTCGACGTCGTCACGCTCCACATCCTCTTCGAGGAGGCGCTGGATCTCGCCGGCCTCCGTGAGGATGCCGATCACTCGCTTCAGGACTTCGCTCTGCTCCATCCCGCGAGCATAGGCGTCCTGGCGTGCCGCTTTCCCGTCTTCCGCGGACCGTGCGGGAACCCGTCGCGGACGGGCCGCCGGGGCGTGGGACGCATTCGTCGCGCCGGCCGGCCGGGGGCGGACGGGGCGCGCACCCGGCCCGATCCTCGCCGCAGCGCGGACCCCGGCACGCGTCCATCGCCCGACCCGCACCGCTCCTGCACCCCGCCTTCACGAAGACACGTTCCTCCGGTCGGTCGGACCGCCGCCCCCTCGCCTGCCGATCGAACAGAAGGGCCAAGCGGCACGGAACATGGGCACGCCCGTTCAAGCCAGCTGAAAGGCATCGTTACCGGCCACGCCAGAGATCACGGGGAGCGCACAGGGGAGTGCGGAAGAGGGCGCGCGGCGCACGCGAACGGATCAACCCGGACACCCCAAGGGTGGGTGCATTCACCAATGTTTGACAGGTTCTCAGCAGTTATGGACGGATGCCTGCTACATCCGTAGGTGACGGAAATGTCCGAGCCGTGTAACAGCGATCAGGGGCGACTTCCGGCCATCGTCGGCGGCGGCCAGAGTGTGTGCTCCCGGCAGCGAACGCCGGGAACGAACAACGCCCGGACACTGTGGTCCGGGCCCGTCCCGAGGGGTTCCTCTTGTCCCGTACCGCACGACGGTTCACCGCCACCGTTCTCGCCTCCGGCGCCCTGCTGGCCGCCGCCGCCCTGCCGGCCCAGGCCGACCACCGCGACCGCGACCACGGTCAGCCGTCCCACCGTTCCGCCGTCGTCCTCGGCAAGATCCAGTACGACAGCCCCGGCCGCGACAACCGCTCCAACCGCAGCCTCAACGACGAGTGGGTGACGGTCACCAACACCTCGCGCCGCACGGTGAACCTGCGCGGCTGGACGCTCACCGACGAGAGCCGCCGCACCTACCGCTTCGACCTCCGCCTGGCGGGGCGCTCGTCCGTCCGCGTGCACACCGGTGTCGGCCGGGACAGCCGCACCGACGTCTTCCAGGACCGCCGGGACTACGTCTGGGACGACCGGGACACCGCGACCCTGCGGGACGCCCGCGGCAAGAAGATCGACAGCAAGGCGTGGGGCCGCGGTCACCGCGACGGTCACCACGACGGCGGGCACCACAGCGGCGGCGGCCCCCGCCGCTGATCCCACGGCGCCCCGAGGCTCCGCCCTCCCCCGGCGGCGGAGCCTGACCGGCGGCCGGCACGAACGGCGCTCCGCGGCGGGTCCGGCCGCGGGGCGCCGTCGCGGTGTGCGCGCCCCGGACGGGGGTCCGGTCCGGGGCGCGCCGCGTCCTCAGTGGTTGCGCGGGAAGCCGAGGTCGACGCCGGCGGGCGCGTCGGCCGGGTCGGGCCAGCGGGTGGTGACGACCTTGCCCCGGGTGTAGAAGTGCACGCCGTCGTTTCCGTAGACGTGGTGGTCGCCGAAGAGCGAGTCTTTCCAGCCACCGAAGGAGTGGTAGCCCACCGGCACCGGGATGGGTACGTTGACGCCGACCATGCCGGCCTGGATCTCCAGCTGGAAGCGGCGGGCCGCGCCGCCGTCACGGGTGAAGATCGCGGTGCCGTTGCCGAACGGGGAGGCGTTCATCAGCGCCACCCCCTCCTCGTAGGTGTCCACCCGCAGCACGCACAGCACGGGCCCGAAGATCTCGTCCCGGTAGGCGTCGGAGTCGGTGGACACGTGGTCGAGCAGGGACAGGCCGATCCAGTGGCCGTCCTCGAACCCCTCCACGGTGTGGCCGGTGCCGTCGAGGACGACCTCGGCGCCCTGGGCGGCGGCCCCGGTGACGTAGGAGGCCACCTTGTCCCGGTGGGCGGCGGTGATCAGCGGACCCATCTCGGAGGCCGGGTCGTTGCCGGGCCCGATGACGATCTTCTCGGCGCGCTCCTTGATGCGGGCGACCAGGTCGTCCCCGATCGCGCCGACGGCCACCACGGCGGAGATGGCCATGCACCGCTCCCCCGCCGAACCGTACGCGGCCGAGACCGCCGCGTCGGCCGCCGCGTCCAGGTCGGCGTCGGGCAGCACCAGCATGTGGTTCTTGGCGCCGCCGAGCGCCTGGACGCGCTTGCCGTGGGCGGAGGCGGTGGCGTGGATGTGACGGGCGATCGGGGTGGAGCCGACGAACGAGACCGCGTCGACGTCCGGGTGGGTGAGCAGCGCCTCCACCGCGACCTTGTCGCCGTGCACCACGTTGAGGACGCCGTCCGGCAGGCCGGCCTCGGCGGCCAGTTCGGCCAGCAGCTGGGCCGCCGACGGGTCCTTCTCGCTGGGCTTGAGCACGAAGGTGTTGCCGCACGCGACGGCCAGCGGGAACATCCACATCGGCACCATGGCCGGGAAGTTGAAGGGTGTGATCCCCACGACGACGCCCACCGGCTGGCGGATCGAGGCCACGTCGACCCCGCTCGACACCTGGGTGGACAGTTCGCCCTTGAGCTGCGTGGTGATGCCGCAGGCCAGGTCGACGATCTCCAGGCCGCGCGCGACCTCGCCGAGGGCGTCGGAGTGCACCTTGCCGTGCTCGGCGGTGATCAGCGCGGCGATGTCGTCCCGGCGCGCGTCGAGCAGGGCCCGGTAGCGGAACAGGACCGAGGTGCGGGTGGAGAGCGAGGAGGTGCCCCAGGTCGCGTACGCGGCCCTGGCGGCGGCCACCGCGCTGTCCACCTCCTCGGCGGACGCGAGCGCGACGCGGGTGGTGACCGCGCCGGTGGCCGGGTCGGTGACCGGGCCGTACGCGCCGGACGTCCCCTCGACGGTCTTGCCGGCGATCCAGTGGTGGACGGTCTTGGTCATGGCCTGCTCCTTCACGCTTCAGAGTCGGTGGCGCCTGGCCGCCCGCTGCCGTTCGTACTCCGCACGGGCTTCGGTCGCCGCCGGGCGGGTGGCGGTCTCGGCCACCGGAACATCCCACCATGCCCGCACCGGGGGCGGCCCCGACACTGTGTCGGGCGTTTCGGGGTCCGGGTGGACACAAGGCGTGCCCTCTCCCCCGGCCGCCGGGTCCGGGGCGGCCGGGGCGGTCTCGACGTACACGCAGACCGGCTCGCTCGCGGCGCGGGCGTCGGCGAGCGCGGTCCGCAGTTCGCCGGCCGTGGCCGCGCGCAGCACCCGCATGCCGAGGGAGGCGGCGTTGGCCGCGAGGTCGACGGGCAGCGGGTCGCCGGTGAACACCCCGTCCGCGTCCCGGTAGCGGTAGGCGGTGCCGAACCCCTCCGCGCCGACCGCCGCGGACAGTCCGCCGATCGACGCGTAACCGTGGTTCTGCACCACGACCAGCTTCACCGGCAGCCGTTCCTGCACGGCGGTGACGATCTCGGTCGGGTTCATCAGGTAGGTGCCGTCGCCGACGAGCGCCCATACCGGACGCCCGGGGGCCGCGAGCTGGACGCCGATCGCGGCGGGGATCTCGTATCCCATGCAGGAGTAGCCGTACTCGACGTGGTACTGGTCGGGCGAGCGGGTCCGCCACCACCGGTGCAGGTCGCCGGGGAGCGAGCCGGCCGCGTTGACGAGGACGTCGTCCCCGGTCACCAGGGCGTCGAGCAGGCCGAGCACCTGGAGCTGGGTGGGCCGGACGTCCGGGTCCGGGACGGCGAACACCCGGTCGGTGAGCCGTTGTCCGGCCTCCTTCCACCGGGCGTACCCCTCGGCGTACGCGTCGGGCACCCGGTGGGGCGGCCCCCCGCCGGGCGGGGCGGCGAGCGCCGCGGTGAGCGCTTCGAGGCCGCTGCGGGCGTCGGCGACCAGGGTGAGCGCCGCCTGCTTGTGGGCGTCGAAGCCGGTGATGTTCAGGTTGAGGAAGCGGGTGTCCGGGTCGGCGAACAGGGTGCCGGAGGCGGTGGTGAAGTCGGTGTGGCGGGTGCCCACACCGATCACCAGATCGGCTTCTCGGGCCAGCGCGTCGGCGGCGTCCGTCCCGGTGTGGCCGACCCCTCCGACGTCGTTCGGATGGTCGTGGCGCAGCGAGCCCTTGCCGGCCTGGGTGGAGGCCACCGGGATGCCGGTGGCCTCCGCGAAGGCGGCCAGCGCCCGCTGCGCCCCGCTGTGCCGGACCCCGCCGCCGGCGATCAGGAGCGGGCGGCGGGCGGCGCGCACCGCCCGTGCGGCCAGGGCCAGTTCGTGCGGGTCGGGGGCGGGGCGGCGGACCGTCCAGATCCGGTCGGCGAAGAACTCCTCCGGCCAGTCGTACGCCTCCGCCTGCACGTCCTGGGGCAGCGCGAGGGTCACCGCGCCGGTCTCGGCCGGGTCGGCGAGGGTCCGCATGGCCTGGAGGGCGGCCGGGACCAGGGCCTCCGGCCGGACGATCCGGTCGAAGTACCGGGAGACCGGGCGCAGGCAGTCGTTGACGGAGACGTCGCCCGCGGTGGGCAGTTGGAGCTGTTGCAGCACCGGGTCGGCCGGGCGGGCCGCGAAGGTGTCGCCCGGAAGGAGGAGGACGGGCAGGTGGTTGACGGTGGCCAGGGCGGCGCCGGTGACCAGGTTGGTCGCGCCCGGTCCGATGGAGGTGGTCACGGCCTGTGCGGAGAGCCGGCCGCTCTGCCGGGCGTACCCGACGGCGGCGTGCACCATGGCCTGCTCGTTGCGGCCCTGGTGGAACGGCATCCGGGGGCCGGTCTCCAGCAGCGCCTGCCCGATGCCCGCGACGTTGCCGTGGCCGAAGACGCCCCAGGTCGCGGCGATCAACCGTCGCCGCTCGCCGTCGCGTTCGGTGTACTGGGCGGCCAGGAAGGCGACGAGTGCCTGCGCGGTGGTCAGCCGCCTGGTCCGGGACGGGCGGGCGTTCACGGGCGTTCCTCCGGTACGGGCGTCCCGGCCGGACCGCCTGCCTCGCGGGGGCGGACCGGGAGCCGGGGGTCGACGGGCTGTCCGGGCCAGGTGTCGCGGATCCAGGTGTGGTCGGGGTGGTCGCGGATCAGCCAGGCGCGTTCGCCGGGGCCCGCCATCACGTTGAGGTAGTAGAGGGTGCGGCCGGGCGGCGCGACGGACGGGCCGTGCCAGCCGTCGGGGACCAGGACCGTGTCACCGGTGCCGACCTCGGCCAGCAGGTCCGTCCCGCCGGGCCGTGAGGGCGACACCCGGTGGTGGCCGAGGCCGTTCCCCTCCACCTCGAAGTAGTAGATCTCCTCCAGCACCGACTCCGCGCCGGGGACGCTCTCGTCGTGCTTGTGCGGGGGATAGGAGGACCAGTTGCCGCCGGGGGTGAGGACTTCGACCGCGATCAGCCGGTCGCAGGGGAAGACGCCCGCCGCGGCGAAGTTGTGCACCTCCCGCGAGCAGACGCCGGAACCGCGCAGCTCCACGGGTACCTCCGGCGCGGGACCGTAGCGAGCGGGGAGTCGTCGCTCGCACTTCGCTCCTGCCAGGGCGAACCGGCCTCCCGCGCCGGAGGAGATCTGTGCGTGGGCGGCACGCGGCAGATAGGCGAAATCGGTGACACCGTCGAACACGCTTGCGCGGCCGTCCAGTTCAAAGATCTCACCCGCCACACGCACCGTACAGCCGCCGGTCAACGGAAGGACGATCCACTCGCACTCCCCGGTGTCCAGCGTGTGAACACCGCCCGGCTCCAGGTCGAGCACCCGGAGCGCGGACCGCTCCCAGCCGGCCCGCTCCGGATCGACCGCGACCGAGTACGGCCCCTCGGCGGCGGCGCCGTACGGCAGGTGGCAGCGGTGCACGGCGCGCCGCACGGGACCGGAGGGGGCGGGGGGCGGTGCGGCGGGGGCGTGATCGTCTCTCATGCGCTCCCCCTACCCGCCCGGCCGCGGCCCGCGCCCGGCGGCGACGGTTCCAGGGGCGTCGGATCCGCGGGTGTCGGGGCGGCGGGTGTCGGGTCCGGGGACGTCGGGTCCGGGCTGTCGGCTTCCCGGTACGCCGCTTCCGGGGGCACGGCATCCGGGGGCGCGGGCGTCACCTCGCCCGCCGCGAGGGCCCGGTCGATCTCGTGCGGGAACGGCATGGCGGAGGAGCAGGCGAGGCGGGAGGCGACGATCGCGCCGGCCGCGTTGGCGTACCGCATGATCCGGCCGACGTCCCAGTCGGCCAGCAGGCCGTGGCAGAGCGCCCCGCCGAAGGCGTCGCCCGCCCCGAGCCCGTTGACGACCCGCACGGGCAGCGGGGGCACCTGGGCCGTACGGCCGTCCCGGTGCATCGCGAGCACCCCGTCGGGCCCCTGCTTCACCACCGCCAGCTCGACGCCCGCCGCCAGCAGGGCGCGGGCGGCGGCGTGCGGCTCGCGCTCCCCGGTGGCGACGGCGCACTCGGCCAGATTGCCCACCGCGACCGTGGCGTGCGCCAGCGCCTCGCGGTACCGGGCGGGGGCGTCGGAACCGTCCGGTCCGTCCCCCTTCTCCCAGAACATCGGGCGCCAGTCGAGGTCGAAGACGGTCACCGGTCGCGGACCGCCCCCGTCTTCCGCTCCGGCACCGCGGGCGCGGAGCGCGGTGAGGGTGGCGGTGCGGCTCGGTTCGTCGCAGAGGCCGGTGCCGGTGAACCAGAAGATGCGGGCGGCCCGGATCGCGTCGAGGTCGAGCTCCTCGGGCCGGATCTCCAGGTCGGGCGCCTTGGGGAAGCGGTAGAAGTACAGCGGGAAGTCGTCGGGTGGGAACATCTCGCAGAAGGTGACCGGCGTGGGCCACGGCTCGACCTCGGTCGCCCACTGGTCCCCGACACCGAACCTGCGCAGTTCGCTGCGCAGGTAGTCGCCGAAGGCGTCCCGGCCGGTCCGGGTGATCACGGCGGTGCGCCGGCCCAGACGGGCGCCGGCGACGGCGACGTTGGCCGGCGACCCGCCGAGGAACTTGCCGAACGTCTCGGCCTCCGCGAGCGGCACCCCGGTCCGCAGTGGATAGAGGTCCACCCCGATGCGTCCCATGGTGATCACGTCGTACGGCTCGGGCTCCGGCATCCGCTTCCCTCCGGTCGGTCTGCTGCTGGTCGGTCCGTCCCGTGTCTCTCCGGTCCCTTCCAGCCTGGCCCAGAACAGCGTGGATCACCCCTCGCCGGACCGTGTGCCTCTCCCCGCGTCCACCGTCCGCAGGGATCGCGGGCGCCTCCGGGCGCACCGCACACGTGCCGGGACGGGACCTTGACACCTCGGGAAACGGACCGGAGGGTGGCCGATATGACCCGTTCCGAGACTTCTCCGGCTCGCATCCGCATCGGCTCGGCGCCCGACTCCTGGGGGGTGTGGTTCCCCGACGATCCCCGCCAAGTGCCCTGGGAGCGCTTCCTGGACGAGGTGGCGGAGGCGGGCTACGAGTGGATCGAACTCGGCCCGTACGGTTATCTGCCGACCGATCCGGTCCGGCTGTCCGAGGAGACCGGGCGCCGGGGGCTGAAGGTGTCGGCCGGCACCGTCTTCACCGGGCTGCACCACGGGCCGGAGGTCTGGGAGCGGACCTGGTCCCACGTCTCCGCCATCGCGGCCCTCACCCGGGACATGGGCGCCGAACACCTCGTGGTGATCCCCTCCTTCTGGCGCGACGACAAGACGGGCGAGGTCCTGGAGGACCGCACCCTCACCACCGCGCAGTGGCGCCACCTCACCACCCAGACCGAGCGGCTCGCCCACGAGGTGCGCGAGCGTTACGGGTTGCGGATCGCCGTGCACCCCCACGCGGACACCCACGTGGACGGGGAGGAGAACGTCGCCCGGTTCCTCGACGCGACCGATCCCGACCTGGTCCGGCTCTGTCTGGACACCGGGCACTACGCCTACTGCGGCGGGGACAGCGTGAAGCTGATCGAGACCTACGGGGAGCGGATCGGCTACCTCCACCTCAAGCAGGTGGACCCCGAGGTGCTCGCCGGGGTCATCGCCGAGGAGGTCCCGTTCGGTCCCGCCGTGGCGCGCGGGGTGATGTGCGAACCGCCCGGCGGGGTACCGGACCTGGAGCCGGTGCTGGCGGCGGCCCGCGCACTGGACACCGACCTGTTCGCCATCGTCGAGCAGGACATGTACCCCTGTGATCCGGACGCCCCGCTGCCCGTCGCCCGGCGCACCCGCCAGTACCTGCGCTCCTGCGGCCCGGCGCGAACGGCAGCCGGCTGAACCGTGCGCCGCAGGCGGTCCCCGTCCGGCGGTGCGTACGAGCTCCAGCAGCACTACGGCCGCGCCCGTCCGTGGAGGAGTTCGTGCCGTCACGGCCAAAACCGCACCGGCCGCCCCTTCTCCCCCTTGCGTCACGGAGGTCACCTCTTCGTCACCTTTGTCTCCGTTATGCAGGTCTTTCGTCACAGCCTCACCACAGCCACTCCCCGCACACCGGTCCCGCTCGTTCCACGGATCACGAGCTGAGTGATCGTCAGCACCCGCGGACGCGACCCCCGACGGCGGCCCCCACCGCCTGCGCGGCGCGGGGAGACGCGCAGAGAGGTGACACCGATGACGGACAAGACGCTGTGGTCGTACCAGGACATCGCGGCGCACATCCGGGTCCAGCGGGACACGGTCCGCTCCTACCGCAAGAACGGCCTCCTCCCTCCGCCCGACCACAGGGAGGACGGGAAGCCTTACTGGTACGCGGAGACGGTACGGGCCTGGGTCGCGGCCCGGCCCGGCAACCGGGGGCGCTGACCGGCCCTCACTCCCGCTGCGGTTCGACGATCGTCACCCCGGCCCCCGGCCGCGCTCCCATTCCGGCGAGCGCGGCCGGGGCGGCGGAGAGCGGCAGGGTCTCGGTCACCAGCAGGTCCGGGCGCAGGAGGCCGGTGCGGACCATGTCCATCATCGGCGGGTAGGCGTGGGCAGCCATGCCGTGGCTACCGAGGATCTCCAGTTCCAGCGCGACGACGCGCGCCATCGGCACGGCCGGGTCGCCGGACACCTCGGGGAGCAAGCCGATCTGCACGTGCCTGCCGCGACGGCGCAGGCCGCGCACCGAAGCGGCACAGGTCGCCGGGGAGCCCAGCGCGTCCAGCGAGAGGTGCGCGCCGCCGCCGGTCAGCTCGCGCACCGCGCCGTCCGCTCCGGCCGGGTGCTGCGAGGCGTCCACGCAGGCGGCGGCGCCGAACGTCCGCGCCAGTTCCAGCGCCCGTGGCGACACGTCCACGGCCACCACCCGCGCACCGCAGGCCACCGCGATCATGACGGCGGACAGCCCCACCCCGCCGCAGCCGTGGACGGCGACCCACTCCCCCGGCGCGACCCTGCCCTGTCCGACGACGGCCCGGAAGGCGGTGGCGAACCGGCAGCCCAGGCCGGCCGCCGTGGCGAAGGACGTCTCCTGCGGTACCTCCACCAGGTTGACGTCCGCGTTCTCCAGGGCGACGTACTGCGCGAAGGAGCCCCAGTGGGTGAAACCGGGCTGGGTCTGACGCTCGCAGACCTGCTGCTGACCCGCCGCGCACGCGTCGCACCGGCCGCAGGCGCAGACGAAGGGCACGGTCACCCGGTCTCCGGGGCGCCGGCGCCCCACCCCCGCCCCCACCGACTCGACCACTCCGGCCAGTTCGTGGCCGGGCACGTGCGGGAGGGAGATGCCGGGGTCGTGGCCCATCCAGCCGTGCCAGTCGCTGCGGCAGAGTCCGGTGGCCTCGACCCTCACCACCGCCCCGCCGGGGGCGGCCACCGGATCGGGCACCTCCCGCACCTCGGGATCCCGGCCGAACCCCTCGAACACCACGGCACGCATCCGCTTCCCCTTCCGTCCGCACCGGTCCGGGAGACCCCGCGCCGGGGACCGGCCGGCCCGGCCCGGCGATCCCGCCCCAGTCTCGCCGTCGCCCCGGTCCCGCCGGCGACCGGGTGCGGGGCCGGGATGCGGAGGGACAGGTTCCGGCCACCGGACGGAACTCGCCTCCATACCCCCTAGGGGTATAGTGTGGAGAAAGGCGAGGGCCAGGAGGCCGCCGGGCGACCGGTGCGGGCCGCGCCGCACACTCACGTACGCCTGTCGAAGAGGAGAACGTCATGACCGCCGAGACCGAGACCCCCCGCGCCGCCGGTTCCTGCTGCTCGACGGACGACGCCGTCGCGGCGGAGGCCCGGACCGGCGCCGTCACCACGGTGTACGAGGTCAAGGGCATGAGCTGCGGCCACTGCGAGGGCGCGGTCTCCGAGGAGATCTCCGGCATCGAGGGTGTCACCTCGGTGCAGGCCACGGCCTCCACCGGCCGCGTGACGGTCGTCTCGGAGGCAGAACCTGCGGACGAGGCGGTGCGCGCGGCCGTGGACGAGGCGGGCTTCGAGCTCGTCGGCCGGGCCTGAGCGGGTCCGGCGCCGGCCCACCCCCTGTCCCCCCTCGGGCCGCGTCCCGCCGGTGCCCGGCGGCGACGACGGCCCGACCCGTTTCCCCTGGAGTACGGACATGGCCAGCAGCACCAGCACGGCCGAGGTTTTGGACGTGGAACTCTCCGAGGCCGAGCTGATCATCGGCGGGATGACCTGCGCGTCGTGCGCGGCCCGCGTCGAGAAGAAGCTCAACCGGATGGACGGCGTCACCGCCACCGTCAACTACGCCACCGAGAAGGCGCGCGTCTCGTATCCCCCGGGGACGGAGCTGGCGGACCTCGTCGCGACCGTCGAGAAGACCGGTTACACCGCCACCCGGCCGCCGCGTCCGGAACCGGAACCGGAGCCGGCGGCATCCGCGCCGCCGCCCCCCACGGCCGCCGACGCGCCCGCACCGGGGGCGGCGGACCCCCGCCCGGCACGGCCCGGGCCCGGTTCCGGGGACGTCGCGACCGCCCCGGTCCCCGCCGAGGAGCCGGAGAGCGCCGAGCCGGCCGCGCTGCGCGGGCGGCTGACCGTCTCCGCCGTGCTCTCGATTCCGGTCGTGCTGCTCGCCATGGTCCCGGCGCTGCAGTTCGACAACTGGCAGTGGCTCTCGCTCACCCTGGCCGCCCCGGTCGTGGTCTGGGGCGGCCTGCCGTTCCACCGCGCCACCTGGACCAACCTGCGGCACGGTGCGGCCACCATGGACACCCTGGTGTCGGTCGGCACGCTCGCCGCGTTCGGCTGGTCCCTGTGGGCCCTGTTCCTGGGCGACGCGGGGATGTCGGGCATGCGGCACGGCTTCGAGCTCACCGCCGGCCGCGAGGGGGCGTCCTCGGCGCTCTACCTGGAGGTCGCCGCAGGCGTCGTCACCTTCCTGCTGCTCGGCCGCTATCTGGAGGCGCGCTCCAAACGGAAGGCGGGATCGGCGCTGCGCGCACTGCTGCACCTGGGCGCCAAGGACGTGGCGGTGCTGAGGGACGGCGCCGAGGTGCGCGTCCCGGTCGGCCGGCTCGCCGTCGGCGACCGGTTCGTGGTGCGTCCCGGCGAGAAGATCGCCACCGACGGCACGGTGGTCGACGGTTCGTCCGCCGTGGACGCCTCGATGCTCACCGGCGAGTCCGTGCCCGTGGACGTCACCGCGGGGGACACCGTCACCGGCGCCACGGTGAACGTCTCCGGCCGGCTGGTGGTGGAGGCCGTCCGGGTCGGCGCCGACACCCAGCTCGCCCGGATGGCCCGCCTCGTGGAGGACGCGCAGAACGGCAAGGCCCGGGTGCAGCGGCTGGCCGACCGGATCTCGGCGGTCTTCGTGCCGGTGGTGCTGCTGATCGCGCTGGCGACCCTGGTGGGCTGGCTGCTGGTGACCGACGACGTGACGGCGGCGTTCACCGCCGCCGTGGCGGTCCTGATCATCGCCTGCCCGTGCGCCCTCGGACTCGCCACGCCGACGGCGCTGCTGGTGGGCACCGGGCGCGGGGCGCAGCTCGGCATCCTCATCAAGGGCCCCGAGGTGCTGGAGACGACCCGTCGGGTGGACACGATCGTGCTCGACAAGACCGGGACCGTCACCACCGGCCGCATGTCCCTGCGCGCGGTCCGTACCGCCGACGGCACCGACGAGGACGAGGCCCTGCGGCTGGCGGGCGCCCTGGAGCACGCCTCCGAGCACCCGGTGGCGCGGGCCGTCGCGTCCGCCGCCGCCGAGCGGTTCGGCGCGCTGCCGGTCCCGCGGGACTTCGCCAACCTGCCCGGCCTCGGCGTCCGGGGCGAGGTGGACGGACGGACCGTACTGGTCGGCCGGGCCTCGCTGCTGGCCCGGGAGGGCGTCACGATGCCCCCCGTCCTCGCCTCGGCCCTGGCGGACGCCGCCGGCCGTACCGCGGTGGCGGTGGCCTGGGACGGTGCGGCGCGAGCGGTGCTGGAGGTCGCGGACACCGTGAAGGAGAGCAGCGCGGCGGCCGTCGCCGAGCTGAAGGCACTGGGGCTGAGTCCGGTGCTGCTGACCGGGGACGACCGGGCGGTGGCGGACGCGGTGGCCCGCGAGGTCGGCATCGAGCGGGTCTACGCGCAGGTGCTGCCGGAGGAGAAGGTCGCGGTGGTCCGCGCGCTGCAGGCGGAGGGCCGGTCGGTCGCCATGGTGGGCGACGGCGTGAACGACGCCGCGGCTCTCGCCGCGGCCGATCTGGGGCTCGCCATGGGCACCGGGACGGACGCGGCGATCGAAGCCGGCGACCTCACCCTCGTTCGTGGAGATCTGAAGGTGACGGCAACGGCGATCCGCCTGTCCCGGCGCACCCTGGCCACCATCCGGACCAACCTGTTCTGGGCGTTCGGCTACAACGTGGCCGCCCTGCCGCTGGCCGCTTCGGGCCTGCTCAACCCGATGATCGCGGGTGCCGCGATGGCCTTTTCGTCCGTGTTCGTGGTCACGAACAGCCTCCGCCTACGCGCCTTCACGTAATTTCCACAATGAGATTTAGATCACACTGGTTTCAGGGTAACCATTCTGGGGGTCCACGAGTCTTAGAGTTCGAATGCCAAGGATGTCTTGGGGGACGTCCGATGGAGTGTCTTGGGGGACGCTCCGTGGCAAGCGTGGCCGGGGCACGTGCACCGGGGAGCTTGAGCGGCCCTCCCGTGCGTACGTACCCCGGCAGATCGCGCACAAATAAGGAGGTTTCAGGCCTCCTTCAGACGCCCGGCCGGATCCCGTGGGGGGAATCCGCACCGGGAAATGGGAAGCGCCCCGTCCGTCGACCCGTGGGGGGATCGATCGGCGGGGCGCTTCTCGCGAAGAACCGGGGAAGCCGCCCGGCCCGCACAGCGCCACCGTGACCGCTTCCGGCCGCGCGCGCCCCGCACTCGCACGACCGCTCACGCACCTCCCGGCGACCACTCCCCGTGCCTGCGCCTGCGCCCGGTGCCCGCCAGCTCTCCGGCCGTCCGCCGCGACGCGACCCGTACACCGCGCCCTTGACGCACCGCGCGTACGCCGTGCCGCTCCGCACCGCCCGTACGCCCCGGCCCCCGCGTCGCGCCGGACGGCCCCCGAACGCCGAATCGCCCCGGACACCGCGCTCTGTGCGAAAGCGCGGTACGCGGGGCGAAGGCAGTCGGCCGAAGAGGCCGGGTGCCGGGCTCGTACGTCAGGACGGCGGCTCGACGGGTACTGCGGGCCGGCCGCGGGCGGAGTCGTGGGCCCCTCACGGTTCGCGCGGCTCGGCGTTCTCCGTGGTGCGGGGCTCCCGACGACGTCCGGGTCGCGGTCGGTCCGGTACTGCGGTGGGGCGGAGCGGGCGGCTCCGTCCGAGGTGCGTCAGCGACCCTCGACCGGGACGAAGTCGCGCAGGACCTCGCCGGTGTAGATCTGACGCGGACGGCCGATGCGCGAACCCGGCTCCTTGATCATCTCGTGCCACTGGGCGATCCAGCCGGGCAGCCGGCCGAGCGCGAAGAGCACGGTGAACATCTCGGTCGGGAAGCCCATGGCGCGGTAGATCAGGCCCGTGTAGAAGTCCACGTTGGGGTAGAGGTTGCGCGAGACGAAGTAGTCGTCGGAGAGCGCGTGCTCTTCCAGCTTCAGCGCGATGTCGAGCAGCTCGTCGGACTTGCCGAGGGCCGAGAGGACGTCGTGCGCGGCGGCCTTGATGATCTTGGCGCGCGGGTCGAAGGACTTGTACACCCGGTGGCCGAAGCCCATCAGGCGGACGCCGTCCTCCTTGTTCTTCACCTTGCGGATGAAGGAGTCGACGTCGCCGCCGTTGGCCTGGATGCCTTCCAGCATCTCCAGGACGGACTGGTTGGCGCCGCCGTGCAGCGGGCCCCAGAGCGCGGAGATGCCGGCGGAGATCGAGGCGAACATGTTCGCCTGCGAGGAGCCGACCAGACGCACGGTGGAGGTCGAACAGTTCTGCTCGTGGTCCGCGTGCAGGATGAGGAGCTTGTCCAGCGCCGAGACGACGACCGGGTCGAGCTCGTACTCCTGGGCCGGCACGGAGAACGTCATGCGCAGGAAGTTCTCGACGTAGCCGAGGTCGTTGCGCGGGTAGACGAACGGGTGGCCGATCGACTTCTTGTAGGCGTACGCCGCGATCGTGGGCAGCTTGGCGAGCAGCCGGATCGTGGAGAGGTGGCGCTGCTCCTCGTCGAACGGGTTGTGGCTGTCCTGGTAGAAGGTGGACAGCGCGCTGACGACCGAGGACAGCATGGCCATCGGGTGGGCGTCGCGCGGGAAGCCGTCGAAGAACCGCTTGACGTCCTCGTGCAGCAGCGTGTGCTGGGTGATCTCGTTCTTGAAGGCCGACAGCTCGTCGACCTTCGGAAGCTCGCCGTTGATCAGCGTGTAGGCGACTTCCAGGAACGTCGAGTGCTCCGCGAGCTGCTCGATCGGGTAGCCGCGGTAGCGCAGGATGCCCTGCTCGCCGTCGAGGTACGTGATGGCCGATTTATAGGCGGCGGTGTTGCCGTAGCCGCTGTCCAGCGTCACCAGGCCCGTGTTGGCCCGGAGCTTCCCGATGTCGAAGCCCTCGTCGCCGACGGTGCTGTTGATCACCGGGTAGGTGTACTCGTCGTCGCCGTACCGCAGTACTACAGCGTTGTTGATGTGCTCGCTCACGTCATCCCTCACCGACGTAGTGCCTCTTCTTCGAGGTGCCCTGACTGTCTCCACCCTCCCCCATTTGGCTCAGGAGAGTGCACTCGGGGTCGTCCATTGGACCTACTGACGGCACTGAGTGCCGCCAACCTTTTCATCCTGCCCCCTCCGCCGTGGTTCCGGAAGACCTGGGTGATGTTTCCCACCGATTTGATCGATCATTTTTGCGCGAAGTCTTCGCTCCGGCCTCCACGCAGCCGGAAATCCAGTGCCGTACAGCGTCTGCCTGCGGAAACCGTGCGGACCGCCTGCCCGATCGCCTTGCGGGAGCCGACCAGGACGACGAGCCTCTTGGCCCGGGTCACCGCGGTGTAGAGCAGGTTGCGTTGCAGCATCATCCAGGCGCTGTTGGTGACCGGAACGACCACGGCCGGGTACTCGCTGCCCTGGGAGCGATGGATCGTCAGGGCGTAGGCGTGCGCCAGCTCGTCCAGTTCGTCGAAGTCGTAACCGATCTCCTCGTCCTCGTCGGTGCGGACGGTCAGCCGTTGCTCGTCGGCGTCGAGAGAGGTGACGACACCCACCGTGCCGTTGAACACCCCGTTCTCTCCTTTTTCGTAGTTGTTTCTGATTTGGGTGACTTTATCGCCCACCCGGAACACACGGCCGCCGAATCGCTTTTCAGGCACTTCGGGCCTTCCGGGCGTAATTACCTGCTGCAGGAGGCCGTTCAGGTGGCCGGCCCCGGCCGGACCGCGGTGCATCGGCGTCAGAACCTGGATGTCCCGGCGCGGATCGAGGCCGAACTTGGCCGGAAGCCGACGGGCCGCGACGTCCACGGCGAGCTTCCCGGCGTCCTCCGTCTCGTCCTCCACGAAGAGGAAGAAGTCGTCGAGCCCCTGGGTCACCGGGGGGAGCCCGGAGTTGATCCGGTGGGCGTTGGTGACCACGCCGGACTGCTGGGCCTGCCGGAAGATGCGGGTCAGCCGCACGGCCGGGACCGGACCGCCCTCGGCCAGCAGGTCCCGCAGCACCTCCCCCGCGCCGACCGAGGGGAGCTGGTCGACGTCCCCGACCATGAGGAGGTGGGCACCGGGTGCCACCGCCTTCACCAGCTTGTTGGCCAGCAGCAGATCGAGCATCGACGCCTCGTCCACGACGACGAGATCGGCGTCCAGCGGCCGGTCCTTGTCGTACGCCGCGTCGCCGCCCGGCTTCAGCTCCAGCAGCCGGTGCACGGTGGACGCCTCTGCCCCCGTCAGTTCGGCGAGCCGCTTGGCGGCCCGGCCGGTGGGGGCGGCCAGCACCACCTTCGCCTTCTTGGCCCGCGCGAGCTCCACGATGGACCGCACGGTGAACGACTTGCCGCAGCCCGGCCCTCCGGTGAGCACGGCGACCTTCCGCGTCAGCGCCAGCCTGACCGCGGCCTCCTGCTCGGGCGCGAGCGTGGTGCCGGTGCGGGCGGCGAGCCAGCCGAGCGCCTTGCCCCAGTCCACGTCCTGGAAGGCGGGCATCCGGTCGTCCGGCGTCCCCAGCAGCCGGCGCACCTGGCCGGCCAGGGACAGCTCGGCCCGGTGGAAGGGGACGAGGTAGACGGCGGTGACCGGATCGCCGCCGTCGGCGGCCGGCACCTTCTCCCGTACGACGCCCTCGGGGTCGGCGGCCAGTTCGGCCAGGCAGTCGATGACGAGGCCGGTGTCGACCTGGAGGAGTTTGACCCCGTCGGCGATGAGCCGTTCCTCGGGGAGGTAGCAGTGCCCCTGGTCGGAGGACTGGGACAGCGCGTACTGGAGTCCGGCCCGCACCCGTTCCGGGCTGTCGTGCGGGATGCCGACCGCCTGGGCGATCTTGTCGGCGGTGAGGAATCCGATGCCCCAGACGTCGGCGGCCAGCCGGTAGGGCTGGTTCTTCACGACGGAGATCGAGGCGTCCTCGTACTTCTTATAGATCCGCACGGCGATGGAGGTGGAGACGCCGACGGACTGAAGGAAGATCATGACCTCCTTGATCGCCTTCTGCTCCTCCCAGGCGTCGGCGATCCGCCTGGTCCGCTTCGGCCCGAGTCCCGGCACCTCGATGAGCCGCTTCGGGTCCTGCTCGATGACGTCGAGGGTGTCCAGGCCGAAGTGGGTGGTGATCCGGTCGGCCATGACCGGCCCGATCCCCTTGATGAGGCCGGAGCCGAGATACCGGCGGATGCCCTGGATGGTGGCCGGCAGCACGGTCGTGTAGTTCTCCACCACGAACTGCTTGCCGTACTGGGAGTGCGAGGCCCAGCGCCCCTCCATCCGCAGCGACTCCCCCGGCTGCGCGCCGAGCAGCGACCCCACGACGGTGAGCAGGTCGCCGCTCCGTCCGGTGTCGACGCGCGCGACGGTGTACCCGTTCTCCTCGTTCGCGTACGTGATCCTCTCCAGGACCCCTTCGAGGACGGCCATGTTGGACATGGGGTCGACGGTATCGGGCGCCGCTGACAGGAGGCCGGGCGGTGGGCTCCCGGGGGCGGGGTGGGCCGGGGCATGGCGGTCCGGGGCGTGGCGGTCCGGGGGTAAACCGCTACCGCCCCGGGCCCACCCCGCCCGATGATGTGCGCATGGCACTTGCACGGACGCTGGAGCGCGTCGACACGGACCTCGCCGCCGGGCGGCTCCCGGTAGCCCGCCAACGTCTGCGCGGACTCGTCTCGTCGTACCCGCAGGACCGCGGGGTACGGCGTCGGCTGGCCGAGGTCTACCGGCTTTTCGGGGAGCCCGCCGAGGCGGGCCGGTGGGCCTACCTGGAGGAGGACAGCGACCCGCGCGAGACGGCGGCGTTCGAGGAGCGGCACCCGGACCCGGTGCGCCGGATGCGGGCGATCGGCTGGCGGGGGCAGGAGTCGGCGGCCCACTCCCCCTTCGCGGAGGCCCGGTTGGCGTCGCTGCGGACTGCTGCGGAGAAGCGTCTGGGCCGGTCGGTCGACTGGGACACGCTCGCGGCGGCGGGGCCGGAGGGGTCCGCGGTGACGGAGAACACGCCCGCTGAGGCACTGGGTTTCGTGGGATGCCTGGTGCTGGTGGTGGCGGCCGCGGCGATCTGGGTCAACGGGCTGGTCGACCTGTTCGACTGATCCGGGCCCTCGCACCGGGCGGCCCGATCGTGTCGCCGGACCGCCGGGCCGCCGGGCCGCCGGTACGCCTCCGCCACCGTCAGCTCTCAGCTCTTCGGCGGGGCGAACTCCGGCTGGTCGAGCACGCGGAGCCAGCTTCCGTCGGCCTGCCGCCGCACCACCTGGGCACGGGCCCCGGAACCGTCCTTCGGCGGGGTGGAGGTGAGGGCGAGGTCCCCGCTGATCAGCGTGGGCAGCGGTACCTCCGGCTCGAACCGGGGACCGCCGGCGAGCACCTTCTCCCACAGCACGCGGATAGCCTCCCGGCCGACGGTCTGTTCGCCCGGCGGGAACGCCAGCACGGCGTCCTCCTCGTAGAGCGCGGCCACCCCGGCGGCGTCACCGGCGTTGGACCGCTCGACGAACAGACGGGTGATGTCCTCCGGCGCCAGTGCCTTCTCGTACTTCTCGTACGCGTCGTACTCCGTCATGAAGTCCTCCATGGGTGGGGGGCGCGCGCCGCTCCCGGCGCGGGCCGGGTCGTCCGCCTCTCTGCACCGACCAGCCTGCGCCGCCCGTCATCAGAAGTCCAACAGATGCTCGGGATGGGAACTAGAATCAGGAGTCATGGAACTACGGCAGCTCGAATATTTCGTCGCCGTCGCCGAGGAGCGCAACTTCACCCGCGCGGCCGAACGCGTGCGGATCAGCCAGTCCGGCGTCAGCGCGCAGATCCGCCGACTGGAGCGCGAGCTCGGCGCGAACCTCTTCGACCGGTCGACGCGGGTCGTGGCCCTCACGTCTGCGGGCGAGGCCGCTCTCGCCCACGCCCGCTCGGTGCTCGCCGCCGCCGGTTCGGTCGGCCGCGCGGTGACCGACGTGACCGGTCTCGTGCAGGGCCGGCTGACGGTCGGGATGGTCGCCGGCTGCACCATCACGCCGTGGTTCGACGCGCTCGCCGCCTTCCACGCGGCGCACCCCGGCGTCGAACTCGCCCTGCGGGAGGACGACTCGACCCGCCTGGCGGACGACGTACGGTCCGGCGCGGTCGACCTGGCCCTCATCGGTGCGGCCTCGACCACACCCGAAGGGCTGGACTCGCTGACGATCGTCAGCGAGCGCCTGGTCGTCGCCGTCCCGCACGGGCACCCGCTGGCCCGGCTCCCGCACGTGACCCTGGACGACCTCTCCGCCCACCCGGTGATCTGCATGCCTCCGGGCACCGGCCTGCGGGCGGTCTTCGACCGGGCGTGCGCGGTACGCGACCTCCGCCCCCGCATCGCCGTGGAGGCGGGCGCGGCCGACGCGATCGCGGCCCTCGCGGTCCGGGGGCTGGGCGCGGCGGTGCTCAGCGAGTCGATGGCCCGCCACTACCGCGACCACCTCACCGCCCGCCCTCTCACCGACGCCGAAGAACCCGCCCTGCTGGCCCTGGTGTGGCGGGCGAGGCACAACCCGGCGGCGGAGGCACTGGTGGAGCGGGCACGGGAGGCGTTCGGGGTGGGGGCGGACGAGAGGGTCTGACGGGGGCCAGTCGACGGGGGTGCGGTGGCGGGGCCGCTCAGAGGTCCGCGGTGCCCCCGGCCGGCCGCATCGCCCGCCGGCTCCTGCTCTCCGCGATCCGCTTCACCAGCCGCAGGGACTCGGTGAGCCGACTGGCCAGGAAGTGCAGCTCGACCGGTCCGATGCCGCTGTCCTCGTCCAGCAAGTCGTCGGCATGATCCAGCAGGTGCTCCGCCATGCCCAACTGGACGCTCTCGAAGGCGTCGGCGACGCGCGACACCGGGCCCGTCCCGTCGGTGAGTACGTAACAGGGCTTGCCCTCCTCCCCCGTCCACGGCAGCAGACGGTAGTGACCGGCCCGTGCCGCGATGTCCTCGGTCATGCGACTGCCTCCCGGCCGGGCGATACGCGGATCAGCTCTCTCATGGGCGGTGCTCTCCTCGTGACGGCATCCACGAACGGATGCTTTCCGTAGCGATCTCCTCACAGCCTGAGGTCGTGGATGGCTACGCTGCCAGGGGGTCGGGGATGACAGCGGGTCCGTCAAGACGGGGAGTTGGAGCGCATGGGAACGAAGCCGGGGCCGCGCACGCCCAGAGAGAAGTACGGCGAGGAACTGCGGTTGCGGCGCATCGCGGCAGGGCTGACGCAGGAGGCCCTGAGCGAGACGGTCGTCTGCTCGCCGACCCTCGTCAGCCACTATGAGGCGGGGCGCCGGCTGCCGAACCCGGAGGATGCCCAGCGGATCGACCGGGCACTTGGAACCGACGGGTTCTTCGCGCGGTGGTTGCAGGATCTGGATCCCGCGTTCGCTCACTATTTCGCGAAAGTCGCGGAGCTGGAGAAAGAAGCTACGGAGATCCGCCAATACGGCGCGTCGCTCATCCCTGGAATGCTCCAGACCAAGGAGTACTCGCGCGCAGTGTTCCAGGCATACCGTCCGAACTATCACGCGGAAGAACTTGACGACCTGATTGTCAGCCGCGCCAAGCGAGGCCAGTTGCTCGACCGGCCGTCTACTCCGGTGGTGTGGACGCTTCTCGACGAGGCGGCGCTCAGGCGTTGTGTCGGCGGACGGCAGGTGATGGCGGAGCAACTGCTCAAGCTGGCAGAGATGGCTGATTCTGGCCGTCTACGCCTCCATGTGCTGACCCTCGCATCCGGTGCGCACGCACTTCTGGAAGGCATGCTCTATCTTCTCAATTTCGCGGACGCGGCGCCTCTGGCCTACGTAGAAGGACTTCGCACCGGGCGTTTGATCGATGACCCGACGCTGGTAGAGGCGTGCCACACGTCCTACAATCTCGCTCTGAGCGACGCAGCTCCACATCGGGAGTCGGTGGCGCTCGTCAGGGCCATCGCGGAGGAACACGACCATGCACAGCACCAAGCCCGCCATCGCTGACAGTTCGGCTTGGAGCGGGTGGCGCAAGTCCACCTACAGCGGCGGGGCCAATGGCGAGTGCCTGGAAGTCGCCCGCGGCCATGCCACCGTCCCCGTACGCGACAGCAAGGTCCCGGCCGGCCCGGCCGTGGTCTTCTCCGCCGAAGGCTGGTCGTCGTTCGTCACCGCGGTCAAGGACGGCCGTCTCTCCGCCTGACCGTCCGCCGCCCCGGTGGGTCAACCCCTCCCGGGGCAGGGCCCGTCGGGGCGGCCTCAGGAACGGGACAGGAACGCGGCTCGCAGATCGGAGTTCCGCAGCAGGCGCAGGGTCTCTTCCTCGCCGATGAACAGCAGGTCCGCGGCGGGATGCTCGGCCTGGTGGAACATCGCCGCCAGCACGTCGGCCAGCGGTCGGTTCCAGGCCACCCTGACGATCTTCGCGGCTTTGTCGCGCTGTCCCCGGTCGGTGGCGATGCGCCACAACTCCACCGACTCCTTGGCGGTCTCGTAAGCCGTTCTGCGCCCCTCTACGAGGACGCCTCGCGCGTTGAGTCCGAACACGGCTATGCACGCCTCGCCCCGGGGCGTCAGCCCCCGGTACGTACCGACCGGCAGAACCAGCCGCAGGTGGTCCAGCGGATCCTGGAGCGTGGGATCGAGAAGCAGCGGGCTGCCGTCCTCGTCGGACCGGGGGAAGCGGTTCCGTTTCTGGTTGCTGTTGCAGTGGGCGCAGGCCAGCAAGTGGTTGAGCCACTCGAAGGTACGCAGCGGGGCGAGGCTCTTGGGCTCGAAGTGGTCGATGTCCGTGCCCTGGCTGTCGCCGCAGTACATGCAGCGCTGGTGGCCGGGGGCCATGTCCGCGAGAGCGGTCAGCAGGCCGTCGCGTACCCGGCGGCGGACGGTGCTGTGGGCCCAGAGCCCCGCGGCTGCGGCCTTGCGGTCAGCGTCCGGGGCAGCCTCGATCTGCTCGGTGTACGCCGTGAGCCGGGCCGCCGTCATTGACGACAGCGGAACCCGTTCGAGTCGGATCACTCCGTCCCGCCGCCCTCTGCGTCCGGGGCCCCGTCCATCTCCTCGGCGATGCGGTGGAGATGGGCGGACACCTCGTGCACCCGCGCGGTCGGGGAGCTGGTGAGCCGGTCCTTGAGCTTCTTGTAGCGCTCGACCGTCCCGGGTGAGGTGTCGCCCCCGTACACCCGCGATTCCAGCGCGACCAGTTCGGCGCGGGCGTGCTCGGCCTGCTCGGAGTACGGGGTGTCCAGGCCGAAGAGGTCGGAGAGGACCGCGTCGTCACCGCTGCCGTAGACGACCCGCTCGTACAGGTCCTCGGACACGACCTCGGGCGCGGCGTCCTCCTCCACGCCCGGCAGGCGGATCAGGCCACCGGGGTCGGCCGCCTGGCAGATGTACGGGCTGTGGGTCGTCACGATGAACTGGATGTGGGGGAAGTGCTCGGTCAGCCAGGGCCCGATACGACGCTGCCAGGAGACGTGCAGGTGCGCGTCGATCTCGTCGATGATCACGACGCCCGGCACCTGGAGGGGACTCGGGCCGGCTTCGCCGTCCTTCCCGGTGAACGCGTCGTCGCCGAAAGCGTCGTGGATCTGCTTGAGCAGGTCGACCACGAGGGCGGCCACCGTACGGAACCCGTCGCTCATCTCCCGCAGGGGGAACCGGTGGCCGTCGCGGGTGACCCAGAGCCCTTCCGAGTCGACGTCCTCCACCCGGTAGCCGTCAGGCAGCAGGCCGTGGCCCAGGACCGACAGCGCGGCCCGCTTGAGCGCCGCGGCTCCTTCCCGGCCTTCGAGCGCTCTCAGGTGCTGCTCGATCAGCCAGGCGACGCCCTCCGCCAGCGAGGCGTCCTCGTGGAAGAGGCTCGCCTGCCGTGCCACCGGCCCCGAGGCCAGCATCAGGCGCTGCACCTCGCCCGAGCCTCCGGCCATGCGCCGGAACGGGCCGTACGCCGCGCAGAACCAGCCGACGGGGTTGTCCGCCCAGGGGCCGCGCTGTGCGGGGGTTGCGCTGGTGGTGTTGGGGTTCTGCCTGATGCCCTCCAACGCCGGCTGGGCGCTCTTGCGGCTGCTCCTCCCCTCGGCCGGCGCCGTCCAGCGCAGGCCCGCCCAGAAGTTGGTCTGCGTGCGCCCGGACGCGGTGAACTTGTCGGAGGTCGCGTCCCGGACGATTTTCGCCTGCGCCGTGCCTACGGCGGCACCGCGCGACATCCAGTTCTCGAAGCCCTGGACCAAGCCCCGCGCCGCGACCGGGCCGCTGAGCGCAAGGGCCAGCGCCCGGAGCAGCGTCGTCTTTCCCGAGCCGTTCCGCCCCGCGAGGACCGTCCAGCCGGCGTGGGAGCCGTCCGGGCGGGTCAGGGTCAGGTCTACGACGCGCGGACCGTGGAACGACTTGATGTTCTCGACGTACACGCGGGAGACGTACATGGGTGGGGTTCCGTCCGGTGGGAGGGAGGCGGCGGGCCGGAGTCGACCGAGTTTACGAGATCGGGCCCGCTCCGGGGCTCAGGAATCCCGCGTACGCGGGCAGAGATCCGCTCCCGCGTCGCCGCGCTCCCGCGCCCCGCACGCGAGACGCCCCGCCGGCCCCCTCCGTCGGCGGGACGTCTCGTGCGAAGAAGCGGAAGGGGGCCCGACACTGCGGCCGGACCCCGCTCGCTCTCCCCCTCCGTCGGGTCTTCCCGTTCCCCCCGGACCCCTCCCCGGAAGTCCCGACGCAGTGTGTGACAGGGCAGGACCCTCAAGGGTTGCATCCCTTGACGATCTCTTTACCTTCGATCGTCGCGGGGTGTCTCAGCAGGCGTGTTCGAGGTAGCGCGCGGCCACCTCGGCCAGTGCCTCGCCGCCGTCGCGGGCCCAGAGCTCCTCGTTGAAGATCTCGACCTCGATCGGGCCGTCGTAGCCGGTGGCCTCGACCATCGCCCGGAAGGACCGGAAGTCCACGCTGCCGTCGCCGAGCTGGCCCCGGCCCAGCAGGACGCCCGCCGGGAGCGGGGTGATCCAGTCGGCCAGTTGGAACGCGTGGATACGGCCGCCGGCTCCGGCGCGGGCGATCTGCGCGGGGGCCTGGTCGTCCCACCAGATGTGGTACGTGTCGACGCAGACACCGACCTGCTCGGCCGGGAACCGCTCGGCGATGTCGAGCGCCTGGGACAGCGTGGAGACCACGCAGCGGTCCGAGGCGAACATCGGGTGCAGCGGTTCGATGGCGAGCCGCACCCCGCGCTCGGCGGCGTACGGGACCAGCTCCGCGAGGGAGTCCGCGACGCGCTCGCGGGCGCCCGCGATGTCACGGTCCCGGGCGGGCAGTCCTCCGGAGACGAGGACCAGGGTGGCGGTGGACAGGCCCGCCGCCTCGTCGATCGCCGCCCGGTTGTCCGCCAGGGCGGCGGCGCGCTCGGCCGGGTCGACGGCGGTGAAGAAGCCGCCCCGGCAGAGGCTGGTGACGGTGATCCCGGCGTCGGCGAAGAGCCGGGCGGCGCGCTCGACGCCGTACTCCTGGACGGGCGCCCGCCACAGACCGGCCTGCCGGACTCCGGCCTTGACGCAGCCCTCGGCGAGCTCCTCCAGGGACCACTGCTTCACGGTCTCCTGGTTGATGGACAGACGGCTCAGGTCACCGCTCATCGGGTTCCTCCCTGGACGGTGAGCAGGGCGCGCATGCGGCTCGCGGCGAGTTCCGGATCGGGGAACAGGCCCAGGCGGTCCGCGAGTTCGTACGCCTTCGCCAGGTGCGGCAGCGAGCGGGCGGACTGAAGGCCGCCGACCATGGTGAAGTGGTCCTGGTGGCCGGCCAGCCAGGCGAGGAACACCACGCCCGTCTTGTAGAAGCGGGTGGGCGTGCGGAACAGGTGGCGGGACAGCTCGACCGTGGGGTCGAGCAGGTCGCGGAATCCCTGCACGTCGCCGGTGTCGAGGACGCGGACCGCGTGCGCGGCCAGCGGGCCGAGCGGGTCGAAGATGCCGAGCAGCGCGTGGCTGAAGCCCCGGTCGTCGCCGGCGATCAGCTCCGGGTAGTTGAAGTCGTCACCGGTGTAGCAGCGGACGCCCGAGGGCAGCCGCCGCCGTACGTCGATCTCGCGGGCCGCGTCGAGCAGCGAGATCTTGATGCCGTCGACCTTGTCCGGGTGCTCGGCGATGATCTTCAAGAAGGTGTCGGTGGCGACGTCCAGGTCGGACGAGCCCCAGTAACCTTCCAGCGCCGGGTCGAACATCGGGCCGAGCCAGTGCAGGACGACCGGCTCCGACGCCTGCCGGAGCAGGTGGGCGTACAACTCGGCGTAGTCCTCGGGGCCCCGCGCCGCGGCGGCGAGGGCGCGGGAGGCCATCAGGATGGCCTGCGCGCCGCTCCCCTCGACGAGCGCGAGCTGCTCCTCGTACGCGGCGCGGACCTCGGCCAGGGTGGCCGGGCCGGTGAGCTGGTCGGTGCCGACGCCGCAGGCGATCGCGCCGCCGACGGCCTTGGCCTCGGCCGCGGAACGGCGGATCAGCTCGGCGGCCCCCGCCCAGTCCAGGCCCATGCCGCGCTGGGCGGTGTCCATGGCCTCGGCGACGCCGAGGCCGTGCGACCAGAGGTGGCGGCGGAACGCGAGCGTCGCGTCCCAGTCCACGGCCGCCGGTTCATCGGGGCTGATGTCGGCGAACGGGTCGGCGACCACGTGCGCGGCGGAGAACACGGTGCGGGAGGCGAGCCGGGCGCCGCCGGGCGGCAGCGCGAGCGGTTCGGTGCGGGGCTCGTACGGCCCCTGCGGCAGGAGGATCGTCACAGGGTCAGCTCCGGGACGTCGAAGCGGCGGCCCTCGGCGGAGGACTTCAGGCCGAGTTCGGCGAGCTGGACACCGCGGGCGCCGGCCATCAGGTCCCAGGTGTACGGCTCGTCCAGAACGACGTGGCGCAGGAAGAGCTCCCACTGCGCCTTGAAGCCGTTGTCGAACTCGGCGTTGTCCGGGACTTCCTGCCACTGGTCGCGGAAGGACTCGGTGACCGGGAGGTCCGGGTTCCAGACGGGCTTGGGGGTGGCCGAGCGGTGCTGGACCCGGCAGTTGCGCAGGCCGGCCACGGCGGAGCCGTGCGTTCCGTCGACCTGGAACTCGACCAGTTCGTCGCGGTTGACGCGGACGGTCCAGGACGAGTTGATCTGGGCGACGGCGCCGCCCTCCAGCTCGAAGATCCCGTACGCGGCGTCGTCGGCGGTGGCCTGGTAGGGCTTGCCGTTCTCGTCCCAGCGCTGCGGGATGTGCGTCTGGACGTGCGCCTGGACGGTGTTGACCTTGCCGAACAGCTCGTGCAGGACGTACTCCCAGTGCGGGAACATGTCGACGACGATGCCGCCGCCGTCCTCGGCTCGGTAGTTCCAGGAGGGGCGCTGCGCTTCCTGCCAGTCGCCCTCGAAGACCCAGTAGCCGAACTCGCCGCGCACGGACAGGATGTCGCCGAAGAAGCCGCCGTCGATGAGGCGCTTCAGCTTCAGCAGGCCCGGCAGGAAGATCTTGTCCTGCACTACACCGTGCTTGATGCCGGCGTCCCGGGCGAGGCGGGCCAGCTCCAGGGCGCCCTCCACGTCCGTAGCGGTGGGCTTCTCGGTGTAGATGTGCTTGCCGGCCGCGACGGCCTTCTTGATCGCCTCGACGCGGGCCGAGGTGACCTGGGCGTCGAAGTAGATGTCGATGGTGTCGTCCGCGAGCACCGCGTCCAGGTCGGTCGACCACTCGGTCAGACCGTGGCGGGCGGCGAGCTCCTCCAGAGCGTGGGCGCGGCGGCCGATGAGGACCGGTTCGGGCCACAGCACGTCGCCGTCGCCGAGGTCGAGGCCGCCCTGCTCGCGGATCGCGAGGATCGAGCGCGCCAGGTGCTGCCGGTATCCCATGCGACCCGTCACGCCGTTCATGGCGATGCGCACTGTCCTGCGTGTCACGAGAATTCCCCTCCGTACTGCCGCGGCCGGTGCCGTAGCAAGCGCTTTCTATCGCTGGTGACGCTAGCCTGCCGACAGCGGCCCGGACAAGAGGGGGCCACGGATCGATTACTCCTCGGAAGGAGAGCGATGACAGTCACCCTGGCGGACGTGGCGGCTCGCGCCCGGGTGTCCCCCGCAACCGTGTCCCGTGTACTGAACGGCAATTACCCCGTCGCCGCGACGACCCGGGAACGGGTTCTGCGCGCGGTGGACGACCTCGACTACGTCCTGAACGGCCCGGCCAGTTCGCTCGCCGCCGCCACGTCGGACCTCGTCGGCATCCTGGTGAACGACATCGCCGACCCCTTCTTCGGCATCATGGCGGGCGCCGCGCAGGCCGAGATCGGCGGCTCCGGCATCACCGGACGCGCGGGCGGCGAGAAGCTCGCGGTGGTCTGCAACACCGGCGGCTCACCGGCCCGCGAACTCAACTACCTCACCCTCCTCCAGCGCCAGCGGGCCGCCGCCGTGGTGCTGACCGGGGGTGCGCTGGAGGACCGCCACCACCAGGCGGCGATGGCCGCGAAGCTGACGAAGCTCGCCGACGCCGGCACCCGCATCGTCTTCTGCGGCCGGCCCCCGCTGCCGGACAGCGAGGCCCTGGTCGCCTCCCTCGCCTTCGACAACCGGGGCGGCGCCCGGCGGCTCACCGAACACCTGCTCCACCTGGGGCACCGGCGGATCGGTTACGTGGCGGGGCCCGCCGAACGCACCACGACGCGGCACCGGCTGGAAGGCCACCGGGAGGCGCTGCGGGACGCCGGACTGTCCGAGGGCGCGGAGCAGTTCACCGTGCACGGCCCCTACGACCGGCGCTCCGGATTCGAGGCGACGCTCGAACTGCTGCGCCGCGAACCCGACGTGACCGCCGTCGTCGCCGCCAACGACACGGTGGCGCTGGGCGCCGCGGCGGCGGTGCGGGAACAGGGCCTGCGCATCCCCGAGGACATCTCGGTGGCGGGCTTCGACGACCTGCCGTTCTCCGTGGACGCCACGCCGGCCCTCACGACCGTGCGGCTGCCCCTGGCCGAGGCGGGGGCGCGGGCGGGCCGGCTCGCCATGGGTACGGAGACCGCGCCGCCCGGAGGCGTGGCCACCATCGCGGCCGAACTCATGGTGCGGGGGTCGACGGCCCCGCCGCGCAGGGGGTGAGCGGGGGCGCGGAGCGGTACGGCACGGGGCGCAGGGCTGTACGGCGCGCGCCGGGGGTTCCTGACACGATGCGTCGCATCGCTCCGCACCGACGGGGCAGTGGTTCTCAGGGCTGCGTCGCGGCACCGGGCGGATCAGCGCGTCCCGGGGCACCTTGTGCGGCCCGCTCGTACCGACGAAAGGACACATGCCGTGAAGCTCGCTTTCTCGACCCTCGGAGTACCGGGCCTGCCGGTGGCGGAGGTCGTACGGCTCGCCGCCGACCACGGTTACCAGGGGGTCGAGCTGCGCGCCCATCCCGAGGAGCCCGTCCACCCGGCGCTCACGGCGCTGGAGCGCGAAGAGGTGGTCGCGGAGTTCGCCAAGGGCGGGGTGGAGATCCTGACCGTGGCCGGATACGTCCGGGTCGCGGCGGAAGGCGAGGACGAGGCGGTCGTGGCCGAGCTCGCCTCGCTGGTCCAGCTCGCCCACGACCTGGGCGCGAGCTACGTCCGGGTGTTTCCCGGCGGCGGCGACCAGGACCCGGAGGCCGCCGACGCCGCTGCCGCCCGGCGGCTCGCGGCCGCCGCACCGCACGCCGCCGACCTGGGGGTGCGCATCCTGCTGGAGACCCACGACTCGCACCGGGCGGGCGCGGACGTGGCGCGGGTGGTCGGGGCGGTCGGCCACGCGCAGATCGGCGCGATCTGGGACATCATGCACACCTGGCTGGCGGGTGAGGAGCCGGAGACCACCCACGCCCTCCTGGCCCCGCACCTGGGCTACGTACAGGTGAAGGACATCGCCTCCGCCGAGGACACCGAGCCGCTGGGTCTGGGCGAGGGCGTGCTGCCGCTGGCCGCGTGCCTGGACACGCTGGACCCGGAGAGCTGGGTCTGCTGGGAGTACGAGAAGCGCTGGTACCCGCAGGCCTCCGACCTGCCGGGCATGCTGGACGCGGGCCGCGCGTACCTGCTGCGGCTGGGCGCGCCGAAGCAGTAGAGCGCGGACGCCGGGTACGGCGGCGGGGCCCCCTTACGAGGCGTGCGCACGAGGCGCGGCCACGGGGAACGTCTGCGGCCGTACCGGGACGCGGCTGCGGGAGGTACCGAGAGCGTCTCCCGGAGGTGTCGGGGGCGGTGCGTCCGCGGGAGGGCCGGGGGGCCGCCTGCGGCGCATCGGAGCACGCGGGCACGGAGCGCCGCACCGGCCCGCGCTCCGCCGCACCCGCACCATCCGTGACGCAGGACCGCCCCACCCGTGTCGCAGGTCTTCCCCGCCCATCCCCTTGACCGGTAGTAACTTTCCCTATATCCGTACCGTCTTGAAAGTTTCTTTCATTACCGGAAGGGGCTCCACGTGCATCACCCCACCTCCCGACGCGCTCTCCTCACCGCCACCGCGGTCGCCGCGGCGGCCGTCGCCACCGGGGGCGCGGTCCTCCCCGGCGCGGCGGCCGCCGAGGGCGCCGGGTCCGCCGGTGCGCCCGAGCGGAGCCTGCGCCGGATCATCGCGCGGATGAGCCTGGAGGAGAAGGTCGGCCAGCTCTTCGTCATGCGGGTCTACGGCCACTCCGCGACCGCCCCCGACCAGGCCGACATCGATCTGAACCTGGCCGAGATCGGGGTCCGTACCGCCGCCGAGATGATCGAGCGGTACCACGTCGGCGGGATCATCTACTTCACCTGGGCGCACAACACCCGTGACCCGCAGCAGATCGCCGAGTTGTCCAACGGCATCCAGCGCGCCGGGCTGGCGGGCCCGTCCCGGGTGCCGCTGCTGATCTCCACCGACCAGGAGCACGGCATCGTCTGCCGCGTCGGCGAACCCGCCACCCTGCTGCCCGGCGCGATGGCGCTGGGCGCGGGCGGTTCCCGGGAGGACGCCCGCCGCGCCGGGCAGATCGCCGGTGCGGAGCTGGCGGCACTCGGCATCAACCAGAACTACGCGCCGGACGCGGACGTCAACGTCAACCCCGCCAACCCGGTCATCGGCGTGCGCTCCTTCGGCTCCGAGCCGGACGCGGTCGCCGGTCTGGTCGCCGCCCAGGTGAAGGGGTACCAGAGCGCCAGAATCGCCTCCACCGCCAAGCACTTCCCCGGACACGGCGACACCAGCACCGACAGCCACACCGGGCTCCCGGTCATCCACCACACCCGCGCGCAGTGGAGCGAGCTGGACGCACCACCCTTCCGGGCCGCCGTCGCGGCGGGCATCGACTCGATCATGACCGCGCACATCGTGGTCCCCGCGCTCGACCCGTCCGAGGACCCGGCCACCCTGTCGCGGCCGATCCTCACCGGCATCCTGCGCGAGGAACTCGGGTACGACGGTGTGGTGGTGACCGACTCGCTGGGCATGGAGGGCGTCCGCACCAAGTACGGCGACGACCGGGTGCCGGTGCTGGCCCTGCACGCCGGCGTCGACCAGTTGCTGAACCCGCCCAGCCTCGACGTCGCGTGGAACGCGGTGCTGGAGGCCGTGCGGTCCGGGGAGCTGACGGAGGCCCGGCTCGACGAATCGATCCTGCGCATCCTGCGGCTGAAGTCGAAGCTCGGGCTGTTCCGGGACCCGTTCGTCACCGCCCGCGGCGTCGACCGCACGGTGGGGACGCGGGCCCACCTCGCCGCCGCCGACCGCATCGCGGAGCGCACCACCACGCTCCTCGACGACCCGGCGAAGCTGCTGCCGCTCTCGCGGCGCTCCCACCGGAACATCCTGGTGGTCGGCGCCGACCCGGCCTCCCCCTCCGGCACGACCGGACCGCCGACCACCACCCTGGCGGCGGCGTTCGGGGAACTGGGGTACGCGGCGACCGCGCTGTCCACCGGGACGGCGCCGACGTCCGCCCAGATCGCCGCTGCGGTGGCGGCGGCCGAGGGCAAGGACGCGGTGGTCGTGGGGACGTACAACGTCTCGGCGACCAGCTCGCAGCGGACCCTGGTCTCCGCGCTCGCGGCCACCGGGGTGCCGGTCGTGACGCTGGCGATCCGCAATCCGTACGACATCGCGCGGTTGGCGGGCACGGGGTACGCGGCGAGTCTGGCGTCCTACTCCTGGACCGACGTCGAACTGCGTGCCGCGGTGCGGGTGATCGCGGGACAGGCGTCCCCGCGCGGGCGGCTGCCGGTGCCGGTGCCGCGGGCGGACGACCCGGCGGCGGTGCTGTACCCGGTCGGGCACGGGCTCTCGTACTGACCGACGGGCGCCGTGCACCGGCCCGGCCCCCGCGCGTCCGGGCGCGCGGGGGCCGGGCCGGTGGCCGGTCTCAGCCGGACGCGCCGCTCGCCGAGGGGAGTTCGGTGAGCCGCACCGGGTCGGTCCCGGCCGCGCTGTGCCGCTCCGCCCAGTTCTCCATCGCCGTGCGGCAGGCGTGGTCCAGGTGGTGCAGACCGGTCAGATCCAGCTCCACGGGCCGGTCCCGGGGCAGCCCCTCCAGGCTGTCGAGGAGCCTCGGCAGCCGGAGGAACGTGGCGTTGCCCGTGACGTGCACCTGGATCGGGCCGGCTCCCTTGTCCATGACTTCCACCCTTATGTGCGAGGCGTCCCAGGCCGTCTTGACCACGGCCAGGGCGAGCCCGATCAGGACCCCTTCGAACATGTTGACCGTCACGATCGCCACGGCCGTGACCACGAGGACCATCGCCTCGCCCCGGTGCTCGCGCCACAGGGCCACGATCGTGCGCAGCGGTATCAGCTTGCCGCCGGCATGGATGAGGACCCCTGCCAGCGCGGGCAGCGGGATCAGGGCCAGCGCCGCGGGCAGCAGCGCCGCGAACAGCAGCAGCCACACTCCGTGCAGCACCCGCGACGCCTTGGTCTTCGCGCCCGCCTGCACATTGGTGGCGCTGCGCACGATGACCGCGGTCATCGGCAGCGCGCCGAGCAGTCCGCAGACGGTGTTTCCGGCTCCCTGCGCCATCAGCTCCTGGTCGTAGCGGGTGCGCGGCCCGTCGTGCAGCCGGTCCACCGCCGCGGCGCTGAACAGGCTCTCGGCGGAGGCGATCAGGGTGAAGGCCGCCACGGTCCCGAGCATGGCCGGGCCGAGGAGTTCGCCGAAGGCGTCCGCCCCGGGGAGCTGCACGGCGTCGAACAGGCCGCTCACCTCGACGGTGGCGACCGGCATGTCGAACACGAGTGCCGCGAGGGTGGCCAGGGCGACCGCCGCGAGTGCGCCCGGCACGGCCCGTACCCGGGCCGGCAGCCTCCTCCAGAGCACCATCAGGACGACGGCGCCCGCACCGAGGCTCAGCGAGGCCAGAGCGGCGGGGCTGCCGATGGCATCGGCAGCCGCCCCGGGAAGTCCGGTGATCTTGTCGGTCCCGGAGGCGGGGGCCTCCAGGCCGGCCGCCGCGTACAGCTGTCCGGCGACCAGGACCAGTCCGATGCCGGCCAGCATGCCCTCGACGACGGAGACCGAGATGGCGCGGAACCAGCGCCCCAGCTTCAGGGCGCCCATGGCGAGTTGCAGCACCCCGGTGGCGAGCACGATCACTCCGAGGGCGGCCACCCCGAAGGACCGCACGGCCTCGAAGACCAGCACGGTCAGTCCGGCCGCGGGGCCGGAGACCTGGAGGCTGCTGCCGCGCATCAGGCCCGTCACGATGCCGCCGACGATGCCGGTGATCAGGCCGAGTTCGGCCGGTACGCCGGAGGCGACGGCGACACCGACACACAGCGGGAGGGCGACCAGGAAGACGACGACGGAGGCGGTGAAGTCCTGGCGCAGGTGAGGGAAGGCGGTCCTGATCCTCATGGCCGGCCTCACAGCCCGCGGAAGGTGTCGGTGGCCGCGTCGTGGGCGAGGACGGTCCCGGTGTGGACCTCGTAGAACCAGCCGCGCAGCCGCAACCGGTCCGCCGCCAGCCGTTCGGCGACGCCGGGGTAGGAACGCAGGCGCAGCAACTGCGTCAGCACGTGGTTCTGCACCGCCTCGGCCACCGCAGGGTCGTCGGCGGCGCCCTCGGGACGGGTCGTGGCGTGGGCGAGCCAGTCGCGGACGGCGGGCACGGCCGTCAGGTCCTCGTCGCGCACCAGCGCTCCGACGGCACCGCAGTGCGAGTGGCCGCAGACCACCACGTCGCGGACGCCGAGCACCTCCAGCGCGTATTCGATCGTGGCGGCCTCCCCGGTGGGACGGGAGGCGTACGGCGGGACGACGTTTCCGGCGGTCCGCAGCTCGAAGAGTTCTCCGGGGCGGGCGCCGGTGATCAGGGCGGGAACGACCCGCGAGTCGGAGCAGGTGATGAACAGGACCTGGGGGGACTGGCCGTCGGCCAGTCGGGCGAACTCCTCGGAGCGCTCCGCGGACTGTGCGCCGAAAGAGCGGGCGTGGTCGATGAGGGGCTGCATCAGTGATTCCTCCTGGCGTGCCGCTCGGCGGCGCGTCGGTTGCATACGTGAACCGGGGCGGCGGCCCACGACGACATGGCCCTCTGGTCGGCGCACGCGGGCGTGCGGACGGGGCGTGGGGGATCGTCGGGGCGGCCGCGGAGCGGATCAGCAGCGGAACACCTGGAGCGCGGCCGCGTCCGGGCCGGCGGCGGATCTGGGCACCCCGTGCGCGTGACCCGGCGGGGCGACCGCGGCCGGCGGGTAGAGGACCCGGTCGACGTGCACCCCGGCGGCGCGGGCGGGCTCCTTGGGTGTGGCCCCCGCGGCGGCCCGGTGCCGGTCCGGGCGCAGCAGGCTGTTCGGGTCGCCGGGGCGCCCGGCGGTCCCGCAGGTGACGGACTCGTCCCCGGCCGCCTCGTGCGGATGGGCGGCGGGCGCGTCGGGGGCGGCGGCGGGCGTGGCCGCGGCGGAAGCGGCGATCGGCGCAAGGGTGGCGGGGGTTGGCAGATGCAGGGCGAACAGCAGGACCGTCAGGACCGAGATCACGAAGCGTGCCGTCGTACCGCGCACATCCGCCCCCTCCCCCGACTCCCCTGCACATTCACAGACGCTAACAGGCGCGAGATCCGGGCGCGTTAACCCTGGGTCAAGGGTACGAAACGGCGATGTGAAGGGAATGGGGATTTCGCGTGATCACACCATCGAGTGACACTCGTGCGAGTGAGGCATAAAAACCGACGAGCCGGTTTCATACCTCCTCGTCCGCCGGGTCGTCCGCGAAGGTCGGCGCGAGCGCCGTCCGCAAGCGATCGACGAACTCCTGCTCGCGCCCGGTGAACTCCGGGTACTCGTCGGCGAAGTGCCGCCACTCGACGTGGTGCAGCGCCTCGTCCAGGTCCCTGCCGAGCAGCCGCCACCGTCCGGGGGCGGCCGGTTCGCCGCCCGACCGGAACACCTCCTGGAGCAGCGCGTTCGGCAGGGCGCACCGCTCGGCCAGCAGCACCGCGTCGTACAGGTCCTTGCCCTGCGCGTACATGTCGTTGACCACCCACATCACCTTCCAGGCAAGCGAGAGCGCGGGGGTGGCCCCGTGGAGGGTGCCGCCGGTGGGCAGGCCGACCCGCTCGGGAGGCTGCGGAAGCGACTCCCCGAAGACGAAGTCCAGTTGGATCCAGCCGCCCGGGGAGTCGGGGGAGGTCCAGGGCAGCATCATGCGACGGCCCGGCACCCGTTCGTACGTCCAGATGTCCTCGCACACCGCCCCGGCGGGGTCGATCCGCACGCCCTCGGTGAGCCCCGCCGACCACTCACCCGCTGCCGCCGCGACCCCGGCCAGCAGCTCGGCGGTGCGCTCCTCCTCCATCCGCCAGCTGTCCGGCACCACCACGAAGTCCAGGTCACCCGGTTCCCGGGCTCGGTCGCCGAACCACAGGGCCATCAGCACGCTGCCGCGCAGCACCAGCGCCTGTGCCCACGGCGACGCTGCCACCCCGTCGCGTACGGCGGCCAGCGCGGACGCCCGCGCGGTCTGCCACGCCCGGGTCTCCTCCGGGGTGGGGAAAACCGGGTCGGAGGCGCGGAAGGCGTCGGGGAACTGCTTGAGCGCCGGGTCGAACACCGCCTTCTGGACCGCCGCGGCGTCCCTCACCCGCAACATCGTCGCCGGGAGGGCCGATCTGCCGACCGGCAGACCGAGCACCCGCGCCTGACCGTCCGCCACACCCTCTGCCGGCCGGTGTTCCGTGTTCACGACGTCTCCAACCACCCCTCGTCCAGTGCCGGACCGCTGTCCAGCAGCACGTACTCCCGCTCCACCTCGATCACTTCGTAGTGCGCCAGATCCGCGAGGAGGGCGTCCAGTTCCCGCCCCGCCCGTTCGGCGCCCACGCCGTGGCATCGCTGCGTGACGAACCGCTCCTCCCGCCCGTCGGGCCGCCGCCGGCGCGCGTTCCACGAAACGTGGGCCCCGTGCCGTACGGCCACGGCCGCCAGCTCCTCGCGGTCCTGGTCCACGTCGAGCAGCAGCTTCACGTGGTGTTCGAAGTGCCGCCCGCCGTCACCACCGGTCTCTGCGAACGCCGCCGGGACCTCCTCGCACCGCTGCGGCACCTCGGCCGACCAGGGCGCACACTCGATCTTGACCCGTGACACCGCGAACCCGGCCCCCGCCAACGCCGCCGCGAACGCGCGCACGGCCGTGCGTTGTTCACCGTAGGACGGCGTGGCTCCGCGCAGGGTGAGCATCGGCTGCGAGACAGTACGCCCGCGTGCCAGCGCGATGTGGGTGAACTTCACTCCGTCCTGGAGTGCCGCCCATCGCTCCAGCCTGCGCAGTTCTCTTCCGTCGCACAGTACGGTCATATGACTCTCGTACACCGGCTCAGCATGCCGCACCGCGGTCGGGCCGGGCACCCGGATATCGTGCGGGCCCCACACGCCCGTGCCCGCCGGCTCCGGGTGCGGAGCCGGCGGGCACGGGCCGAGCCGTACGCGACGAGGGGCCGGGGCCCGTCGGCGGCGTCAGGTCACGGGCGCAAGGTGCGCTCGCGGTTGAGCTGGGCGTCCTGCTTGTCCAGGCGCTTGTCGTACGGGGCCAGGGCCTTGGCCTTGGCCGGGTCGGCCGCGACGGCGGCCGGGGCGACGCCCGCCCAGCGCAGGATGGTGGCGGTCGCCTCGGCGCTCTCGTCCGCGACGAGACCGGCGACGTTGGCACCGTGGTTGGCGCCGGGCGCGGTGTAGACGTAGGAGTCGCGGGCGCCCTTGCCGATCCGGAAGCGCTCGGCGCCCCACGGGTCGTTCTCGCCGTAGACGTACATCATGCGGTCGGCGTGGTGGGTGACCCAGGTGTCCACGTCCAGCATGGCGAACGGCTGGAAGGTCATCGGGATGGACCGGGGCACGAAGTTGCGCGGAGGCTGGTAGCCGTAGCGGCTGAGGTCGCCGAGCCAGGGCTGCTTGATGTCGGGCGAGCCGAGCTGGGTACCGGCCTGGTAGTAGTACGGCGTGTACCGCTCAAGTCCTTGGTCGGCGTAGGCGGAGAAGCCGGAGATGCCGTCGACCGAGTCCCAGATCTCCTGGTCGGTGGCGGCCTCGGCGTCGGCCGGCAGCGCCGCGCAGTCGGCGACCTTGCTGTACTGCCAGAACGCCCAGACGTAGTCCATCACCACGGCCTCGTAGGCCCGGTCGAGCGAGCCGACGGTGGTGAAGGTGTAGCCGTTCTCGGCCGCGTACGCCTCGTACTTCGCCTCCAGCGGCGCGCGGCGGATCAGCGCCTCGCGCTGCACTCCGTTGAGCCGGTCCCGGCAGTCCTTCGTGCCGACCTTCGCGAAGAACCGGTCGTAGGCCGAGTCCTCCTTGTTCCACACGTCGTTGGGGGCGACGTAGGCGACCACGCCGTCCATGTCCTTCGGGTAGAACCGCTCGTAGTAGGTGGCCGTCATGCCGCCCTTGGAGCCGCCGGTGGAGAGCCAGTTGCGGTCGTAGATCTTCTTCAGCGCGGTGAACACGCGGTGCTGGTCGCTCGCGGCCTGCCAGATGTCGAGCTTCGACCAGTCGGCGGGCTCCGGGCGGGAGGGGGTGAAGAAGCGGTACTCCAGCGAGACCTGGTTGCCGTCGACGATCCGGGTCGGCTCGCTCCGGCCGGCGCTGGTGGAGACGTTGTAGCCGCCGGTGTAGAAGACCGTGGGCCGCGAGGTGTCCTTGTGCAGCAGGGTGATCCGCTGCTGGAAGGTGCCCCTGGACGGCTTGCGGTGGTCGATCGGCTGGGTGTATTCGAGGACGAAGAAGCGGTATCCGGAGACCGGCTTCTCCTCGATCAGGCTCATTCCCGGGATGGCCAGGATCCGGTCCTTGATGTCCTCGGTGCTCGCGTTCGCGGCGGACGTGGTCCCGCCGGCCTGCTCGACGGCGGGGATCGCGGCGGTGGCCGCCCCTGCCGAGGTCCCCGTCGCCCCGACCGCGCCTATGAGCATCGCGAGCGACAGCACACCTCTGAGCGCCTTGCGCATACAGCCTCCCCTGGATTCACAGCGTTCGCGGTGAACCTAGCGGGGTGAACACACGTCACGCCAGACCCGGTTGTGCCTCCGAGTCGCACCCGGAAGCACCGGCGGCCCGTCGGCTCCCCTCGCGCCGGACCCCTGACGGAGCGTGCGGATACTCGGGCGGACCTGAGTATCCGGGCCCTGCCGGGCGGACGGAGGGGCCGCGAGGCTGGGGGCATGCGAACCGAATCCGAGAACTCCCTCTTCCGCCTGACCGCTTCTCTCATGCCGACGGGCGCCGCCCTCGCCGCCTGGGCGGTCTGGCTGGGCTGGGACCAGCAGCGCGACCTGCACGCCGACGGCTCGACGACCGGCCCGTACGCCCCCTGGCAGGTGGCCGGGCTCGTACTGACCCTGCTGGCCGCGGTCTACGCGTCGGCGTCCCGGGGCCGTGTGGTGGCCGCGGTGCTGGGCACCACCGCCGGACTGGCCGCGGCGTCCTTCTACGACTGGTCGGACGACGACAGCGGCCTCTTCGTGATCGGCGTGGCCATGGTGGCGGGCACCGCCCTCTCTGCGACCTCGCTCGTGGCGCCCCTGATCGCCCGTTGGCGGGACCGGGGCAACCACCGGCCCACCGGTGCGGCCCGTTGGTACCGGATGCCCGGCGAACCCACCGGTTCCTGAACCCCCGTCAGGGCTCCGGTGGGCAGGGCCCGCCGGAGCGCCGCCGTCGCCGCCGCGGCGGTCACGGTCCTCAGCGCACGGCGGCCGGTTCGTCCTCGCCTATGAAGGTGCGCCACAGCCGGGCGTAGTGCCCGTCCTTGGCCAGCAGCGCGGCGTGCGTACCGTCCTCCACCACCCGGCCGTGGTCCATCACCACGACCCGGTCGGCGCGGGCGGCCGTGGTCAGCCGGTGGGCGACCACCAGCGTGGTGCGGCGGCCGGCGATCCGGTCGGTCGCCCGGTTGACCAGCGCCTCGCTGGCGAGGTCGAGGGATGCGGTCGCCTCGTCGAGCAACAGCACGTCGGGGCCGACCAGTTCGGCGCGGGCGAGCGCGATGAGCTGGCGCTGGCCGGCCGAGAGGTTGCGGCCCCGTTCGGCGACCTCGTGCAGGTAGCCGCCGTCCAGCGTGGCGATCATGTCGTGCGCGCCGACCGCGCGGGCCGCCGCCTCCACGTCGGCGTCGGGCGCGTCCGGCCGCCCGTAGGCGATGGCGTCCCGGACCGTGCCGGGGAACAGGTAGGCCTCCTGCGGGACGACGCCGAGGCGGTGCCGGTACGCGGTCATGTCGAGGTCCCGCAGGTCGGCGCCGTCGGCGGTGACCCGACCGGACGTCGGATCGTAGAAGCGCGCGACGAGCTTCACCAGCGTGGACTTGCCGGCTCCGGTCTCGCCGACGAACGCCACGGTCTGTCCCGCCGGAATGCGCAGGTCGACGCCGGACAGGGCCTCCTCCTCGTCCCCGTAGGCGAAGGAGACGTTCTCGAAGGCGATCTCGCCGCGCAGCGAGGTCACCTCCCGGGGGTGCTCGGCCGGGACCGTCGAGGTGGGCTCGCGCAGCAACTGCTGGATGCGGCCGAGGGAGACGGTGGCCTGCTGGTAGCCGTCGAAGACCTGGGAGAGCTGCTGGACGGGGGCGAAGAACAGATCGATGTAGAGCAGGTAGGCGACCAGCGCGCCGGTGGTGAGCGTGCCGTCGTCGACCCGTCCGGCGCCGACGATCATCACCGCGGCGGCGGCGACCGAGGAGAGCAACTGGACGAAGGGGAAGTAGATCGAGATCAGCCACTGGCCCCGGACGCGCGCCTCGCGGTAGTGGTCGCTGCGGGCCGCGAACCGGGCCGCCCCGTCGCGCTCCCGGCCGAAGGCCTGGACGATCCGCAGCCCGGAGACGGACTCCTGGAGATCGCCGTTGACCGCGCTGATGCGCTCACGCGCCAGCTCGTACGCCCGCACGCTCTTGCGACGGAAGACGACGGTGCCGACGATCAGCACCGGCAGGGTGGCGAAGACGACGAGGGCGAGCTGCACGTCGAGGACGAGCAGCGCCGCCATGATCCCGAAGAACGTGACGACCGAGACGAACGCGGTGACCAGGCCGGTCTGAAGGAACGTGGACAGCGCGTCCACGTCCGTCGTCATCCGGGTCATGATCTTGCCGGTGAGCTCGCGCTCGTAGAAGTCGAGGCCCAGGCGCTGGAGCTGGGCGAAGATCTTGAGCCGCAGCGAGTAGAGGACCCGCTCGCCGGTGCGGCCCGTCATCCGGGTCTCGCCGATCTGCGCCGCCCACTGGACCAGCACGACGAGGAGGGCGAGCCCGGAGGCCGCCCAGACCGCCCCGATCGACACCTGGGTGACGCCCTCGTCGATGCCGTGCCGGATCAGCACCGGCAGCAGCAGGCCCATGCCCGCGTCCACGGCGACCAGTCCGAGGCTCACCATCAGCACCAGCCCGAAGCCGCGCAGCAGCCGCCGCAGGCCGTAGGAGTCCTCCGGCAGAACCGCCCGCTCCTCGTCCACGGCGGGTGTGTCGGTGGCCGGCGGCAGTGCGGCGACCTGGGCGAGCAGTTCCGGGGTGGCGGGCATCCCGGCCGCCGTGGTGTCGCGCTCCTCCTCGGTGCGGATCCACAGCTCGGGCGTGATCCCGCGCTCGGCGTCGAACTCCGCCTCCAGCTCGTCCTGGACCGACCGGTCGTCCTCGGGCACCGCCCCGCCGGGCGGCGGACGGTGGCCGGGCGAGGTGCCGCCGAGCTCGTCGGGGTCGGTGAGCAGCCGGCGGTAGAGGGCGGAACGCGCCTCCAGCTCCTCGTGGGTGCCGACGTCGGAGAGCCGGCCGTCGTCGAGGACCGCGATCCGGTCGGCGAGGCCGAGCGTGGACCGCCGGTGGGCGATCAGCAGCGTGGTGCGCCCCGCCATGACGTGCGTGAGGGCCTCGTGGATCTCGTGCTCGACCCGGGCGTCCACGGCGGAGGTGGCGTCGTCCAGGACGAGCAGCCGGGGGTCGGTGAGGATCGCCCGGGCGAGCGCGATGCGCTGGCGCTGACCGCCGGAGAGCGTCAGCCCGTGCTCGCCGACCTTGGTGTCGTAGCCGAGCGGCAGCTCGGCGATGAAGCGGTCGGCCTGCGCGGCGCGGGCGGCGCGCTCGATCTGCTCCTGGGTGGCGTCGGGATGCCCGTAGGCGATGTTGTCGCGGATGGACTCGGAGAACAGGAAGCTGTCCTCCGGTACGAGGCCGATGGCCGCCCGCAGCGACCGCTGGGTCAGCTCGCGCACGTCGTGGCCGCCGACCAGGACGGCCCCGTGCGTCACGTCGTAGAAGCGCGGCACCAGGAGGGAGACGGTGGACTTGCCGCTGCCGGACGCGCCGACGAGGGCGACGGTCTCGCCGGGCTCGATGGTGAGCGAGAAGCCCTGGAGGACGGGGCGCAGGGCGGGCTCGGGCTCGGCGGCGGTCTCTGCGCCCGCGGTGCCGTCACCGGGCGTGCCGGTCGCGGTACCGGTGGGCTCGGCGCCGGCGGCGGGGGCGGTCGCGGGGGCGGTGGGGGCAGCGGCGGTTCCGGTACGGGTGGCTCCGGTGCGGGTGACGTAGCCGAAGCTCACGTCGTCGAACTCGATGCCGGCCGGGGCGTCGGCGGGCAGGTCCTTGGTGCCGTCGCTCATGGTGGGCTCGGTGTCGATCAGCTCCAGTACCCGCTCCACGCCCGCCCTGGCCTGCTGGCCCACGGTCAGCACCATGGCGAGCATCCGGACCGGGCCGACGAGCTGGGCCAGATAGGTCGAGAAGGCGACGAACGTACCGAGCGTGATCTCGCCGCGGGTCGCCAGCCAGCCGCCGAGCGCCAGCATCGCGACCTGCCCGAGGGCGGGAACGGCCTGGAGCGCGGGGGTGTAGCGCGAGTTCAGCCGGACGGTGCGCAGACGCCCCGCGAAGAGCCGGCGGCCGACCGTCCGCAGCTTGCCGGTCTCCTGCTCCTCCTGCCCGAAGCCCTTCACGACGCGGACGCCGGTCACGGCGCCGTCGACCACCCCGGCGACGGCGGCGGCCTGGCTCTGCGCGTACCAGGTGGCGGGGAAGAGCCGGGTCCTGGAGCGGCGCGCGATGAACCAGAGCGCGGGCGCTACGGCCACCGCGACCAGTGTCAGCAGCGGCGACAGCCAGGCCATGACGACCAGGGAGACGAGGAAGAGCAGGACGTTCCCGATGGTCATCGGGAGCATGAACAGGAGTCCCTGGATGAGCTGGAGGTCGCTGGTGGCGCGTCCGACGACCTGGCCGGTGGACAGCTCGTCCTGGCGCCGCCCGTCCAGCTTCGTGATCGTCGAGTACATCTCGGTACGCAGGTCGTGCTGCACGTCGAGGGCGAGCCGGCCCCCGTAGTAGCGGCGGACGAACGTCGCGAGGTAGACGACGACCGCTCCCCCTATCAGCAGTCCGGTCCAGACGGCGAGGGAACGGGTGTGCTCGGTGACGACGTCATCGATGATCACTTTGGTGATCAGCGGGATGAGCGCCGTGACGCCCATCCCCACAAGTGAGGACCCGAGGGCCAGCACCACATTGCGCCGGTAGCGCCAGGCGTACCCGGACAGTCTCCGCGCCCAGCCCTGCCGCCCCGCGCCCTCTTGTTCCGCGCCCTGCACCGGTGCCTCCCGTTCGCCCTGCGTGTCGCCGTGCCGCGTCGCCGCGCCCGGTCGTCGCACATCGCGTGCGTCGCCCTGCGTGGCCGTTCCACCGTGTTCGCCGGCGGACGGCCTGCTCCGCCGCACCGCTCCAACGCCCTGGGCTGCGGATTTCATCCCGCCGCAACAATTACGGGACCGAGGACCTAGGCCCCCTCACCCGTTCGGATGAAACAGAGGGTGAGGGGGTAGGCCGGGTTTCCACTCCATGTCACTCTGGGTAATCAGTCCACGGAACAGAAAGTGAAGCGAGGGGGGCAGGTTCATGTCGGACGACAAGCCGAGGTCGGACGCGTACCGCAGCGGTCAGGTGTACGCGGTGCTGGAGGTGCTGCGGAGGTTGGGCGGGGTGCCCGGGGGCCCTCGGTTCGGGGACGAGGACGTGCGTCGGAACGCCTCCCGGAGGCCGCTGCACGTGATGGCGGAGCCCTTCCTGATGCTCGGCAAGTGCTACGGCTGGGCCCGGCGCAAGGACAGGGTGGCCGCCGACACGCTGCTGCGGTCGCTGCCCGATCTGATGCCCCTGGCCACCAAGGGAGATCCGTTCCCCGGAAGCCTCACCGACGACCAGCAGGCCGGATTCCTCCAAGGACGGCTCGACCAACTGGAGGCGATAGCCGAAAAGACGGGTGTGCGCTGACTCCCGTCTCCTACGCTCGACCTCATGGAGAGCAATGCGCCGGCCACACGCCACATCAGCACCCATATCGACCGCTCCGTGGAGGAGGTGTACAAGTACGCGTCGGACCCGGCCCGCCTGCCCGAGTGGGCGGCGGGGCTCAGCGGGTCCATCGAAAAGGTGGACGGGAAGTGGATCGCGCAGTCACCGATGGGGCGGGTCGTGGTCGACTTCGCGCCGGAGAACGCGTGGGGCGTGCTGGACCACTACGTCACGCTGGAATCCGGCCAGACCTTCTACAACCCGGTGCGGGTGATCGCGGACGGCGAGGGAGCGGAAGTCGTCTTCACGCTGCGGCGTCAGCCGGAGATGACCGACGCGGAGTTCCAGCGCGACACGGACGCGATCACCGCCGATCTGGCCGCGCTCAAGACCTTGCTGGAGCGCGGATAGCCGCTCCGCCGTCCGGCGGCACGGAGCGCGCCGGGAGACGCCGGTGCCCCGGACCCTCCCACCGGTCGGGAGGGTCCGGGGCACCGTCGGGGGCACTCGTGAGCGGTCGTCCGCCCGCGTGCGGGTGCGGGGCCGGCCCCGCACCGGTCCCGGCCCCGGTAGCTCAGAGGTGCGTCGGCGCGAACATCTTCAGCAGCGCCGGGAGCACCACGACCGAGGGTCCGGGCGCGGCCAGCGCCTTGGAGAGGTCCGCGGCGAGGGTCTCGGGCGAGGTACGGACGGCCGGGACGCCGAAGGACTCGGCCAGGGCGACGAAGTCCGGGCGGGACAGTTCGGTGCCGGTGGCCTCGCCGAAGGCGTCCGTCATGTACTCGCGCAGGATGCCGTAGCCGCCGTCGTCCACGATCAGCCAGGTGACCGGGAGGTCGTACTGGCGGGCGGTGGCGAGTTCGGCGATCGAGTACATCGCGCCGCCGTCGCCGGTGACCGCGAGCACCGGCTTCGTCGGGTCGGCGGCGGCGGCTCCGAGCGCCGCCGGGAAGGCGTAGCCGAGACCGCCGGCGCCCTGCCCGGAGTGCATGGTGTTGGGCTGCCGGGCGTCGAAGGCGGACCAGGCCCAGTAGGCCAGGATCGTCATGTCCCAGAAGCTGGGCGCCTCGTCCGGGAGGGCTTCGCGGACGGAGGCGAGGACGTCCTGCTCCAGCGTGAGGTCCTGACCGTCGATCCGGGCGCGCACCTTCTCCAGCAGGGTGCGCACCCGCTCGGCGGCTGTGGGGTCCTCGCGTTCCCCGACGGCCTCCAGGAGGTCGGCCAGGGCCTCCCGGGCATCGGAGTGGATGCCGAGTGCGGGGTGGTTGGACTCCAGCTTCCCGGCGTCGGCCTCGATCTGGATGACCCGGCCGCGGGGGCGGAAGGTGTGGTAGTTCGACGACAGTTCGCCGAGGCCCGAGCCGACGACCAGCAGTACGTCGGCGTCTTCCAGCAGCTCCGTGGTGTATCGGTCCTCCAGCCAGGACCGGAGCGACAGCGGGTGTTCCCAGGGGAAGGCGCCCTTGCCGCCGAAGGTGGTGACCACGGGCGCGTCGAGCTTCTCGGCGAGCGCGAGCAGCTTGCCGCTCGCGTCGGAGCGCACGACTCCTCCGCCGGCGATGATCGCGGGCCGCTCCGCACGGGAGAGAAGGTCGGCGGCGGCGACGATCAGCTCCGGGCGCGGGTAGAGCTCGCGCGGGGAGGCGTCCATCGCGCTGACGACGGGCAGCGTCGTCTCCGCGAGGAGCACGTCCTGCGGGATCTCCACCCAGACGGGGCCGTGCGGCGCGGTCAGCGCGGATTCCCAGGCGGCGGCGATGGCCGAGGGGATCTGCGAGGCGGTCCGCACCGTGTGGACCGACTTCACGACGTCACGGAAGGAGGCCTTCTGGTCGCGCAGTTCATGCAGGTAGCCGTGGCGTCCGCCGCCGAGTCCGGCGACGGGGATCTGGCTGGAGATCGCCAGCACGGGCGCGGAGGCGGCCGCGGACTCCTGGAGGGCGGCGAGCGAGGTGAGCGCGCCGGGACCGGTGGACAGGAGGAGCGGTGCCACCTCGCCGGTGATGCGGCCGTAGGCGTCGGCGGCGAAGCCGGCGTTGTTCTCGACGCGGAGTCCGACGTACGAGAGGGAGGAGCGGCGCAGTGCGTCGAACATGCCGAGGGCGTGCTGGCCGGGAAGGCCGAAGACGGTGGTGGCGCCGAGTCCCTGGAGGGTCTCGGTGACGAGGTCACCGCCGTTGCGGCCGGCGGGCGGGTTCAGCGCCGCCTCGGCCTGGGCCGGGGTGAGGCCGGGGCGGTCGTCGTGGTCGTGGCTCACTGCTTCCGCGCCTCCGCGATCTGCCGGGACATGATGGTCGTCAGTTCGTACGCGGTGTGGGAGGCCGCGACGGACGTGATCTCCGCGTGATCGTACGCCGGGGCGACCTCCACGAGGTCGGCGGAGACGAGGTGGCAGGAGGACAGGCCGCGCACGATCTCCAGAAGTTCGCGGGAGGTCAGGCCGCCGGCCTCGGGGGTGCCGGTGCCGGGCGCGTGTGCCGGGTCGAGGACGTCGATGTCGATGGAGATGTACAGCGGGCGGTCACCGATGCGTTGGCGGAGCTGGTCGGTGATCTCGTCGACGCCGCGGCGCATCACGTCGGCGGAGGTGACGATGCCGAAGCCGAGCTTGGCGTCGTCGGTGAGGTCCTGCTTGCCGTAGAGCGGGCCGCGGGTGCCGACGTGGGAGAGGGCGGAGGTGTCGAGGATGCCCTCTTCGACGGCCCGGCGGAACGGCGTGCCGTGGGTGTACTCGGCGCCGAAGTAGGTGTCCCAGGTGTCCAGGTGCGCGTCGAAGTGGAGCAGGGCGACGGGTCCGTGCTTCTTGGCGACGGACCGCAGCAGCGGGAGGGCGATGGTGTGGTCGCCGCCGAGGGTCATCAGACGGGCGCCGGTGGAGAGGAGTTCGTCGGCGGCGGCCTCGATGGTCTCCACGGCCTCGTTGATGTTGAACGGGTTGGCGGCGATGTCGCCGGCGTCCGCGACCTGCGCCAGGGCGAACGGCGCGGCGTCCTGCGCCGGGTTGTACGGGCGCAGGAGGCGGGACGCCTCGCGGATGGCGTTGCCGCCGAAGCGGGCGCCGGGACGGTAGGAGACGCCGGTGTCGAAGGGCACGCCGACCACGGCGACGTCGGCGGTGCCGACCTCGTCCAGCCGCGGCAGCCGCGCGAACGTCGCGGGCCCGGCGTAGCGCGGCACCCGGGACGAGTCGACCGGACCGCGCGGGGTTTCGTTGCTGCTGCTCATGGGGGGCGCCTTCTTTCTGGTCGTACCAAAAATGCGGGTGGAACGGGTGGTGCGGATGTCACGGACAGAGCGGGTGGGGCGGGTGTCACGGGTGGAGCGAGTGGTGCGGATGTCACGGATGAGGCGGGTGGAGCTGGTGATGCGGGTGCAGCAGGTGACGCGGATGCTCCGGCGGGCCGTGGTCGGGGCCGGGGCCATGGTCGGGGCCGGGGCCATGGCGGGCCCCAGGACCAGGGCCGGGGCCGTACGGCGGCCTCGATGGCCGTGGCCGCCGCACGGTCGTCCCGACTCGGCGTCAGGCGGGGACGGGTGCCTCCGGCTGGTCGGTCTCCGGTGCGCGGCCGGCGAGCCGTTCGCGCCAGGCGGCCAGTACCTTGGCGTCGGTCGGCCGGGTGGCCAACGAGACGATCACGTACACCACGAGGGAGGCGAGCAGCCCGTAGTAGATGGGCTCGTTGGCAAGGATGCCGTAGACGGCCATCAGGACGACGACCGAGATCCCGCCGACGCCGACGGCGGCCAGCGCGCCGGTCGCCGTGCCCCGGCGCCACAGCAGTCCGCCGAGGATCGGGACGAGCAGGCCGGCGACGAGCAGGTTGTAGGCCACGGTCAGGGCCTCCACCACGTCGTTGAGCGCGATGGCGATGACGACGACGGCGATGCCCATGATCAGGATGAAGATCCGGTTGCCCTTCACCTCGTCGTGTCCCTCGCCGTCGCCCTTCCCGGCCACGCCCCGCAGCCGGGACCAGATGTCGTTGTTGGCCACGGTGGCGCAGGCGATCAGCGCGCCGGAGGAGGTGGACATCACGGCGGCGAGCGCGGCGGCCAGGACCAGCCCGCGCACACCGACCGGAAGCTCGTCCTTGACGATGGTGGCGAACGCGGCGTCGGCGCTCGGCAGATTCGGGTACAGCACCTTGGCGGCGGTGCCGATGACGGCTCCGGCGATCGCGTAGACCAGGCAGTACGTGCCGGCGACGGTGCCGCCCCAGCGGGCCGTGCGGTCGCTGCGCGCGGTGAACACCCGCTGCCAGATGTCCTGGCCGATGAGCATGCCGAAGGTGTAGATGAGCACGTAGGTGAAGATCGTCTCGCCGCCGATGCCGAGCGGGTCGAAGTACTCGGTGGGGAGCTTCGCCTTCATCTCGCTGAAGCCGCCGGCCTTCACGACCGCGATCGGCAGCAGGAGCAGCAGGACGCCGATGGTCTTCACCACGAACTGCACCATGTCGGTGATCGTGATCGACCACATGCCGCCGAGCGTCGAGTAGGCCACGACGATGGCACCGCCGAGGATGATCGCCACGGTCCGGTTCACATCGAAGAGGACGTCGAAGATGGTGGCGTACGCGATGGTCGAGGTCACCGCCAGCATGAGGGTGTAGGCCCACATCACGACGCCGGAGATGAGTCCGGCCCGGCCGCCGTAGCGGAGGTCGAGCATCTCGGAGACCGTGTAGACCTTCAGCCGGGCGATGCGCGCCGAGAAGAAGACGGACAGGGCCAGCAGCCCGAGGCCGATGGTGATGACCATCCAGGCGCCGGAGAGGCCGTACTGGTAGCCGAGGCCGACACCACCGATCGTGGAGGCGCCGCCGAGGACGATGGCCGCCATCGTCCCGGAGTACATCGCGGGGCCGAGACGGCGTCCCGCCACCAGGAACTCGCTCTTGGACTTGGCGCGGCGCATGCCCCACCAGCCCATGGCGAGCATCCCGGCCAGATAGACCACGATCACGGCGTAGTCGACGGCCATGGGCTTCCCTTCCTCTCTGTCGGCCGGAACGGCGGTGGCGGCGGCGCGTCCCCGTTCGTCGGGGGCGCGGACCTCATCGCTGGTCTCCCGGTCGGTCCGTGCACAGATCGTGCGGCCCGCGGGGCGGGGACCCCCGGGCGGAACGCTGCCGCACGACGGTGTGGGGCACGCACCCCAGACCGTAGGTGGCCGATAAGCAACGCTGAAGTGTACGTTTCATCCACTCTTGCCGTACGAAATGGACGGATCATCCATGCCCACCCTCCCCGAGGGGCCTCCCACGCCCCCCGTGCCCCTCCAGGCTCTGCTCGCCCGGGAGGAATTGGGGCTGCGCCTGATCGCGGGCCCGGACGAGGCGTCGCTCCAGTGGGTGCACGTCACGGAGATGGCGGACCCGTATCCGTATCTGCTCGGCGGGGAGCTCGTCCTCAGCGCGGGTGTCCTGCTCACCGACCCGGCGACCTATGTGTCGCGTCTGGTGGAGGCCGGGGCGGCGGCGCTCGGCTTCGGGCTGCGTCCGGTGCACGAGACGGTGCCGCCGGAACTCGTCGCCGCGTGCGAGCGCCTGGGGCTGCCGTTGCTGGAGGTGCCGCCGGGCACCACGTTCGCCGCGACCGGCCGGGCGATCTGGAAGCTGATGGCCGACGCCCGCCACCTCGAACTGCGCCGGGTGACCCGCGCGCAGCAGGCGCTCGCCACGGCCGCCGCCCGCCCCGACCCGGTCCCGGCGGTCCTGCACCAGTTGGCGACCCATCTGGAGGGCAGGGCGGCGCTGCTGACCAAAGCCGGCGCGGAGGTGCACGCCACCGGCCCCCGGCAGACACCCGCCGTGACGGCCGCCCTGCTGCGGCTGGCACGCGTCGTCGCCCCGCTAGAACCCCCGCAGGAACGCCGCGCCCCGGCGTCGGCGACGGACACGGTCGACGGAGTGCGCCTGGCGGCGTACGCCCTCGGCGGCGGACAGGGCCTCGTCCTCGCGCTCGCCACCGGTGCACGCGATCCCGGCGCCCACACCATGACGGGGATGGCCGTGGTCCTCCTCTCCCTGCTGGCCGCGCCGCACCAGGGGACCGGCGCCGCCGACCGTTCGACCGCGCTCGTCCGCCTGCTGCTGGGGGCCGGCCCCGAAGCGGTGGCACCACTCCTCGGGGACGGCGGCCCGTGGACGGTGGTGCACGCCCGCCGCACGGGGGGCGCCGGCACCGACCCCCTGCACGCCAACGCTCTCGGCTCCGCCCTCGCCTCCCCGCTGGTCGACGCCGGCGGTCCGGACGGTGGCCCCGTACGCGTCCTGCTCACCCGCCCCGACCGGCTCGCCCCGCAGCCGGGCTGGACGCTCGGCGCCTCCGCGCCCACCGCCCCCGGCGACCTGACCACCGCGGACGCTCTCGCCGCCCACGCCCTCACCCGCGCCCAGGCGACCCGCGCACCGCTGGTCCGGCACCGCGACGAACCCGGCCTCGCCGGACTGGTCCCCCGCGAGGCCGCCGAGGCGCACGCCCGCGCACTGCTCGCCCCGTTGACCGACACCCTGGCCGAGACCCTGCGCTGCTGGCTCTCCCTGCACGGAAACTGGGACCGCACGGCGACGGCCCTCGCCGTCCACCGCAACACCGTCCGCCAGCGCGTCGCCCGCTGCGCCGAGTTGCTCCGGGCGGACCTGGACGACATGGACGTACGCACGGAGTTGTGGTTCGCGCTGGGACAGCGATGACACCGCCGGCCCGCACCCTGGCCGCACGCCGCCGGTCCCGCGCCCGGCCGCACTCCGCCGGCACCGTGCCCCGGTCGCACACCGAAGTGCCCGCGCCCGGCCCGCCGCAGCCGAAGTGCCGCCCGGCCGCAGGCCGAACGGCCGCTCCCCGCACGCGCGACCCGCTCAGAGCTTGAGCACGCCCCGCCGGACCCAGCCGCCCCCGAGGGCGCCCCGCCCCGGCCGCCGCACCCCTGTCCCCGCCCGGTACGCTGCGACGCCGCCGCGGCCGGGTGCCCGGCGGGCATGCGGCCCCCGGGGAGGGGCCTTCATCGAGGGGGTGGGGTTGCCCATGGGTGACGTGAGGGAAATTGACGTCCGTCCGTGTCCGGAGTGCGGCGCCGAAGTGCGCGCGGACACACGGTTCGTGACGTGGTGCGAAGCATGCGACTGGAACGTCGATCCGGGAAAGCCGGACGAAGCGCCGGGGCGCATGGAGGCGTTCCGGCGGAGGCTCGCGAAGTCGTACGGCGAGAAGCTGTACGCCGAGGTGGCGGCGGGCGGGAGCCTCGCGCCGCACCGCGATCCCGCGGGTGTGTTCGCGCTCGTTCTCGCGCTGGCCGTCCACGGGTTCACCGCCGCCGTCGCGCTCGGCGGACTGCTGCTGATCACGGTCGCCGGCGGTGTCGCCTTCTGCGTCCTGGGGGTGGTCCTGCTGCTCCTGGCGTGGGTCCTGCGGCCGAGGATGGCCCGGCTGCCCGAGGACCTGCCCGTGCTGCGCCGCGCGGACGCGCCGGAACTGTTCGCGCTGGTCGACGAGGTGGCGGCGCTGACCGGCACGACGGGGGTGAGGGCCGTCGTGGTCGACGGCGACTTCAACGCCTCGGTGTCCACCTACGGAATCCGCCGCCACCGCGTGCTGTCCTTGGGGCTCGGGGCCTGGGAGAGCCTTACCCCGCAGGAACGGATCGCACTGCTCGGACACGAACTCGGCCACTTCGCCAACGGCGACCTCCGCCACGGGCTCGTCGTCTCGAACGCCCTGAGGTCACTGGACACCTGGCGCTACCTGGTGGCGGCCCAGTCCCGGCCGCAGACGCTCATGGACTGGCTGCTCAACCTCCTGTACCTGCCGCCCCGCCTCGTGGTCAACGGCCTGCTGGCACTGCTCGACCGGCTGACGCTGCGCTCCGCCCAGCGGGCCGAGTACCTCGCGGACACCTTAGCCGCACGGGTCGGCTCCACCGCGTCCGCCGTCGCCCTGATGGACAAGCTGCTGGTGTGGGAGTCCGGCGAGGGGTGGCTGAGGCGCGAGGTGAACGCCGTCCGCACGAAGGGGAGCCGGGCCGCCGGCCGCGACACGAACGCCGACGAGCTCTGGGAGGGGCTGGCCGCGCACATGGCCTCCGTGCCCGACCGGGAGCGCGAGCGCCTTCGCCGGGTGGGCGCCCTGCGCGGTCACAGCGTGGACTCCAGCCACCCGCCGACGCACCTGCGCCGCGCCTGCCTGCTGGCCGTGCCCCCGACCGGGGCCGTCCTGAACCCCACCGACGAGCGGCTGGCCGCCGTCTCCACCGAGCTTTCCACCGCCCGTGCCACCGTGACGCGCATGATCGTCCGGGGCTGAACGGGGCGGTCGCCCCGAGTACTCCCGGCTCCGCATCCCAACGTGCCCCGCATCACCCTGGACAGCTCCATGACCGACGGGTAACTTCGAACAAGGAGACTGAGCAAGCGCTTAGACATGCCCGGTGCCCGCCCGGAACTCCGGGCGTGGCCGGAGCCGAAGCCGATCAAGGAGGCACCCCGTGCGCCGTACGGTATTCAACGAGGACCACGAGGCGTTCCGGGAGACCATCCGCGCCTTCATCGCGGCAGAGGTCAGTCCCGTCTACGACGAGTGGTTCGCGGCCGGCCAGGTGCCCCGCGACTTCTACTACAAGCTCGCGGAGCTGGGGATCTTCGGCATCGAGGTGCCCGAGGAGTTCGGCGGCGCCGGCGAGGAGTCCTTCAAGTTCGAGGCCATCGTCTATGAGGAGACCGCGCGCGCGGCCGTCTCGTTCGGCGGCTCCGGCGTGCACGTGCTGCTCTGCCTCCCGTATCTCAAGGCGTACGCCACCCAGGAGCAGAAGAAGCGCTGGCTGCCGGACTTCGTCTCCGGCAAGACGATGTACGCCATCGCCATGACGGAGCCCGGCACCGGTTCCGACCTGGCGGGGATGAAGACCACCGCGAAGCTGTCCGAGGACGGCACCCACTACGTGCTGAACGGCTCGAAGACGTTCATCACCGGTGGCGTGCACGCCGACCGCGTGATCGTCTGCGCCCGCACGGACGCCCCCAAGCCGGACGACCGCCGGCACGGCATCTCGCTGCTCGTCGTCGACACCAAGGCCGAGGGGTACTCCGTCGGCCGCAAGCTCGACAAGCTCGGCCTGCGCACCTCCGACACCGCCGAACTGTCCTTCGTGGACGTCAAGGTGCCCGTCGAGGACCTGCTCGGCGAGGAGAACAAGGGCTTCTCCTACCTCGGCCAGAACCTCCCGCAGGAACGTCTCGGCATCGCGGTCGGCGCGTACGCCCAGGCCGCCGCCGCGGTCCGGTTCGCCCAGCAGTACACCCAGGACCGTACGGTCTTCGGCAAGACGGTCGCGTCCTTCCAGAACACCAAGTTCGAACTGGCCGCCTGCAAGGCGGAGGTGGACGCCGCCGAGGCCGTGGTCGACCGCGCGATCGAGGCGCACGACGCCGGTGAGCTGACCGCCGCCGACGCCGCGTCGGTGAAGCTCTTCTGCACCGAGGTCGCCCACCGCGTGATCGACAAGTGCCTCCAGCTGCACGGCGGTTACGGCTACATGAACGAGTACCCGATCGCCCGCCTGTACGCCGACAACCGCGTGAACCGCATCTACGGCGGCACCAGCGAGGTCATGAAATCCATCATCGCCAAGTCCATGGGCCTGTGAGGACGGCTACGTTCTTCCCATGAGCGAAGCACTCGATTCCCTGCTCGATCTGCTCGACCTGGAGCAGATCGAGCAGGACATCTTCCGGGGCACCAGCCGTTCCGCGGTCGTGCCCCGCGTGTTCGGCGGCCAGGTCGCGGCGCAGGCACTGGTCGCCGCGGGCCGTACGGTTCCCGGCGACCGGGGCGCGCACTCGCTCCATTCGTACTTCCTGCGGATGGGCGACCCCGGCGCGCCGATCGTCTACACGGTCGACCGCATCCGGGACGGCGGCTCCTTCACCACCCGCCGGGTGGTCGCGGTCCAGCACGGGCAGCCGATCTTCCACCTGTCGGCGTCGTTCCAGACGCACGAGGACGGGCTGGAGCACCAGGCCCCCATGCCGGACGCCCCGGACCCGCTGACTCTGCCGACGGCGGAGGAGATGCTGCCCCGGTACGCGGACCGGTTCACGGATCCCGCCATGGTGGACCGGCTGATCGAGGCGCGGTCCGCGGTCGACCTCCGGTATGTGCACAAGCCGCCGTTCGCCACCGCGGGCGAGCCGCGCGAGCCGCGTTCGCAGGTGTGGTTCCGCACCCGCGGCAAGCTCGCCGACGATCCGCTGCTGCACGTCTGCATGGCCACGTACGTCTCCGACATGACGCTGCTGGACTCGGTGCTGCTGGCCCATGGGCGCGGCGGCTGGTCGGTGGGGGACGTGGTCGGGGCGAGCCTGGACCACGCGATGTGGTTCCACCGGCCCTTCCGGGCGGACGAGTGGCTGCTGTACGACCAGGAGTCGCCGTCGTCCTCCGGCGGGCGCGGTCTCGGCCAGGCCCGGATCTACACCGAGGACGGCCGCCTGGCGATCACCGTCATCCAGGAGGGACTGGTCAGGGTCCCGCGCGCCCGCCGCTGAGCCGCTTGGCCCGGCGCCCGCCGGACCCGCGGCTCACCCGGAGCACCGCCCGGCCGCGCCGTCGCCCCCGTCCGGACATACTCCCGGGCAAGTCGGTCATACTCCCCCTCATGGGAGCGGACGAGACGGACAGCACGGCGAACCCGGACGGCGGGCGGGAGCGGAAGAAGGGAGACGGCGGCGGCGGGGAGTCCACCTTCACCGTCATCGTCGCGGCACTCGCCAACCTGGGCATCGCCGTGGCGAAGGCCGTCGCGGGCCTCGTCAGCGGGTCCAGTGCGATGCTCTCGGAGGCCGCCCACTCGGTGGCCGACACCGTCACCGAGGTCATGCTGCTGACCGCCCTGAAGCGGAGCGACAAGCCCGCCGACGAGGAGCACCCGCTGGGCTACGGCCCCGAGCGGTACATCTGGGCGATGCTGGCCTCGGTCGCGACGTTCGTCGGCGGCGCGGTCTTCTCCCTCTACGACGGGATCCACACGCTGGTCCGGGGCGAGGAACTGGGCGACCCCCTGGTCTCGTACATTGTGCTGGCCGTGGCCTTCCTGCTGGAGGGCTACTCGCTGCGCACCGGCGTCAAGCAGGTGCGTCGGGAGGCCGCCCGGCTGGAGGCGTCGACCGGCTACTACCTCCGCAACACCCCGGACACGGCGGTCAAGGCGGTCGTGATGGAGGACTCGGCGGCCCTGGTCGGCCTGGTCCTCGCGGCCGGCGGGCTGCTCGGCGGCCAGTTGACCGGTTCCGGGGTGTGGGACGGGATCGCGTCGATCCTCATCGGCGTACTGCTGGTGTACGTGGCCTGGGTGCTGGGCCGTTCCAACGCGCAGCTCCTGATCGGCCGGCCGCTGCCGCCCGCCATGCGGGCCTCGGTGCGGGAGGAACTGCTGTCGGTGTCGGAGATCGTCGAGGTGCTGGAGCTGACGACGCTGATCCAGGGGCCGACGGAGATCCTGATCGCCGCGAAGGTCGACTTCCGGGACCTGGCCCGCGCCGACCGGATCGAGTGGGCCTGCGAGCAGGCCGAGGCCCGGCTGCGGGAGCGCTTCCCGTCGGTCCGGCGGGTCTACCTGGACCCCACGCCGGGGCGCGGACAGCGGCGGCCCGCGCCGGACGGCGGCTGAACCCGTCCCGCGTGCACCGGCCCCCGTCCACCGCTCACACGTCCGCTACGTCTCTCCGGTGGCGGGCTCCGCCCCCGCCGGACCCGCCCGCCCGGCGGCCGGGGCGCCCACCTTGCGGGCCAGGGTCTGCCGGAGGTCGGTGAGGCGGGCGATCTCGGCGTCCAGGGCGGCCAGCCGCTGCCCGACGACACCCGGGGAGCCCGGCTCGGTCGCGGTACAGACGACCGGGCCGCCCGAGGCCAGCAGGTGGAGGCGATCGGCGCAGGCGCGTACGTCCTCGACGGTGAGGCCGGAGGCCAGCAGTTCCCGGACGAGGCGGACCCGCGCCACGTCCTCGGCCCCGTACTCCCGTTGCCCGGAGGAGGTGCGGGCGGGCGGGGCGAGCAGCCCGCGCTGTTCGTAGAAGCGCAACGCGCGGGGCGTCGTCCCCGCCGACGCCGCCGCGTCCCCGATCCGCATCCCGCACCACCCCCTGCCCGGCCCGCCGGGCACGGCGCCCGTCAGGAGAACACTTCCACCACGGCACCGCCGAAATGCCGCCCCCGCAGGAGTTCCTCGAACGCGCGCGGAGCGTTGCCCAGTCCCGCGACGGCGGTGTACGGGAAGGTGATCCGGCCGGAACGCAGCCACGCGCCGAACCGCCGGTTCCACTCCGCGCCGACGTCGGGGTGGTCGCCGCCCGTGTAACCGCGCACCGACAGCCCCTTGACGATCATCCGGTACGTGTCGATCTCCGCCGGGGCGCTGCCACCGCCGCGGCCGGCCGCCAACTGGCCGGAGAGCGCGCCGACCAGGGCGAACCGGGCACCGGGGCGGGCGACCGCGACCGCCGCCGTCAGCTGCTCGCCGCCGACCAGGTCCAGCAGGACGTCGATCCCGTCGGGCGCGGCCTCGGCGAGGCGGCGGGTGAAGTCCTCCGGCCCGCGGAGCACCACGGCGTCGTAGCCGAGCTCGGCCACCAGCCGTTCGGCCTTCGCGGGCGAGCCGGTGGTACCGATGACCGTGCCCGCCCCCAGCAGCCGGGCGATCTGGCCCGCGAGGACGCCCACCGCGCCCGCGGCGCCGGTGACCAGCACCGTGTCGCCCGGCCGGACCTCGGCGAGCCGGGTCAGCGCCCCGTACGCCGAGGAGCCCTGGGCGAGGTGGGCGACCGGGTCGGGCAGTACGTCCCCGAGGGCGGCGGCGTCACCGGCGGGCAGAACGGCGTACTCCCGCCAGCCGAGCAGATGGGTCACCGGGTCGCCGGGTCGCAACCGGCTTCCGGCGGGCGCGGCGACGACCTCCCCGACGGCGGGCCCGATGACGGTGTCGCCGGCCCGCAGCGGGGGCAGCGGCACCCCGTCGTTCTCCGCGCCCATCAGCGTACGGAGCCCCGCGAAGAGGGCGAAGTGGCTGTTGCGGACGAGCAGTTGTCCCGGTCCGGGCTGCGGGAGCGGGGTCTCCACGACGGTGAGGTGCCGGGCCTCGGGCAGCCCCTCGGGCGTCGCGGCGAGGCGAATCTCGCGGGAGGTGCGGGGCAGGCCGGGAGCGGCAAGGCTTGCGGGCGGTCCGGGCGGGCCGGACGGGTCGGGCGCTGCGGGCATGCGGGGCTCCTGGGGTGGAGACGGTGGCCGACGCGCCGGGACACGGTACGGCCGGAGGAGCCCGGAAACTAACCCCTGACCCGCGGGTCAGGGTCAAGAGGGAACGCCGTACCGGCCGGAAGACCCCGGCACCATCGTCCCGAGCCGCCCCGCACGGCCGGGAGCCGGGCGCAACCGCCCTCTACAGCAGTCCCGCCGCGTTCAGCAGGTAGTCCGTCATCGGGTCGTAGAACCGCGGGTCGAGGACGTGGTCGTCCAGCGGGACGGTGACCTGGAGGGTGCCCTCGGCCTCGCCGAGGAACAGGGCGGGGTCGTTGCAGTCGGCGTACCCGATGGAGTCGAGGCCCCGCTGTCCGGCGCAGCCCGCCCAGCCGTGGTCGGCGAGGACCAGGTCGGGCTGGGGACTGCCTTCGCGTTCCAGGCCGTCCAGGATCGCGGCCATCGGCGCGGGCGAGTGGGTGTGCCAGAGCGTCGCGCCGCGTTCCAGCATGGCCACGTCGGCGAACTGGAGCACCAGGCCCTCGTCGGCGGTGAGACCGCCCGGGATGCGGACGATCTCGCAGCCCGCCCGGCGCAGCGCGTCGGCCGTCTTGCGGTGCACGTCGAGCAGACCGCCGGGGTGGCCGGTGGCGAACAGGACCCGCTGGGCGCCCTCGGCCGCCTTGCGCAGCCGGTCGGCCATCCGGTCGAGGGCGTCGACGGTCAGCTCGGGGTCGATGGTGTCCTGGCCGTGCCGGTGGCCGGGGTCGTCGTTGACGCCGCATCTCTCGGCCATGACCGCGAGGACGTCCTGCTCGTCGGTCCACCGGTCGCCGAGCTCCAGCCCGAGCCAGTAGTGCCGGTCGCCGTTGGCAAGGCTGCGGTAGTGGGCGAGGTTGTTGTCCCGGGGGGTGGCCACGTCGCCCGCGATGCGCGTACGGACGAGATGGTCGACGAGTGCGGCACGGCTCGGTATCGGCATGCCACCCATTGTGCCGTCCGGGCCGCCCGCCGGGCCCGTCGTCTTGCACGGTGGACCGGGGGTGTGCGCGGAGGCCGGGGCTTGCGTGGAGGGGCCGGGTGCACGCGTACCGCGGCGCGGGCCGGGCCGTGGACACGGGAGGCGGTCACATGGAGGGCGGGAACGGGGGCGCGGCGCCGGGGCTATGGCGCGTACGGCTTTGGGGCGGGCGGTTACCGGGGCTCTGCCGCCGCCGCGAAGGCCCCGCGGGCCAGCCGGTGCAGCAGGGCCGCGGTCGACGCGCGGTCCGGGAGCGCCTCGGGGCGGGTGAGGCGGGGGGTGGAGTTGAGCAGGCCGAAGACGGCGTGCACGGTGACGCGGGCCTCGGCCTCGGTGAGCGCCGGGTAGCGGGCGCGCACCACACCGACCCAGACCTCGACGTACTGGCGCTGGAGCCGGCGCACCCGCTTGCGGTCGTCCTCGCGCAGCCGGTCCAGCTCGCGGTCGTGCAGAGTGATCAGCGGCCGGTCGTCGAGGGCGAAGTCGATGTGGCCCTCGATCAGGGCGTCCAGCACCGCTTCCGGCGAGCCGCCGGCTCCGTCCCCGGTCCGCGACACGCGGAGCCGTCCGCCCTCCAGCAGCCGCTCGCTGATGCCCACCAGCAGTTCGGCGAGCATCGCGTCCTTGCCGGGGAAGTGCCGGTAGAGCCCGGGGCCGCTGATGCCGACCGCTGCCCCTATCTCGTCCACGCCGACGCCGTGGAACCCGCGCTCGGCGAAGAGGCGTGCGGCCTCCCGGAGGATCTGCTCCCGGCGGGCGGGTGCGGCGACGCGGGCCGTGGCATGGGTGCTCATGAGGATTCATTCTAGACAGGGCCGTTAGCGCTCGTTAACCTGAAGTGCGTTAACGCTCATTAACCAGGCTCGACGACCGATCCCCGGTGATCTCCGGTCACCGGCGGCGGGGCAAGGGGGCTCGACACGATGCAGCAGGCACCGGTGCTGACGAGCGCGGCCGATCCCGCCTCCGAGGCCTGGCGGGCCAACGAGGCGGCGCATCTCGCACTCACCGACGAGTTGCGGGCGCGGCTCGCGTCCGTCCGGCTGGGCGGGGGTGAGAAGGCCCGTGCCCGGCACGTGGCACGGGGCAAGCTGCTGCCGCGGGAGCGGGTGGACGCCCTGCTGGACCCGGGCTCTCCCTTCCTGGAGCTGGCGCCGCTGGCCGCCGAGGGGCTGTACGGCGGCGCGGCCCCGGCGGCCGGGGTGATCGCCGGGATCGGCCGGGTCTCCGGCCGGGAGTGCGTGATCGTCGCCAACGACGCCACGGTCAAGGGCGGCACGTATTACCCGATGACGGTGAAGAAGCACCTGCGGGCCCAGGAGGTGGCGCTGGAGAACCGTCTCCCCTGCCTGTATCTCGTGGACTCGGGCGGGGCGTTCCTGCCGATGCAGGACGAGGTGTTCCCGGACCGGGACCACTTCGGGCGGATCTTCTTCAACCAGGCCCGGATGTCCGCGGCCGGCGTCCCGCAGATCGCGGCGGTGCTGGGTTCCTGCACGGCGGGCGGGGCGTACGTCCCGGCGATGAGCGACGAGGCCGTGATCGTGCGCGGCCAGGGCACCATCTTCCTCGGCGGTCCGCCACTGGTGAAGGCGGCGACCGGCGAGGTCGTGACGGCCGAGGAACTGGGCGGCGGCGAGGTGCACTCCCGGATCTCCGGGGTCACCGACCACCTCGCGGAGGACGACGCGCACGCCCTGCGGATCGTCCGCACCATCGTCTCCACCCTGCCCGCCCGCGGCCCGCTGCCCTGGACCGTCCGGCCCGCGGAGGAACCGAAGGCCGATCCGGCCGGCCTGTACGGCGCGGTACCGGTCGATCCCCGGACGCCGTACGACGTGCGCGAGGTGATCGCCCGGCTGGTGGACGGATCGCGGTTCGCCGAGTTCAAGGCGGAGTACGGCCAGACGCTGGTCACCGGCTTCGCGCACCTGTACGGCCACCCGGTCGGGATCGTCGCCAACAACGGCATCCTCTTCTCGGAGTCCGCGCAGAAGGGGGCCCATTTCATCGAGCTGTGCGACCAGCGCGGCATCCCGCTCGTCTTCCTGCAGAACATCTCCGGCTTCATGGTCGGCCGCGACTACGAGGCGGGCGGCATCGCCAAGCACGGCGCGAAGATGGTCACGGCCGTCGCCACCACCCGCGTGCCGAAGCTGACCGTGGTGGTTGGCGGCTCGTACGGCGCGGGCAACTACTCGATGTGCGGCCGGGCCTACTCCCCCCGCTTCCTGTGGATGTGGCCCAACGCGAAGATCTCCGTGATGGGCGGCGAGCAGGCCGCCTCGGTGCTGGCCACCGTCAAGCGGGACCAGCTCGGCGACGACTGGCCGGCCGCCGACGAGGAGGCGTTCAAGGACCCGATCCGCGCCCAGTACGAGCAGCAGGGCAACGCCTACTACGCCACCGCCCGGCTCTGGGACGACGGCGTGATCGACCCGCTCGACACTCGCCAGGTCCTCGGGCTGGCCCTGACCGCGTGTGCCAACGCGCCGCTGGGCGAGCCCGGCTTCGGCGTCTTCCGGATGTGAGGGTGAGGACTTCCATGTTCAGCACTGTTCTGGTCGCCAACCGCGGCGAGATCGCCGTACGGGTGGTGAGGACCCTGCGCGCGCTCGCCGTCCGGTCGGTCGCCGTGTACAGCGACGCGGACGCCGGCGCCCGGCACGTACGGGAGGCCGACACCGCGGTGCGGATCGGGCCGGCGCCCGCCGCGCACAGCTACCTGTCGGTCCCGGCGCTGCTGGAGGCGGCCCGCCGCACCGGCGCCGAGGCCGTCCACCCGGGATACGGGTTCCTCGCCGAGAACGCCGGGTTCGCGCGGGCCTGTGCCGAGGCGGGGCTGGTCTTCATCGGGCCGCCCGCCCCCGCCATCGCGCTGATGGGCGACAAGATCCGGGCCAAGGAGACCGTCGCGGCGGCCGGTGTCCCGGTGGTCCCCGGCTCCTCGGGCAGCGGCCTGACCGACGGGCAGCTCGTCGGGGCGGCCCGCGCCATCGGCATGCCGGTGCTGCTCAAGCCGTCCGCGGGCGGCGGCGGCAAGGGCATGCGGCTGGTGCACGACGAGGCGCTGCTCGCGGACGAGATCGCGGCGGCCCGGCGGGAGGCGACGGCGTCCTTCGGCGACGACACCCTGCTGGTGGAGCGGTGGATCGAGCGGCCGCGCCACATCGAGATCCAGGTGCTGGCCGACGGGCACGGCGGCGTGGTGCACCTCGGGGAGCGCGAGTGCTCGCTGCAGCGCCGCCACCAGAAGATCGTCGAGGAGGCTCCGTCCGTCCTGCTGGACCCGGCGACCCGGGCGGCGATGGGCGAGGCGGCGGTGCGCGCGGCGCGCTCCTGCGGGTACACCGGCGCGGGCACGGTCGAGTTCATCGTGCCGGGCGGCGACCCGTCCGCCTACTGCTTCATGGAGATGAACACCCGCCTCCAGGTCGAGCACCCGGTCACCGAACTGGTCACCGGGATCGACCTGGTGGAGTGGCAACTACGGGTCGCGGCCGGGGAGCGGCTGCCGTTCGCGCAGGAGGACATCTCCTTCAGCGGGCACGCGGTGGAGGCGCGGGTGTGCGCCGAGGATCCGGTCCGCGGCTTCCTGCCGTCCGGCGGCACGGTCCTCGCGCTGCGTGAGCCGTCCGGCGACGGCGTGCGGACCGACTCCGGGCTGAGCGAGGGCGCGGAGGTCGGCAGCCTGTACGACCCGATGCTGTCGAAGGTGATCGCCCACGGGCCGGACCGGGAGACCGCGCTGCGGCGGCTGCGGGCGGCCCTCGCGGACACCGTGATCCTCGGCGTGCCGACCAACGCGGGCTTCCTGCGCCGCCTGCTGGCGCACCCCGCGGTCGTGGCCGGCGAACTGGACACCGGCCTGGTGGAACGCGAGGCGGACGGCCTGGTCGACCCCGAGGTGCCCGAGGAGGTGTACGCGGCGGCGGCCGCGGTGCGCGGGGACGCGCTGGCGCCGGTCCCGGACGCCTCCGGGTGGACCGACCCGTTCTCCGTACCGAACGGCTGGCGCACCGGCGGCGTCCCCGTCCTCCCGTCCTTTCCGCTGCGGGTGCCGGGGCGGGAGCCGGTGGTGCGGCAGGCGCCGCCCGGAGCGGTGGTCGCGCCGGACGGGGTGAGCGTCGCGCTCGACGGCCTGACCCACCGGTTCCACCGGTCCGGGGCCTGGCTCGGCCGGGACGGCGACACCTGGCACGTCCAGGACCACGACCCGGTGGCCGCCGCGCTCGGCGGGGCGGCCCGCGCCGGGGCCGACACGCTGGCCGCCCCGATGCCGGGCACGGTCACGGTGGTGAAGGTGGCCGTCGGGGACGACGTGGAGGCCGGCCAGAGCCTGCTGGTGGTGGAGGCGATGAAGATGGAGCACGTCATCTCCGCCCCGCACGCCGGAACCGTCACCGAACTCGACGTCACGGCGGGCGCCACCGTCGCCATGGACCAGATCCTGGCCGTGGTGACGCCCGCGGCCGCCTCCGGGGAGCACGCATGAGCGACGGACCGCGCGACCTGCCCATGACCGTCCCCGCGCCGGACCTGCCCGCGCGGGTCCGCATCCACGAGGTGGGACCGCGGGACGGGTTGCAGAACGAGAAGACCACCGTCCCGACGGAGGTGAAGGCGGAGTTCGTCCACCGGCTGGCGGCGGCCGGCCTCACCACGATCGAGGCGACCAGCTTCGTGCATCCGAAGTGGGTGCCCCAACTGGCCGACGCGGAGCGGCTGTACCCGCTGCTCGGCGACATCGGCGGGGTCTCGCTGCCCGTCCTGGTGCCGAACGAGCGCGGCCTGGACCGGGCGCTGGCGCTCGGCGCCCGGTCCGTCGCGGTGTTCGGCTCGGCCACCGAGACGTTCGCCGCCCGCAACCTGAACCGGACCGTCGACGAGTCGCTCCTGATGTTCGAGCCGGTCGTGGCCCGCGCCAAGGACGCCGGGGCGCACGTGCGCGGCTACCTCTCCATGTGCTTCGGCGACCCTTGGGAGGGTGCGGTCCCCCTGGCGCGGGTGGTCCGCGTCGCCAAGGCGCTGAAGGACCTCGGCTGCGACGAGCTGTCCCTCGGCGACACCATCGGCGTCGCCACCCCCGGCCACGTACGGGCCCTGCTCACCGCCCTCACGGAGGCGGGCGTGCCGGTCTCCGTGATCGGCGTGCACTTCCACGACACCTACGGTCAGGCGCTCTCCAACACGCTGGCGGCGCTCCAGCAGGGGGTGACCACCGTCGACGCGTCGGCGGGCGGCCTCGGCGGCTGCCCGTACGCGAAGAGCGCGACCGGCAATCTCGCCACCGAGGATCTCGTGTGGATGCTCGACGGTCTCGGCATCGGGACCGGAGTCGACCTCGCCGCGCTCACCGCCACCAGCGTGTGGCTCGCCGGGGAACTGGGGCGGCCGAGCCCGTCCCGCACCGTTCGCGCCCTCGCGGGGAGCACCGACCCGGCGCCCCCGCGGACCCCGTCCCACGAGGAGCACTGACCATGGCCCTGGACCACCGGCTGACCGCCGAGCACGAGGAACTGCGGCGCACCGTCGAGGCGTTCGCCCACGACGTGGTCGCCCCGAAGATCGGCGACTACTACGAGCGCCACGAGTTCCCGTACGAGATCGTGCGCGAGATGGGCCGGATGGGCCTGTTCGGGCTGCCGTTCCCGGAGGAGTACGGCGGCATGGGCGGCGACTACCTGGCCCTCGGGATCGCCCTGGAGGAGCTGGCCCGGGTCGACTCCTCGGTGGCGATCACCCTGGAGGCCGGCGTCTCGCTGGGCGCCATGCCGGTCCACCTGTTCGGCACCGAGGAGCAGAAGCGTCAGTGGCTGCCGAAGCTCTGTGCGGGCGAGGCGCTGGGCGCGTTCGGACTCACCGAGCCGGACGGCGGCTCCGACGCCGGCGGCACCCGCACGACGGCGGTCCTGGACGAGGCCACCGACGAGTGGATCGTCAACGGCTCCAAGTGCTTCATCACCAACTCGGGCACGGACATCACGGAGTTGGTGACCGTCACGGCGGTGACCGGCCGCAAGGAGAACGGCTCCCCGCGCATCTCCGCGATCATCGTTCCCGCCGGCACGCCCGGTTTCACGGTCGCCGCCCCGTACTCCAAGGTCGGCTGGAACGCCTCCGACACCCGCGAACTGTCCTTCTCGGACGTCCGGGTCCCCCGCGCCAACCTGCTGGGCGAGGAGGGCCGCGGCTACGCCCAGTTCCTGCGCATCCTCGACGAGGGCCGCATCGCGATCTCCGCGCTGGCCACCGGCCTCGCCCAGGGCTGCGTGGACGAGTCGGTGAAGTACGCGGGCCAGCGGCACGCCTTCGGCCGCCCGATCGGCGCCAACCAGGCCATCCAGTTCAAGATCGCCGACATGGAGACCCGCGCCCACATGGCCCGGATCGGCTGGCGCGACGCGGCCTCCCGGCTGGTGGCGGGCGAGCCGTTCAAGAAGGAGGCGGCCATCGCGAAGCTGTACTCCTCGACCGTGGCCGTCGACAACGCCCGCGACGCCACCCAGATCCACGGCGGTTACGGCTTCATGAACGAGTACCCGGTCGCCCGCATGTGGCGCGACTCCAAGATCCTGGAGATCGGCGAGGGCACCAGCGAGGTGCAACGCATGCTGATCGCGAGGGAGTTGGGGCTCCCGGCCTGACGGCCCCACGGGGGCGTCCGGCGGCGTCCCGCGCCCCGGACGCCCCCGACCGGGCGGCACCACACCGTCCAGTCACCGGCCACGGGCCGCCGCCGGGCCGCACCGCGGCCGTTCACCGCCCGACTCCCGGCCGCTTTGACCCTCACGCTCCCTCGCGGGTCCCCCTCGCGCTGCCGCCGCCCTCGCCCCGGTGGCCTGAACCGCGTGCGCACCGCTCCGGGACCGGCCGAGGAACCGACCGCGCCGTACGCCCCCCGCGTTTTCGCGGACCTCCCGGATCGTCGTCGCGCGCGAGCGGCGTGACCGGTGGGACCGGTGGGAGCGACGCCCCCAGGCGCATCCGGCCGGTGCGGGGCCGTCCCGGAGACCTTCCCGGAGACCTTTTCGGCCTTCACGGACACGGACCCCCGCCACCGCCCGGACGGTGCCGCGGACGGGAGGCCCGCACGGCGGAGTCCGCCGCCGACCCACCGGGCGGTCCCGGCGCACGCCGCCCACACGCACGGGTTCCCTCTTGATCGCCCTACATTTCTCCCAGCGTTTGCCCGATTCCGGGCAGATTTCTTGCACAACCCGCCGCCACCACGCAGTATCAACGGGTGCTGGAACGCCGTACGTCTCACGACGACCTCATCGACCACCTCGTACGCTCCACCGCGCTCCCGCGCGGTGAGGCGGCCCGGGTGATCCTCGACGTGCTGGCGTACTTCGACGAGACGACCGAGGCCTTCGTCCGCCGGCGCCACCGCGAGCTGCAGTCCGGCGGCCTGGTCAACGCGGAGATCTTCGAGCGGATCGCGGACGAACTGCCGCACCGGGCGGTGGCGCCGCCGGAGCTCTCGCTCCGGCAGCTGCGCCGCATCGTCTACGGCTGACCGTCCGCCGCCGCCGGCGGGGCCGGGCGTCCTCGACCGGGCGTCCTCGACCGGGCGGACGCCCGGGAACAGGGCGGGCACACCTCATTTCTTGTACGTCGATGGAGGGGCAGAATCCATGTGCGGAATCGTCGGGTATATCGGTAAGCGCGATGTCGCGCCGCTGCTGCTGGAAGGACTCCAGCGGCTGGAGTACCGGGGGTACGACTCGGCCGGCATCGTCGTCACCCAGAAGCCCGCGGCGGGCAAGCCCGCGGTGCTGAAGATGGTGAAGGCCAAGGGCCGGGTCCGTGAGCTGGAGGCCCGCATCCCCAAGCGGTTCGCGGGCACCACCGGCATCGCCCACACCCGCTGGGCCACGCACGGCGCGCCGAGCGACGAGAACGCCCACCCGCACATGGACGCCGAGAACAAGGTCGCGGTCGTCCACAACGGCATCATCGACAACGCCACCGAGCTGCGGGCCAAGCTCGTCGCCGACGGTGTCGTCTTCCTCTCCGAGACCGACACCGAGGTGCTGGTCCACCTGGTCGCCCGCGCCCAGGCGGAGACCCTGGAGGAGAAGGTCCGCGAGGCACTGCGCTCGGTCGAGGGCACCTACGGCATCGCGGTCATGCACGCCGACTTCAACGACCGGATCGTGGTGGCCCGCAACGGCTCGCCGGTGGTCCTCGGCATCGGTGAGAAGGAGATGTTCGTCGCCTCCGACGTCGCCGCTCTCGTCGCCCACACCCGCCAGGTCGTGACGCTGGACGACGGCGAGATGGCCACCCTGAAGGCCGACGACTTCCGTACGTACACCACGGAGGGCTCGACCACGACGGCCACGCCGACCACCGTGGAGTGGGAGGCCGAGTCGTACGACATGGGCGGCCACGACACGTACATGCACAAGGAGATCTCCGAGCAGGCCGACGCCGTGGACCGCGCGCTGCGCGGCCGGATCGACGACCGGTTCTCCACCGTGCACCTCGGCGGCCTCAACCTCGACGCCCGCGAGGCGCGCGGGGTGCGCCGGATCAAGATCCTCGGCTGCGGCACCTCCTACCACGCGGGCCAGATCGGCGCGCAGCTCATCGAGGAGCTGGCCCGCATCCCCGCGGACGCCGAGCCCGCCTCGGAGTTCCGCTACCGCAACCCGGTGGTCGACCCCGACACCCTGTACGTCGCGGTGTCGCAGTCCGGCGAGACCTACGACGTGCTCGCCGCCGTCCAGGAGCTCAAGCGCAAGGGCGCCCGGGTGCTGGGCATCGTCAACGTGGTCGGCTCCGCCATCGCCCGCGAGGCGGACGGCGGCACCTATGTGCACGCCGGCCCCGAGGTCTGCGTCGTCTCCACCAAGTGCTTCACCAACACGGTGGTCTCCTTCGCACTGCTCGCCCTGCACCTCGGCCGCATCCGGGACCTGTCGGTCGCGGACGGCAAGCGGATCATCGACGGGCTGCGCAGGCTGCCCGCGCAGATCAGCGAGATCCTGGCGGGCGAGGACGAGATCAAGCGGCTCGCCGCCGAGTACGCGGACGCCAAGTCGATGATGTTCATCGGCCGGGTGCGCGGCTACCCGGTGGCCCGCGAGGCGTCGCTGAAGCTCAAGGAGGTCTCGTACATCCATGCGGAGGCCTACCCGGCCTCGGAGCTGAAGCACGGACCGCTGGCGCTGATCGAGCCCGCGATGCCGACCGTGGCGATCGTGCCGGACGACGACCTGCTGGAGAAGAACCGGGCGGCGCTGGAGGAGATCAAGGCCCGCCGGGGCCGCATCCTGGCGGTCGCCCACCAGGTGCAGGAGAAGGCGGACCACACCATCGTCGTCCCGAAGAACGAGGACGAGCTGGACCCGATCCTGATGGGCATCCCGCTCCAGCTCTTCGCCTACCACACGGCGCTGGCGCTGGGCCGGGACATCGACAAGCCGCGGAACCTCGCGAAGTCCGTCACGGTCGAGTAGCCCGGCCGCCGGGGCCGTGTCCCGGCACCGACGAGCGGGTGCTGCCCCTGGGGACGGGGGGCAGCACCCGCTCCGGCAGTCGCGGGGCGGGGGTCGCGCGGCGCACCCTCGTGTGTCGCGCGGCGTGCCCGATCCGGTTCAAGAATACGCCTGCTGACGGGTCGTCAGTCCGCACGTGCGGCGCGGCCACACGCGCGGCGGAGCGGGAGCGGGGTCGGGTCGGGGGTCAGGGGATGACGACGACCGGCCGCTGGGCGCGGCGGGCGAGACGGCCGGCGACCGAGCCGAAGATGCGGCCGACGATGCCGTGCGTGGAGCCCACCACGATGGCGTCGGCGGCGTACTCCCGGCCGACCTCCTCCAACTCGTGGCAGATGTCCCCGCCGCGCTCCACCAGCACCCACGGCACCTCGGAGAGGTAGTCCGCGCAAGCCAGTTCGAGGCCCAGCACCTCGGTGCGGTGGTCGGGCACGTCGACGAAGACGGGCGGCTCGCAGCCCGCCCAGACGGTGGTCGGCAGACGGTTGGCGACGTGGACGATGATCAGACCCGAGCCGGACCTCAGCGCCATGCCGATGGCATAGGCGAGGGCGCGCTCGCTGGACGTGGAGCCGTCGAAGCCGACGACCACCCCGTGCCGGAAGGCCGGATCACAGGAATGGCGTGCGTCTTCCGCCGTCAGCGGTTCCGACGACAGGGGGTCGGCGACCTGCTTGCGGTCTGCGGGTTCGGGAATTTCGTGACCGGCCATCGGTGTCTCGGCGAAGAGAGTCCTCGTGAGGAGGGAACGGCTAGGGGAAACACGTCAACGAGCAGGGGGACTGTTGTCCGGGAATCATCTTTCCGACCCCCTACCCCCAAGGGTACGGCGGCAAGCCTCTCCTGCCCATATCGCCGTGAAGCGTGGGCGACGCTGGAGGGAGCATGCCCCAGCGCGAGGCGTATGGCAATGCCGGTTGGGCATTACACCGAGCGACCGCGCCCCGCTCGCGCCCCCGCGCCCCGTTTTTCCGTACGGGGTGGTACGGACCATGGGGACACCCGGACGCACCTCGGGACGGTCCGGACCGCTCCGAGTTGGCCACCGCGCCACGCCGGCGGGGCCTTCGCGGACGGAGCCGGCCCGCGCCGTGCCCCCGGCCACTCCCGCGCGCCCCCGCCGCGTCCACGCCACATCACCGGCAGCACCCCTGCCGTACGGGCTCCGCGCCCTTTCGTGAGGTCCGCCGGGGGGCGCACCGGGGCGGACGGAGAGCGAGGGGAAGTGCGCCGGAGCGTGACCGGATCAGGCGCACGCAACCGCTGATTTTCAGCCAACTTCACATCTGCGCCGAAACCTTGGCGATACGGCCCGCATTCGCCAGTGCCACCTGCCAGGAAGAGACCGCGCGGTACGCTTTTACCCGACACGGACGGGCCATGATCGCCGCGCGCACTTCCCTGTGCCGCTCACGCGTGGAACGCTTCGTGATCGAACGCTTCACGCCAAGTTGCCTTGTCGACATAGTGCCGGTGGGGGAACGTGTCATTTCGGGACGGTCGGACGCAGTAGATTCGATCTTGAAGATCGAGGACTGGGGACTCGTGCAGGACCGAGGGGACACGTGCAGGAGCGACAGGCCCGTAGGGACCAGGGAGACGCGAACACCGAGGGGGGCTTAGCGTCATGAGCCAGGACTCCGCAGCCGCGACGGAGGCCGCACGGAAACTGACCGGCCGACGGCGCCGGGAAGTCGTCGCCGTGCTGCTGTTCAGCGGCGGCCCGATCTTCGAGAGCTCGATCCCGCTCTCCGTCTTCGGGATCGACCGGCAGGACGCCGGGGTTCCCCGCTACCGCCTGCTGGTGTGCGGGGGCGAGGAAGGACCGCTGCGCACCACCGGCGGGCTCGAACTCACCGCGCCCTACGGCCTGGAGGCGATCAGCAGGGCCGGCACCGTGGTGGTGCCCGCCTGGCGGTCCATCACCTCCCCGCCCCCGGTGGAGGCGTTGGACGCGCTGCGCCGCGCCCACGAGGAGGGCGCCCGCATCATCGGCCTGTGCACCGGGGCCTTCGTGCTCGCGGCCGCCGGGCTGCTGGACGGCCGCCCCGCCACCACCCACTGGATGTACGCGCCGACGCTCGCCAAGCGCTACCCCTCGGTGCACGTCGATCCGCGCGAGCTGTTCGTCGACGACGGGGACGTCCTCACCTCGGCCGGCACCGCCGCCGGGATCGACCTCTGCCTGCACGTCGTACGCACCGACCACGGCACGGAGGCCGCCGGGGCGCTCGCGCGCCGGCTGGTCGTCCCGCCCCGGCGCAGCGGCGGGCAGGAACGCTACCTCGACAGGTCTTTACCCGAGGAGATCGGTTCGGACCCGCTCGCCGAGGTGGTGGCCTGGGCGCTGGAGCACCTGCACGAGCAGTTCGACGTGGAAACGCTGGCGGCCCGCGCCTACATGAGCCGGCGCACCTTCGACCGGCGGTTCCGCTCCCTCACCGGCAGCGCCCCGCTGCAGTGGCTGATCACCCAGCGGGTGCTCCAGGCACAGCGGCTGCTGGAGACGTCGGACTACTCGGTGGACGAGGTCGCGGGTCGCTGCGGCTTCCGGTCGCCGGTCGCGCTGCGCGGGCACTTCCGCCGCCAGCTCGGCTCCTCCCCCGCCGCGTACCGGGCCGCCTACCGGGCCCGTCGTCCGGGGGCGGTGCCGGAGTCCGAGGTGCCGGTGCCCGCCCAGGGCGCGGCGGCGGTGCGGCGTCCTGCGGGGCTGGTGTCCGCCGCCTCGCAGGCGCTCTCGGGTCTGCCGGACCGGGCCGCCGGGGGCCCGGCGGGGGGTGCGGACGCCTATGCGGGCGGACGCCCGGCACTGCCGGGTCAGCGCAGCGCCCCGTAGGGTGGGCGCATGAACGACCGCATGGTGTGGATCGACTGCGAGATGACCGGGCTCTCGTTGGCGGACGACGCACTCATCGAGGTGGCCGCACTGGTCACCGACTCGGAACTGAACGTGCTCGGCGAAGGGGTGGACATCGTGATCCGCCCGCCGGACGCGGCCCTGGAGACCATGCCCGAGGTGGTGCGGCGGATGCACACCACCTCGGGTCTCCTCGACGAGCTGGCCGGGGGCACCACCCTGGCCGACGCCGAGGCCCAGGTCCTCGCGTACGTGCGCGAACACGTGAAGGAGCCGGGCAAGGCCCCGCTGTGCGGAAACTCGGTCGGCACCGACCGCGGCTTCCTCGCGCGGGACATGCAGGCCCTGGAGGGTTACCTGCACTACCGGATCGTCGATGTGTCCTCGGTCAAGGAACTGGCCCGGCGCTGGTACCCGAGGGCGTACTTCAACAGTCCGGACAAGAACGGCAACCACCGGGCGCTGGCCGACATCCGCGAGTCCATCGCGGAGCTGCGCTACTACCGGGAGGCGATCTTCGTACCGCAGCCCGGCCCGGACTCGGACCGCGCCAAGGAGATCGCGGCCCGGCACGTGCTGCCCGCCGGCGACTGACGGAACACCCGCAGGTCACGGGCCCGGAAGGGCCCGTGGACAGCGCCCGGGAAACACGTGCGCGAGCACCCCCTCGGACCCTGTACACTTTTTCTCGGCCGGTAAGAAAACCACCGGCCAGCGTGGTGGGTATAGCTCAGATGGTAGAGCACCTGGTTGTGGTCCAGGATGTCGCGGGTTCAAGTCCCGTTACTCACCCTTGATGATCAAGGCCCGATCTGTGAAAACAGGTCGGGCCTTGATCGTTCCTGGAACAGGCGGGAACACGGGAGCCCCGCACCGCACGGCAGGACCTGCGGGCCCTGCTGGGTTCGGGGCCGGCGGGCACGGACGCGTCGTCGAGTCCCCGGTCCGTCCGGGACCGCCGCCGCGCGGTGCCCCTCGCACGCGCTCAGGGGGGGCCGGGCGCCCCGGCAGGAGGGGCAGCCGTTCCGCCGGGCCTTGCATAGGATCGTCGGCATGATTCGCGCTGTGGTGTTCGATGTCGGTGAGTGCCTGGTGGACGAAACCCGCGAGTACGGGACGTGGGCGGACTGGCTTCACGTGCCCCGCCACACCTTCGCCGCCATGTTCGGCGCCGTCATTGCTCAGGGCCGCGACTACCGGGACGTGTTTCAGGAGTTCCGGCCGGGCTTCGACCTCTACGCAGAGCGCGATGCGCGTGCTGACGCGGGTCAGCCCGAGCACTTCGGGGAGTCCGACCTGTACCCCGACGTCCGCGACTCCCTCAAGGCTCTGCGCGCCGACGGACTGTGGCTGGGCATCGCGGGCAACCAGACCGTGCGCGCCGGCGGGATTCTGAGAAGCCTGTTCACCAACGACGTGGACCTCATCGGTACGTCGGACGACTGGGGCGCGAGCAAGCCCGACCCACTCTTCTTCGAGCGCGTCGCCCAGGTCGTCCCGGCCGAGCCGGGCGAGATCCTCTACGTCGGCGACCGCATCGACAACGACCTCCGCCCGGCCGTCGCCGCGGGCATGCACACCGCCCTCGTCCACCGTGGCCCGTGGGCCACTATTCAGTGGCACGACGAGGAGGCGAAGAGGCTCCCCACCTTCCGGGTGGAGAGCCTCCTCGAACTGTCGCCGCTGGTGGCGCGGTTCAACGGGCGAGAGCGCTGACCGTGGTGCTCCAGCCGTAGAGGCGCTCGTCGAGGTCTCGCACGCACTGCTGATGCTGGTACGGGGCCAGGGCCCGGCGGACCTCCCGGACCCGGTCCATGCCCGTGGCGTACCAGGTGGCCCCCAACTGGTCGAGAGCCTGGCAGGCATAGGCGGACGCCGCGTCCGGCTGCCCGGCGGCGGCCTCGACGGCGGCGAGGTCGCCGAGGATGACGGACCGCTGCTTGTCCTCAGAAGCGGGCAACTGCTCCAGGACTTGCTGGAGCGTGGCGCGCGCCTGTGGCAGGTGCCCGGCTTTCAACTGCGTGTTGCCTTTGAACGCGGAGAGCCGGACCGAACTGAACCAGTCGAGCCACGCCGGGGACTCGTGCTCGCTGCCCGCAGCCAGTACGTCCTCGCCGTGAGCGATCAGATTCAGGGCCGTCCGGGTGTTTCCGCAGCGGGTCTCGCACTCGGCTTCGACGGCGTCCAACCACGCGAGGAGCTCGGCCCCGGCCGGGCCGCGCCGGGCGTAGGTCCGAGCGGCCACCATTCGCTCGTCGGCATCGTCGCGCCGGCCGACCCAGGCGGGGATGAACGCGGTGTGCGCGAGGATCGCCGCCCCCATCAGCGCATCGTCCGCCTCGCCCGCAGCCTGCAAGGCCCGCAACCAGGTCTGGGCCGCTCGGTCCGGCTCTCGCAGATCGAAGAACTCGATACGCCCGGCCAGCAGCCACGTCTCGGCGAGGGACTCGGCCACCGTGATACGGGTTTGCCCTGCGGTCTCGGGCAGCAGCGCGCATCCCAGGGTGGCATGCGCGACGGCCGCCGGGTGCAGAGTGGCCGGCGCGACGGACCAGTAAAGCCTACGGTGCGAGCGGGTCACAGCAGCAAAGTCGGCGGCGACGGAGGCTGGCTGCATCGCGGCGGCCGCCTGCGAGGGGACCGCGGCCAGGCCCACGGCCGCAACCGTTGCACCGACGAGGCGCCGCCGAACGGGGTCCATGCCTGCCGGCGGCGTGAACCCCAGCGCATCGAGATCCTGGCCGAGCACGCGGGTGAGAGCTTGCTGCATATCGGGGTGCGGCCACGGCGGAGCAGCGGCCTCCCAGCGGCGCACCTGGCGGACTCCGACGCCCAGCACGTCGGCGAGTGCCTGCTGGGAATGGTAGCCGGCCGCCAACCGGGCGGACTTCAAGCGGGTGTTGCTGAACGTCGGTGGCACGCTGATCCTCCTGTGAGACTCATCCCGCCCAGTGTCACGGCACACCCTCTCAGTAACCACACTTCACCCGAAGCGGCGGACGAAAGTCCTCTTTTGTGCGCACAAGAGTCCCCTGCAAGCCCTCGTTTTGCGTGCCATGCACGGCAATGCTCATTACTCGTCACCGAAACCGAGGAGCCGCGATGCGTACACCGAACAGGACCGTTCCCGCCCCCGCCACATGGGCCGCGATCCGCGTTCCCCGGAGCGTCGGCCTGTCCGCCATCGGCATCCTTGGTGCTCGATCCGGCCCGGTCCTCGACCAAGACGGAGCCCTCCACTGGTTCATCAGCCCTGCGAACGTTCCCACCTGGGATGTCCCCGGCACCCGGCCGCTCGATGTCGTCGGGTACCTCGCACTGCCGCCGTCTTGCCGCGTGTCGGGTCCCGGCCCTCACTGGAGAGTCAGCCCCGGAGGCGGTGTCTGGACGACTGATGCCGCCGCACTCCAGGCCGCACTGGAAGACGCGGCCAACGCGCGGGCGATGTAGGCACGGTGAGCGCGCCGTACACCACCCCGGAGTGCCGCGTCGCCAAGACGCAGGACTGGCCCAAAGCGCACGCATACTGCCACGGACCGGGGACCACCACCGTCTGCGGCACCGTGGCGATGCGGTGGAGATGCGCCTGCGACTGCCATACCAGCGCCCAGCCCGAGGAGGGCAACCGATGACCGAACGCCCCACTCCTGCTCCCGAACGCTCGCCGACCCCTGCCGAGTGGCGCCGCCTCGCTGAGAAGGACCCCACATTGGCCAACCTGATCTGGCTTCAGGAGTCCCGGTCTCGGCGGTTGGGGCAGGGACGCTGAACGCCCGCCGGCACCTGCTGGCCGTCGGCGGTCCGGGAGCGGACGGACCTCTCGCACTGCGCCGCTCTGTTCATCACCTTGATGGTCAGCCCCCGACCGGGAACCCGGCCGGGGGCTGATCTGTTCGCGTCTCCGGCCGGAACCGGCTCGCACCGTGCGGAGGCCCGGTACGGACGGACGGCGGCCCAGCGACTCCCCTCAGCGGCCGGGGCGACCGTGCCGGTCGGGCGGTGTGCCGAGGGCCGCGGGCCGGGGCCACCAGGGCAGGACGGCGGCGGGGGCCGGACCGGCGGGCTCGGCGGGCTCCTGGGCGGCCGTCTCGGGGGGCAGCCCGAGCAGCAGTCGGGCGGCGTCGGGGGCGCCCGGTGCCGCGAACAGCGCGCAGCCGAGCCGGAGCCCCAGCCGGCCGGACGACGGTAGGGCTTCGCCGGGTTCGGCGGGCTCCTCCTCCGGCTGCGTGCGGGCCACCGGTGCGAGCCCGTCCTGCGGGGCGGACGTGTCGTGCGTGGCGTGCGGGGCGAACGTGTCGTGCGTGTCGTGCGGGACGAGTGTTTCGGCACGAGGGGTCATGCACCCAGCGTGCGAGCGGCCGCTGGAGGGCGGTTGGAGCCCCCGTCGAGGAACCCGCAACCCGGCACGGAACCCCCCGCGGGTCCGTGCTCAGCCCGCTCGCGGCAGGGGCGGGGGGTTCGGCTGCCGGGCCGCCGGGACGATCCGCACGAGGCGGTCCGCGCGTTCCGGGGGCGGGTCGGGGGGACCGGCCGCCGGGGGGACCTCGATGCCGCGGGCGACCACCAGGCAGGGCGCTCGCAGCGCCTCCAGGTCCGTCAGCGGGTCACCGTCGACGGCTATCAGGTCGGCCCGCAGCCCGCGGGCCAGCCGCCCCGTCACCCCGCCGAGCCCGAGGGCGTCGGCGGCGCGCGAGGTGGCGGCGTGCAGGACCTCGGGCAGCGGCAGGCCGAGCCGGGCCAGGCCGATCAGCCCGTCCACGAACGCGGCGTGCGGCGCGCCGTCGGTGCCCGAGTCCGTGCCGGCGATCAGCCCGACGCCCGCGGCGTACAGCAGGGGCACGGCGGGCAGCGGCGCGGGGGACCGGCCGTCCCAGCGTTCGGTGAGGCGGCGGCTGACCGTGGGACAGACGTGGATCCCCTCGGCGGCGATGAGCCCGACGAGCGGCAGGTCCGGTTCCACCGTCCCGTCCGGGGAGACGAAACTGCAGTGTTCGATGGTGTGGACACCGGCCCGGACCGCCTGCGCGATGCCGGTGGTCCCGTGTGCGTGGGCGGCGACCCGCAGGCCGTGCCGGGCGGCCTCCGTCACCACGGCCCGCAGCTCGGCGTCGGTGAACTGTTCCTTCCCGAGGGCCGACCGGTCCGTGAGGGCCCCGCCGGTGACCATGATCTTGACGAGGTCCACCCCCCGCCGTGCCTGGTCCCGCACCGCGGCGCGCAGTTCCTCCTCGCCCTCGCAGGCGCCGCCCATGAACCAGCAGTGGCCGTCCGGCACGGTGAGCGGCGGTCCGGACACCACCAGCGAGGGCCCGGTGGCCTCGCCCGCCGCCACGGCGTCCCGGACCGTCAGCGCCAGTCCGCCGGGGGCGCCGAGGTCCCTGGCGGTGGTGACCCCGGTGCGCACCAGGGCGGTCGCGTTGCGGAACATCAGGGCGAGGATCCCGTCCTCGTGCTCCGCCCGCATGCGCTCCATCGCCCCGGGCTCCCCGTCCAGGGCGAGGTGGACGTGCGCGTCCACGAGACCGGGCAGCAGTGTCCGCGGCCCGAGCGGGACCCGGTCGCAGCCGGCCCGCAGCGACGCCGGGAGGTCGCGGTCCGGTCCGGCCCAGACGATCGCACCGCCCTCCACCAGTACCCCCGCGTCCCGCACGGGCGCGCCGGGGGCGTCCGGGCCGCCGGTGATCATCCGGTCCGCCGTGTAGTAGGTCCTCACCCTGTACCCGTCCGTCGTGTCCGTCCGGGCCGCTCGCCGCGCCGCCCGGCACCCGGACGACGCGGCGGCCCGGTGCCGATTGATCAGTAGTTGCCGAGTCCGCCGCAGACGTTGAGCGCCTGCGCGGTGATGGACGCGGCGACGTCCCCGGAGAGGTAGCCGACCAGTCCGGCGACCTCCTGGGGCGTCGAGTAGCGGCCGAGCGGGATCTTCCCCTGGAAGCGCTCCAGGACGTCCTCCTCGGTGGTCCCCCAGTGGTCGGCGTAGCCCTGCCGGACCCGGACCGCCATCGGCGTCTCGACGTAGCCCGGGCAGACGGCGTTGACGGTGATCCCGGACTTCGCCAGTTCCTGGCCGAGTGCCTTGGTGAAGCCGATGACCCCGTGCTTGGACGCGGAGTACGGCGCCGCCAGCATCACGCCCTGCTTGCCGCCGGTGGAGGCGATGGAGATGATGCGTCCCGAGTCCAGTCCGGTCATCCCGCCGGCCGAGAGGACCTCACGGGTGACCCGGAAGACGGCGTTGAGATTGGTCTCGATGACGTCCTCCCAGAGCGCGTCGGGGATCTCGGCGGTGACGCCGCCGCCGCCCCGGCCCGCGTTGTTGACGAGCACCCGGACGGGGCCGTACCGGGCGACGGCGGCGGCGACCAGCGTCTTGACGTCCTCCTTCGACGTGACGTCGGCGGCGGTGCCGTCCACTTCGAGCCCCTCGCCGCGGAGCTTGTCGACGACCGCGGCGACGGTGCCCGCGTCCCGGCCGCACAGGAAGACGGCGTGGCCCTGCGCGGCGAGCTGCTCGACCACGGCGAGGCCGATGCCGCTGGTGCCGCCGGTCACGAGCGCGGCGGGCCGCTCGCCGGTGTTCTCGGTTGTGGTCATGGTGGTTCCTCCTCAGGTGTCGGGGGGGCCGGTCGCGCCCAGGGGGTCAGGCGGCGGGGCGGTGGAGCACGGTGCGCAGCGCCCGGTCGATCTCCGACCGGGCGTCCTGCGGCGCCTCCGGGGAGCGCCAGGCGATGAAGCGGTCGGGGCGGACCAGGACCGCGCCCCGGTCGCCGACGCCGTAGGCGGCGGTGAACGCCCCGTCCCGGTCGGCGGGTCCGTCGGGGGACCCGACCGCGTGGCTGGTCAGGGTGACGCCGAGCGCCGCGGCGGCGTCGGCCGCGCCCTCCGCCCAGTCGGCGCCCTTGGCCCCGGTGAGCAGGGTGAAGCCGTGGCCCAGGAGCGCGGTGGTGGAGGTGTCCGTGCCGTCGGGGCGGACGAGCGGGAGGTACGGGGCGTGCGATCCGGGCCTGCCGGTGGGGGCGGCGGGGTTCTCGAACAGCTCCCCGTCGTCGTCCGGTTCGCGGACGATCGCCCCGTCCGGCACCCGGTAGCCGAAGGCGATGACCGGGGGCGGCAGGGGGGCGGCGAGTTGGTCGTCGGCGAGTTCCGGCGAGATGCGGTCGACCAGGTTGGCGAACTGCTGCTCGACGAGCGACTCGGCGTAGGGGCGGCGTTCGGCGTCGTGACTGTCCAGCAGCGCGTCGCCGGCCGTGCCGCGCACGACGGCGGCGAGTTTCCAGCCGAGGTAGAGGCCGTCGAGGTAGGCGGTGTTGCCGCCCATGCCGCCGGTGGGCGGCATCACGTGCGCGGCGTCGCCGACCAGCAGGACGCGGCCGGCCCGGAACCGTTCGGCGACCCCGCAGGCGATGTCGGTCTCTCCGGTCTCCTCTATCTCCAGCGGGATTCCGGAGATGCCGAGGTCCTGTTCGACCTGCTTCTCGAGAGTCGCCCGGTCCTTCCACCAGCCTTCGGGCAGTTCGGGCGTCAGGTTGCGGAAGTAGCCGTAGAGGCCGGGGATCTCGGTGTTGAACAGGACGGACCGGCCGATGTGCAGGGCGGTGAACCTCCGTGCGTCCGCCGCTCCTTCGGTGTGCGCCAGCGGTCCGGTGAGGTCGGCGCGGAACAGCACCCTGAGCACGGTGCCGACGACGCCCCGCCCCCGGGTCGGCACGGACAGCGCCTCGCGTACGGCGCTGCGCCAGCCGTCGGCGGCGACGAGGTAGCGGGCCCGTACGGTGCGCCGTTCGCCGGTGGCGGTGTTCTCGGTCAGCGCGGTGACGCCGTCGTCGTCCTGGGTGAAGGAGACCAGCCGGGTCGAGAAGCGCAGCCGGGCGCCCAGTTCGGCCGCCCGGTCCGCGAGGACGGCCTCGACGCCGGACTGGCTGGCGGTTCCCCAGTCCTGCGGCGAGACGTGCCGCATGGACAGCTCCCTGCCGCTCATCAGGGTGCGCAGCACGGGGCCGGCCAGCGTCTTGGCGACGACCATGTGGAAGTCGGAGCGGAAGGCGCGGCTGCGGTCGCGGACCGCCTGCGCGGCCCCGGCGATCTCCAGCGCCTCCATGGTGTGGGGGTACTGGCCGGTGGCCTTCACCGCCTGCGAGGTGCTGGGGTGGCGCTCGACGACCAGCGGGGCGACACCGTTCAGGGCGAGGAAGACCGCGGTGCTGAGCCCGCCGGGGCCTGCGCCCACCACCAGGACGTCGGTCTGCTCGGCCTGGCCGGGAGCCTGGCCGGCGGCCTCCTCGGCGGCGTTCCCGGGCGCTGCTCTTCCGGTCTCGGCGTTCCCGGTCTCGGCGTTCCCGGTGGCCGCAGGACCGGCGGCGACCGGTGCCGGGCCGTGGTTCCGGGGTGTGTTGTCAACCATGTTCCGCCCTCTCAGGGTATGAGCACGACCCGGCCGAGCTGGGTGCGGGCCTCGATGACGCGGTGGGCCTCGGCGGCCCGGTCCAGGGGCAGCCGTGTGTGCACGGCGACCTTCAGTTCGCCCGTGCCGACGAGCCGGGTGAGCTCGCGCCTGGCCTCGGCCGCGCGGTCGGGCGCGGCGGCGTTCCAAGCGTCGAAGGAGGTGCCGACGACGGACTTGAGGCCGAGCAGGTCGAGCATGGAGACCTGGGCCACCTTGGCGCCGGCGTCCGCGAACCCGTAGTAGACGAGCCGTCCCAGGGGCTTGAGCAGGCGGATTCCCTCCTGGAAGACGGCGCCTTCGACGCTGTCGAGGACGACGTCCACACCGCGGCCCTCGGTGATCTCCCGGACCCGGTCGCCCCAGTCGGGGCGGCGGTAGTCGACGGCGTGGTGGGCGCCGTGGGCGAGGACGAAGTCGGCCTTGTCCGGCGATCCCACGGTGCCGATGACGAGTCCGGCCCCGCGCAGCCGGGCCAGTTGGGTGACCAGGTGCCCGATGGCGCCGGCCGCCGCGTGCACGAGGACGGTGTCGCCGGGGGCGACCCGGCCGACGTCGAGCACGCTCCAGGCCACCTGGGCCGTCGAGGCGAGGGCGGTGGCGGTGGCCGGGTCGATGCCGTCGGGCACCTCCAGGGCGCGGGTGGCGTCGACAGTCACGTGGTCGGCGTAGGCGGCGGGCACTCCGTACGCGGCGATCCGGGTGCCGACGGCGGGGCCGTCGACGCCGGGGCCGAGTGCCTCGACCCGGCCGACCACGTCGCCCGCCGGTCGGCCCGGCAGCGGGGAGGGGAACGGGGCTGCGTCGGCGCGGAGTTGGGTCTCGATGAAGTTGACGCCGATGGCCTCGGTGCGGACCAGGAGCTGTCCGGGGCCGGGTTCGGGCAGCGGCGCCTCTCCGACCCGCAGGACGTCGGGGCCGCCGTGCTGGTGGTAACTGACCAGTCGCATGGATTTCCTCGTGTGGACGGTGACGCGTGGGGTCACAGGGACAGGACGACCTTGCCGTTGACCTTGCGGTCGAGCAGGGCGGCCACGGCGGCGTGCGGATCGGTCCAGGGCGCGACCAGGCCGGGTTCGGCGGCCAGGCGGCCTCCGGCGGCGAGGCGGAGCACCAGGCCGAGGTCCTCGGGCACGGGCCTGCGGGTGATCTCGTCGAGCAGGTACAGGTATTCGATGCGGACGCCGGGGCGGGCGTGGCCCCAGTCGGCGGGCAGCCGCAGTTCGGCGCGGACGGTGTTGCCGAAGACCGCGGCCACGCCGCCGGGGCCGAGGCGGCGGTAGCCCTCGGTGAACACCTCGCCGCCGACGCTGTCCACCAGGACGTCGAAGGGGCCGGCGGGGGGTTGCCCGTAACCGACGGCGGTTCTCGCGCCGAAGTCCTCCAGTCCCGCGGCACGGCCGGCGGAGCCGACCCAGCCGGTGACCTCGGCGCCCGAGGCCAGGGCGAGCTGGACGGCGGTGCGGCCGACGCCGCCGCCGGCGGCGGTGACCAAAACGCGCTGGCCCAGGATCGAGCCGGCGCGCCGCAGCGCGTACAGGGCGGTGAGCCCGGCGACGGGCAGGGTGGCGGCCTCGTGGTCGCCGAGTTCGTCGGGCAGGACGGCGAGCCGCCCGGTCCGGACGGTGGCGAGTTCGGCCCAGGCGTCGTTGTCGGCGATGCCGGCGACGCGCGTGCCGGCGGGCGGGCCGCTGCCGTCCGCGGCGGCGGTGAGCACCGTGCCCACCAGGTCCAGGCCGAGCGACGATCCGACCGGCCGGCGGACGGCGAGGAGGAGGTCGGCCCGGTTGACCGAGGTGGCGTGCACCTCGATCAGGGCTTCGTCGGGGCGGGGCCGGGGGTCGGGTACGGAGCTCAGCTCCAGGGCGAGCGGATCGAGCCCGGTGGTTACGAGTGCCTTCATGGTTCCTCGTCATGACGTCCGACAGGTGTCCCCAGGTCTATGCGGCGGCGCTGGATTCCTGGTCCAGCCGTCGTGGGGCCGCGCGGCGCGGTGCTCCGGGCGCGCGGAGGCCCGCCCGGCGGGATGCCGGACGGGCCGTGCGGGCCGTACGCGGACCGGCGGCGCCCCGCGGGGAGGCGCGGCGGCCGGCGGCCGGGTGCGGACGGGTTCGGGTGCGGAAGGGCTCGGGGGCCGACGGGTTCGGGACGGCCGGGTTCGGGCGCGGGCTCAGGTGCGGCCGGCGACCTGGTCTCCGGTGGCGGGGCCGGGGACGTTCGCGCCGGGGGTGTCCGGCCCGTCGCCGGGCGCCGCCGGTGCCGCGGCCCGGAAGGAGCCGGGCAGCCAGAGTGCGGCGAGTGCCGCGACCAGGGCGAAGAGGATGACGGCGAGGTAGGTGCCCGCGTAGGCGGAGGCGGGGTGGCCGTCGCCGTCCGGCAGGCGCTCCTGAAGGGTGAGGGCGATCGCCGCGATGCCGATCGCGCCGCCGATCTGGTTGAAGATGAACAGGGCGCTGGTGGCGCGGGGCGCGGCGGCCTCTCCGACGGCCTGGTACATGAAGGCCATGGTGCCGGGAGCGGTGAGGCCGATACCGAAGCCGGTGACGCCGAACGCGACGGACAGCAGCGCGGTGTTGGTGTCGGAGCCGGCCTGTGCGAGCACCAGGCTGCCGAGCGCGGTCAGCACCATGCCGACGGTGGACGTGAGGCGGGCGGTCACCTTGTCGGCGGTCTTGCCGGAGGTGATGGCTCCGGCCGCGCCGAGCACGCCGGAGGGGATGAGCAGCAGGCCCGCGTGCAGGGCTCCGAAGCCGCGGGACTGCTGGTAGTACAGCGGCGTGAGGAAGAGCAGGGCGTTGGCGACGGCGCCGACGAAGAACATGGTGACGACGGCCATGGTGAAGCCGCGCAGCGAGAACATCCGGACGTCGATCAGCGGGGTGCCGGCCGTCCGCAGGGCGTGCACGACGTAGCCGACCAGGAGCACGACGCCCGCGGCGACCGCGACGACGACCTTGGGCGAGGAGGCGTCGCCGGTGTGGGCGGCGGTGGTGATGCCGTAGACGAGCGCGGCGAAGCCGGGTGACAGCAGCACGAGTCCGAGGACGTCGAGCGACTGGTCGGGGCGTCCGCCGTGCAGGCTCTTGGGCAGGGTGCGCAGGGCCAGGAAGAGGGCGACCAGTCCGATCGGCAGGTTGAGCAGGAACATCCAGCGCCAGCTGAAGGCGTCCACCAGGACGCCGCCGAGGACGGGGCCGAGGATCGGGCCGACGGTGAGCGGGATGGAGATGAGGGCCATCGCCTTGGCGACCCGCGCCGGTCCGGCGGCGGTGGCCAGCACGCTCTGCACGACGGGGACGATCATGCCGCCGCCGAGTCCCTGGAGCACCCGGAAGGCGATCAGCGACTCCGCGGACCAGGCGAGGCCGGAGAGCAGCGAGCCGAGGACGAAGACGGAGACCGCCACCAGCCACATGGTGCGGCCGCCGAAGCGGTCCACCGCCCAGCCGGCGAACGGGGTGGCCACCGCGACGGCGAGGAGGTAGCCGGCGGTGACCCACTGGATCGTCGCGAGCGGTGAACCGAACTCGCCCGTCAGGGTTTTGACGCCCACGTTGACGATTGTCTCGTCCAGCAGGGCCATCAGCAGGGCCAGCAGGAGGACGACCGCCATGCGCATGAACGCCGGGTCGAGCTTGTCGGAGTTGACGGAGGGTTCCGCCCCGGAGGCGACCGGGTCCGTGGCGGAGGGGCCCGAGGGTCCGGCTCCGGCCTCGGCCGGGGCTTCGGAGGGCTGGGAAGGGGGGTGCGACATGGCGGACCGCCTGGGAGTGGACAGCAGGGACGGGGGTACGGCGGGCACGCCGCCGGGCGGCGCGCCGTCTCGCCCGACCACGATAGACACAGATGCAGGCGCATGCATTAATTATCGGGAAGTTAGCTACAGCCATTGCGAAGACTGGCCCGTTTGCCCCAGGCTGACGGGGAACCCAGTCGATTTGAATGCACACACACGGATTGTGCATGCATCTTGGCTACACTGAGGGGAGACGACGAAAGGGGAGGCCGCCGTGACCGGTGACCCGCAGGCCGGACAGCCCGACGAGTTCGACAGGTGGCGCCGGCAGACCCTGCTGGTCGGCCAGGTCAACCAGCAGCTCGACCGGTTGCTGGTGAGCGAGTTCCAGGTGTCCCTGCCGGAGCTGATGGTCCTCATCGAGCTGCGGTACGGGCACGAGCGGGGCACCCGCGTGCAGGAGCTGTCGGCGGCCGTCGGGCTCGACCAGTCGTCCATGTCCCGGCTCGTCACCAGGCTGGACAACAAGGGGCTCACCACCCGCGTGAGCTGCGAGCACGACCGGCGCGGCGTCTACTGCACCCTCACCCCCCTCGGCGCGCGACGCGGCGAGGAGGCCGAGGCGCGCTGCCGCCAGGAGCTGGCCGGCCTGCTGGACCTCGCCTCGCTCGACGACCGCGCGGCGGCGCTGGTGGCCCGCTTCCGGTACACCGGCGCGGCCATCGCCCCCTGACCCCTCGTCCCCCTCCTTCCCGTTCCCACCGCGAAGGAGTTCCGACATGAAGCTGTCCGTCCTGGACCAGTCAGTGATCCCCGAGGGCACGGCCCCGGCGGCCGCCCTGCGCAACTCCCTCGACCTGGCGCGCGCGGCCGACCGGGCCGGCTACCACCGGTACTGGCTGGCCGAGCACCATGCGACGCCCTCGTTCGCGAGCCCGGCGCCGGAGATCATGGCCGCCCGGATCGCCGCCGCCACCACCGGCATCCGGGTCGGCTCGGGCGGCGTACTGCTGCCGCACTACAGCCCGTTGAAGGTGGCCGAGGTGTTCCGGGTGCTGGAGGCGCTCGACCCCGGCCGGATCGATCTGGGCGTGGGCCGCGGCACCGGGGCCGGCAGCATCGAGTCGCACGCGCTCGCCCCCGGCTCCGGCAGCGCCGAGGAGAGTGACTTCCCGGCCAAATTGGCAGAACTCCTCGCCTTCCTGAACGACGGCTTTCCCGACCACCACCCGTACGGGCGGATCCGGCTGATGCCGAACGGCGGCGGGGCGCCGCAGGTGTGGCTGCTGGTCGCCAGTCCGTCCAGCGCCGCCCTGGCCGCCAAGCTGCAACTACCCGTCTCCATCGCCCACTTCGGCCGCCCGCAGGCCACCCGCGCCACCGTCGAGGCCTACCGCGCGCACTTCGACCACAGCGGCGGCGCCGTGCCGCGCGTCCAGATCGGGGTCGGCGTCTACTGCGCCCCCACCCTCCCGGAGGCCGAGGCGCTCTTCACCTCGCAGCGCCTCTTCCGGCTCCGCATGGGCCGCGGGATCCTGCTGCCCCTGCCCGATCCGCGGACGGCGACGGCAGCGCTCGCCGGAGAAGTGGAACCGCTGGCGGACGAGGTGGCCGAGTGGCCGCGGTGCGTGGTCGGCGACCCGGAACAGGTGCACAAGACCCTCTCCTCGATGGCCGGCGAACTCGGCGCCGACGAGTTCATGGTGCTCTCCACCATCCACTCGCACGAGCACCGCATCCGCTCGTACGAGCTTCTCTCCGACGCGTTCGGACTTGTCCGCAGATGAAACGTCGTGACTGGAAACAACAGGCGGTGTTCCGCCGGAGGTGAGACCTGGGCCACATTCGCAACGCCGTTCGAGCGCCGTCGCTCTAGGGTGGTCGGCGATCGGCATCCGGTGACGACCGCGGAAACGGGGCAGGTGAGAACGCTTGAGCATGCAACCTCTTCCGGCGGACGACTTCAGGGTTCTCGGCCCCCTGTCCGTCCGGCTCGCCGGCCACCCCGTCACCATCACCTCGCCGAAGCAGCGGGTGCTCCTCGCCTCCCTGCTCCTGCGGGCCGACCAGGTGGTCACCTCCGACGAACTCATCCGCCGCCTCTGGGACGACGCGCCCCCGCGCGACACCCGGGCCGCCCTGCACGTCCACACGACCCGGCTGCGCGCGCTGATGCGCGGAGCCGAGCAGGACGGCCCGCTCCCCCTGATCGAGACCCACCCCGGCGGGTACCGGCTGGCGCTCGCCCCCGGCGCCCTCGACCTCACCCGCTCCCGCGCCGCCGCGGCCGAGGCGCTCAGGGCCCGTCACGCGATCGATCCGCATCGTGAACTGGCCGCACTGGAGACGGCGTTGGCCGAGTGGCGGGGCGAGCCCTTCGGGACGGTCGACTCCACCTCGCTGCGGAACGAGGTGGTGCCCCAGCTCGTCGAGGAGCACCTCGCCCTGGCCGAGCGGCGGTACACCCTGGCCCTCTCGCTGGGCCAGGCCGGCGACCTCATACCGCAGTTGCGCGCGCTGTGCGCCGAACACCCCCTGCGGGAGCGGCTGCGGCAGCACCTGATGACCGCGCTCCAATACACCGGGCAGATCGCCGCGGCGCTGGAGGAGTACCGCGACTACTACCAGATGCTCGACCAGGAGCTCGGGCTGCTGCCGGGGCAGGAGCTCCGGCAGCTCCACCGCGGCCTGCTGAACGAGGCGGCCGAGCTGAGCGGGCTCCAGGGCGCACCGGGGCCGGCCGCGACCGACGGCGCCGCGCGCCGGGTCCCGGCCGCCGCCGGGCGGGCCGGCGGCCGGGCGGTGGCGGCCCCCCGCGCCGGGACCACCGGGGAGCAGCCCGGCTCCGGCCCCGCCGTGCTGGCCGGCCGGCCGGCCGACCCCGGCGCGCCCTGGGTCGTCCAGCGGCAGCTCCCGCCGGAGGCGACCTGCTTCGTGGGCCGGGAGGACCTCCTGGCGGAGCTGACCGGTCTGCTCGCGCCGACCGGCCGCGCCTCGGTCCCCCTGGTCAGCCTGGTGGGACCGCCCGGCATCGGGAAGACGGCCCTGGCGCTGCGGGTCGCCCACCGGCTCAGCTCGGCCTACCCGGACGGCCAGTGGTACGTACGCCTCAGCGACTCGCGCGGCACCGAGCGCCCCTCGCACGAGGTCGTCGCGGACCTGCTGCACGCCTCCGGGATGGACGTGTCGGGGCTGCCCAGGGAGCGCCAGCAGCTCACCGGGATGCTGCGCAGCAGGCTGGCCGACCGCCGGGTGCTGATCGTCCTCGACGACGTGCAGAACAGCGGACGGATCGCGGATCTGCTGCCCGGCACCCCGAGCAGCGCGGTCCTCACGCTGCACCGGGCCTACTCCACCGAGCTGGTGGCCGTCCACGGGGCCCGCGTGCTGACGTTGAACCTGATCTCGCACGAGGAGGCGGCGGACCTGATCACCATGGTCCTCGACCGCGACGAGGCGCAGATGCCCCGCGCGGCCGTCGCCGAACTGGTGCAGCTGTGCGACCGGCTGCCACTGGCCCTGCGGATCGTCGGGGGCCATCTGGCGGGCCGCCCCTGGCTCTCGGTCCAGTCGTTCGTCGAGGAGCTGCGCGAGGGCGGCCGGCAGGGCGTGCTCGACCTGGGCGACAGCCCCACCACGGCGCTGCGGGCGGCGTTCGGGCTGGCGTACCGCTCGCTGCCGGCGCTCTCACAGCGCTTCTTCCGGCTGCTCGGCGGCGTCTGCGACATGTCCTTCACCCCGCACACCGCCGCCCAACTGGCCGACTGCTCGCCGGTGCTGGCCGCCGGGCTGCTGGACAAGCTCGCCGCCGCACAGCTCCTGGAGGTCGAGTCGGCCCGCACCTACCGCTTCCACAGCCTGATCGGGCTGTACGCGGCCGAGCGCGGCCGGGGCGAGGACACCGCCGCCGAGCGGCGCGAGGCCCTGGAGCGGCTGTGCCAGTGGTACCTGCGGCGCACCGAGGAGGCCGTGCGGTCCTGCTACCCGGGGTTCATCCGCCTCTATCCGCCGCAGGCCCCGCTGCCCGGGGACACCGTGGCCCCGCGGGCCGCCCAGTGCTGGCTGCGCTCGGAGCACGCGAACCTGATGGCCTTGGTGGAGCGGGCGGCGAAGGCGCCGATGCACGAGGCGTGCGTCCGCCTCGCCGACATGCTGCGCGGCTACTTCATGCTGGGACGGCTCCAGGCGGACTGGCTCACGGTGGCCCGCGCGGGACTGCGCGCGGCCGAGCAGCTCGGGGACCGGCGGGCCGAGGCGGTGATGCGGCTCTGCGTGGGACTGGCCCTCCAGGGCGGCAACGACCTCGCCGCCGCCGGCGCCCATCTGCGGGCCGCACACCGGGAGTTCGTACGCCTGGACGTCAAGGACTTCGAGGCCGTCACGGTCAACGCGCTCGCGATGAACCAGTTGCAGCAGCCGACCAAGCACATCGACGGCGCGATCACCCTGCTGGACCGGGGGCTGCGGCTCAGCAGCGGGCTGGGGCTGCGGCACGTCGAGGCGCGCAGCCACATGTACCTCGGCATGGCCCGTCACAGCCAGGGCATGCTCCCCGTCGCCGAGGCCCACTTCCGTGCCTCGCTGGCGATCCTGCGCGAGGAGGGGGTGCACCGCTCGCAGCCGGAGGTGCTGGCCCGCCTCGGGCTGGTCCACACCGACCTGCACCGCTGGAGCGACGCGGTCGAACAGCTCTCGCTGGCCATGGCGTTCAGCGAGGAGTTCCACACCCCGCACTCCACCGTGCTCGCCTCCTACGGCCTGGCGCAGGTCCACGCCTGCCGCGGCCAGACCGAACTCGCCTACCGGTACGCCGAGTCGGCGGTCGCGCTGGCGGTGGACCACGGGTACAGCGCGCCGGAGGCGAACGCCCGCAACGTCCTGGGAGGCCTGCATCTGCTGCTCGGCCGCACGGAGGAGGCCGGCGCGGAGTACCGTCGCACCCTGGACATCGCGCTGCGCATCGGCCACCCCCAGTCGCAGGTCACCTCGCTGCTGGGGCTCGCCAGGCTGGAGCTCGACGCCGGCCGGCCCGCCCGCACGCGCGCGCTGGCCGAGCGGGCCGCGGGCGTGGCCCGTGCCTCGGGACTGCACCGGCTTCAGACCCAGGCGACCGGGGTGATCCTGCTGGCGAAGGAGTGCGCGGTGGCCGGTCCGGGACCCGGCCGCGCCGGGGAGGACGACTGCCCGGACCTCGTCGCGCCGGGGCTCCCGCTCTCCCCGGACTGCGGTGGACCGATGCAGTGTGAACGGCGCGTGGCGTCCCCCCGCTGACCCTGTCGGCGAAAGAGCGGCGAAAGCCGTGGACGCCGTCGGTGAAAGGCCGCCGAAGGGGAGCAGCAAGGGCCGGGGCGGAGCATGGGAAGCACACCGCAACCCGGCTGCCCAGGAGACGACATGTACGCACGCGTTCTCGGATCGCTCGCACTGACGTCCGGTGACACGGTCCTCACCCCCCGCGCCCCCAAGCAACGCCAGCTCCTCGCCCTGCTGCTGCTGCACGCGGGCCACGTCGTCACCGTGGACGAGTGCGTGGACGAACTCTGGGACGAGGCCCCGCCGCACAGCGCCCATTCGACCCTGCAGACCTACGTCATGCAGATCCGGAAGATCCTGAAGACCGGGGCGTCCGGCGCCGGCGAGGCACCCGGGGGCCGGCTCGGGCTGGAGACGCGGGACCGCGGTTACTGCCTGTCGGTCGGACCGGACGCACTCGACCTGCACCACTTCGAGCGGCTGGCCGAACGCGCCTCGGCCGCCCGTGCGGTGGGCGACCACGCCCAGGAGTCGGAGCTGCTGCACCGGGCCCTGTCGCTGTGGTGCGGCCGGGCGCTCGCCGACGTGCCCTGCGGCCCGGTGCTGCGGATGCGGCTCAGCGGGCTGCACGAGGTGTGGCTCGGCGCGGTCGAGCAGCGCATCGACGCCGACCTGCGGATCGGACGCCACCACCGGCTGATCCCGGAGCTGCGGATGCTCACCCATCGCCGCCCGTCGCACGAGAACCTGCACGCCCAGTTGATGATCGCGCTGTACCGCAGCGGGCGCCCGGCCGAGGCCCTGGAGGTGTACACCCGGCTGCGGGCCACCTTCGCGGAGAACTTCGGGCTGGACCCGTCCGCGCGGCTGCGGGAGCTCCAGCAGCAGGTGCTGGGCGCGGGCCCGGTCGCCGAGTCGGTGTACCTCCCCGAGCCCGCGGGCGTACGCGTCCCGCTGCTGCTGGCGGGGTGAGCGGCGTCCGTCCGGCCGCCGGGTCGAGCCGGGCTCCACGCCCGCTCCAGTGGCGCCGCCCAGCATGGGCCCGACCCGGTGGCGCCGGCCGGCGCCGCCACCCACAGGGAGGAAGACCGTGACGCGGACAGCAGCCCCGACCACCCGCGCCGTGTCCGACCAGGACTACGCCTCGATCGTCCACTTCTACGCGGGCCACGGGCAACTCCTGGACGCCGGGCAGGCGGAGGAGTGGGCCGAGCAGTTCACCGAGGACGGCGTGTTCGGACAGAACGTCAAACCGGAGCCGAAGCGGGGCCGCGCGGCCATCGCCGCGGCCATGCGCAAGGGCATCGACGCCATCGAGGCCCGGGGCCTCACCCGCCGCCACTGGTTCGGCATGGTGGAGGCGTCGGTCGTGGAGGACGACGTCGTACGCACCCGCTACTACGCGACGGTCTTCGAGACGCCGTCCGGCGGCGAGCCGCGCCTGTACCTGAGCACCACCGCCGAGGACGTGCTGGAACGCCGCGACGGGCGGTGGCTGGTGCGCAGCCGGTTGATCACGCACGACGGAACGCCGGCATGAGCGGCCTGTTCGACACCGCGCGGCTCGGTCGGCTGACGCTGCCCAACCGCCTGGTGATGTCGCCGATGGGCCGCGGCCGCACCACGGTGGACGGCACCCCGCTGCCCGTCATGGCCGAGTACTACGCCCAGCGGGCCGGTGCCGGCCTCATCATCAGCGAGGCCACGCACCCCGGCGCGGTGGCGGTCGGACACGCGCACAGCGTCCGGTTGCACACCGGCGAACAGGCCGACGCCTGGCGGGCGGTGGTCGACGCGGTGCACGCGCGCGGCGGCCGGATCCTGCTCCAGATCATGCACGCGGGCCGGGTCTCCCACCCCGATCTGCACGGCTCGCAGCCGCTGGCGCCGTCCGCGGTCGCCGCGCCGGGCACCGCGCGGGTCTTCTCCGGCGCGCCGCCGTATCCGGTGCCCCGCCCGATGACGGACGAGGACCTGGCGCGCACCGTGGACGAGTTCGTCCGCTGCGCGGCGACGGCGGTGAAGATCGGCTTCGACGGGGTGGAGCTGCACGGCGCCAACGGCTACCTGCTCCACCAGTTCCTCTCCCCCGTGACCAACGTCCGCACCGACGCCTACGGCGGCGGGCCGGAGAACCGGACCGCCTTCCCGGTGGAGGTGGCCGCCGCGGTCGCCCGGCGCATCGGCGCGGACCGGGTCGGCATCCGGCTCTCCCCCGGCTTCCCGCTCAACGGCATGGAGGAGCCGGACCGCGACGAGGTCTATCCGGTGCTGCTGGACGAACTGGCACGGCTGGACCTCGCGCACGTCCACTTCGTCGCGGGCAGTGACACGGAGCTGGTGGGCCGGCTGGCCCGGTCCTGGCCCTCGACCGTCATCGTCAACCTGGGCACCGGGCCCGCCGGGACCGAGGACACCCTCGCCGCGGCGGGCAAGGCCCTGGCCGACGGCGCGGACCTGCTCTCCTTCGGGCGGCAGTTCCTCGCCAATCCCGACCTTCCCGCCCGGCTGCGGACCGGTGCGCCGCTGAACGCCTGGCGCCCGCAGTTCTTCTACTCGGGCGGCGAGCAGGGCTACACCGACTACCCGCCGCTGGACGCGGGCGTCCCCGCCGCCACCTGACCCGCAGCGGCGCCGGGCCACGGCCGGCCACCGGCACGCCGGCACACCAGCACGCCCCTCACCCCTCACAGAATCAGGAGCACCCCGACATGGTCGTCTTCGTCAACAAGCTCACGCTGATCGGCTCCGCCGAGGAGTTCGAGAACCGGTACGAGGCGGTGGGGGCCTTCATGGAGACCCAGCCGGGTCTCATCCGGTACTCCCTCGTGCGGTCCACCAAGGACCCCGACGTCTACTTCAACCTCGCCGAGTGGGAGGACGAGGAGACGTTCCAGGCGGCGCTCAGGGAGCCCGAGTTCCGGGCCCGGCTGAACGCGCTGACCGGGCTCATCAAGGGCGAGCCGCACCTGAGCGTCCCGGTGCGGCAGGGCGCGGCCGCCACGCTGTGACACGTGCGGGGGCCCGGAACGCCGTGCGGGCGTTCCGGGCCCCGGCGCGCGTTCAGCGCACCCCGCCGTCCACCCCCAGCACCTGCCCGTTGACGTAGGAGGCGGCCCCGGACGCCAGGAACAGGACGGCGGCGGACACCTCGGCGGCCACGCCCGGCCGGCCCGCGGCGAGCGAGGCGGCCACCACCGGCCCCAGCCGCTCGTGCGTCAGCAGGGCGCTCCCCATGCCCGCGTCGATGTAACCGGGCGCCACGGCGTTGACGGTCGTACCGGAGGCCGCGACCTCCAGGGCGCACACCCTGACCAGTGCCTCCACCGCGGCCTTGGACGCGCTGTAGGCGGCGGCGCCGGGCATCGCCCGGCTTCCCAGCAAGGACGACATGACGATGATCCGGCCGCCCGGCTCGGCCCCCACGTGCGGCAGCGCCGCGCGGACGGTGTGGAAGACGCCGTGCACATTGGTGTCGATCACGTCGTGCCAGTCGTCCGGGGACAGGGACGCCACCGGGCCGGGCCTGCTGATGCCGGCGTTCGCGACCACGATGTGCGGGCCGCCGTACCGCTCGTGGACGGTACGCAGCAGCGCCGGCATCGCGTCCGGCACGGTCACGTCCGCCTTCACGGCCGTGATGCCGTCCCCCGGCGGTTCGTCGGGCACCTCGCGCGCGGCCACGACGACCGTGGCCCCCGCCCCGGCCAGGGCACGGGCCACGTCGAGGCCCAGCCCCCGCGTCCCTCCGGTGACGACGGCCGTTCTCCCCTGCAAGTGCATCTTTCCTCCATCGGACGGTTTCGGGGGACGCGCCGAGCCTGCGGGGGAGGGCTCGTGGCGCGGCGGAGCGGGCCTGGAGCCGGGGGCCGGTGGAGCGCCGCTGGATTCCCGCTCCACCGGGGGGTCCGACGGTGGGCGCATGGTCCACCTCGTCGTCTCAGGCCGCACAGCTCAGCGGGCGCCCGCCGTTGTAGCGGACCATCTCCCGCATGGCTTCGGCCGAGGCGATGCGCTCACCGGGCGCGCCGCCGCGGACCTCGTGGAACGCGCGGTGCAGGTTGCCGACGAGCCGTTCCCCGTCCGCCAGGCCGGCGAACGGTCCCGGCCCGGCGCGCAGCGCCGTGTCGAGGGGGCCGAGTCCCCGCGCGACGCCGTCCTCGGCGAGGTCCGCGACCCGCGCGAGGTACGCCTCGGTCACGTCGAGCAGTTCGGGCCCGCCCACCGGGCCGTGGCCGGGGACGACGACGCGCGGTCGGAGCTCCCGCAGTCGCGCGAGCGCCGCGCGGGAGCCGCTCACCGACCCCATGAGGACGAAGGGCGCCGCCGCGGAGAAGACCAGGTCGCCCGCGTACAGGACGCGCTGTTCGGGCAGCCACACCACCAGGTCGTCCGCGGTGTGGGCCACCCCCGGGTGGAAGACCTCCGCGGTGACGCCGCCGAGATCGAGTCCGATCCTGTCGTGCACGGTGAGCGACGGCAGCACGGTCTCGGTCCGTCCCCACTCGACGCCGGGCCACATCGACTGGAGCGACAGGCCCTTGCGCAGCAGTTCGGCGGGCCCCCGCGCGTGCGCGACCAGCAGGCTGCCGGGGCCGGCGAGCAGATGGTTGCCGAAGGTGTGGTCGCCGTGGTGGTGGGTGCTGACGACGATCCGCCGCAGGCCGGGGGCCAGGCCGTCCACGGCCGCCCGCAGGCGCAGCGTCCGGCGCTCGGTCGCCGCGGTGTCCACCACCAGGACCGAGTCGGCCCCCACCACGATCCCGGCGTTGTTGACGCACCAGCCGCCCGGCTCCTGCACGTAGGCGTGGGCCCGGTCGGCCACGGTGACGACGGCTCCGCTCATGACGACTCCCTCATCTCGTCGGCTTCCTGCCGACAGTCCGACACGGGCCGCTGGAGTGCGGCTGGAGCAACGAAAGGGAAGACGGCGATGAAGTTCGGCGTGCTCGGAGGGCTTTCGGTGCGCGACGCCGGCGGGGACCACCTGCCGACGGCGCCCAAGCAGCGGCAACTGCTCGCACTGCTGCTGCTGCACGCCAACCACGTCGTGCCGGTGCGGGTCTGTTTGGCCGAGATCTGGGGCGAGGACCCGCCGCCGAGCGCGGGAACCACGCTGCAGACGTACGTGATGCACCTGCGCCGGCTGCTCGCCCGGCTGCCGTCGGTCGGCTCGCGCGAGGCGGCTCACGACCGGCTGCGGATGAGCGGCTCCGGTTACGTCCTGCGCGTGGCGCCCCAGGAGCTGGACCTGACGTGCTTCCAGGAGCTGGTGGCGCGGGCCGGCCGGCTGCCCGCCTCGGAGGCGGGCGCGGCGAGCCGTCTGCTGGGCGAGGCGATGGAGCTGTGGAGCCGGCCGATGCTCGCCGACGTCCGGACGGGACCGGTGCTGCAACCCGCCGTCATCCACTGGGAGCAGCGGCGGCTGGCCGTCCACGAGGAGTACCTCGACACCCGGCTGCGCCTCGGATGCCCGCGCGACGTGCTGCCCGAACTCGCGGTGCTCACCCGCCGCCACCCCACCCACGAGCCCCTGCACACCCGTTACATGAGTGCCCTGTACGCGGTGGGACGGACCGGGGACGCGCTGGACGCCTGCGCCCGGCTCACCCGGCGGCTCGCCGAGGACCTGGGAGTCGCGCCGAGCCCGGCGGTGGACCGGATCCGGGCCGTCATCAGGGCGGGCGGTCCGGCGCCCCGGGTGCTCGGCCCGCGTCCCGCGCCGGTGTCCTGACCGCCGCGCGCCCGCACCGCCCCGCCACCGGCGGTCCCCCGTCCCCCGCCCCCACCGCGCCACCGATCCGAGGAGCAGCCGTGCCCGTACCCCTGCAACGCGACCCCGACCTGACGCGGGCCGTGCTCACCCACTGGTTCGGCGGCCGGGCCGCCGGGACCGGCGAGGTCCGCGTCGGACCCGTGACCGTCCCCCGGGAGGTCGGCTTCTCCGGGGAGATCCTGCTCTTCGACGCGGAGTGGACCGAGCGGGGCCGCCGCCGCACCGTCCCGCTGGCGGTGCGGGTCGCGCCCACGGGCCACCGGGTCTTCCCGGAGGACCAGTGGGACGACCAGATCCGGGTGCTGAAGCTGCTCGCCGGTACCGGGCTGCCGGTGCCCACGGTGCACTGGGACGAGCGCTCGGAGAAGTACCTCGGCGCCCCGTTCGTGGTCATGGACCGGGTCGCCGGACACGTGCCGGCCGACCTGCCGTCGTACCACCGGCAGGGGTGGCTCGCCGAGCAGGAGCCGCGGACACGGGCGCTGGCGTGGAACGCGGCCGTGGACCGGCTGGCCGACGTGCACCGGATCGATCCGTACGCCGGCGGCTTCGGCTTCCTGGACCGGCCGGAGCACGGCCCGGTCGGCAGTGGCCGGCTGCTGCGCCACTTCGTCTCCCGGCTGGACTTCTACGGCGTCGGCGACAACCCGGTCGCGGCGCGCGCCCTGGAGTGGCTGAACGCGAGCGACCCGGTGGACGCGGGCGGGCCCGCGCTGCTCTGGGGCGACGCCCGGCTGGGCAACATCGTCTTCGACGGGGTGGAGCCCGCGGCGCTGCTCGACTGGGAGATGACGGCGCTCGGGCCGCCCGAGGCGGACCTCGCCTGGTTCCTGCACATGGACCGCCACCTGAGCGAGGGCATCGGCGCGCCCCGGCTGGAGGGGCTGCCCGGACGCGACGAGACGGTGGCGCGCTGGGAGGAGCGGACCGGCCGCCGGGCCGTGAACCTGGTCCACCACCAGGTGTTCGCGGCGTTCCGGTTCTGCGTGGTGACGGCGCGGGTGACGCGGCTGCTGGACGAGAGCGGCATCCTGCCGCCGGGCGTGGAGGTGCCGCTGCACCGCAACGCCACGGGGCTGCTCGCCACCGTGCTGGACGAGGCGGGGGCGCCGCCCCCCGGCACCGGCTCCAGGGCTCGTGGACCCGTCCTCCAGCGGAGCGGCGCAGGGTGGCCGCACCGAGGAGGTGAGCCGGACGATGGCCATCGATGACACGCTGTTCCGCGCACTGTTCGCCGCGCAGCCGGCGGGGGTGTGCGTGGTCACCGCCGTGGGCGCGGACGGACGCCCCAGCGGTCTGACGCTGAGCGCGGTCTGCTCGGCCTCGCGCAATCCGCCGCTGCTGCTCGTCTGCCTGGACAACGGCTCCCGGACGCTGGACGCCGTCCGGCACGCGGGGACCTTCGCGGTCAACTTCCTCGCCGTCGGCCAGGAAGGGCTCGCCGGCCTGTTCGCCGGCAAGAGCACCGACAAGTTCGCGGACCTCGCGTGGCGGCCGTCCGCCGCCGCGGAAGGCGCGCCGCTGCTGCCCGCCGACCGGGTGAGCGCCTACGCCGAGTGCCGGGTGGTGGACGAGATCCCGGCCGGCGACCACCGGGTGCTGCTGGGCCGGATCGACGGCGCGGGCGTCGGGTCCAGCGTTCCGCTGGTCCACCACCGGCGCGACTACGTGCGTCTGCCCGTGCCGTCGCGGCTCTGACGCGCCGCCGGGCCGCGCACCACCAGACCTGTCCACCACCGCCAGCGTGACCGAGGGGCACCCATGAAGTTCGGCATCAACCTCTTTCCCACCGTCGGCCCGGCGGAGAAGTCCGCGGGCGCGCATTTCGAGGAGTCCCTGCGGCTCGCCGAACTCGCCGACGAGCTGGGCTTCCACCACGTCAAGACGGTGGAGCACTACTTCCACGAGTACGGCGGCTACAGCCCCGACCCGGTGACGTTCCTGGCGGCGGCCGCGGCACGGACCAGCCGGGTGCGGCTGGTGACGGGTGCGGTGCTGCCCGCCTTCAGCCACCCGCTGAAGCTGGCCGGGAAGCTCGCCATGCTCGACAACATCGCGCAGGGCCGGCTCGACGTCGGCTTCGGACGCGCCTTCCTGCCCGACGAGTTCGCGGCGTTCGAGGTCTCGATGGACGAGAGCCGGGCCCGTTTCGACGAGGGCGTCGAGGCGTGCCGCCGGCTGTGGAGCGAGGAGGACGTGGTCTGGGAGGGGCGGTTCCACCGCTTCGGCCCGGTCACGATGCTGCCCCGGCCGTGGCAGAGCCCGCATCCGCGCATCCTGGTCGCGACGGCGAAGACCCCGGCGTCCGCCGAAGCGGCGGGCCGTCAGGGGTACGGCGTGATGCTCGTGCCGTCCATCAACCCGCGCGAGCAGGTGCAGCAGACGATCGCGCTGTACCGGGACGCGGCCTCGGAGGCGGGCTTCAAGCCCACCGAGGAGGACATCCACATGAGTTACAACTGCTACCTAGCCGAGGACGCGGCCGAGGCGCGCGAGAAGGGCAAGAAGGCCCACGAGCGGGCCGGCCGCGCGATGGCCGCCGCCGTCGCGGCCTGGGCGGACACCCGCAGCGCGGACTACGCCGGCTACGAGAAGATCGTCGAGAAGGCCTCGGGCCGGGGCGACTTCGACCGCTCGGTGGCCTCCCGCAAGGCGCTGGTGGGCACCCCCTCCGAGGTCCGCGCCGCGATCGACGACATCCGCGGCTGGTTCGGCGACTTCACCATCAGCCTCCAGGTGATCTCCGGCGCCATGCCCTTCGAGGAGTCGGCCCGCACCATGCGCCTGTTCGCCGAGCACGTGCTGCCGCACTACGCCGACCCGTCCTGACCTCCGCGTCCCGCCGCGCCGCCGCCGACCAGTCCAGAGCCGAGGAGATGTCCATGACCGCGCCCACCGGGCCGGGTTCCGCGCGGACCGCGGGAGAGGTACGCGACCGGGAACGGGCGGAGCACGCGTCGGCGGGGGCCGCCGACGCCGCCCGCGCCCGGCCGCGGCCCCGGCCGCTGCGTCCCGTCGCCGCCGCGGCGGGGCTGCTGCTCCTCGCGATGGCCCTGCACGCGCTCGTCACCAACGACGCGTTCCGCTGGGACGTGGTCGGCCGCTACTTCACCGCCGACGCGGTGCTCTCCGGCCTGCTGACCACCTTGTGGCTGACCGCGGTGGCCTTCGTCCTGGGGTTCGTGCTCGGCACCGTGCTGGCGGTGATGCGTCTGTCGGGGCAGCCCATCCTGGTCTCGCTCAGCTGGGGCTACACCTGGCTGTTCCGCTCGGTGCCGATGCTGGTGCAACTGCTCTTCTGGTACAACATCTCGCTGCTCTACCCCCGGCTGTCCCTGGGCATCCCGTTCGGCCCCGCCGTCACGGAGTTCTCGACCGAGAGCCTGATCAGCGGGCTCACGGCGGCCGTGATCGGCCTGGTGCTGCACGAGGCGGGCCAGCTCGCCGAGATCGTGCGGGCCGGAATCCTGTCGGTGGACGAGGGGCAGACGGAGGCGGCCGAGGCCCTCGGGCTGGGGCGGGCGCGCATCTTCCTGCGCGTGGTGCTGCCGCAGGCGATGCCCGCCATCCTGCCGCCGGCCGGCAGCCAGATCATCGGGCTGCTCAAGGGCACCTCGATCGTCAGCGTCATCGCCGTCCAGGACCTGCTGTTCGCCACCCAGCTCATCTACAACCGCAACTACCTCGTCATCCCCCTGCTGCTCGTCGCCACCCTGTGGTACCTGCTGCTGACCTCGGCCCTGGGCGTCGTGCAGCACTTCGTCGAGCGCCACTACGGAGGTAAGACCCGCACATGAGCGAAGACGTGTACCGGGAGGGGACGCCCGTCCCGGATGCCGGGGACGGCGCCCTGCCGGAACCGCCCATGGTCGAACTGACCGCCGTGCGCAAGTCGTTCGGCGCGCAGCGGGTCCTGGACGGCATCTCGCTGACCGTGCCGCGCTCTTCGGTGACCTGCGTCATCGGCCCGTCCGGGTCCGGCAAGAGCACCCTGCTGCGCTGCGTCAACCGGCTGGAGCGGATCGACGGCGGGAGCGTCCGGGTCGACGGCGAACTGGTCGGCTACCGGCTGCGCGGCACCCGTCTGCACACGCTCGGACCGCGTGCCGTCGCCCGCCAACGGGCGCTCACCGGAATGGTGTTCCAGAACTTCCGGCTCTTCCCGCACATGAGCGTGCTCGACAACCTCGTCGAGGCGCCGGTGTCCGTGCTCGGCCTCGACCGCCGCGAAGCGGTGGCCCGAGCGCACGCCCTGCTCGACCAGGTCGGGCTGAGCGGCAAGGCCGCCGCCCGGCCGCGCACCCTCTCGGGCGGGGAGCAGCAGCGGGCCGCGATCGCCCGCGCCCTGGCGATGCGGCCGCGGGTCATGCTGTTCGACGAGCCGACGAGCGCCCTCGACCCCGAGCTGACCGGAGAGGTGCTGCGGGTGATCCGCGCCCTCGCCGACGACGGCATGACGATGATCATCGTGACGCACGAGATGCGCTTCGCCCACGGGATCGCCGACCGGATCGTCTTCATGGACGAGGGGCGGATCGTCGAGTCGGGGCCTCCCGAGGAGGTCCTGGACCGCCCGGCCAACCCGCGCACCGTGAAGTTCCTCGCCCACCACTGACCGCGTCCGGTTCCCCGGCCGCACCGTGCGGTCCGCGTCCGCGGCCCGCACCCGTCCGCCCACCCGCACCCCGTCCCGGAGGCTCCCATGCCGACCGTCCGTCCCTACCGCCACCGCTCCGCCCGCCGTACGCTGCTGTGTTCCGCGGCCGCGCTGACGCTCCCGCTCCTGCTCACGGGCTGCGGCGACGACGCCGGGGCGACGTCCGGCGAGGACGGCACCGCCCGCGCCTACGGCTCCGAGGACGTGGTCTCCTCGGTGTCCGAGGTGCCGTCCATCGCCGCTCTGGTGCCGGCGAAGATCCGCGACGGCGGAACGCTCCGCGTCGGCTCGGGCATCGGGGTGCCACCCGTCGCCTTCAGCCCCGAAGGGGGTGGTCCGCCCCGGGGCGTGGACATCGACGTCTCGGAGGCCGCGGCGCGGGTGCTCGGGCTCGAGGTCGACCGCAAGCACGTCAGCGGCGCGTCCCTGATCACCGGCCTCGAAGCGGGCCGTTACGACGTCGGCACCGCCAACCTGTCGGTGACCGAGGAGCGCAAGCAGGTGCTCGACTTCGTCCTGTACGTGACCGACGGCGCCGGCTTCGCGGTCCGCGAGGACGACCCGCTGAAGAAGGTCGGCGACCTGAGCCAACTCTGCGGCAAGAAGGTCGGCACCGGGGTCGGGTCCACCTTCGAGACCGATCTGCGGGCCGCCGCCGACGAGTGCGCCGCCGCCGGGAAGAAGCCGCTGACCGTCCTCACCTACCCGGACGCGGCCGGCCACTTCCTGGCGCTGCGCCAGAAGCACGTGGACGTGCTGATGACCACCTCCAGCGTCCTGCGGTACGCCGCCGAGGAACAGCCGGGGCTGCGGTACGTGAACGAGCTGGACCGCAAGAACGTCGGGCTGGCCCTGAAGAAGGGCTCCGGCCTCGCCGAGCCCCTCGCGCAGGCGGTCAACCACCTGATCGACGACGGTACCTACGCCCGCATCCTGAAGAAGTGGAACCTGGAGGCCGCCGCCGTGCCGGTCTCCGCGGTGAACCCGCCGGCCACGCCCTGACAACCGACGGCCCGCGGCCCGGTCGCGCCCGTGTGGCGCGCCGGGCCGCGGGCCGTCGGCCGGACGGCGGGGCAGCGGGGGGACGGCTTCAGCCGCTCCCGGCGGGCGTCTCCCCCAGCTCCAGCACCGCGCAGCTCCAGGTGAATCCGGCGCCCACACCGAACACCAGGCACCGTTCGCCGGGCCGGGTCCGGCCCGAGGCGGCCAGCGCCGCGAGTCCCGCGAACTGGTCGCCGGCGCCGAGGTGGCCGACGGTGCGCCCCCACGGCCAGGTCGTCCGCTCCTCCTCGATCCCCCAGCGCCGCAGGAACGTCGAGCGCAGCCGTCCCCGGCCGAAGTGCGGCAGCACGAACCAGGCCACGTCGTCCAGCGTGCAGTCCGCCTCGGTCAGCGCGCGCTTGAGCGCGTCGTCCTGGCCGGCGGTGATGCGCGCGACGCTGTAGGAGCGGCCGTGCTCGTCCACGAACGCCCGCTGGAGCAGGCCGAGATCGATGGGGGTGCGCTGCGAGAACGGCATGCGGCCGAAGGGGTCGGCGCCCCGGTGCATGCCTTCCAGGTCCGGGTCCGACACGGTCGCGAGCGCCCGCAGCCGGGCGAAGCCGCGCCCCCGCGCCAGGACGAGGGCGGTGCCCGCGTCCCCGTACACCGTGCCGGGGTCGCTGTTCCAGCGGTCGAAGCCGGGGGCGCCGAAGACGTCGCCGGTGGTGAGCAGCGCCGCTCCGCCGGAGCCCCCGGCGACGACACCGGCCGCCAGCTCCAGCGCGGCCATGCCGCCGTTGGAGAGCTGCCGGATCTCCACGGCGGGGCAGCGGTTGCCGAGCGCGTGGCGCTGGACGTAGGAGGCGGGCGCCCACAGGTCGTGGCCCTGGTACTGGACGGTGGCATGCAGCAGGAGGTCCACCTCGTCGGGGTGGACGCCGGAGCGGCGCAGCGCGGTGCGGGCGGCGCCGACGGCGAGTTCGGGTGCTGCCGAGCCGGTGGAGACGGCGACCGAGGTGATCCCGGAGCGCTCGGCGGTCCGTTCGTCGCACCGCCCCTCGCGCAGTTCCGCGGACACCGGGCTGATGTGCTCGGTGTGCAGCGCGGCGGCCGCGATGAACAGGTCGTCGTACCTCATGCCCGTGGCCTCCCCGACGCTTCGCCCCTGCGGTTCTCGCGGGCGCGCACCGCCGCCGGCCCCGGGGTGCCGGGACCGGCGGCAGAGTGCCGCTCGCGGCCGCCGGAACACGGATCGCGTTCTCCGGCGAGCCCCCACCGTCGGGCCCGGTGCTGGACGAGCGGTCCAGCGCGGCTGGAGGAGGCGCCCGGCCGCGCGGACCCGTTCGTCCAGCACCGGGGCCCGCCACCGCCGCCCCGTTGGACCCGTACTCCAGTCGGCGCGGCCAGCATCGGGCCCGACGAGAGGAGTTCCCGTGACCGCCCATCCCCTGCCCGTCGCCCTGCTCTTCCCCGGCCAGGGCGCGCAACAGCCCGGCATGGCAGCCGGGCTGTACGCCGCCCACGCCGGGTTCCGCCGCCGCATGGACGAGGTGCTCGAACAGTGGGCGGTGCGCGGCCACCCGCTGCGCGCCGACTGGCTGGCCGCCCGTCCGGGACCGGCGGCGGACGCACTGGACCACGCCCAGCCGCTGCTGTTCTCCGTCGGCTGGGCCCTCGGCCGGACCGTCCTCGACGCGGGGGTGCGCCCGGCCGCCCTGCTGGGGCACAGCGTCGGCGAGGTGGTCGCGGCCACCCTGGCCGGGGTGTTCACCCTCTCCGACGCGGTCGGGGTGATGGCCGACCGGATCGCCCGGCTGCGGGACGCTCCGGCCGGCGGGATGCTCGCGGTGGCGGCGTCCCCGGCCGAGGCCGCCGCCTACACCACGGACGAGGTGGTGGTCGGCGCGGTCAACGGGCCCCGCCAGTTGCTGCTGGCCGGTCCCGAGGCCGGGCTCGTGAAGGCCGAGGAGCGGCTGCGGGCCGACGGCTTCACCTGCCGCCGGGCACGGGCCCTCACTCCGTTCCACAGCCCGGTCCTGCTCGACGCGGCCATGACGGCGCTGCCCCGGCTCGCCGGACTCCCGCTGCGCGAGGCGGAGTTGCCCGTGCACTCGGCGTACACCGCGGCGCCGCTGGGAGCGGCCGACGCGCTGGACCCGGCGTTCTGGGCCCGGCAGCCGGCCGCGCCGGTGCTCTTCGGGCCGGCCCTGGACTCGCTGCTGGCCGGCGGGGACTTCGTCCTGGCGGAGGCCGGGCCCGGTCAGGGACTCACCGCGCTCGCGCGCCGGCACCCGGCGGTGGCCCGGGGCGGCTCGACGACCCTGCCCCTGCTGCCGGCCCGGCCCGGCGGCGGCCCCGCCGAGGCGGAACGTCTCACCGAGGCCCTCGGCCGGCTCGGCGCCGGGCACGGCCGGTCCAGAGCCACTGGACCGGCCCTCCAGAACGGCTCCGCAGATTCGGTGGGCAGGACCGGAGCGCCGGTCCCCACGGACGGCAAGTGAGGTGTCATGGACCGACGCACAGTCATCACCGGGATCGGCGCGGTCGCGCCGGGAGGAACAGGGGTCAAACAGTACTGGGACCTGCTCTCGACCGGCCGTACCGCGACGCGCACCATCTCCCTCTTCGACCCGTCGCCCTACCGGTCGCAGGTCGCGGCGGAGGTCGACCTCGACCCGGCGGCGGCCGGTCTGACCCGGCAGGAGGAGCGCAGGCTCGACCGGGCGGGGCAGTTCGCGCTGGTGGCCGCCCGGGAGGCGCTGGCGGACAGCGGGCTCGACGTGCACCCGTCCGACCCCGCGCGCACGGCCGTGTCGCTCGGCTGCGCGGTCGGCTGCACCACCTCCATGGAGGACGAGTACCGCGTCCTCAGCGACGACGGCGCCGCCTGGCTGGTGGACCCGGCCTATGCGGTGCCGCGGCTCTACGACCACTTCGTGCCCAGCTCCATGGCGGCGGAACTGGCGCGCGAGGCCGGGGCGCGCGGACCGGTCTCCCTGGTGTCGGACGGCTGCACCTCGGGGCTGGACGCCGTCGGGCACGCGGCCGACCTGATCCGCGAGGGCAGCGCCGACGTCGTCGTGGCGGGCGGCACCGACGCGCCCATCTCGCCGATCACCCTGGCGTGCTTCGACGCGATCAAGGCGACCACCCCGCGCAACGACGACCCCGCGCACGCGTCCAGGCCGTTCGACAACACCCGCAACGGGCTGGTGCTGGGCGAGGGCGGGGCGGTGCTGATCCTGGAGGAGCTGTCGCACGCCCGCCGCCGGGGCGCCCGGATCTACGCCGAGGTCGCCGGATTCGGCACCCGCAGCAACGCGTACCACATGACCGGACTGCGGTCCGACGGCGCGGAGATGGCCGAGGCCATCCGGCTCGCGCTGGCGGAGGCCCGGCTGTCGCCCGACGCCGTCGACTACGTCAACGCGCACGGCTCCAGCACCCGGCAGAACGACCGCCACGAGACCGCCGCCTTCAAGACCTCGCTCGGGGACCACGCCCGCCGGGTGCCGGTGAGTTCCGTGAAGTCCATGATCGGGCACTCGCTCGGCGCGATCGGCGCCCTGGAACTGGTCGCCTGCGTACTGGCCATGGAGTACGGCCTGATCCCGCCCACCGCCAACCTGCACGAGCCCGATCCGCTCTGCGACCTGGACTACGTCCCGCTCGTGGCGCGGGAGGCACGGGTGGACTCCGTGCTGAGCGTCGGCAGCGGCTTCGGCGGCTTCCAGAGCGCCGTGGTGCTCGCCCGACCCGAGAGGACCGCCGCATGAACGCCCACGCACCCGCCATCACCGGGATCGGGGTGGCGGCGCCCACCGGACTGGGGACCGCGGCCCATTGGTCGGCGACGGTGGCGGGCCGCACCGGCATCGCGCCGCTGACCCGTTTCGACGCCTCGCCCTACCCGGTGTCGCTGGCCGGAGAGGTACCCGGCTTCGAGGCGTCCGCGCACATCCCGAGCCGGCTGCTCCCGCAGACCGACCACATGACCCGGCTCGCCCTGTACGCGGCCGACGAGGCGCTGCGCGACAGCGGGCTCGACCCGGCCACCCTCCCGCCGTACGCGGCGGGCGTGGCCTCCGCCTCCTCGATGGGCGGCTTCGAGTTCGGCCAGCGGGAACTGCAGAACCTCTGGAGCAAGGGCGGCCAGTTCGTCAGCGCGTACCAGTCGTTCGCCTGGTTCTACGCGGTGAACACCGGCCAGATCTCCATCCGGCACGGTCTGCGCGGGCCGAGCAGCGCCGTCGTCTCCGACCAGGCGGGCGGCCTCGACGCCCTCGGCCACGCCCGCAGGCAACTGCGCAAGGGCACACGCGTGATGCTGGCGGGCGGGGTGGACGGCGCGCTCTGCCCGCTGGGGCTGGTGGGCCAGCTCGCCTCCGGCCGGCTGACCGGCGGGGACGACCCCGCCACCGCCTACCGCCCGTTCGACTCCGGGGCCGACGGCCACGTGCCCGGCGAGGGCGGCGCCTACGTCGTCCTGGAGGACCCGGAGTCGGCGCGCGAGCGCGGGGCACGCGTGCACGGGCTGCTCACCGGTTACGCGGCGACCTTCGACCCCGATCCGGACGCGCCGGACGCCGACGGCCTGGAGCGCGCCGCCCGCGGCGCGCTGAAGGACGCCGGCATCCGGCCCGAGGAGGTGGCCGTCGTCTTCGCGGACGCCGCCGGCGTTCCGGCCGCGGACCGCGCGGAGGCCGCCGCGCTGGCCGCCGTCTTCGGCCCGGCCGGGGTCCCGGTCGCGGTCCCGAAGGCCCTGACCGGGCGGCTCTGCGCGGGCGGAGCGGCCCTGGACGTGGCGTCCGCGCTGCTCTGCCTGAGGGACGGCAGCATTCCGCCCGCGGTGTACGAGGTGACCGTGCCGGACGAGTTCCCGCTCGACCTGGTCGTCGGCACGGCCCGGCCGCTGAACGGCGGCAGCGCCCTCGTCCTCGCGCGCGGCGAGGGCGGCTTCAACGCCGCGGCCGTCGTCTCCCCGGCCCCCTGACCCCGGCGGCCGGTGCGGCGGAGCACCGGCCGCCCGCCCCGGCGCGCCGCCGCCCGGCGGACGCCGTCCACGAACAGGAAGGACACTGCCATGAGTACGACCGAGACCACTACGACGGAGACCACCCGGCTGAGCCAGGAGGAGTTCGCCCGCATCCTGCGTGAGGCGGCGGGCGAGGACGAGGGCGTCGACCTGTCCGGAGACATCGCCGACGTGCCCTTCACCGACCTGGGCTACGACTCGCTCGCCCTGCTGGAGGTCGGCAGCCGCATCACGCGCGACTTCGGGATCTCGCTGCCGGACGAGGAACTGGACGAGGTGGAGACGCCGCGCGCCTTCGTCGACCTGGTCAACCGCGAGCTGGCCGCACGCTGAACACGGCCGCACGGCCCGCGGGCCGTGCGGCCGGCACACACGGGGAACGGGGTCCGGGGCGATGCGCCCCGGACCCCGTCGTCGTGCCGCGCTCCGCGTCAGGACGGGACGGCGGCGCCCTCCGCGTAGGCCTTGGCGAGGTTCAGCGTGGCGGTGCTGTTGGTGCCCAGCGAGGTCCGCACCAGGCGGCGGGCGTCCTCCAGGACGGCCTGTTCGCCGAGGAGTTCCCGGACCCGGTCGGGCCGCAGCACCACGGTGTGGTGCGAGACCGCTCGCACCCCGTCGCCGGTGGGGACGACCGTCCAGCGGCCGGTGTGCGCGGCCATCAGGGCCGGTACCTCCGTCTGCTTGTAGACCAGCCGGTCGGGGCCGAAGGAGACCCGCACCGAGCGCGTCGTGTGCACGGAGCCGTCGGCCGCCCGGGTGTCCATCTCCACCGTCTGCACGTCGGGGGCGGGTTCGGTGAGGACGAGCCGGGAGACGTGCGGCAGCCGCTCCTCCCAGCGGTCCGCGCGCAGCAGGAAGTCGTAGACGTCCTGCCCGCTTCCCGCGATGTCCACGGCGTCCTCGAAGGAGAGCAGCACGCCGGGCTCCCGGGCGAACGACTCGGCGGCCCGCTTGAGGGCCGCCAGTTCCGACTCGCTGTTGGTGTCGACGGCCCGCGAGACCCACTCCAGGGCCTCCGCGTCGTCGTCCACCACCCGGAAGTCGTGCAGCAGCGTGACCGAGGTCCTGCCCTCACCGGCGGGCTCGATGATCCACTCGCCGCCCATGGCCGCCACCGGGTGGGCCGACACCTCCTGACGGAACGTCACCCGGTGCCCCTCGGGGTCGAGTTCGCGGCGCGAGGTCCAGTCGCGCACGACCCCGTTGGCGAACGCCCAGATGTGCAGCCGCTCCCGTCGGTCGTCGCCCTCGGTCCGGTCCACGTGGACGGTGGGCGGGAAGATGTGCGGCCAGTTCTCCGCCTCCGCGACGATCCGGTACACCGCCCCGGCGCTCGCCTCGACCTCGGTGCTGTGCCGCGTCCTGTGGACGGCGTTATCCGACATGGGACCTGCCCCTTCCGCATACGTCGATGACCCCCTCGCGGGGTAGGGGCAGCGTGCGGCCGGTCCCTCCAGCGGGACTGGAGTGACGCTGGACGCGGGGCGGGGCGGCGCCCGGCGTCACGAGGAGTCGCGGACCACCAGCTCCGTCGGCAGCACGATGTGGCGGCCGTCCACGGAGGGCTCGGAGATCTCCTGGAGCAGGACCGTGGCCATCGCCCGGCCCATGTCCGCGATCGGCTGCCGCACGCTGGTGAGCGCCGGTTCCATGTGCCGGGCGACCACCGAGTCGTCGAAGCCGATCAGCGCCACGTCGTCGGGGATGCGGCGGCCCGCCTCGCGCAGTACGTGCCGGGCGCCGGCCGCCATGACGTCGGAGGCGGCGAAGACCGCGTCGATGTCCGGGTGGCGTTCCAGCAGCTCGCGCATGGCCCGCGCGCCGCCCTCCTCGGTGAAGTCGGCGGGCGCGATGAGGCGTTCGTCGGGCGCCAGGCCCGCGTCGGCGACCGCCCGGCGGTAGCCGTCCAGGCGGCGCTGGGCGCCGTACACGTCCAGCCGGCCGGTGATCGTCGCGATGGTGCGGCGGCCCCGGGCCACCAGGTGCCCGACGGCGCCTCGGGCGCCCTCGAAGTTGTCGGAGTCGACCGACGCGAGCGACTCGACGGCGCTCCGCGGGCCGCTGATCACGCAGGGCATGCCGAGCTGCTCCAGGAGTTCCGGCAGCGGGTCGTCGGCGTGCACCGAGACCAGCAGGACGCCGTCGACGCGGTGCGCGGTGAGGTACTGGGCCAGCCTGCGGCGCTCCCGGTCGTTGCCCGCGAGGGTGAGCAGCAACTGCATGTCGGTGTCGGCCAGGGCCTCCCCCACGCCGCGCACGATGTCGGAGAAGTACGGCTCCGCGAAGAAGCGGGCCTCCGGCTCGGGCACGACCAGCGCGATGGAGTCGGTGCGGTTGCCCGCGAGGGCGCGGGCCGCGCGGTTGGGCACGTACCCCAGTTCGGCGATGGCGGCCTCGACCACCTCGCGGGTCTGGTCGCTCACGCGCGGGGAGCCGTTGATGACGCGGGAGACCGTGCCCCGGCCGACTCCGGCCCGGACCGCGACCTCTTCCAGCGTGGGCCGACCGCCGCCCCGCACACGTGCCGTCACCATGGCCGCCTCCCGTTCGCCGTCAACTTCTCACAGTCGCCCATTCAAGCCAAGTCGTTCCACCGGATCGCTCGGCACCGGCCCGGACCCGAAGGCGTGACCGGCGGATTCTGTGAGGTACCGCCCCTTGGGAGCGCTCCCAATGCTACGGGACGGGCCCCGGAACGCCGAGGTCCGGCCACGCGGACGCGTGACCGGACCTCTCTGTGTCCCGGGGGTGCGACGGGGGCTCAGGCCTCCGGCAGGCCGTGCCGGCGGATGACGTCGGCGTACCAGTGGGCGCTCGCCTTGGGGATGCGGGTCTGCGTGGCGTAGTCGACGTAGACGGCGCCGAACCGCTTGCCGTAGCCGTACGCCCACTCGAAGTTGTCCATCAGCGACCACAGGAAGTAGCCCCGGACGTCGGCGCCGTCGGCCACCGCCCGCCGGACCGCGTCGAGGTGGCCGTGCAGGTAGGCGATCCGCTCGGGGTCCTCGACGCGGCCCTCGGGCGAGACGTAGTCGTCGAAGGCGGCGCCGTTCTCGGTCACCATCAGCGGCAGGCCCGGGTGTTCGCGCGCGGTGTCCATCAGCAGGTTGTACAGGCCGTTCGGGTCGACGGACCAGTTCATGGCCGTGACCGGCTTGCCCTCGGCCAGGTGGAAGACGACGTTCTCGGCGCCGGGCCACGGCGAGTGCGCGCTGTTGCCGTGTCCGTCGTGGCCGGTGTCGCCGGCGCCCTCGACGGCCGCGCTGACCAGCGTGGGCGTGTAGTAGTTGATGCCGAGCACGTCGATGGGGGCCGCGATCTCGGCCAGGTCGCCGTCCTTGACCAGCGTCGACCAGTCCACCAGGTGGCGGGTGTCGGCGATCAGGTCCTCGGGGTAGGCGCCGTGCAGCATCGGCCCGGTGAAGACCCGGTTGCCGACGGCGTCGATGCGGCGGGCCGCGTCCACGTCCGCCGGGTCGGCGGTCAGCGGGCGGACCTGGTGGAGGTTGAGGGTGACCGAGGTCTGCGCACTGGCGGGGAGTTGAGCGCGCAGAGCCCCGATCGCCCGTCCGTGGGCGAGGTTGAGATGGTGGGCCGCCCGGAGCGAGGAGGCCGGCTCGGTGCGGCCGGGGGCGTGGACGCCCGAGGCGTAGCCGAGATAGGCCGAGCACCAGGGCTCGTTGAGGGTGGTCCACAGGCCGACGCGGTCGCCGAGGGCGCCGGCCATGATCTCCGCGTAGTCCGCGAACCGCTCGGCGGTGGCACGCTCGGGCCAGCCGCCCGCGTCCTCCAGCTCCTGCGGGAGATCCCAGTGGTAGAGGGTGGCGACGGGCGTGATGCCCGCTTCGAGCAGCTCGTCGACGAGGCGGCGGTAGAAGTCGAGGCCGCGCTCCACGGCGGGGCCGCGTCCGGTGGGCTGTACGCGGGACCAGGAGATGGAGAACCGGTAGGCGCCGAGGCCGAGTTCCTTCATCAGGGCCACGTCGTCGCGGTAGCGGTGGTAGTGGTCGGCGGCGATGTCGCCGGTGTCGCCGTTGCGGACCTTGCCCGGGGTGCGGGAGAAGGTGTCCCAGATCGACGGGGTGCGGCCGTCCTCGGCGGCGGCCCCCTCCACCTGGTAGGCGGCGGTGGCCGCGCCCCACACGAAACCGGCCGGGAAACCCGTGGTCGCGGGGGACGCCTTCGGGGCGATGTCAGGGCGTACAGCTGTCATTGCGGGAGCGCTCCCATGGGTGGTGTGGCACAGGGGGGAAGGTTCCGGGCCCGCGCGGACCGGTGGGGTCCGCGCGGGGCCGGCGGGTGGAGCGGGTGGGTCACGGAGCGGCCGGACTCAGCCCTTGACCGCGCCGGACATGATGCCGCCGACGATCTGCTTGCCGAAGATCACGAAGACCACGAGCAGGGGGAGCGTGCTGATCAGGGCGCCGGCCATGACGATGGACTGGTCCGGCGTGTACGAGGCGCTGAGCTGACCGAGCGCCACCTGGATCGTGGGGTTCTGCTGGTTGAGCGCGAGGTACGGCCAGAAGAAGTCGTTCCACGCCTGGACGAAGGTGAGCATCCCGAGCACCATCATCGCGGGCCGGGCCACCGGGAGCACCACGCTGAGCACGATGCGGAAGTTGCTCGCGCCGTCGATCTTGGCGGCCTCGATCAGCTCGTACGGAAGCGCCTCCAGCAGGTACTGCCGCATGAAGAAGACACCGAACGCGCTGACCAGGGTCGGGAAGATCACCGACTCCAGCTTTCCGCCCCAGCCGATGTCCGACATCATCATGAACAGCGGCACGACGCTGAGCTGCGGCGGGATGGTCAGGGTGGCGATGACGGCGGTCATCAGCCAACCGCGGCCCTTGAAGCGCATCTTGGCGAAGGCGTAGCCCGCCAGGGTGCAGAAGAACAGGGTCGCGGCGGTGATCGACGCCGAGACGATGACGGTGTTGACGATGGCCTTGCCGAGGTTGGCGCCTTCCCAGGCGGCCTGCAGGTTGTGCCAGAGCCGGCCGCCCGGCAGGAACGGCGGCGTGGTGGCCAGGACCTCGTCCTGGGTGTGGGAGGCGGCGACGAGGGTCCAGTACAGCGGCAGGATCGACCCGATGCCGATGACGATCAGCGCGATGTACGCGAAGGGGCCGGCCTTGTGGGTCTCGCCGGCGCCCATCTTGAGGCGGCCGCGGCGCGGGGCGCGGCGGTCCGGCTTCGGTCGCTCGGGGGCGGAGACCTGGACGGGGGTGCTGGTGATGGTCATGAGAGGTATCGCTCCCGGTCAGGCCGCGGAACGGCGTACGAAGCGGCCGACGATCCAGTTGATCAGCGCGATGGCCAGCAGGAGGGCGAGCATGGCCCAGGCCACGGCGGCGGACATGCCGAGGTGTCCCAGGTTCCAGCCGTAGTTGTAGAGGTAGATGCTCAGCGTCTCGTACTGGTTCTCGGTGCCTCCGGTGGCGCCGATGGTGCCGCCCTCCAGGAGCAGCGGCTCTCCGAACAGCTGCATGGAGCCGATGGTGGAGATGACGATCGTGAAGAGGATCGTCGGCCGCAGCGAGGGGATGGTCACCTTGAGGAACTGCTGCCAGCGGGAGGCCCCGTCGAGCGAGGCGGCCTCGTAGAGGTCGGCCGGGACGGCCTGCATCGCGGCCAGGTAGATCAGCGCGTTGTAGCCGGTCCAGCGCCAGATCACGATGACCGAGATGGCGACCTTCGACGTCCAGTGGCCGTTGGCCCAGTTGGTCTCGCCGAGGCCGATGAAGTCCAGGGCCCAGTTGAGCAGTCCGCCGTCGGCCCGGAAGACCAGGGCGAAGACGAGGGCCGCGGTGGCGACCGAGGTCGCGTAGGGCGTGAGGATCACCGTGCGCCAGAAGGTGCTGGCACGCAGCTTGTAGTTCAGCAGGTGGGCCAGTCCCAGCGCCACGAGGAGCTGCGGGACGGTGGAGAACACACCGATCAGGAACGTGTTGGTGACGGCGGTCCAGAACTCGGAGTCCTGGAGGATCTTCGAGAAGTTCTCGAAGCCGACCCATTCCATCTGGTCCATGCCGGTCATCTCGACCCGGTGGAGGGCGATCCACCCGGTGTAAATGAGCGGGTAGAGCCCGAAGGCCCCGAAGACCAGGAAGAACGGGGCGATGTACGCGTACGGGGACGCCTTGTCGTCGAACCGCCACAGCCGGCGCCGCCAGGTCTGCCGGCTGCTCACCGGCTGCTGCTGTCGGGGACCGCGGGGTGGCGGGACGTAGGTGTCCCGGGTGGGGGTCTTGGTTACCACGAGCGGGAGTCCTTCCCTGGGTGCGCCGGTGGGCGGCGCTTCGATCGGTACCGGGCCGGTCCGCAGCCGGGGGCCGCGCGTCCCGGTGCGGTGCGGAGCGGTGCCGGTCGGGTGGGGCGGGGTGGGCGGAGCCGCTCGCGCCGGGGCCGGCCCGTGCGGGCCGGCGTGTCGAGCGGGGTGGTGCGGTCCGCGCGGGGACGACGGACCGGTGGCGCGCGCCCCGGGGCGGGGGGCGCGCGCCGAGGCGGTGCGCACGGCCGGTGGGCCCTGCGCACCGCCGGGGATCAGCCGATCACCTTGTCGATGGCCTTGGTGGCCGCGTCCCAGGCGTCGTCGGGGTCGGTGCCCCGCTGCTCCATGTTGTTGATCTGGGTGGAGATGGTGTCCTTGATGGTCGCGTCCTTCGGGCCGAGGACGGCCTCGGGGATGGACTTGGCCTCACCGGCGTAGATCTCGCCGATGGGGGCGTCGTTGAAGTACGGCAGCTTGGCGTCCTTGACGCCCGGCAGGTCGTACGCGCCCGTGTTGGACGGGAAGGAGCCGATCGCCTTGAAGACGGCGGCCTGCTGCTCGGGGGCGGTCAGCCAGGCGACGAGCTTGATGGCCTCGTCGACGTTCTTGCCGGAACTCGGGACGCCGAGGAAGGAGCCGCCCCAGTTGGCGGACGAGGAACCGGGCGCGCTGGTGATGTCCCACTTGCCCTTGTTGCCCTCACCGGCGTTGACCGAGATCTGGCCGGCCATCCACGCCGGGCAGGCGACGGTGGCGATGGTGCCCTTGCGCAGCGCGGCGGCCCACGGGTCGCTGAACTGGGCGAGGCCCTGGGTCAGCTTCTTGTCGGCGGCCTCGGCGGACAGCTTCCAGCCCTGCTTGACGCTGGCGCTGTCCTTGTAGATCGCGTTGCCGTCCTCGTCGTAGTACTGCTTCGCGTTCGAGCTGACGATGGCGTTGAACATCGCGCTGGCGGAGTCCATGAAGAAGGTGCCCGCGGGGGCCTTCTTCTTGTACTGCTCACCGAGCTTGAGGTAGTCCTCCCAGCCGCCCTCGACGAGCTTGGCGACCTCGGCGCGGTCGGTCGGCAGACCGGCCTTCTTGAACAGCTCCGAGTTGAAGCAGAGCGACATCGGACCGATGTCGGTGCCGGCGCCGATCAGCGCACCGCTCGCGGTCGTGGCCTGCTTGGCCTTCCAGGACACGAAGTCGCCGGCGTTGATGACCTTGCTCAGGTCGGCGAACTGGTCGGCCTTGGTGTCGGTCAGCTCCTTGATGCGGCCGACCTCCAGACCCTGGACGTCCGCCAGGCCGCTGCCCGAGTTCAGCTGCTGGAGCAGCTTCGGGTAGTAGACCTTCTCGTCGGCCGTGGTGTCTTCCTTGACCGTGATGTTCGGGTGGAGCTCGTGGTACTTCGCGAAGAGCCCCGCCTCCTTGTACCCGAACTGGCCGAAGTCGGCGACGGTCAGCGTGATGTTGCCGTTGGCGTCCTTGCTGCTGCCCTCGTCCTCCGACGAGTCGCTGCAGCCGGTGAGCAACAGGGCGGTGGCCGTGAGGCCAGTGGTGGCCACGATCGCGGCTCTACGGCGTCGACCTGCGACGTTGCGGGTGATGCGCATTCCACTACTCCTATTTCCAGGGCGTGACTGGCGTTCTTCTCACTGCGTGACCCGAGGCGCTCGTGAGGGCTGCGCCAGGTGTTACTGGGGAGGCACGGGCACGGTGCCGTTCGCACGAGATCCCCGCACCGTGATGTGGGAGCGCTCCCATGCGCCGATGTCGGAAGGTTGCTGCCTGCGGACGCGGGTGTCAAGACTTGAAGACGCTTCCGTTGCGCGAGCGTGTCCGGCAAGTCACGAGACCGTGTCCGGCACAGGGGTTGCCAAGCCGCACTTCCGGCAGGTCGCCTCCTCCGGCCGGACACATCACCGCAGTTGGGAGGCGTGCGGGCCGGTCGAGGGCGGGCCGATAAACGGAATCAGCGCCGCCACTTGCGGGTTGGCCCGTTGGCCGGTTTTCTCCCGCCCAACTCCCCCGCCACCCCCGGAAGGTGAACGTGCGGTGACGCGATCGGGCCCCGGAAGACCCCCTGCGACGGAGTGCGCGTTCTTTCCTCGAAAGCGCTTCGACGAACACACCGGTCCGCCGCCCCACACACCGCCCGCCCCGGAGATCCCGTGCGCCTCACCGGCGACGACCGCCCGCCCGACCCGCGCCCACGTCACCCGCACCGCCGCCCGCCCCGCCCGCACCGACCCCACCACCGCCGCCGCCCGCACCGACCCCACCGCCCGCACCCCGTTGCGCCGTTCGCGCGACGAGGTGCCACCCGTTCGCGGCCCTGTTAATTTCTCCCTTATGTCCCCCTTGATCTCTCCACCGACGCAACGGAACTGAGGCGGCATGGGTGTCCTGCGCGACCATCCCGAGCTCGCCCTGTTCCTCTGTCTGGCCGCCGGTTACCTCGTCGGAAAGCTGCGGATCGGGCCGATCACCCTGGGCGGCATCTGCGGGACGCTGATCGTCTCGCTGCTGCTCGGCACCCGGCACATCAGCGTCGACGACGACGTCAAAACGGTCTTCTTCGCCCTGTTCATCTTCTCGCTGGGATACATGGCGGGCCCGCAGTTCTTCGCCAACCTCAACCGCGGCAGCCTGCGCTTCTTCGCCCTCTGCCTGATCGAGCTCGTCTGCGTCCTCTCCATCGCCTACGGACTGGCCAAGGCCTTCGACCTGGACGTCGGCACGGCGGCCGGCATCCTGGCCGGCGCGGCCACCGAGTCCGCGGTGGTCGGCACCGCCTCGGAGTCGATCGCCAAACTCGGCGGGCTGACCGCCGAGCAGGTCTCCCAGTACCAGGGGCACGTCGCCACCGCGTACACGGTCTGCTACCTCTTCGGCCTGATCACCATCGTGCTGTACACCAGCCAGATCATGCCGATGCTGCTGCGCATCAACCTCGCCGAGGCCTCCCGGCAGCTGTGGGACAAGATGCGCGGCGGCTCGGCCGGGCTGGAGTCCGACGAGCGCGAGGCCCTGCCGGGCACGGTGGGACGCACCTACCTCGTCACGCTGGCCGACGGGCGTACGGTCGGCGAGCTGGAGGACGCGCTCGGCGGCCGGATCACCGTCGAGGGCGTCAAACGCGGCAGCAGACTGCTGACCCCCTCCCGCGGCCTGGAGCTGACGCTCAGCGACCTGATCCAGGTGGTGGGCCGGCGGGCGGCCATCATCGAGGCGGGCCGGGAGATCGGGCCCGAGACACCCGCGGTGCCCGGCCTGGACACCCCCCTCGCCACCAGCCAGGTGGCGGTCACCGAGAAATCCACCCACGGGGCGACGATCGACCGGCTGGAGAAGACCCACCCCGAGTTCCGCGAGGACGGGGTCTACATCACCGACGTCGTCCGCAACGACCAGCACCTCCCCGCCAGCGGCGAGACCACGCTCTACCGCGGGGACGTGCTCACCCTGGTCGGCGCCCGCAACGGGCTCAACAAGGTGGTCGCCAAGCTCGGCGCCGTGGTCAGGAACGACGCGACGGACTTCATCTACCTCGGCCTCGGCATCGTCGCCGGCTCCCTGCTCGGCCAGGTCGTCGTCCACGCCGGCGACATCCCGCTGTCGCTGGGGACCGGCGGCGGCTGCCTGATCTCCGGGCTGCTGTTCGGCTGGTTCCGCTCCCGCAGGCAGACCTTCGGAGCGTTCCCGCCGCAGGCCGCGACCACCCTGAAGGACATGGGGCTGGCGGTCTTCATCGCCTGCACCGGCCTGGCCGCCGGCCCGCAGGCCTGGCCCCTGCTCAAGCAGTACGGCGCGCTGCTGCCGTTCGCCGGCATCGCCATGGTGCTGGTCCCGGCGACGATCTCACTGATCGTGGGCCGCAAGCTGCTGAAGATCGAGAAGCCGCTGCTGATCGGCGCGATCGCGGGCCAGCAGTGCTCGACGCCCGCGATCACCTCCATCACCCAGGTGGCGCAGAGCTCCGTGCCGCTCCTCGGCTACACCATCACGTACACCCTGTCGAACTTCCTGCTGCCGCTCACCGGCCCGATCCTCGTCGGCATCCTGGGGGCCTGATCATGATCGACTTCCTGAACCGCAACGTGTTCCAGCCCCACCCCGAGCTGCTCGTCTTCCTGGTCGTCGCGCTCGGCTTCCTGGTGGGCAAAATCCGCTACCGGACCATCGCGCTGGGCGCGGTGACCGGGTGCCTGGTGGCGGGGCTCGTGCTCGGCGCGCAGTTCGAGATCCAGGTCGACGACACGGTGAAGAACCTGTTCTTCATCATGTTCCTGTTCGCGCTGGGCTACCGGGTCGGCCCGCAGTTCTTCCGCGGGCTGCGGAAGGACGGCCTCCCGCAGGTCGTCAACGCGGTGGTGGTCTGCGTGACGGGCCTGCTCGTCTCGTGGCTCTTCGCCTCGCTGCTCGGTTACGGCCCCGGGCTCGGCGCGGGCCTGATGAGCGGGGCCCTCACCCAGTCGGCGGCCATCGGCGTCGCCCAGGACGCGATCGGCACCCTGCCGGGCCTCTCCCCCTCCGAGGCCAAGTCGCAGCAGAACCTCGTCGCCGTCGGGTACGCGGTCACCTATCCGCTCGGCACGATCCTGTGCGCCATGCTGCTGGCCAACGTGCTGCCCCGCCTCTACCGGCGCGACCTGGCGGCGGAGAGCGCGGTGCTCGCCGCCGAACTGGACGCGCCCGACGAGAACCCCGACGAGGGCGAGGGGTACTACGAAGTGGTGCTGCGGGCCTACCGCGTGGACCGCCCGGATCTGGTGGGCCGTTCCGTCGAGGACGTCGAACGGCAGCAGCGTGAGCTCGGCCGCCGGATCTACCTCACCGCGGTCCGCCGCGACGGCTCCGTGCTGGAGCCCTCCCAGTCGCGGGTCCTGGAGCGGGGCGACACGGTCGCGGTGAGCGCGCTCCGCCACGACCTGGTCGACTTCGACCCGCGCACCCACGTGGGGCCCGAGACGGACGACGTGGAGCTGCTCGGGTACCGCACCGAGACGCTGCACGTCGTCGCCTCCGAGAAGGCGCAGCTCGGCCGCACCATCGAGCAGGTGCGCCGTGAGCCCTTCATGACGGGCGTGTACATCGACAAGCTGTACCGGGCCGGCGCGGAGTACCCCTACCGGCTGTCCACGAAGGTGGAGCGCGGCGACACCCTGGTGCTGACCGGGCCGGAGCGACTGGTGGGACCGGCCGGGAAAGAGCTTGGGAAGCCGGTGCCGACCAGTTTCGCCACCGACATGATCTGGGTGGGGCTCGGCATCTTCCTGGGCGGCTGCATCGGCATCCCGGCGCTCACCGCGGGCGGGGTGCCGATCTCCCTCTCCACCTCCGGCGGCGGGCTGATCATGGGCCTGGTCTTCGGCTGGATCCGCGGCAAGTACCCGACGTACGGGAACGTCCCGCCGGGCGCCCAGTGGTTCATGGACACGCTGGGGCTCTGCCTCTTCGTCGCGGTCGTCGGCATCAACGCGGGGCCGAGTTTCACCAGCGGTCTCTCCGAGGCGGGCTGGGGGCTGCTGCTGCTCGGCGCGGTGCTGACGGTCGTGCCGCTGCTCGTGGGCTTCCTGGTCGGCCACCACGTCCAGAAGATCAAGTTCCCCGTGCTGATGGGCGTGCTGGCCGGCGGGCAGACCACCACCGCGGCGATCGGCGCGGTCAACGAGACCTCCAAGTCCCAGATCCCGACGCTCGGTTACACCATCCCCTACGCCGTCGGGAACGTCCTGCTGACGGTGTGGGGCGCCGTCATCGTCATCCTCAACCACTGAACCGGGAGCGGACACCACCATGCCCAAGACCAGCCTCAGCAGGGAAGAGATCCGGTCCTTCGCGCAGCTCAGCCCGTTCGAGCTGAAGGACAAGTTCATGCAGATCGCGCAGTCGGCGCAGAGCGACAAGCCCGGCCAGAAGGGGAAGACCACGCGGGCGATGCTCAACGCGGGCCGGGGCAACCCGAACTGGGTCGCGACCGGGCCCCGGGAGGCGTACCACGCGCTGGGGTACTTCGCGATCGCCGAGTCCAAGCGGGTCTGGACCGCCGACGACCTGGGCGGCATGCCGGAGCAGGAGGGGTGTGCGGAGCGGTTCGCGTCCTTCGCCCGTGCGCACCCGGAGCTGCCGGGCATCGAGCTGCTACAGGCGTGCCTGGACCTGGCGGTCAAGCGGTTCGGCTTCGACGCCGACGCGTTCACGCACGAGCTGGCCGACTCCTCGATCGGCGACAACTACCCGGTGCCGGACCGGATCCTGCGCCACACCGAGCAGGTCGTCCGGGCTTACCTCGGCGACGAGATGTTCGACCACCGGCCGCCCCCGGGCCAGAATCTGAGCCTCTTCGCCACCGAGGGCGGCACGGCCGCGATGTGCTACATCTTCGACTCGCTGATGAAGAACGGCATCCTCGCCAAGGGCGACCGGATCGCGCTGATGGTGCCGGTGTTCACGCCGTACCTGGAGATCCCGGAACTGGACACCTACGAGTTCGACGTGATCAAGGTCGAGGCGAGCCTCTTCACCGAGACGGGGGTGCGCCAGTGGCGCTATCCGCCGGAGGAGGTGGAGAAGCTGGCCGATCCGTCGGTCAAGATGGTCTGCTGCGTCAACCCGAGCAACCCGCCCTCGCTGGCGATGGCGCCGCGGGTGGCCGAGCAGATCGCCTCCATCGTGGCGGAGCGGAACCCGAACCTGATCATCGTGACCGACGACGTCTACGGCACCTTCGTCGAGGGGTTCCGGTCGCTGGCCGCCGAACTCCCCCGCAACACCCTGCTGGTGTACTCGTACTCGAAGCACTACGGAGCCACCGGCTGGCGGCTCGGCGTGATCGGCCTGCACGACGACAACGTGATCGACGCGATGCTCGCGGCGCAGGACGCGGAGCAGAAGGCGCGCCTGGCGCGGCGGTACGGGACGCTCTCGCTGGAGCCGGAGAAGATCCGCTTCGTCGACCGGCTGGTGGCGGACTCCCGGCAGGTGGCGCTCAACCACACGGCCGGGCTGTCGCTGCCGCAGCAGGTGATGATGACGCTGTTCTCGCTCTTCGACATGCTGGACGAGGGGCAGGCCTACAAGCAGCGCATCCGGGGCATCGTCCAGCAGCGCCTCGAACTCCTGCTGGAGGGCGCGCACATGAAGATCTCCGAGGACCCGAAGCGGGCGGCCTACTACATCGAGCTGGACCTGCTCGCGGAGGCCGAGCGGACCCGCGGCAAGGCGTTCGCGGACTACCTGGAGCAGAACTACGAGCCGGTCGACCCGCTCTTCCGGCTGGCGGAGCAGACCTCGGTGGTGCTGCTCAACGGCGGCGGCTTCGACGGCCCCGAGTGGTCGGTCCGGGTCTCGCTGGCCAATCTCGACGACCTGGACTACCTGAAGATCGGCCACCACCTGCGGGCGATCTTCGAGGAGTACGCCCAGGAGTGGCAGGCGGCGGGCTGACCGGCGGGCCGACACGGGAGTGTACGACCGTACGCCTCAGGGTGTACGGTCGTCCGCGTGACCGACTACTTCGCTGGTGACCCCCGCACGAACCGCGAGCGCATGCTCGCCGGCGACCTCTACATCGCCGACGACCCGGACATCGCACGCGAACAGCAGCGCGCCGTGCGCCTGGCCGACGCGTTCCGGGCCGCGTACGCCGAGGACGCCGAGGGCGCGCAGGAGATCGTCCGGGAACTCCTCGGATCGGTCGGGGCGGGCGCGCACGTCCGGGCTCCGGTCTTCGTCGACTACGGGACCTACGTCACCGTCGGCGAGGGCACCTTCGTCAACTACAACCTCACCGCGCTGGACGTCGCCCCGATCACCATCGGCCGCGACTGCCAGATCGGCCCGAACGTGCAACTGCTCACCCCCACGCACCCGGTGGAGCCCGGCCCGCGCCGCGACAAGCTGGAGGCGGCGCGCCCGATCACCATCGGGGACAACGTCTGGCTCGGCGGCGGGGCGATCGTGCTGGCGGGCGTGACCATCGGCGAGAACAGCGTCATCGGGGCGGGTGCGGTCGTCACCAAGGACATCCCCGCCGACGTGGTCGCGGTGGGCAACCCGGCCCGGGTGATCCGCTCCGTCTGAGCCCGTCCCGCACGCCCGCCGCTTCCGGCGGGCGCCTCGATCCACCCGGCCGGCGCCCGCCCTGACACGGGCGCCGGCCGGGGCCGTCCCCCACCGCGCTCCGGCGCGCGGGGGTCAGCGGAAGACCGACGGCGGCGGGACCGGCGACGGCTTGGCGCCCGCGTCGGTGACCACGGCCGCGCCGCCGGTGAAGTCCGCGAGGGCCCGGCCGTGTTCGACCCGGCCGGGGTGCGGGTCGCTCGCCACCCGGCGGGTCAGCTCGGCGACGGCGAGCGGGCGGTCGGAGGCGACCAGCACCGCGTTGCCGAAGCGCCGGCCGCGCCAGACGGCGGGGTCGGCGGCGAGCGCGAGCTCCGGAAAGTGCGCGGCGGCGGTGGCGACCTGCCCGCGCAGGTGCGCCAGCGGCGGGCCGTCGGCGAGGTTGGCGGCGTACTGCCCGCCCGCCTTGAGCACCCGGCGCACCTCGGCCAGGAACTCGGTGCTGGTCAGGTGCGCGGGGGTGCGCGCGCCGCCGAAGACGTCGGCGACGACGAGATCGGCCCAGCCGTCCTGGATCCTGCCGAGTCCCTCCCGGGCGTCCGTGGCCCGGACCCGGACGCGGGCCTGCGGGTCGAGCGGCAGCTCGCGGCGGACGAACTGCACGAGGGCGGCGTCGATCTCGACGATCTGCTGGGTGGAGCGCGGACGGGTCGCGGCCGTGTAGCGGGCCAGCGTGAAGGCGCCGCCGCCCAGGTGCAGCACGTGCAGCGGCTGCTGCGGCGGTGCGGCGAGGTCGATGACGTGTCCCAGCCTGCGCTGGTAGGCGAAGGACAGCCGGGCCGGGTCGTCCAGGTCCACGTGGGACTGGGGGGCGCCGTCGATCTCCAGGCTCCAGCCGTTCGGCCGCTCCGGATCGGGTATCAGCGCGGCGGAACCGCCGTCCACGGCGGCGGTCAGCGTCTCCCGCCCGCCGCGCCGGCGGGAGTCGGTGCGGGCGTCCTTGCGGGGTTCGCCGCCGCCCGCCGCCGCCCGTCCTCGACGTGCCACGTCCGCCGCCCCCGTCCGCAGGTCCGGCCGGCGGGGCACAGGAGAGCGTGCCCGACGCCGGCGTGCGCGGAGAACCCCGCCCACCTGCCCATTATGGGCTCAGCGGTGGTTGTCGGCCGCCTCGATCAGCCGGGCCGCCTGGTCGAGCGCCTCCCGGAGCACGGCGGGGTCGGTGACGGGGGCGTCGTCGGCGGGCGGTAGCAGCCAGCCGGTTCCGCAGGCCGGCGGTTCGGCGGGCAGGCGCAGCCCCCGGCCGTCGGTGCGCGTACACGCACTGCCGGGCACGTCCCACCCGTCGGCGGTGCCCGGTGGCACGAGGAAGCCGAGGGTGTCGCAACCGCCGTCGTGCAGGACCGGGCCCACCGACGTCCGGGCGACGCCCCGGCGCAGGATGTCCACGGCCTCCAGCCCCTGGCGGGCGGGGACGGTCACGAGGTCGCACCACTCCTCGGCGGGGGCGGCGGGCGCCGCCGCGGTCGTGCCGGCGGGCGTCACGGGCGTCCGCGCGCCCTGCGGTGCGGCCTCGGCCGGCCTTGAGCTGGTCTCCGTGCCCGCGTGCGGCAAGGGAACCCCTCCTCTGGTCACTGACGGAGCCACGCTCCGTCTCCGGCAGGTCCAACGCGCCGACCCCGTCAAGGGCTACGGTGCCGGACCCCCGCAAAGGGTGGCAGTTCATGGCGGATCGCGGGGGGTATGCCCGCTTTGTTGCGGAACTCCGTGTGCACGTCCCGTCACAACGGGTACCTTTCTGCTCCGTCGGGCTCCGGAGACGAGGGCCCGGCCGCACCAGAGAGGGCCCCGCCATGGTGACGCCACGGGCAGTACCCAACCTTGTCTTCCGAAGCCTGCGCGGACAGCGTTCCGCGGGCGAGTTCGCGGCCGCCGTACGGCGGGCGGGCCGCGAGATCGGCGAACAGGTCGGGTGCGACGCCCGCTACATCGGCCGGGTGGAGTCGGGTGAGATCCGCTGCCCGAACTACGCCTACGAGCGGGTCTTCCTGCACATGTTCCCCGGCCGCACGCTGGTGGACCTGGGCTTCTCGGACCGCGAGACCGTACGCGGCCGGGGGGCGCGCGCCACGTCCCGCACCACCGCGGTGCCCCGGACGCCCCTCTCCTCCTCCCCGTCGCCCGTGGCGGGGGTGAGGGGGACGGCGGGGGCGCCGGGTGCGCGGGGTACCACGTACACCGACATCGACGAGGAGAGCGACGTGCTGCGTCGCGTGTTCATGAGGGGCGGCGCCGCCACACTGGCGGCCGCCTCGTCCGGGCTGGGCGGTTCCGCCGCGGCCCTCACTCCGCTGTCCCTCCCGGCCCAGCGCCGGGTCGGCGAGAGCGAGGTGCGGGCCGTGGAGAGAGCGGTGCGCGATATCCGGGTCCTGGACGACAAGCACGGGGCGGACGGCCTCTACCGGCGGGCCGCCCAGCCGCTGCGGGCCGCGTACGAACTGCTGGACTCCGGGACCGCCACGCGGCACTCCACCTCGGCGCGGCTGCACGCGGGGGCCGGCGAGCTGGCCCTGTCGGTGGGGTGGCTGGCCCACGACTCCGGCCGGCTCGACGACGCCCGTTCGCACTACGCGGAGGCGCTGGCCACGGCCCGGCTCGCAGGCGATCCGGCGCTGGAGGCGCACGCCTTCTGCAACGCCTCGTTCCTGGCCCGGGACACCGGGCGGCCCCGGGAGGCGGTCCGGGCCGCCGAGGCGGGGACCCGGGCCGCCCGACCGCTCGACTCCCCGAGGCTGCTGGCGCTGCTGGCGCTGCGCGAGGCGGGCGGCCGGGCCGGGCTCGGCGACCGCACGGGCTGCGACCGGGCGATCGGGCGGGCGCGGTCGGCCTTCGCCCGCGGCCCGGCCGACGGCGATCCGGAGTGGATGTCCTTCTTCGGGGAGGCCGAACTGCACCTGCTGGAGGCGCAGTGCTGGTCGGCGCTGGGCGACTGGCCCCGCGCGGCCCGGCACGCGCGGCGGGCCACCGTGCTCCAGGACCCGCACTTCACCCGGAACCTGGCGCTCTACCGGGCGCAACTGGCCGGCGACCTGGCCCGCGGGGGCACCGCCGACGAGGCCGCGCGCGCCGCGCACGAGGTGCTCGACCTGCTGGACCGGGTGCAGTCCTCGCGGGTCCGCCGGATGCTGGCGGACACCGCACGGGTGCTCGACCCCGGCGGCCGCAGCCGGGCGCCCGAGGTCAGGGAGTTCCTGAGCCGCTACGCCGACCACCGCACCGGGCAGCGGGCCCCCACGGCCTGAACCCCGCCTGAACCGGCCGCGCCGGGCCCCCGGTCCGGCGCGGCCCGTCCCCGCGGCCCGGCGCCGCGGCACGCCCCGGCGACCCCGCGCCGGCGTCAGCGCTCCAGGTGCCCGGTGTCGTTCCACCGCTCCAGCGCGGGCGCGCCGTAGGCCCAGCCCAGCACCGACAGCGAGGTCGGCTCCAGCCGGATGCGGGAGCCGAACATCATGTCCTCGCCCAGCCAGCGCGCGGCGAGCGCCCGCAGGATGTGCCCGTGGGCGAAGACCAGCACGTCCCGCTCCTGGGACCGGACCCGGGAGACGACCTCGTCCGCGCGGCCGGCGACGTCGGACGGCGACTCGCCCTCCGGCACCCCGTCGCGCCAGATCAGCCAGTCGGGCCGGTCCGCCTTGATCTGCGCCGGGGTCAGGCCCTCGTACGCCCCGTAGTCCCACTCCATCAGCGCGTCCCACGGCTCGGCGCGCTCGCCGAACCCGGCGATCCGGCAGGTCTCCGAGGCACGGACCAGCGGGCTGGTGCGCACCTGGACTCCGGGCAGTCCGTTCCACGGCTCCCGGTGCAGCCGCTCGCCGAGCAGCTTGGCGCCCTCGCGCCCGGCGTCGAGCAGTTCGATGTCCGTCCTGCCGGTGTGGTTGCCCCGGAGCGACCACTCGGTCTGGCCGTGCCGGGCGAGCAGGATGCGCGGTGCCATGAAGGCTCTCCTGAGGAAACGGGGCCCGAAGGAGCCCGGTGCGGGTCCGGGACCGCGGTGTCCGGGACGACGGGGGGACGCGGGACCGGCCGCCGCGCGAGGGGGCCGGTTCGTCCCGTTCCATCATCGCGCACGCCCCGGACCGGCCACCTCCCGGGCAACCACCCGGGCTCCGCCGGCGTCCCACTCCCCGCGGAAATCGGGCGTGCGACGGATCCCCGGGGGAAACCGCAGGGAACGCGGGTGTTCCCGAGGGGGCCCCGAGGGACAGGACGGCCGTGGTCCGCCGTACGGTTGAACGCCCGCCGTCGGCCGCTTGAACTTGGGGAGAGCCATCGGATGCCGCACGCCACCGCCGCACCCTCCGGCGTTCACCGGCCCCGCTGGTGGAGGGAGCTGCCGCTGATAGCGGCGGTGTACGCGCTGTACTCCGCCGGGCGGCTGCTGGTCCGCGGGGACATACAGGCCGCGGTGCACCACGGGCTGACCATCCTCGACATCGAGAAGACGCTCCGGATCAACGCCGAGCACCCGCTCAACCGGCTGTTCACCGCCCACCCGGCGATCGGCATACCCGCCGACTTCGCGTACGCCTCGCTGCACTACGTGGTCACCCCGGCCCTGCTCGTGTGGATGTTCCGCCGCAGGGCGCGGTGGTACCGGCAGGCCAGGACCTGGCTGCTGACCTCGACGCTGCTCGGTCTGATCGGCTTCACCCTGCTGCCGACCTGTCCGCCCCGGCTGCTGGACGCCCGGCACGGCTTCGTCGACACGATGGCGCAGTACAGCTCCTACGGCTGGTGGGGCGCGGAGGCGAGCGCCCCGCGCGGCCTCGGCGGCATGACCAACCAGTACGCCGCGATGCCCAGCCTGCACGTGGGCTGGGCGCTGTGGTGCGGGGTGCTGCTGTGGCGGCACGGCCGCGGGCCGGTGGTCCGGACGCTGGGCGTCGTCTATCCGCTGGTGACCACGTTCGTGGTGATGGGGACCGCCAACCACTACCTCCTGGACGCCGTCGCCGGCGCCGCCGTGATGGTGGCCGGAGCGCTGCTGACCAGGCACGTTCTGCGGATCGCGGACCGCTGGGCCGCCCGGCTGCGGGCGGTCCTGGGCCTGTCCGCCCGCCCCGGTCCCGCGGTGGGAGCCCCGATTGTCGGTGGCGGGTGCGAGACTTCGGCGGGTGAGCGATTCCCTGGGCGGCGGACCCCCTCCGCACATTCCCCCGTCGCGCGCGGCGGACCCGGCGCCGCGGTCGACGGCGCCGCTCCGGCAGCGGCTCGCTGAGCTGCGCGGGCCCGCCGTGGCCCCGCGCCCGATGGACGCCCGCGCGCTGGCGGCCCTGGCGGCGAACCCCGGCTGCAAGCGGCGCGCGCTGCTCGACGGCGCCGGGGTGGACAAGACGGTCCTGGCGACCGCGCTCGGTTCGCCCTCGGGTTTCGGCCAGTCGCAGTTCGCGTTCATGCGGGGCAACGCCTTCGAGGCCCGGGTCAAGGCCGACGGCGGCACCGAACTGCTGCGGCTGCTGCGCGAGCGGACCGGTGAGGACGCCGGGCCCCCGGACGCGGTGTCACTGCCCGATCTGACCGCCGCCGGGCCGCAGGGCCGGGCGGCCCGCACGGCGCTGGCGCTGCGCGAGGCCACGGAGGCCGGCGGCTGGGCGCTGCTGGACCACCCGATGCTGGTGCTGGAGGTGGCCGGTTCGCCCGCCTATCTGGAACCGGACGCGGTGGTGGTGCATCCCGGCGGCCGGTGGACGGTGGTCGAGATCAAGTCGTTCCCGATGATCGACGGCTCGTCCGACGCGGCGAAGGTGGGCGCCGCCGCCCGGCAGTCCGCCGTCTACGTCCTGGCGCTGGAGGAGGTCGCCGCCCGCACCGGGGGCGCCGAGGTCTCCGCCGACGTGCTGCTGGTCTGCCCGAAGGACTTCTCCAACCTGCCGGCCGCCGAGATCGTCGACGTGCGCAAGCAGCGCGCCGTCACCCGTCGGCAGCTCGGCCGGCTGACCCGGATCGAGGAGATCGCCGACGCCCTCCCGCAGGGCGCCACCTTCGACCCGGGTCGCCCGTCCGAGGAGCTGGCCGCCGCGGTGGAGGCGGTGGACGCGGCGTACGCCCCCGAGTGCCTGGCCGCCTGCGAGCTCGCCTTCCACTGCCGGTCGCGGTCCCGGGCCGAGGGCGCGGTGGAGTCGCTGGGGCGCGGGGTGCGCGGCGAGCTGGGCGGGCTGACGTCGGTCCGCGCGGTGCTGGACGCCGCCCGCGGCAAGGAGGGCGATCCGGCCGACCCGACGGTCGCGGCGCTGCGCCGGGCCGTCGCGCTGCGGGCCGAGGCGCTGGAGGGGGCCGGACCGCCTGACGTGTCCGCCGGGCGCCGCGAGGCCGCGGGAGGCGTGGCCGCATGTCGCTGATCGGTACGCTCGCCCGGCTGGAGGCGGTGGAGAGCGGGCGCGCCCAGCCGCTGGCGACGGTCCGGCACCGCAGGATCGCCGCTCGTCCGCTGGTGCTGGTGCCGCTGACCACCTCCGGCGAGGCGGGTGCTCCGCTGGGAGCGCTGGTGGGCACCGACCGGGAGTCGCCCCGGCTGCTGGCGGTGGCGCAGCCGCGCGACCGCGACCTCCGGTTCGCGTTCCTGGCCGAGCTGGCCGAGGCGGTGCTGCCGCACATCGACGCGCACGCCTCCGCCGTCGAGACCGTCGAGCGCAACGAGGTGGACCCGGAGACCGGCAAGAAGGTCAGGGTCGAGGCCGAGCTGTGCGCGGACGCGGCGCAGATCGTCGTGCCGAGCCGGGCGGGCGTGGAGTTCGTCCGGCTGCTGGGGCGGTCGATGCGGTTCCGCAGGACCGCCGAGGACGACCCGGACACCCCGTATCCGGCGCCCGCGCGGGTGCCGCTGCTGGGTCGCTGGCTGACGCACTACGGCGAACGGGCCCGGGTGCCCGGCTCCTCGCTGCTGACGGCCGCCACCGACCTGCTCAACCGCCACTGGGCGACGGGGCAGAGCAGTGTGGAGGACCAGCACCTGGGGGCGCTGCTGGCCTGGCTGGATCCGCGGGACGGGCTGACCGGCCCGGAGGCGGCGCTCCGGGCCGAGCTGGAGCGGGACCGTGAGGGGCAGCTGGTCTGTCCGCCGGCCGGCCCCGCCACCGATCCCGCCTTCGACAACCGGCTGCTGGCCCCGGCGATCGAGGCGTACGACCGGGCGCGCACCGCGGTGGCGGCGGCGGAGGACGGCCTCGCGGCGGACGCGGCGCTGGGCGCGCTGACGGCGGCGGAGGGCCGGATCAGGGCGTTGCTGGCCGGGGTGATGCTGCCGACCTGGGACGCGGTGTGGCGCGCCCTCGACCTGCTGCGGGAGCTGCCGGAGGGCGAGCGGGTGGAGGAGCGGTGGACCCGCGACCGCTGGTCGTTCACCTCGCACCGGGACCGGGTGACCGCGGGCGAGCCCCCGCAGCCGCGCCGGGACGACGCGGTGACGGCGGCCCGGAAGCTGGCCTCCCGCGAGACCGCGCAGGCGCAGCTCGACGCCCAGGAGGCGCTGGACGATCCGCTGGTGCTGGCGGGCCGGCGGCTGGCGGGCGAGGCGTTCGTCGGCGTGGTGACCGGGGTGGAGATGGCGTACAGCGAGTCGAAGCGGCCCTCGCCGCGCCCGTTGGTCACCGTCCGCACCGCGGAGCGTCCGCACCTGGGCGGCCGGACCAAGGTGTACCGCTCGCTGGACGGCAAGCCGCAGACCGCCGAGTTCGTGCGGTACGCCTCCGGAGGCGAGGAGCCCGGGGACGGAGAGCCGGGGCACGGGGAGGCCGGGGGCGAGGAGGTGCTGGTGGTGCTGCGGATCATGGACCGGATGGGCCGCGGCAAGGAGCCGGCGCCGGGCTCGCTGCCGGAGCCGGGCGACCGGACGGTGTGGACCCTGTTCGAACACGACCAGCGCGGCGGGCCGAAGCTGCCGGACGCGGAGGAGACGCCGTGGACCCACGGCGGCCCGCCCGGAGCCGCCGCCGAGCACGCCGACCCGGTGACCGCGGAGGACCTGCTGTGACGACGGTGACGGATCCGGGACGGGCGGCGGCGGAGGCCACCGCCCGCATCCTCGGCGACACCCTGGACGGATCGGCGCGGGGCGTGGTGGTGGACTCGCCGCCCGGCGCGGGCAAGTCGACGCTGGTGGTCCGCGCCGCCCTGGAGCTGGCTGCCGCGGGCCGCCCGCTGATGGTGATCGCGCAGACCAACGCCCAGGTGGACGACCTGGTGGTGCGCCTCGCGGAGAAGGAGCCCGGCCTGCCGGTGGGGCGGCTGCACAGCAGCGACTCCGACCCGTACGACAAGGTGCTCGACGGCCTCGACAACGTGCGCAAGTCCGCGAAGGCGGCGGACCTGGTCGGGCTGGACGTGGTGATCTCGACGGCCGCGAAGTGGGCGCACGTGAAGAACGTGGAGCCGTGGGAGCACGCGATCGTCGACGAGGCGTACCAGATGCGCTCGGACGCGCTGCTGGCCGTGGCCGGGCTGTTCGAGCGGGCGCTGTTCGTCGGCGACCCGGGGCAGCTCGACCCGTTCTCCCTGGTGGGCGCGGAGCAGTGGGCGGGGCTGACCTACGACCCGTCGGCCAGTGCCGTCTCGACCCTGCTCGCGCACAATCCGGGGCTGCCGCAGCACCGGCTCCCGGTGTCCTGGCGGCTGCCCGCGTCGGCCGCGCCGCTGGTGTCCGACGCCTTCTACCCGTACACGCCGTTCCGCAGCGGGACCGGTCACGGCGACCGGCGGCTGACGTTCGGGGCGGCCTCGGACGGTTCGGGGCCGGACCGGGTGCTGGACGTGGCTGCGGAGGCGGGCTGGGGCCTGCTCGAACTGCCCGCCCGGCACACCCCGCGCACCGACCCGGAGGCGGTGGGCGCGGTGGCGCAGGTGGTGCGCAGGCTCCTCGACCGGCGGGGCGCCGCGGTCAGCGAGCGGGCGGATGGCCCGGTGGCGGTGACGGCGGACCGGATCGCGGTCGGCACGGCCCACCGCGACCAGGCCGCGGCGGTCCGCGCGGCCCTGGCCGGGCTGGGCGTCACCGGGGTGGCGGTGGACACCGCCAACCGGCTCCAGGGCCGCGAGTTCGACGTGACGGTGGTGCTGCACCCGCTGTCGGGCCGCCCGGACGCCACCGCCTTCCACCTGGAGACGGGCCGGCTCTGCGTGCTCGCCTCGCGCCACCGGCACGCGTGCGTGGTGGTCTGCCGGGCGGGCGTCTCGGAGTTGCTGGACGAGCACCCCTCGACGGAGCCGGTGCAACTGGGCGTCACGGTGAAGTTCCCGGACGGCTGGGAGGCGATGCAGTCCACCTGGGACCAGTGGTCGAACCACCGGGTGTCCTGGCGCCCGTGAACCGGCCGCACCCCGCGCGCCGGGACCGCGCGGGTTTTCCGGACGGCGGCGGCGGAAAGACTGTCCCGGGCTCCGGACGGCCGGGGCTCCGGGACACGGGGCGCGCACGGGGGTTGGACAATGGGGGGTGGCCCGTCCGGTCGACGGGCCGCCCGAGGGAGGAAACACCACATGGCACAACCCGAGCGGAACGCACGGCCGAGGATGCGACCCGCGCCGCTGCTCTTCGAGCCGGCCGAGGCCACCGCCGATGAGGAGCACTTCTTCGACCTGGAGTCGATGGAGGATCCGAAGGAGCTGCTGGCCCGCGCGACGGAGCTGACGCACGCGTTCCGGGCCGCGACCGACCGGAGCGTGGAGTTCCAGGCGATGGCCGCCGCCCAGCTCGCCGACCCGGGCCGCTTCGACCGGCTGAGCCCGTCCGACGTGGCGGAACGCGCCGAGTGGACCGAGGACTACGCGAAGAAGATGATCGAGTTCGGCCGCTCGCTGCTGAACGCTCCCCGCGCGTCCTGACCGGCCGCCGCGCCCACCCCGGCCGCCGTCGGAGCGCCGCCCCGGGCACCGGCCGGGCACCGGACCCGGTGGCGCCGTACGGGTCCGGGCGGGCGCGGCGCGGTCACTTCGGGTAAATCCTCTGGCATATGCGCGGGGGCACGGTACCCCTGCGGGCCCACGCTTGTCAGGGATTTGGCAACTGTTGGCGTCAGCACCGTCACGCCCTGTAGACCTGTCTGCATGACCGCATGGCTGACAGACGAAGCGACCCACCGCACCGGTATCCGCGAGCACGGCACGGAGCTTTTCGCCCTGCTGCGGGACCACACCTCCCAGCAGGCCGCCCAGGTCACCGCGGAGGGGGCCGCGTGGCTGGCCGAGGCGTCGGGACACGCCCGCTCGCTGCTCGGCCGGTGGCGGGCCCGGCCGGACGCCCCCGTGGTGCTGCCGTGCGGGAACACCTTCGACGTGGTCAGCGTGCCGGCCCTGTTCGGCCGCCGGATGCTGGAGCGGCTCTGGGGGGAGGGCCCCGGCTCCGGCCCGGTCGCCACCCACCGCGGCCGGATGCTGCTGTTCGCCGCGCCCGGCACCGCCCACCGGCTGCCCTCGCTGCTGGCCTGGGAGGAGTGGGGCACCGGCCCGGCCCCGGAGGACGACACGCACCGTTCGGTGCCGTCGGTGCTCTGTCACGGCAGAGGAGACGCGGTGACCGTGCCGCCGCTGGCCGGAGAGTCGACCGCGGGGCCCCGCTGGCTGGTGGCCCCCGACACCCGCGCACCCTGGCTGCCCGGCCCGGACGCCCTGCTCTGGGCCTGTGTGCGGGCGGCGAGGACGACCGGCCGGCGGCTCGAACCCTGAGCCCGTCCGGGTCCCCGACGGCGATTTTTCCTCCGGCCGATCCGGGTGCTAATGTCTACGACGTCAGCAGGCGCCGCTAGCTCAGTTGGTTAGAGCAGCTGACTCTTAATCAGCGGGTCCGGGGTTCGAGTCCCTGGCGGCGCACAGACGGAAGAAGCCCCTCGCGCGAGCGGGGGGCTTTTTCGTGCGTCCGCCGGGGTGCGACGGGTCGGCCGGGCCGTCATACCCCGGTGGTGATGCGCACGGTCCACGCCCCGGACGGGGTGCGGTCGGCGACCTCGATCCGGGTCCGCTCCTCGGGCAGCGTGAAGGTCTCCCCCTCCCGCAGCGGCGCGTCGGCCAGCGGCGGGTATACCGACCGGTCCCAGCACGCCTCGGTCTCCGGGTGGGCGTCGACCACCTCGACCGGGCCGCCGCCGGAGGCGGTGCCGCCGCGCACCCGGTAGATCAGCACCCCCTCGGAGCAGGTGTGGCGGTCGTTTCCGGTGGCGCCGCGCGCCTCGACGGCGAGCACGCTGTCCTCGCCGGTGCGGACCACCGCCAGTCGGGTGCCGAGCGTCCCGCCGGGTACCGGCGCCGCCGCGACCGGCTCCAGGGTGAGGTCGGCACGGCCCTGCACGCAGACGATCTGCCGGTCGTCGATCCAGCCGAGCTTCCACTTGTGCCAGCCGAAGAGGTCCGGCGCCAGACCGAACTGGCTGCCCATGACGTCCCAGTCGCCGACGTGGGTGTCCCAGTCGCCCTTGCCGTCCTCGGGCCGGTGGTAGAGGTCCGCGAGGTCGAAGACGTGCCCGGTCTCGTGGGCCAGCACGTTGCGGTCCGGCGGGTGCTGCTCGAAGACGGTGACGACGCGCTTGACGTCCGCGCCGTCCGCGCGCATCGGCCGGTCGAAGTTGACCACCTTGGTGGCGTCGGAGTCCACGCCCGGCGCGTCCGGATCGGCGACCAGGTAGACGATGTCGTACCGGGAGAAGTCGACCCGGTCGTCCGCCGCCTCGATCGCGTCGCGCAGGTAGGCGGTGCGCCGGCCGGAGTCCCAGTCGCGCTCTATGCCGTACCAGGTCGAGTCGCGCGGCATCGGCGTCCACCGGTCCATCGGGTGCGGGCGCAGCGTGAAGGCGCCGTAGCTCGCGCGCTCGAAGAAGCGGGTGGTGGAGGGGAAGTAGTCGGCGGTCAGGACCTCGGGGCCGACCACGGGTTCGGCGTCCGGGAAGGACAGGAAGATCATGACCGCGTCGAGCCGGTGGTCGGGGCGCGGATAGGAGCCGTTCCAGTCGTCCAGGCCGAGCGAGTGGTGCGCGGGCGTACGGGGCAGCACGCAGGGTTCGAGGTCGTCGGTCGCCGCCACGGCGGGCCCGGCGACCAGTGAGGTCGCGGCGAGTGCCATGAGGGCGGTGAGCGCCGCCGCCAGTCCGCGCGGACTCGGCCTCTCCACCCCCCGGGGTCCGTGCTGGCGACGCACCTTCACCTCCGGATGGGGGAACTCGAGACACCCACCAGCCTGGGACGGACGCCCTCGGCGCGCCCGTTGGGCTGCACCACTCGGGTCAGGGCCCCGCGGTCCCGTGGGCGCGCGTCCCGCGTTCCGCCGCGCGGCCACCCGATCGATCACGTACAGTCACAGGTGATCATCTCGCCCTGCCGAAGAATCAACTGGAGGGCAGGGCCGCATGCCACCGGAACAGAATCGATCAGTACCGGATAAATCGGATGAGCTTCACCAGCGCGCCGATCACCGCGCGCATGCTCCGCGGCAGAGCCCTCGGCACGGGTGCCGCACCCGGGACGGGCAGTGGGCTGGAACGGCCAACGCCCCACCCTCTATGCTTCCTGACGTTTCCCCCGTGCCTCCGGCCCGGCCGGAAACGGAGCCACCAGGTACCCGTCACCGGCATCCGTCCACGACATCGGTCCACAACGATCAGCACAGCGGGAGCAAGCGGTGAGCGGAACCTCCGAAGAGCCGGGGCCCGCAGCGGGGACCCCCTCCGGCACCGCACCCCGGACGGTCACGGAGGGTGAAGCTTCGGGGTGCGCCACGGCCGACGCGCCGGAGCCCACCGACCGCGCCTCCGCGCCGCCCGACGAGCCCGACGAGCCCGCCGAGCCCGCCGAGCCCGCCGAGCCCGCCGAGAACGCCCTCCCGCCCGCCCAGGACGCCACGTCGCGCGCCGAGGCCGAACTGCGCGACTACCGGGCGGCGTTCCGGATCTCCCCCACGGCGATGGCGGTGCTGGACGGCGCCGGCCGGGTCGTCCGGGCCAACGACGCCCTCGGCGGCCTGGTGGGAGCGGTCCCCGCCGACCTGACCGCGCGACCGGCCGCCGAGCTGGTCGGGCTCGGCCCGGAGGACCACGCCTGGCGCCCCTACCGCGAGGTGCTGCGCGGGCGGCGCTCCCGTTTCCACTGCACCCGCCGGCTCAAGCACCCCGACGGGCGCCCGGTGTGGGCGGAGATCACCGTGGTGCCGATCAGCGTCACCACCGCGGCCGATCCGGGCCGGGCGCTGCTGTCGGTCGCGGACGTCAGCGACCGGCGGGAACTGCGCCAGCGGCTGCGCCACCTCCAGATGCACGACCCGGTGACCCGGCTGCCCAACCGGACCCTGTTCTTCGAGCGCCTCACCGCCGCCCTGGAGATCCCGCCCTACCCGGACGGCTCGCCGGTGCCGCACCGCGGCCGGATCGGGGTCTGCTACCTGGACCTGGACGGGTTCAAGGCCGTCAACGACACCCTGGGCCACCGGACCGGCGACCGGCTGCTGGCCGCCGTCGCCGCCCGCCTCAACGAATGCGCCGGGCGCGATCCCTTCCACCACGACGGCAGCCACCTCGTCGCACGGCTGGGCGGCGACGAGTTCGCCGTGCTGGTGGAGGAGTCGACCGGCACCCGGCAGCTCGTCGACCTGGCCGACGCCCTGCTCGGCGCCGTGCAGCAGCCGTTCGACCTGGAGGGGCAGCGGCTCTCCGTCTCGGCCTCGATCGGCGTGGTCGAACGGCCCTGCGCCGGCACCACGCCCACCGGGCTGATGCAGGCGGCGGACACCACGCTGTTCTGGGCGAAAGCCGACGGCAAGTCCCGTTGGACCCTCTTCGACCCGGAGCGCAACGCCCACCGGATGACCCGTCAGGCACTCTCCTCCACGCTCCGGCCGGCGGTGGAGCGCGGCGAGTTCACCGTGGAGTACCAGCCGCTGGTGGACATGGCGGGCGGCGCGGTGCGCGGGGTGGAGGCGCTGGTGCGCTGGAACCACCCGCAGTTCGGCGTGCTCTCGCCGAATCGGTTCATCGCCATCGCCGAGGAGGACGGCTCGATCGTGCCGCTGGGCCGCTGGGTGCTGCGCACCGCCTGCCGGCAGGCCCGCGACTGGCAGCTCGGACACCCGGGCCGCCCACCGCTGTTCGTCAGCGTGAACGTCGCGGTGCGCCAGGTGTGGGACTCCGACCTGGTGTCCGACGTGGCCGACATCCTGACCGAGACGGGGCTCGAACCGGGGCTCCTCCAGCTCGAACTGACGGAGTCCGCGGTGATGGGGTCGGCCGGCCGGCCGCTGCGCGCGCTCCAGGAGCTGAGCGACATGGGGGTGCGCATCGCCATCGACGACTTCGGCACCGGCTACTCCAACCTCGCCTACCTCAGCCGGCTGCCGGTCTCGGTGCTGAAGCTGGACGGTTCCTTCGTGCGCGGCTTCCGCTACGACGACGGCGCCCGCCCCAGCGAGGCCGACGAGACGATCGTGGAGGCCATGGTCCACCTCGCGCACCGGCTGGGCCTCACGGTCACGGCGGAGTGCGTGGAGACCGCGGGCCAGGCGGAGCGGCTGCGCCGGATCGGCTGCGACACCGGCCAGGGGTGGCTGTACTCACGGGCGGTCGCCCCGGAGCGGATCGCGCACCTGATCGGCTCCGGCGGCGTGCCGACCGGCTGACCGCCGCCCGGCCCGAAACCGCCGCCCCGCAACGGACCGACCGCTTCCCGGACGCGCCGCGGGGGCCGGCCCGGCGCGGGGTCGCCCCGCGCGGACCGGCCCCCGGTGGGACCGTGCCGCCGTCAGGCGGTGGGCAGCCCGTAGGCGTCCGCGACCAGTTCGTAGCTGCGCAGCCGGGCGTCGCCGGTGTGGGCGTTGGCGGTGAGCATCAGCTCGTCGGCGCCGGTCCGCTTGACCAGCGCGTCGAGTCCGTCGCGCACCTGGTCGCCGGTGCCGTGCACGATGTTGGCCAGCCAACCGTCCACGAAGTCCCGCTCGGCCGGCCCGAAGACGTGGGCCTCGGCCTCCTCGGGGGTGGGGATCAGCCCCGGCCTGCCGGTGCGCAGCCGCAGCATGGACAGGGCGCCGGTCAGCACCTGGCGGCGCGCCTCGCGCTCGTCGTCGGCCGCCAGCGCGGACACGCCGATCAGGGCGTAGGGGGCGTCGAGCACGGCCGAGGGGCGGAACGACTCGCGGTAGAGGTCGAGTGCCGGGACGGTGTTCTGCGCCGAGAAGTGGTGGGCGAAGGCGAACGGCAGCCCGAGCATCCCGGCGAGCCGGGCGCTGAAGCCGGAGGAGCCCAGCAGCCAGACCGGCGGCCGGGCCGGGGACTGCACGCCGCCCTCGGCGGTCGCCTGCACCGGGCCGGGCACCGCGTGGATGCGAGCGTAGGGGTGACCGTCGGGGAAGTCGTCGTCCAGGAACCGGATCAGCTCGGAGAGCTGCTGCGGGAAGTCGTCCGCGCCCTCGTTCAGCCGGTCCGTGCGGCGCAGCGCGGCGGCGGTCGCCCCGTCGGTGCCGGGGGCGCGGCCGAGTCCGAGGTCGACGCGGCCCGGGGCCAGCGCCTCCAGGGTGCCGAACTGCTCGGCGATCACCAGCGGGGCGTGGTTGGGCAGCATGACGCCGCCGGAGCCCAGCCGCACCCGCCCGGTGTGGGCCGCGAGGTGGGCCAGGATCACGGCGGGCGACGACGAGGCGATGCCCGGCATGGAGTGGTGCTCGGCGACCCAGTAGCGGTGGTAGCCGCGACGGTCGGCGAGCTTGGCGATGTCCACGGCGCTCGCGAGCGCCTGGGAGGCGGTGTGCCCCTGTCCCACGCCCACCAGGTCCAGCACCGACAGCGGCACGGGGGCCGTGCCGATCGCGGTGCCACGGATCTCGTCGCCTCGGTTCTCTTCCACGTGTGGGCCTCTCCCGGTGCTGCTGGTCGTACGTTCGCGTATCGACCCGCAACAACAGGAGGTGGGCTCCGCTTATTCCCCGGCGACCGCCGGACCGGCCGTCCCGCTCACTCGCGGACCTCGATGCCGTGCGGCTCCACCGCGCCGGGCAGGGGCTCGCGGGTGGCGAACAGGGCGCCCAGCTCGGGGGCCCGGATGCGGCGCTCGGCCAGCCGCAGCCCCTCCCACACGGTGACCTGGTTGGCGGTGAGCACCGGCTTGCCCAGCAGGCCCTCCAGCTCCGTCAGGTGTGCGGCGGTGTGCAGGGCGGTGTCCGGCAGCAGCAGGGCCTCGGCGTCCGGGTGGTCCCCGGCGACCGCCAGCTCCCTGATCATCGGCAGGTCCCAGCCCGCGACCTCGGCCGCGGTGATGATCCCGCTGCCCCGGGTGGCGACGACCTCGACACTGGCGGCGCCCAGGAAGTCGGCGAAGAGCCCGGCCACCCCCTCCGGGTAGGTCGCGGCGACGGCGACCCGGCGGACGCCCAGCTCCTGGACCGCGTGCACGAAGGCGAACGAGGTGCTGGAGGCGGGCAGTCCCGCCGCCCGCGCCAGCCCGGCGATCTGCCGGTGCGCGCCGTCCCAGCCGTAGACGAAGCTGCCGCCGGTGCAGGCCCACACCAGCGCCTCGGCCCCGGCCAGCCGCAGTTCCTCCACCCCGGCCTCCAGCCGGGCCGGGGCGCCCAGTTCGCGCAGCGCTTCGGGGTGGCGGACGTCCTCTCCCGTGCCCGTGCGGAACAGGGGCAGTCTGATGTCGCTGTCCAGCGTGATCTCGATCCGCGGGAAGTCGTCCTCGGCGCAGGCGCCCGGGTAGAGAAGTCCGACGGTGGTCATGTCCACCCTTCCTGTCGTCCGGGACGGCGGCGTCCCGGGGGTCTTCCGCTCCGACAGGGGTCCGTGCCGGGTCCACCGGACCCGGCGGCCCCTGCTCCCCTTCCAGTGTTCCCGACATCCGCCGACGCACCCACTCCGGCGGCGGCAGCCCCCGTGCCCCCTCGGAAACGGCGGGGCGAAGGGCCGCAGGGGAAGATTCTTCGTCCGCCCTCCGGGGTTCGCACACACGCGCGAGCGGCTCGGCCCGGTGCCGTGACCAGCCGTCCGACGCGTCGCCCGTGACTTCGGCATATGCCAGACGACCGCGCGGCAGGCAGGCGCGCCGGCGTTCCCGGATCAACCTGGCGACAGCACGCCTGCGCGGGCATTTCGGGGTCTATCGTGGGTCACCTGCTTGCGGTCGCACCGTCACACCTGGGGTAGGGGGACACCGTGGCACTGAGGCCCGAACCGACGGCGCCGTTCCTCGCGGTGCAGCACGCGCTGCGCGTGCTCGAGACCGTCTCGGCGTACGGCAGCGGCGTCACCGAGGACACGATCGCCCGCCGGACGGGGCTGCCGACCCCGCACCTGGGGTCGCTCCTGCTCACGCTGCGCCGCGAGGGATACGTCGAACAGGTCGCCGACGGCGCGTACGTCCTCGGCTCCCCGCTCCTCATGATGGGTTCCGGGGCGGCCCGCTGCCGGTCGCTGGAGTCCCGCCTCCAGACCATGCTGTCCCAGCTCCGGGACTCGGTCGGCGCGGCGGTCTACCTCAGCCGGTACGTCGACGGCGAGGTCGCGATCACCCAGGTCGCAGACGGCCCGCTCACCCCTGCGGTCAACGAGTGGGTGGACTTCCGCTCGGCCGCGCACGCCAGCGCGGTCGGCAAGTGCCTGCTGGCCCAGCTCGACCACGACGACCGCCGGGACCACATCTCCCGCCACAAGACGGCCCGGCTCACCTCGCGCACCATCACGGACGAGAAGGTCCTCTTCTCCCGGCTGGACAGCCACCCCTCGACCGTTCCGGTGCTGGACCTCCAGGAGTACGCCGTGGGGACGGTCTGCGCGGCGGTGCCGATGACCGCGGGCTCGTCGGCCGCCTGCCTGGCACTGTCGCTGCCCGTCGAGGACGCGCACCGGCTGCGCGCCGCGGCCGAGACGCTGAACCGGCGGGTCGCCCCGCTGCTGCTGTCGCTGGCCCTGTAGGCGCCGCCCCCCGGCGGGCCCGCCGGGGGCCTCCCTGTGGAGTGTCGTCAGCACCCTTCGGGACCAGGTATTATTTTCGAGTCAGCAGGCGCCGCTAGCTCAGTTGGTTAGAGCAGCTGACTCTTAATCAGCGGGTCCGGGGTTCGAGTCCCTGGCGGCGCACGACACGACGATGGGGCGGTCTCCGACTACGGAGACCGCCCCATCGCGTTGGTGTACGTGCCTTCCGCCGCCCGCCCCGCGGCGGAAGGTCATCCGGGACTCACGCCGGTCAGAACGTGACGTCCGAGCAGGCGTAGAACGCGTTGGTGGTGTCCGCCACGTTCCACACCGCCAGCACGAGGTGCCGGCCGCTCTTGCCGGACGGGATCGTGCCCTGGTGGGTCAGGGTCGCCGGCGGCTGCTGGTTGTTGTACGGCACCGTGAGGAACGGCTGCGCGTCCAGCGCCGCACGGGTCAGCGGCTTGGTGGGGTCCCACCCCTGCTTGGTGATGTAGTAGCGGAAGTCGCTCGTGGAGTGCCGGGCGGTGAACTGCCAGCGGAAGCCGTAGCTCTGGCCGGAGGTGACCTTGGTGGCCGGCCAGGCGCCGCCCCGCGCGTTGTCGAGCTGGGCGAACGTACTGTTGCCGCCGGAGCAGATCTTGCCGTCGGCGGGTCCCGCGGCCGGGAAGCCCTTGGGCCCCTCGACACTCTGCGGTTCCCACTGGATGTTGCCGCAGCCGGTGACGGTGCCGTTGGCACAGAGCTTCTGGCGGCTGATCGGCGAGTCGGTGTAGCCGTGGCTGCTGGCGCCGCCGGTGGCGAGCACCGAGACGCCCGCTATCGCCAGACCGACCACGGCCGCGCTTGCCCTTTTACGCATTGCTTCGCTCCTCGGACGTGGGGGATGTTCCTGAGTCACCCATGGGGTGTGAAGCGCACGGCCGTGCGGCGCCGCCCGTCGTGAACGGGCGGCACGGGGTTCTGCGGTCTAGACCAACTTCAGAGTAGGGACGCCGAATGAGCATGTCCAGACCAATGTGAGCACCATTCCGCTTTCCCTCCGCGTCCGTCCGGCGCGGCTCAGCCGCCCTCCGCACCGGCCCGTCCGGTGTAGAACGCCACCGTCAAGTCCTTGACCAGCGCCTTCCGTTCGTAGTCGTCGAGCTCCACCAGCCCCCGGGCGGTGAGCCGGCTGACGGTGTCGTCCACCGCGTCCACCACGGACGTCAGCACGCTGTCGCGGTGGCGGGCGTCGAGCGCCGCCACCCGGCGCCGCTGCATCGCCGCCGCGACCTCGGGGGCGTACTCGATCCCGGTCGGCTGGGCCGAGTACACCTCCACGCCGACCGGTTCGCAGTCCGCCTTCAGCATCCGGGTCAGGGCGTCACCGACGGCCTCGGCGTCCCGCAGGGTCGGGGCGTCGTCGTGGAACGCGTCCGCGGGCAGCTGCGACAGCACCCGTGCCATCGCCGCCTCCACCTGCTGCCGCAGATAGCGCTCGTGGTCCGCGACCCCGAGCACCGCCCGCGCGGTGTCCCGGACACGCCAGACCACCAGCACCACGACCCGCAGCGCCGTGCCGTCCGCGTCCACCGCGGGCAGCGGCTCGCTGCGCCAGTGCCGCAGCCGCACGTCGACCCGGCGGCGCAGCAGCAGCGGCGACACCCAGAGCAGCCCGGTGCGCCGGACCGTCCCCCGGTAGTCCCCGAACAGGGTGAGCACACCGGCGTGCCCGACCCGGCCGCGGCCGAGGCCGCCGAACGCGAAGATCACCACCAGGACCAGCAGCGCGAGGAGCGCCCGGTAGCCGATGCCGATGCCGCCGTCCGGGCGGACCGGGAGGTGCAGCCCGGCGAGAGCGGCCGCGGGCAGCGCCCCGCACCACCAGAGCACCGCGAGCCCGGCGGCGGTGCCCAGCAGCCCGGTGAACAGGGCCGCCCAGCCGGGCAGCGCCGGACCGGGCCGCTCGGAGAGCCTGGGGTCGGCGGCCGGCGACGGGCGGGTCGGCGCCTGCACCCGGGGGTCGCGCGGGACCGGGGGCCGCCGCGCGCCCGGCGCAGGGCGGCGCGGCCCGGGGCCGGGCCGGGTCACGGCGAGCGGCCCGGAGCCCTCGCGCGGTCCGCCGACCTCGAAGAGTCCGGCCCCTCGGGGGTGCGCCGCACCCCCGGGGTCGTCGCGGAAGAGGAGATGGACGGGGATGGAGGCGGTGGTCTCGCTGCCGATGACCGCCTGCCGTCGCCCGTGCGCCCACCGGAGGTCGGCCGCGGAACCCTCGGCGGACCCGACCGACCCGGCGGACCCGGCGGACCCGGCGGAGGCCGACGACTGCGGCGCCCGGTCGCCCCCGGACAACGGGGCACGGTCCGGTGCGGGCGCGCGGGCCCGGTCGGGCGCGCCGATCCGGTCCGGTGGGGGTTCCGTGGCCCGGCCCCGTGCGGATTCCGGAGCCTGGCCCGGTGCGGGTTCTCGGGCCCGGTCCGGTGCGGGTTCCGGCGTCCCGGCCGGGGCCGGTACCGCGGTGGCGCCCCTCACCGGCGACGCGCCGCCGGCGACGGGCACCGAGACGGTCGCCGAGGCGGCGCGCAGCGAGGAGTCCACCGCCTCGCCGGGCGTCAGGTCCAGCACCATGTCCACGACCGTCGCCTCCGGCGCGTGCGGGCCGCCGCCGGGCACCTCTCCCCCGCCCGCCCCGCCCGGTACTCCCCCGCCCGCCGCATCCGGTCCGCCGGTCCCGCCGGTCTCCGTCGCGCCCCGGTCTCCGTCCGCGTCCATCCGTCCCTGTCCTCTCGCGTGCCCCGGCTGCCCGGAACCGCCTCCCGCTCCGCCCCTCGCGCCCTCCGGGCCCGTGCCCGCCGGGCCGTCCGGGCCGTCCGGGCCGTCCGTCACCGTGGATCGCATTCCGCCTCCGTCCTCTCCGTTCCGTCGTGCGACGAGCCGGTCATGCGAACAGCCGCCGCCAGGTCTCCGGCCCCGGGTAGCCGTCCGCGAGGGAACCGCGCCAGCCCTGGGCCCGCTGGAACGCCTCGACGTTGCGCCGGTCCGCCTCGGTCCAGCGCGGGCCGGGCCCCGAGGCGTAGTGGGCACCGAATCCCTTCTTCACCAACTGCCTGCCGAGCCGTTCGACATGGCTGTTGGACGCACCCGGCTTGAACCGGCCCCGGCCCGGGAACGCCGGAGCGGCGGCCGGGCTGCCGCCGGTGGCCGCTCCGGCGATGGAACGGCCACCTCCGGTGACCAGCAGGCGCCAGGTGCCGGGGCCGGGAAGGCCGTCGGCCTCGGCGCCCTTCCACCCCTGGGCCTGCTGGAACGCCCGGGTGGCACGCCGGTCGGCCTCGCTCCAGCGGGGGCCGGGCCCCGTGGTGTAGAAACGTTTTCCGCCGCGGGCGACGAGCATCTGGCCGAGCCGGGTGACGTGGGCGTTGTCGGCGCCCGGACCGAATCTCGACGCTCCGGGGAAGGCGGTCGAGGACCCGCTGCCGGCCGCCCCGTCGCTGACCCCCTTGTACCGGTAGGCGAGGTACTTGTCGGAGTGGGTCCAGTAGCCGAGCGGGGTGTTCTGCTTCCGCGTGGTGGGCTTGGTCTGCTCGTAGGCGAGATAGCTGGTGCGGGCGCTGTTCGCCCACCCGCCGAAGATCGTCACGTGCGATCCCCTGGCCGGGTCGGCCGGGTTGTGGAAGAGCAGGATGTCGCCGGGCAGCAGGTCCTGGCGGGAGATCCGGGTCGCGTACGCCGAGAGACTGCCGGTCCATTCGTTCCCGGCCAGGCCCCAGGCCATCGAGACGTAACCGGAGCAGTCCTGGCGGTAGCCGTCGGACCAGTACTTCTCCATGCTGTACGGGACCTTCGCGGTGACCCAGTTCTGCGCGCGGTCCATGATCTCGGCGCGGGTGAGGGGGCGCGGGGCGGATCCGGCCGACGGGGACCCTGAGGCTCCGGGTCCCTTGAGCGGTCCGGCCTGCCCCTGCGGCGAACCGGTGCCGGTGTCGGAGTCGCCGCCCGGACGGGCGGTCTGGGGGGCGTGGCCGGACGGTGCCGCCGCCCACGCCGCGCCCCCGGTCAGCGCCACTCCCGCGGCGGTCGCCAGCACGAGGGCGCGCCGGGCGCCGTGGGCCGCCGGGTGGCCGCCGCGGCGCAGCGGCGGTGTGCCGGCCGCGGTGCGCCGATGCGCGACACAGCCCGCACACGCGCAGTCGACAGCGGGTTCGTATTCCTCGAAGACCGGCAGGGTCATGCGATTCCCCTCCGCACTCGTCAAGATCTTTGGTCACGTCTGCAACGGGCGCCAGCGTCTCAACTCTGCCGACATGTCGCATTTTGACGGATCAACAGGAAAAAACGACCATCCGACAGGGCATGGCGTCGCAGAAATTGGTTCGGATCATGCTTCGGCGTCCGGTAAAGTTCTCCAGGTCAGCAGGCGCCGCTAGCTCAGTTGGTTAGAGCAGCTGACTCTTAATCAGCGGGTCCGGGGTTCGAGTCCCTGGCGGCGCACGCACAGTCAAGACCCCCTCACCACGCGTGAGGGGGTCTTGATCGTTGTCGGGTCATACTTCATCCTGCCCGGCCGCCCTTCGCGCCAGGCTCACTCCGTACGGTGACCCGGGGGTGACGCGCCGCCCGTTCCGCGCTCCCCTTTTCACCTCCGCGCGCCCCCTTCCGCGCCTTCGCCGGTCCGCAGACGGCCCCCGTACGCCGCCGCGCCCCGGTACGCGGGCGCGCACCGGGGGGGGCGGACGTCGCGGGGCCGTCCGGATCAGATTTGGCCGGCAGTCCCCGATTCCCCGGTCAGGTAGGCCGAGACGATCACGTTGGCGGTGTACGCGTGGGACTCCTCGTCGTACGCGCCGCCGCAGGTGATCAGCCTCAGCTCGGCCCTGCCGTCCTCGCGGGGGCCGTACGCCGTGCGCGCGTCGAACCGTTCGCGGGTGACGACCTGGACGTCGTCGACGGTGAACTCGGCGACGGTCCCGTCGGCACGCACCACCTCCACCTCGGCGCCGGGCCGCACCGTGCTGAGGCCGTAGAACACGGCCGGCCCGGTCTCGGTGTCGACGTGTCCGACGAAGAGCGAGGCCCCCGCCGCGCCGGGCTCGGTGCCGCCGCCGTACCAGCCGACGGTGTCCGGCACCTCGTACGGGGGCGGGTCGATGGCGCCCGAGGAGTCCAGCGCGCGCCGGACCACGGGGGCGTCGATGTCCACGGAGGGGATCTCCACCCGCTCCGGGGCGGCGCCGTCGAGGGGGGCGTGCGCGGGCGGCAGCGGCGCCCCGAGCGGACGGCCGACGGCGGCGACGTCGCCGGTGGTCGGCGCGGACACGCCGCCCGGGCCGTCGGTCGCCTCCCGCCCCCACAGCCAGAGTCCGCCGATCAGTACCGCCCAGGTGACTCCGGTGAGGAGCCGCCCGGTACCCGCCGGGCGGTCGGTGGCGCCCATGTCAGCCCACGGCCGGGCGACGGCGCCGGGCGCTGCGGAAGGCGACGGCGACGGCCGCGGCGGCGGCGAGCACCAGTCCGATCACCGCGTGCGGGGTGCCGGGGCCTTCGGAGCGGGCGCCCTGGCCGGCCAGGGCGGCGGTGCCGCCACCGCCCGCCTTCACCGGGGCGACCGGCGAGGGCCTGACGTCGTGGACCACGGTGAGGGTGCCGGTGGCCCGCCCGCCGCCCCGGCAGGTCAGCCAGACGTCGTAGGCGCCGGCGTCGGCGTCGGAGCGGATCCGGGCCTCGGCGACCAGGCCCTTCTCCTCGGCCGGGGCGAACCGCGCCTCGGAGACGAAGGCGTCGGAGTTGCCCGTGGCCTGCCTGCCCTTGCGGCAGGCGTCGGTCCGCAGTTCGACATCGTCGCCGGGGGCGAGGGCGGACGGGGTCACCGAGAGAGTGCCCCGGCCGTCGTCCTGACCGGCCAGGGCGACGGGCGCGGACAGCGATATCGCCGCGGCCGCAGTAGCGGCACAAAGAGTGAGGGGCAGTGAACGCATCGTAAACCTCCTGCTCGAAGGTTCACCTTCACCGCCCCCCGCCGCATCCGCACTGGGCCGGTCGGGCGACGTCCGCGGCTATCGGCCCAGGTCGACGAGTTCCACCAGGTCCGCGATCGACTCGACGACCGTGGAGGGGCGGAAGGGGTAGCGGTCGATGTCGGCGAGCGCGGTCAGCCCGGTGAGGACGAGGAAGGTCTGCATCCCGGCCTCCAGCCCCGCCAGCACGTCGGTGTCCATCCGGTCGCCGATCATGGCGCTGGTCTCGGAGTGCGCGCCGATGGCGTTGAGGCCGGTCCGCATCATCAGCGGGTTGGGCTTGCCCGCGAAGTAGGGGTCCTTGCCGGTGGCCTTGGTGATGAGGGCGGCGACGGAGCCGGTGGCGGGCAGCGGGCCCTCGGCGGAGGGGCCGGTCTCGTCGGGGTTGGTGCAGATGAACCGGGCGCCGCCGTTGATCAGCCGGATGGCCTTGGTGAGCGCCTCGAAGCTGTAGGTGCGGGTCTCGCCGAGGACCACGTAGTCCGGGTCGTGGTCGGTCAGGACGTAACCGATGTCGTGCAGCGCGGTGGTGAGGCCGGCCTCGCCGATGACGTACGCGGTGCCGCCCGGACGCTGGTCGTCCAGGAACTGGGCGGTGGCCAGGGCCGAGGTCCAGATGTTGGCGACCGGGACGTCCAGGCCCATCCGCTTGAGCCGGGCGTGCAGGTCGCGGGCGGTGTAGATGGAGTTGTTGGTGAGGACCAGGAAGGGCAGTCCGGAATCCCTGAGCCGCTTGATGAAGGCGTCGGCGCCCGGGATCGGCGTGCCCTCGTGGATGAGGACGCCGTCCATGTCGGTGAGCCAGGATTCGATCGGCTTGCGCTCTGCCATCTGTCGGACTCCTGCCGTGCGTGCGGGGTGCGGGACGCCGGCGGGCACCGCGGTGTGCAGCGCCGACGTCCCCGAGTTTAGGGCTGACCCGCGCCCCCGGTGATCAGGAGGCGGTGAGCGAGACGCCGTCGACGGTCCAGAACCAGTTGTTGCCGCCGGTGTAGCGGAAGCGGACGCGGGCGCTGGTGGCGCCGGCCGGGACCCGGAGGGTGATCGCCTCGACGCGGGAGGAGGTGTCGGCGGTGTACGTCTTCACGGAGACGGGGGTCGCCCCGTTCCAGGAGACGAGGACCTCGCCCTTCTGCGGCGACTCCTGGCGGTAGAGGGTGGTGTAGCGCAGCACGGCGGTGGAGCCGCCGGTGACCGGCCAGGCGGGGCCGACGAGGGTGGAGTCGAAGGTGCCGGAGGAGCTCTTGTCGACCCACTCGTCGCCGTCCGCGACGGCGAAGACGTTGCGGGCGCGGACGTTGGACTCGCGCTGCTGGCCGCGCTCGGCGGCGGTCCAGAACTCGTCGGTGGTGAAGGACCAGCCGCGCCACTCGGTCATGCCGCCGGTGCCCATCGCGGTGTTCTCGACGGACCAGCCGGCCGGCGGGGTGTGGGTGAAGCCGATGACGGCGGCGCCGATGCCGGTCTCGTCGACGCGGGTGGTGAGCTGCGGGCGCAGGGTGTCGAAGGCGTCGGCCACCGGGGTCTGCAACGGGCGGCCGTCCAGTCCCCAGGAGGGGTCGGCGGCGATGCCGAGGTGGGCGAGGGCGGAGGCGGCGACGTCGGGCATCTTGATGTCGTGGCGGGTGGTGCCGGCTGTGATCGCGCTGCCCTTGGCGATGAGGAAGGTCTGCCGCTCGGGGTCGCTGTTGCCGCCGTGACCGCCCGCGTCGGTGTGGCCGTGGTCGGTGGTGACCATGATCAGCCAGTCCTCGGAGGCGTACGTGGGACGGGCGGCGACGGCGGCGACGATCTGGCCGACCTGGGCGTCCGCGGTCTGGATCGCGGCGGTGTACTGGCTGCTCGCGGCGCCGTAGCCGTGGCCCGCGTGGTCGATGTTGTCGAGGTGGACGAAGACCGCGTCGCGGTTGCCGTCGCGGAGTTCGGCCACGGCCCGGCTCGTGGTCCCGGTGTCGTACTCGGCGGACGGGGTGGAGACCCGGCTGTCGACGGCCGCGGAGAAGATCGTGGTGGTGACCGGTGACCAGGAGGCGACGGCGTAGGTCGAGAGGGCGGGCTTCGCGGTCTCGATCCGGGTGAGGAAGTCGGGGTACTTCGCGAAGGCGTTGCCGGTGAAGGCGTTGTCCTTGACCAGGTGCTTGTCCGGCCAGACGCCGGTGATGATCGTGGACCAGCCGGGGCCGGACATGGTGGGGGCCAGCGGTTCCGCGTAGATGCGGCTGGGGGCGGTGACTCCGCCGGCCATCAGGGCGTCGAGGTTCGGCGTGGCGGCCGCCTGGATGCGGCCGAGCAGCGCTCCGTCCAGGCCGATGACCAGGACCTTGGGGGTGCGGGCGGCGGCGCGGGCGGGGACGGCGGCGAGCGGGGCCGCCGCGGTGGCGAGCGCGGCGGTCAGGAGCACGGTGCGGCGGGACGGTCCTGCGGTCATGCGAGAGCCTCCGGGTCACATGGGTGTGTCCGGTCCTCCGCGGGGCGCGGAGGGCCGGACACACGGTCCAGACCTGTTATCTTTCCGCGATAAAACGCTGAGGTCGATAGTCCTTCGGTGAATCGTCCGGCAACGATCAGCTTCCGGTCGCCGTCTTCCAGGCGTCGACGTAGTCGTCGAGGTGGGTGCCGATGTCCGACCAGTCCGGCTCGAAGACTTCCACGCCCTCGATCAGCTTGGCCAGCTCGACGGCGTTGGCGTCGGTCGCCTCGATGTCCGAGCGGGCGGAGAACCCGCCGCCGACGGCGCTGACCTGCTGCTGGGCCTGCTCGGAGAGCATGAAGTCGAGGAGCTTCCTGCCGTTCTCCGTGTGCGGGGCCTTGTCGACCAGACCGGCCGCGTACGGCAGGGCGAAGGTCGTCGCCCTGCCGTCGCTCCCGGCCGGGAACCAGATGCCGAGGTTCGGCATGTCCTTGGACTGGGCGAAGTTCATCTGCACGTCACCGTTGGCGACGAGCAGTTCGCCCTTGTCCACCTTGGGCGCGAGCTTGCCGGTGGAGGCGGACGGGCCGACGTTGTTGGTCTGGAGCTTCTTCAGGTACTCCATCGCCGGCTCCTTGCCGCCGAAGTCGTGCATGGCCTTGATGAGGACGGCGGTGCCGTCGCCCGCCACACCCGGGGTGGAGTACTGGACCTTCTCCTTGTAGGACGGGTCGAGCAGTTCGTCCCAGGTCTTCGGGGCGGTCTTCAGCTCGCTCTTGTTGTAGACGAAGCCGAAGTAGTTGTTGACGACGGAGGTCCAGGCACCGTCCGCCGCCTTGTCGGCGCCGTCGACCCGGTCGGAGCCGGCCGGGGTGTACTTCTGCAGCAGCCCCTTGGCGTCGGCCTGCTGGATGAAGGGCGGCAGGGTGACGAGGACGTCGGCCTGGGTGTTGGTCTTCTCGCGCAGGGTGCGCTGGACCATCTCGCCCGAGCCGCCCTCGACGTACTCGACCTTGATGCCGGTCTTCTTCTCGAAGTCGGCGAAGACCTTGTCGTACCAGCCGTCGTTGTTCTCGCCCTTGAGACCGTCGGCGCTGTAGACGGTGACGACCTTCTCGTCGGAGGCGGCCGAGGAACCGCCGCAGGCGGAGAGGGTGGCCGCGAGGGCCAGGCAACCGGTCACGGCCGCCATCGGCTTGAGGTGGGTGCGCATGGGTGTGACTCCTGGGACGGGTGAAAGCACGGGGTGTGCACGGGGGTGTGCACGGGGGTGGTGCGCTGATCGGCGGCGGGCCGCGGATCAGCGGTAGGAGGCCCTGGTCCGGATGCGCGAGACGCCGAGCAGGACGAGCAGCGTCGTGGCCATCAGGACCGTCGCGACGGCCGCGCCGGTGAACAGCGAGCCACGGTCGGTGGCGGCGAATATCTGCACCGGCAGCGGTGTCCAGTCGGGCGGGTAGAGCATCATGGTGGCGCTCAACTCGCCCATGGACAGGGCGAAGCAGAGCCCCGCGGCCGCCGTGAGGGACGGCAGCAGGAGCGGCAGCCTGATCCGCCACAGGACGTACGAGGGGCGGGCGCCGAGGCTGGCCGCCGCCTGCTCGTACACCGGGTCCAGTCGCACGATGGCGGCCGAGACCGACTGGTGGGCGAACGCCGTGACAAGAATCGTGTGCGCCAGGATGACGATCCAGCGCGTGCCGTTCAGCAGCACCGGTGGCCGGCTGAAGGCCACCAGCACCGCCAGCCCCACGACCACGGAGGGAACGGCCACCGGCAGCATGAACAGCGCGTCCAGGAACCGCTTGGAGCGCTTGCCGAGCGCGGCGCCGGCGATCGCCGCCCAGCCGCCGACGAGCAGCGCGAGAAGGCTGGCGGCGAAAGCGGTGACGAGGCTGGTGGTCAGCGCCTGGAGCGAGTCGCCGCCGGTCGCGGCGGAGTAGTGCTCGGTGGTGAACCCGGACGGGAGGGCGCCGGACCAGTTGGTGGCGAACGACGCGGCCAGGATGACCAGCAGCGGCACCGCGAACAGCGGCAGGAAGAGCAGGAAGAACACGAGGCGGACCGCCCACCGGGCGCCCCGGCTATGCACCAACACGACGGCTCACCACCCGGTACAGGCCGTAGAGGCCGACGGAGATCACGATGTTGACGACGGCGACGACGCAGGCCGCCGGGTAGTCGGATTCCAGGATCGCCTCGCTGTAGACGAGCATCGGCAGCGTGGTGACGCCCTTCGCCCCGGTGAACAGGACGATGCCGAACTCGTTGAGGCACATCACGAGGACGAGGCTGCCGCCCGCCGCGAGCGCGGGCAGCGACTCGGGGAGGATCACCTGGCGCACGATCCGGGCCGGGCCCGCGCCGAGCGAGGAGGCGACCTCGATCTGCGCGGTGTCGAGCTGGGAGAACGCGGCCAGCAGCGGACGCATCACGAACGGGGTGAAGTAGGTGATCTCCGCCAGCAGCACGCCCCAGGGCGTGGTGAGGAAGTGGAAGGGACCCTCCGCCGTGCCCGTCAGACCCGTCCACACACCGTTCGCCATGCCGGCGTTCCCGTAGACGAAGAGCAGCGCGAGGGTGATGAGGAAGGACGGGAAGGAGAGGAAGACGTCGATGAACCGGGCGACGAACTTCCCGCCGGGGAACGGCACGAAGGCGATGATCAGCGCCAGCACGAAGCCGAGGACCAGGCAGCCGACGGTGGAGCCGGCCGCGAGCCAGACCGTGGTGGTGAGCGCGGAGCGGAACGCCTCGGAGCCGAAGACGTCGGCGTACGGCGTGAGCGAGGTACCGCCCTCGTCGGGGCTGAGGGATTGCCGGACGACGAGGAAGAGCGGGTAGAGGAAGACGAGCGCGAGGGCGACGACCGGCGGCAGCGCCCACAGGAGGGCCGGGATCCGGCGCGGTGCGCGGGTGGCGGGCGCGTCCGGCGCGGGACCGCCGGCGGGCGGTGCGCCCGAGCGGTCACGCTGCCGGGGAACGGTGGCGTCCCGCAGGCCGGGCGCGGCGGAGGCGCTAGACATCGGGTCCTCCGGACGGTCCGGCGCTCGCTCCGGCGGGCTCCTCGGCCGGGCCCGGCGCGGGGGCCGGCGCACCGGCCGACCCGTCGGCGCCGGCCGGCAGCAGCACCGCGTCCTCGGCGGCGAAGTGCAGGGTGACGGCGGTGCCGAGGGCGGGCGTCTCGCGCAGTTCGCGGACGTCGGCCTTCACGCGGTGGCCGTCGACGTCGGCGTACAGCCGGTGGGTGGAGCCGCGCCACTGGACTTCGGCGATGGTGCCGGTCAGGGCGTTGGGGCCGTCCCCGAGACCGACCAGGTGGGGCCGTACGCAGAGCGTGGCGCCCGCGCCCGGCGCGGCTTCGCCGGGGGTCACGGCGAGGGTGCGGCCCGCGAATTCGACGGTGCCGGCCTCCGGGCCGACGCGCACCGGAAGGAGGTTGGCGTTGCCGACGAACGAGGCGGTGAACTCGGTGCGCGGACGCCGGTAGAGGTCCTGCGGGGTGCCGCAGTCCTGGAGGCGGGCCTTGTCCATGACCGCGATCCGGTCCGCCAGGGTCAGCGCTTCCACCTGGTCGTGGGTGACGTAGAGGATGGAGACGTCCGGCAGCTCCCGGTGCAGGCGGGCCAGTTCGGCGAGCATGCCGGAGCGGAGCTGGGCGTCGAGGGCGGACAGCGGTTCGTCGAGCAGCAGCACCGAGGGCCGGATCGCGAGGGCGCGGGCGATGGCGACGCGCTGCTGCTGGCCGCCGGAGAGCTCGCGCGGGAAGCGCGTGGCGTAGGCGGCCATGCCGACCATCTCCAGTGCCTCGGCGACCCTTTCGGGAATCTGGGCCTTGGGGACCTTGCGGGCCTTCAGGCCGAAGGCGACGTTGTCCGCGACCCGCATGTGCGGGAAGAGGGCGTAACTCTGGACGACCATGCCGATGCCGCGCCGGTGCGGCGGCAGGGCGGTGACGTCGCGGTCACCGAGGTGGACCCGCCCGGAGGCGGGACGCACGAACCCGGCGACCGCCCGCAGCGCGGTGGTCTTGCCCGACCCGGAGGGGCCGAGCAGCGCCATCACCTCGCCGGGCTCGACGGTGAGGTCGAGCCGGTCGAGGACCACGTTGCCGCCGTAGGCGACGGTGACCTGGTCGAACCGGATACCGGAGGCGGTCGCCGGGGCCGTCATGCCCCGGCCCGCGCGATCAGTCCGGGCAGTTCGGCGACGGAGCCGAGGACGTGGGTCGCGCCGTGCCGGGAGAGCTGGTCCTTGTCGTGCGCGCCGGTCAGCACGCCCGCGACGATCCCGGCGCCCGAGCGCACCCCGCTGAGCATGTCGTACGAGGTGTCACCGGCGACGGCGATCCGGCGTACGTCGTCCACCGCGCCGGTGCGCAGGAAGGCCGCGAGCACCATGTCCGGGTACGGGCGGCCCCGGCCGCCGGCGTCCGCCGGGCAGAGCGTCAGCGGGACGAGGTCCCGCCAGCCGAGCGCGTCCAGGATGGCGTCCTGGGTGATCCGGGCGAAGCCGGTGGACAGCACGACGGTGTGTCCGGCGCCGCGGAGTTCCTCGATCGCCCCGCGGGCGCCGGGGATCGCGGAGATCCGTCCGCCGTCGACCAGTTCGCCGTACGCCTGCTCGAAGGCGACGTTGGCGCGCTGCGCCTTCTCCTCGTCGCCGAAGAGGTGGCGGAAGACGGAGATCTTGGACTCGCCCATGGTGGCGCGGACGTAGTCGAGCTTCTCGGCGTGGTCGGCGGAGCCGGCCTCGACGCCGAGGCGGGCCGCGGCGGCGGAGAACGCCTGCTCGACGAGGCCGCCGTCGGCGACGGTGGTGCCCGCCATGTCGAGCACGACGAGCCGCGCGGAAGTGTCGTTCGTGGTCATCTGTTCACCAGCCCAGTTCGTCGGCGGTCTTTTCGGCGATGGCGGGGGAGCACGTCATTCCGCGCCCCCCGGGCCCGGTCACGAGCCAGACCCCGTCGCGCACCTGCTGGCGGTGGACGACGCGGGTGGTGTCGGTGCACTGGGCGTAGACCCCGGCCCAGCGGCGGCGGACGCGCGGCAGCGGGCGGCCGAGGAAGGACTCCACGACGCCGACGAGGTGCTCGTAGGGCTCCTCGACGGTGTCGAACGAGAAGGGGTGCTCGTACTCGTGGGTGTCACCGATGGTCAGTCCGCCGTCGCGCCGCTGCACCATCAGCAACTGCATCCTGTGCGCGGCGGCGGTCGGCGCCTGCGCCTGGCCGGCGTTGAGCGCGTCGAGCGCCCCGCCGCCGTACGCCGGGTAGTAGCGGAAGCTGTCGGCGTCGGCGACGGAGGTGGTGAGCGTCTCGCCGAGCGGGTCGGTCTGCATCATCTGGAGGCGGACGCGGCGCACCGGCAGATCGGGGCCGGCCAGTTCGCGGACGAGTCCGCCGAGCCAGGCGCCGGTCGCCAGGATCACGGCGTCGCCGGTGTGGACGTCGCCGTGGTCGTCGCGCACCGAAGCGGTGCCGACCACCTCGCGGACCTCACGGCCGCCGAGGAAGGCGTACCGGCCGGAGGCCAGCAGCGCCCGCTTCAGCGCGAGCTGCGCGGTGCGGGGCTCGACCGCCGCGTCCCGCTCGCACCAGAGGGCGGAGGCGAACTCGCCGCGCAGTGCCGGGTTGACGGCGCGCGCCTCGTCCGCGGTGAGCAGCTGGTAACCGCGGGCCGCGGCGTCGTCGCGGGCGACGGCCGCCTCGGCGACGGCGATCTCCAGCCCGGTGCGCAGCGGGGTGAGCGAGCCGCAGGGGCGGAAGCCGAGGTCGGGGACCTCGGCGCCGATGCCCTCCCACAGTTCACGGGCGCGCAGCGCGGTCTCCAGCTCCTCACCGCCGGCCCGGCCACTGACCCATATCTGTCCGAAGTTGCGGAGCGACGCCCCGCGCGCCTCACTCTCGCGCTCGATCTGTACGACCTCGTGGCCGCGGTTCACTGCGTGCCAGGCGTGCATGGTTCCCACCACGCCGGCTCCTACGACGATGACTCTCACGGCGGCAACACTCCTCGGGACGGGTGACTCGATCAGGTCCGCAGAGCAACGGGAGGGTGAACGAGACCCCAAGCTTGGCCTAGACCCGTTACATCCTCGTTATCGCTGTGCGTCGAACATGATGACGGCCGTCCCCCGCCGGGCGCAACGGCCGGCGGCTCGGCGAAAACGCGCGGAAAGGGGAGTCCGCGCCTGGTCGGAGGCATGCCGACGGGCGGCCGGGAGCGTCCTCGGCCCCCGGCCGGCCCGGCGGGCCCGCCGCGACCGGTCCAGACCCGGCGACTCCGGCGGCGGTCAGTCCTCCCGCTGGTGGCCCAGGTGCGTACGGAAGGAGAACCGGTCGCCGCGGAACAGCGTGCGGACCCGCTCCAGCGGGCGGCCGCCGGTCTCGCGCGACAGCCGGTGCAGCAAGAGCATCGGCAGCGCGGGCGGGGTGCCGATGAGCAGCGCCTCGCGCGGGGTCGCGAGCACGGTCTCGATCCGCTCGTCCGCGTCGCCGAAGGAAAGGGACAACTCCTCGTGCAGATAGGCGTAGAAGGAGGAGTCCGGATCGAAACCGGTGTCGAGGTGCGGCACCCGCGCGACCGCGACGTACGTGCTCTCCAGGCCCACCCGCTCGTCGTCGGCGAGCAGCACCCGTTCCATGTGCCAGACGGGCTCGCCGCGTTCGACCTCGATCTCGGCGGCGAGCGCCTCCGGGCAGGGGAAGCGGTCCAGGCCGATGAGATGACGGCCCGGCCTGCGCCCCTGCCTGCGGACACCCTCGGTGTAACTGGCCAGGGACAGCGGCTGTTCCAGCTTGGGGCCGGCCACCACCGTGCCCCGCCCCTGCCTGCGCAGCCGCCCCTCCAGGAGGAGTTCGCGCAGCGCCTGCCGGACCGTCTCACGGGAGACTTCGTGGCGCAGCGCCAGGTCCCGTTCGGTGGGAAGGGTGTCCCCCTCGCTCAACTCGTCGATGAGGAGCGAGACGTGTGCCTTGACCGCGTAGTACTTCGGAATGCGGCCGTGCTCCGGGATGCCGGAGCGCACCGGAGCGCCGGGCGCTTGATCGTTCGGGTAGTCCACCCGTCGATGGTGGCACGGGGAGATGAACACGATGGACACGGTGCGTCACCGCGGGGGCGGCGCGCCCCCGGAGCCGCCCCGGACGCCTGCGACGCGGTCGCCCGAGCGGGCTCCCAACGGCGGCACCCCGCGCGCCCACGCGGACGGATCTCTCCCGCAGTCGGCAGCCTCCGGCGGATTCCCGCGAGCCGTGACGGGTCGCGCCCCGGCCACCGGCCGTAGGGTGCGGACATCCGATCCCGAGGAGTGCTTCCGATGCGCAAGGTGACCTACTCGATGGGCGTCTCCCTGGACGGCTACGTCGTCGGGCCGGACGGCAGCTTCGACTGGACGGAACCGGACGAGGAACTCTTCCGCTTCTCCATCGAAGAGATCCAGCAGATCGGCGTCCATCTGATGGGGCGCCGGCTCTACGAGACGATGCTGTACTGGGAGACCGCCGACCAGGACCCCGCCCTCGACGACGCGATGCGCGTATGGGCCGCGCTCTGGAATCCGCTCCCGAAGGTGGTGTTCTCCACCAGCCTGTCGACGGTCCGGGGCAGTGCCCGCCTGGCGGACGGCGGCCTGGCGGAGGAGATCGAGCGGCTGCGCGCCGAACCGGGTGAGGGCGACATCGCGATCGGCGGCGCGACCCTGGCGGCTCAGGCGGCCGACGCGGACCTCATCGACGAGTACTGGATCAGGGTGTTTCCGGTGCTGGTCGGCGGGGGCCTTCCGTTCTTCTCCCGGAACGAGCGCCGGGTGGACCTCGAACTCATGGAGACCCGCACCTTCCCCTCGGGAGTGGTCCACCTCCGCCACCGCGTGGTGCGCCCGACGCCGCGGGGCTGACCCGGACGGCGCGGGGCCCGGCTCCCGTGCGGGGGCCGGGTGCGGGGCCCTGCGTGGGAACCCTTGGGCGGGTCGGGTGCGTCAGATGCGGACGCGCCGCATCCGTCGGCCCGCCAGCACCGCTCCCACTCCGATCAGCAGGAACACTCCGGCCGCGAGCCCGGCCCGCAGGGTGGTGCCGGGGCCGGTGTGCGCCAGTTCGGGCAGCGCATCGCCCTCGGCGTCCCGGAGCGTTTCGTCCCGGCCCCCGTCCGCTTCTCCGTCCTCGTTCCCGTCCGCGTCCTCGTTCCCGTCCCGTTCGGCTTCCTGCGCCGGGTTCCGGCCAGGGACTTCATCCGGTTCCCCGGGGGTGGCGTCGGACCGGGGACCGACTCCGGTCCCCGCGCCCGACGACGTACGCGGAAGGGGGCGCGGGCTCTCCGCGGCACCGGACGGCGGGTGGGACGCCTCGCCGGTCCCGGGCAGCCGGCCGCCGTCGCCGGCGCCGCCGGTCCTGGTACCCACGTCCCCGTCGGTCTCGCGGTCCCCGCCGGTGCGGGCGTCGCCGTCGGTCCGGATACCCGCGTCCCCGCCGGTCTCACCGGCACCGGGCTCCGCGGTGCCGTCGGTGCCGTCGGTGCCGTCGGTGCCCGTACCGCTGGTGGTGCCTTCGGCGTCCCACGGCGGCAGGCTCTCGTCCCGGCCGCCGCCGAGGGAGCCCTCGACGATCGTGAAGGGGTAGGCGCCGGACTCCCCCACCCACTCGCCGTCGCCCCGGTCGGCCGCCGGCGGCGCGGTCTTCCCGTCCGCGTGCCCGGGTCCCGCGGACGCGGCACCGAGCTTCGGCCGTTCGCTCCGGCCCTGGTGCCGCTGGACGACGGCCGCGTTGGCGACGACCTTGCCGGGCCGCGTGTCGGAGGTGAAGGCCATCCTGACGCGTACGGTGACGGTGCGTCCGGCGGGCACGGTGAACCCGGCGAACCCGTCCTCCGGCGTGGCCCCGCCGAACACCCCGACCTGCTCGTCCTGGTCGGTGGTCTCCCAGACCACGCGGTGCTCGGCGCTGGGCGCGTCCCGCTCGGAGAAGGCCACCTGGATCTGCTCCGCCGTCAGCGCGCGGTCCTCGTCGGTGAGGACGAGCACCGGGTGGAGGGCACGGCACGACTCGGTGGTGGTGTTGACCAGGTCGAGGTACCAGACGCCGTAGCCGCCGCCGGAGGCGTAGGTGTCCGGCCCGCCGTGGATACGGGTGTCGATCGGGAAGTCCACGGCTGCCGGATCGCCGCAGGTGGGCTGCTGGTCGGCGGCGACCGCGGTGGTGATCCGTACGGGCGCGGCCGGAGCGGCGGCGGCGCCCAGCAGGGCGGTGGGCACGGCCACGCCGGCGGCGATCCCGAGGGTTCTCAGGGCACGGCCGTCACGCAGCCGGGCGGGCAGCCCGGTTCGGGCGGCGGGCTGGGCGCGGGCCGGAGATTCGGGACGAACGGAGGGCTGAGGTCGGGCGGGGGGTTCGGGACGAGCGGGAGGTTGGGGGGGCATGGGGGCACCCTTCGCGGCTCGGACACCTCCGGGGCGGGCGGCCACCGGCTGTCGACCGGCGACGCTGCCACGCACGCGCGCGCGAACGGTGACGACGCGCCACCGGACACCCGGACGGCCCCGCCCGCACCACCCGACCGGACGCCGCGCCCGCGGTCCGGGGCGGGGGCAAGGGCCGGGGGCTCCGGGCACGGACCGGTGGAGGCCGGTGCAGGGGTGGCCGGTGGAGGCCGGTGACGCCGACGGAACCCGCAGCAACGGCAACGGCAACGCACCCCGGGTTCTCGACGCGGTGGCAGCCCCGCCTTTCTCATCCCCCGCCCCCCTCAATCCCCCGCCCCGTCAATCCCCCGCTCCCGTCCGTCCGAACAGCGGGGCGAGCACCAGTTGGGCGGCTCCCTCGGCGACCGGGCGGTCGCCGCCGGCCGCGACGACGGCCGGGACCGGGGCCCCGGCCCCCGACCGGCGGGCCCGCTCCTCGATCACCGCGTGCACCCCGCGCACGTACGCGTCCCGGTGCGCCGCGACGGTGCGGCCGCCGAGCACCACCCGGTCGATGTCCAGCAGCCCGACCAGATTGGCGGCCCCCGCGCCGAGCACCCGGGCCGCCTCCGGCACGTCGCCGCGGGCGACCGCGGCGAGGCACAGCGCCTCCACGCAGCCCCGGCCGCCGCAGGTGCACGGGGGGCCGTCGAGCTGGAGGGTCTGGTGGCCGAACTCGCCCGCCCCGGTCCGGGGTCCCCGGTGCACCGCGCCGCCGAGGACGAGGCCGGCGCCCAGTCCCGTACCGAGGTGGAGGTAGGCGAAGTCGCCGTGGTCCGGGTGGCGCAGGGCGAGACCGAGGGCGGCGGCGTTGGTGTCCTTGTCGAGGACGACCGGCAGGCCGGTGCGGGCGGCGAGTGCGTCCCGCAGCGGATAGCCGTCCCAGCGCGGGAATCCGGTGACCCGGTGCAGCACGCCGCTCCAGTGGTCGAGCGGTCCCGGCACCGCCACCCCCACCCCGAGCACCGGTCCCGCGCCGTCGCCCAAGAGGCCGCGCAGGGCCGCGACCGCGCCCTGCGCACCCGCGAGCACCTCGGCGGCGGGGGCTCCGAAGTCCAGCGGGAAGGTCCGGTCGGCGACCGGCGTACCGGCGAGGTCGACCAGCACCCCGGTCAGTTCGTCGCGGTCCAGGTGGAGTCCGACGGCGTGGCCGGCGGCCGGCACCAGCCGGAGCACCGTACGGGGCTTGCCGCCGGTGGAGGCGCGGCGGCCCGCCTCGGTGGCGAGGCCCTCGGACCGGAGCCGGGCGGTGATCTTGCTGACCGCCTGCGGGGTGAGCCCGGTCCGCTCGGCCAGTTCGAGCCGGCTGATGCCCTCGCCGGCCGCCGCCCGCAGCAGGTCCAGGACCCGGGCCGCGTTGGGACGCAGCGCCGGAGGACCGGCGCCCGGAGGACCGGCGCCGCGAGAGCCGTCGCCTGAGGTGCCGTCGCCCGAGGTGCCGTCGCCCGAGGTCCCGTCCCCCCGAGCGCCGTCGCCCGGACGCTCCGGACCGGGCGCGCCGTCCGGGCCCGGCTCCGCCGCGCGGGGTCCCGTCCCGCCCGTCCGGCCGACGGGCTCCGTCCGGGCGGCCGGGCTGTCGTCCCCATGGGTGTCGCTGCTGTTCACACCCCCATTGTGGCGGCCGCTTGCACTTTGGCAACAGCGTTGCTTAAGTGGGATGCATGACTGCCAACGCTCCGCTCCGCGTCGCTCTCGTCGGCTACGGCCTGGCGGGCTCCGTCTTCCACGCCCCCCTGATCGGCGCCACCGAGGGCCTCGTGCTCGACACGGTCGTCACGTCGAACGAGGAACGCCGGGCCGAGGCCCGCGCCGAGTTCCCGGACGTGCGGTTCGCCGCGACGCCCGAGGAGGTGTGGGCCCGTGCGGACGAGCTGGATCTCGTCGTGATCGCCACGCCGAACAAGACGCACGTGCCGGTGGCGCGCGCCGCGCTGGAGGCCGGACTGCCGGTCGTCGTGGACAAGCCGATCGCCGGCACCGCGGCCGAGGCGCGGGAGCTGGCACGGCTCGCCGAGGAGCGCGGGCTGCTGCTGTCGGTCTTCCAGAACCGCCGCTGGGACAACGACTTCCGCACCCTGAACCGCCTCATCGAGTCCGGCGAACTGGGCGAGGTGCAGCGTTACGAGTCGCGGTTCGAGCGCTGGCGCCCGCAGCTCAAGGGCGGCTGGCGCGAGTCGGGCGACCCGGCCGAGATCGGCGGCCTGCTGTACGACCTGGGCAGCCACATCGTCGACCAGGCGCTGGTCCTGTTCGGCCCCGCGGTCCGGGTGTACGCCGAGTCCGACGCCCGTCGCCCCGGCTCGGCCACCGACGACGACACCTTCATCGCCGTGACCCACGCGAGCGGCGTCCGCTCGCACCTGTACGCGTCCGCCACCACCGCCCAGCTCGGCCCCCGTCTGCGGGTACTGGGATCCCGCGCCGGATACGTGAAGTACGGCCTGGACCCGCAGGAGACCGCACTGCGCGAGGGCCTCCGCCCGGTGCCGGGCTCGTCCTGGGGCGAGGAGCCGCAGGAGCTGTGGGGCCGGATCGGCTCCGGCGAGTCGCCTCTGACCGGCGGCGGCAGCCCGGTCCCGACCCTGCCGGGCGACTACCCCGCGTACTACGCCGCGATCGCCGCCGCCCTCACCGGCAAGGGCGAGAACCCGGTGACCGCCCTGCAGGCCGCCGCCACCCTGGAGGTCCTGGAGGCGGCCCGCCGTTCGGCCCGCGAGGGGATCACCGTCACCCTCCCCACCGCCCCCACCGCCCCCACCGCCCCCTCGGACCAGGAGCCGCAGGCATGACCGAACGCCCCGCACCCGCGACCGTCTCCGAACTGCTCGCCCAGGAACGCCGGCTCACCCTGCCGCGCTTCGGTTACGAGGAGGCGTACGCCCTCGGCACGCTGCTCGTCCGGCTGGCCCGCGAGCGCAACGCGCCCGTCGCCGTCGACATCCGGCGCGGCGCCCAGCAGCTCTTCCACGTCGCCCTGCCGGGATCCAGCGCGGACAACGACGCGTGGATCGAGCGCAAGCGCCGCGTGGTGGAGCGGTACGGCGAGAGCTCCTACCTGGTGGGCACCCGGTTCCGCGCGAAGGGCACCACCTTTGAGCAGTCCTCGCGGCTCGACCCGGACACGTACGCCGCGCACGGCGGTTCGTTCCCAATCACCGTCGAGGGGGCCGGGGTGATCGGAGCGGTCACCGTGTCCGGGCTCCCGCAGGCCGAGGACCATGCGTTGGTGGTCGAGGCGCTGGAGCGTTTCCTCAGCACGCCGGAGGAATGAACGCCGGCCCGTCCGGACCGGACGGAAGGGCGGAGGGGTGGGCAGTCGGTCATGACCGATTATCCACCCCTCCGATCTCTTCACGTGCTCCGTCCTCGACGGACGGCAGGCACGCGGTCACGCCCGTGCGCCGGGGCGCCCCGATCCGGCCTCCCGGCGCGGACGTGCCGACCCGGCCGTCACGACCGGGCGTCGTCACGGGACGGTCGTCCGGGACACCCCGGACGCTCCGGCCGGACCGCGGTCGCACGCCGCGGTCTCACCCCGCGGTCTCACCCCGCGGTCTAGGCGTCCTTGAACTCCTGGCGCTGCCGGCCGAGCCCTTGGATCTCCAGCTCGACGACGTCGCCCGCGCGCAGGTAAGGCTTCGGCTCGGGCTCGCCCATCGCGACACCGGCCGGCGTGCCCGTGTTGATCACGTCGCCGGGGTAGAGGGTCATGAACTGGCTGAGGTAGCGGACCACTTCGCCGACCGGGAAGATCTGCTGAGCGGTGGTGCCGTCCTGCTTCAGCTCGCCGTTGACCCAGAGCTTCATCGGCAGGTTCTGCGGGTCCGGCACCTCGTCGGCGGTGACCAGCCAGGGGCCGAGCGGGTTGAACGTCTCGCAGTTCTTGCCCTTGTCCCAGGTGCCGCCGCGCTCGATCTGGAACTCGCGCTCGGACACGTCGTGCGCGATCGCGTACCCGGCGACGTGCTCCAGCGCCTCCTCGGCCGAGTCGAGGTAGCGGGCGGTGCGGCCGATGACGACGGCCAGCTCGACCTCCCAGTCCGTCTTGACGCTGCGGCGGGGCACCAGAACGGTGTCCTCGGGGCCGACGACGGTGTCTGGCGCCTTGAAGAACAGGATCGGCTCGGCCGGGACGTCCGCGCCGGTCTCCTTGGCGTGGTCGTGGTAATTCAGCCCGATGCAGACGATCTTGCCGATGCGCGCCAGCGGCGGACCGACCCGGAGCCCATCCGCGTCCAGCTCCGGCAGGCTCTCCGGCGCGGCGGCCGCCTCCCGTACGCGGGCCAGCGCGGCCTCGTCGGCCAGCAGCGCGCCGTCCACGTCGGGCACGACGCCCGAGAGGTCGCGCAGGGTTCCGTCCTCGGCGAGGAGCGCCGGGCGTTCCGCACCTGCCGTGCCGACTCGAAGCAACTTCACGGGTCCAACTCCCCTGGGTCGTATGGGTGCCGGTCGGTGTAGCGGCCAGCAGAAACCTCGTTCGATCGTCCAAGACATCGGATCAATAAGCAAGACCCGTTCATGGACTGGACCGTCCGTGCACGGAGGGGAACGCGAACGGGCCGGTGGAGGAAGGGCGTGGGAGGGGCGACGGGGCGGCGCGAAAAGGGCCGGGCCGTACGGGGGCGGCGCGGGGCCGCCCCCGTACGTCAGGCCGCCGCGGCGACCGCGGTCTCGCCCGTCACCGGCACGTCCCGGTACAGGTAGGCGCGCTCCAGCGCGGTCCACGTGGTGCTGGTGACGACGTACAGCGCGGCGGCCAGCGGGACCACGGCCACCGTGATCAGGGTGGCGAACGACATCAGCGGCATGATCTTGGTCATCGCGCCCAGGCCCGGCACCGGCTGCCCGTCGGGGCCGGTGGTGGGCGCCACCGGGTTGGCGGCCATCTGCCGCTTGGTGCGGCGGTAGGTGAACGTGGCGACGACCGCGACGAGCGCGAAGAGCCCCAGGTAGACCACGCCCTGCGCGCCGAACGCCCCGCCGTGCGCCAGCGCGTCGTGCCAGCGTCCGCCGAGCGGGGCCCCGAAGAGCTGGTGGCCGAGGAGGGCGTTGGGACCGTCGCCGATCGTCCGGCTGGAGAACAGGTGGTACAGCAGGAAGAAGGCCGGCATCTGGAACAGGCTCGGCAGGCAGCCGGAGAGCGGTGAGACCTTCTCCCGGGCGTGCAGTTCCATCAGCTCCTTCTGCATCCGCTCGTTGTTCTTGCCGTGCTTCTTGCGGAGTTCCGCGATCTGCGGCTGGAGCCGGGTGCGCGCTTTCTGGCCCCGTGCCGCGGCCCGCGAGAGCGGGTGCACGGCGAGCCGGACGAGGGCGGTGAACAGGATGATCGCGGCGGCGGTGGACGCGGTCTGGAACAGCGGCTGGAGCAGGTCGGCGAGTGCGCCGACCAGGTGCGCGAAAGCGGACATGAACGCGGACATGGGTGAGCCCTCCGGGGGTCTCGTCGTGCCGTGGGAAGCCGTGGGAACGAACAGCGGCAGGACGGGGCCGGGCAGGGGGTGTGTCCGGTACGGGGAGGGCGGAGAGGAAGGCCCTGTTACGCGGCGGAACCCTGCACGGCGACCGTCAGGAGGGCCCGGCCCGGTGCGCGGGGACGCGTGCGCCCCCGGGCGTCGGGGTCGCGCTGGGGCAGGAACGCGGTGCGTTTCTCACGGTCGCGCATGGCGGTGCGCACCCGGGTGCGGGGCACCGGGGAGGCGCACCGCGCGCTCATCACCGAGCAGGCGAGGAGCGCGGACCCGGCCGCGGCGGTGGCGGCCAGTGCCACCGCCGCGGAGAGGCTGCCGCCGTCGGCGAGCAGCACCTGGGACACGAAGAGGACGAGCAGTCCGGCGGGACGCAGCAGCCGCGCGAACGCGCCGTGCGGACCGCGCGGCGCGGCCGGGACGAGGGCGTCGCGGAGGCGGTCGGTGCGCTGCCCCATCGTTCCTCCTCGTCGGTTCGGCGGCGGCCCCGTGGTCACGGGGGTGCGGGTGCGGCCGGTGGCGTCCGGGCCCGCGCTCGACGCACGGTCCGGGGCGGTCGCCGGTCGGTTCCCGCCGGCCCGGAGGCGCGCGGCTGCGCGCGAGGGCCTTCAGCCGTTATACACGACGGCCCGCGCCGGCAGCAGGGGCCCGCGGCTGCTCCCCCGACCCCCTTCCCCCTTCCCCCTTCCCCCGCCGCGCCTTCCCGCGCGCTCACGCCTCCACGGGGCGCGGCACGGCCGTCGGCGGGTCGAACTCGTCGTGGGCGAGGATCTCCTCGTCGCTCCGCGGGTCGGTGTCGGGCCGGGTGGCGAAGGTCACCGCCAGCGCCACCACCAGGTTCGCGCCCAGCGCGACCAGCCCCGCGTTGACGCCCCACACCGGATCGTTGCCGCCGAAGACGAGCACGCACACCGTGGCGACGCCCACCACCAGCCCGCTGAACGCCCCCCGAAACGTCAGCCTCCGCCACACCAGTGCCAGCAGCACCATCGGCAGCAGCTGTGCCATCCCCTCGTACGAGATGAGCGACAGCCGCACCAGCGTGTTCGGCGCGGTGTACGTCATCAGCAACGCCAGCACGCCGGCGAGGACCACCACGGCCTGGGCCGCGCCCTTCTGCCGCTCGCGCAGCCGGGGCAGGTGGCTGAGCACGCTGCGGCCCCACATGGTGCCGATGACCAGCATGAAGACCGCCATCGGCACGATGGAGGAGAGCGCGGCGGCGACCCCGACGACGCCGACCGCCCAGGCCGGCAGCGCGTCCACCACCAGCTTGAACAGCGCCAGGTTCGACTCCGCCCCGACGAGGCCGGGGACGACGAACAGTGCCGCCATGCCGAGCAGCATCGGGACGAAGAGCAGGATGTTGTAGCCGGGCAGCCACATGGCGTTGCGCCGCAGGGTGTCCGCGTCGCGGGCGCCGAGGTAGCCCGCCACCGTGGTCGGGAAGATCACCACGGTGAGGGAGTTCAGGAACGACGTGCTGATGAACCACGCCTGCCCCAGCCCGCTGTCCCCGTGGCCCGGGAAGGTCAGCCACTCGCTCTTCTCGGCGACCAGCCGGTCCAGGAACGGCCCGAACCCGTCGAAGTAGTGCAGCGGCACGTAGACCGCGAGGAAACCGAGGGTCGCGATGACCAGCACGTCCTTGAGGACCGAGACCCATGCGCTGCCGCGCAGCCCGCTGATCACGACGAAGCCGGTGGTGACGGCGAACGCGATGAAATAGGCCCATTCCAGGCTGATCGTGCCGTAGGAGAGGGTCGAGACGACCACACCCATGCCGGTGATCTGGAGCTGGATGTAGGGCAGCAGGAAGACCGTGGCGAGCACGGTGACGAGCACCCCGAGCCAGGGCCGGCCGAACCGGTGCGCCACCATGTCGGTGATCCCCACCAGGCCGTGCCGGCGCGCGTACGCCCAGAGCATGGGGCCGACGACGTACCCGAGGGCGTAGCCGCAGGACATGTACGCGACGACGTAGAGGACCGGGGCGCCGTAGTTGTAGCCCCAGCCGGCGGCGCCGAGGTAGCTGAAGCTGGTGTAGCCCTCGCCCGCCATCAGCACCCAGATGAAGACCGGGCCGAGGCTGCGTCCGCCGACCGACCACTCGGCGAGCCCGCCGCCGCCCCCGCCCCGGCCGCGTACCGCGAAGAGGCCGAGCGCGACGGTGGCGACCATGAACACGCCGAAGACGGAGGTGGCGACGGCGGCGTTCACCGGCGGTCCCCCCGCCGTGTCATCCATACGGCGAACGGCGTCAGCACCGTCGCGCCGAGCAGCCACACGAAGAGGAACGGCAGCCCGAACACCACCGGCGTGACGCGGTTCACGAACGGGAGGGCCCCCAGGTACAACACGTACGGGAGCAGCAGCCACAACACCTGGGGACGTCTTCTGAGCACGTCAGGGACCTTATCCCCGCTTCACACCGGTGCGCCGGGCGCGCCCCGCCGAAGGCGGCGCACCGCCCCGCCCGCCGCACGCCCCGGAACCCGCCCCCGAGTGCTCCCGTGCGCTCCCCCTGCCGCAGTACGGTGTGGGGCATGCGCCCCGACACGCCTGCCGAGCACATCACCGAAGCCGAGCGCCTGCTGCGGACCGCGGCGCTGTACCCCGAGGACCACGAGCCGCTGACCCTGCGCGCGGCCGCCCACCTGGAACTCGCCGGCGAACGCGTCCGCGCCACCGCCCTCTACGACCAGCTCCTCGCCGGCCAGGAACTGCCCGTCGAGGAACCGCACCTGGTGAAGGCCCTCAAGGCCGCCAACCTCTGGGAGTACGGCCACGAGGCGGAGGCCCGCGCGATCATCGAGGGCATCCGCGCCGCAGCGCCGCGCGAGGCCTCGCCGTGGGAGATCGCGGCGGAGACCCTGGAGGCGCACGACGAGCTGACCGAGGCGGAGGCGTTCTTCTCCACCGCCCTGACGCTGCTGCTGGCGCCGGGCGAGGAGGTCCCGTACGCGACGCAGTCCCTGCTGACCGGACGCCACCGGGTCCGCCGTCTGCTGGGCGTCACCCACGACGCCTGGGACGAGCTGGCCGACACCCTGCACACGGCGGCGGTGCCGTTGGACGAGCTGCACGACCCCAAGCGCCTGTGGTCCCTGGGCTCCTCCGACCCGGGCGAGCTCCAGGCCGAGATCGCCCGGCTCCGCGCCGAGCTCGGCGTCTACCGCACGGCGCTCTCCCGGCCGTTCCCGGTCGCCGTCCTGCACTGGCCCGAGGACGAGCTGCGCGAACTCCTCGCCGGCTACCCGGAACTGGCGTCCGAGTACGTCAGCCACCCCGACCACCTGTCCCGCCTGGAGGCCGCCCTGCGCGACCTGCACGCCGCGGGCACCCCCAACCTCGGCATCGTCACGGGCACCGTCCCCTCCTACGAGGCCTTCGCCGCCTCCGAGGCCGCCTCCCCCTCCGACGCCGGACTCCTCCCCCTCTACGCCACCACCCTCGCCGCCCGAGGCCGCGCCACCCCCTGGCCCCCGCCCCGCTCCGCCCCCTGCTGGTGCGGCTCGGGCGAGACGTACCGGAACTGCCACGGCGGGGCGTGAACCCCGGGGCCCGTCCGCCCGGGGCCCGCTCCGGGCTCGGGCGGGCGGGGCACGTGCACGTACACGTACGACGGCGGCGCGACCTGCGGGGGCGGGGCGCGCCGTCGTGCGTGTACGTGTCAGTGCCACTTGATACAACTGCACGTGAGACAGGCGCTGGGATGGGGGATTCACATGGGCGACGACTTTTCAGACTCCGCTCCGGTGGCGGGTCTGTACGAAACACTTCTCACCCAAGGGCTGGAAGAGCGGCTCAAGCAACTGAACGCATCCGGCAACCAGTCGGTAGACGGCGCAGTGAGCTCGGACTCCGTCCCCCATGTACTTGCTCGTCACATCGCTCAGGCCGTGCGGCAGGCGCTTACCGGCCTTGAGCCCGCGCAGCAAGTCCAGGCCGCCAACCACATACTGGGGTCGCTTCCGGGGGCAGCTGGTTCGGCTGGCTGGGACGACCCGATCACAGCGGGACCCCGGCAACTGCTGGCCATCGCTGAGCAGGAGGCGCCCGGCGTGTACGCCATACGCCCCGCGACACCGCTCTCGGAAACTGCGCTCATCACCAACGCGCCGGAGGACCCGAGCCTGGGTTTCGAACTGCGCGCGGAGTTGGCGACCGCAGATCGGGTGGACCTCCTCTGCGCCTTCGTCAAGTGGCACGGGCTTCGCGTCCTTGAGCAATCACTCGCGACGGCCCACGCGCGAGGCGTTCCCATCCGCGTGCTGACGACGACGTACATCGGGGCTACCGAGCGGCGTGCACTCGACCGCCTGGTGCGCGACTTCGGGGCCGAGGTCAAGGTCAACTACGAAGTGCGGTCCACGCGGCTCCACGCAAAGGCATGGCTCTTCCGGCGCAACAGCGGCTTCGACACGGCCTATGTAGGAAGTTCCAACCTCTCCAAGGCGGCGTTGCTTGACGGTCTCGAATGGAACGTACGCCTCTCCTCGGTCGCCACCCCAGCCGTGTTGAGGAAGTTCGAGGCCACCTTCGACGCGTACTGGAGCGACCCCTCCTTCGAGTCGTACGATCCGGACAAGGACGGCCCGCGACTGGACGAAGCGCTGTCGCACGCCAGCGGTTCAACCGAGCCCGCACGCAACACCCTTACCCTCTCCGGGCTCGAAGTGCGCCCCTACCCGTATCAGCGCGACATGCTGGAACGCCTCGAAGTTGAGCGAACGGTGCATGACCGGCATCGCAATCTATTGGTCGCCGCCACGGGGACGGGCAAGACCGTCATGGCGGCACTGGACTTTCGGAACCTCCGCCAGCGGATGGGGGGCAACCCCCGGCTTCTCTTCGTAGCCCACCGCAAGGAGATCCTGGAGCAGTCCCTGCGCGTCTATCAGAACGTCCTCATCGACGCGAACTTCGGTGAGCTTCTCTACAGCGGCGAAATCCCGAACAACTGGAATCACGTCTTCGCCAGTGTCCAGTCGCTGTCTCCCCAGGTGCTCGAACGCCTCGCTCCCGATCACTTCGACGTCATCGTGATCGATGAGTTCCACCACGGCACCTCACCGACATACCGCCGCCTCATTGATCATTTCACCCCGCGCGAGCTCCTCGGCCTCACCGCGACTCCGGAACGCATGGACGGGCTCAACATCCAGGACGAGTTCTTCGACGGCCGCATCGCAGCCGAGATACGCCTCTGGGAAGCCCTCGAAAACGATCTACTGAGTCCGTTCCACTACTTCGGCGTCACCGACAACACCGACATGACCGCGATTGAGTGGAAGCGCGGCGCCTATGACGCCACCGCCCTCGGTAATCTTTTCACTGGCAACCTCGCACGCGCCCGACTCATTGTCCAGGCAGTGGAGGACAAGGTCACAGACCCGGGCCGCATGCGCGCACTTGGCTTCTGCGTTTCCGTGGCCCACGCCCACTTCATGGCCGAATACTTCCGGAAGGCCGGCCTTGCCGCCGTCGCTCTCTCCGGCGAGACCCCGCGCGACGAACGCAAGGCGGCTCTTGACGAACTGCGGGCGGGAACTCTGCAGATCATCTTCTCCGTGGACCTGTTCAACGAAGGTCTCGATATCCCTGACGTGGATACGCTACTCCTCCTTCGCCCGACCTCCAGCGCAACGGTCTTCCTTCAGCAGTTGGGACGCGGGCTGCGCCGCACCGAGGGGAAGGCGGTGCTCACCGTCCTCGACTTCATCGGCCAGCACCGGAAGGAATTCCGGTTCGAGGAGCAACTCCGCGCACTGACCAACCTCACGCGCAACCGTCTGCTGAGCAACGTCGAGAGCGACTTCCCACAACTCCCTTCCGGCTGCCAGATCATCCTGGAGACGAAGGCGAAGGAGTTGATCATTGAAAATATTCGCCATCAGCTCGCCGTCAACGTCACTCAGCTTGCGAGGGAAGTCTCGTCATACGCCGAAGTGCGCCTGTCGGACTACCTGCGAGAGAGCGGCCGCGGCATCAACGAGCTCTATCGCGGCAATGGCAACTCATGGACCGGTCTGCTGCGGCGAGCGAACCTGCTCAAAACGAGCGCTCCCGAAGGTGAAGCCGCCCTTCTCAAGCGCGTGTCCGCCTTCCTGCACGTGGACGATCCGATGCGGGTATCGGCCTACGGGCAACTCCTCACCGATGACGCCCCCGCCTATGACGACCTCAACGAGCGGGACCAGGCGTACGCCCGCATGTTCTTTTTCTCGCTCTGGCCGCTTGGTGGTGGCTTCGCCAGCTACCAAGCGGGCTTCGACACACTGCGCGAGCAGTCCGCGTTCCGAGACGAGTTGAGCCAGGTCCTCGCGCACGTACTGGACCAGGCTGATCATGTCCCACTCCCTCTGCTCGGCGGAAACGCCGGCCTGCCGCTTGCTGTCCATGCTTCGTACAGCCGGGAAGAGATCCTTCCGGCTGTGGGACAGTCCGCCGTGGGCGGCTTCATGCCGGGTCACTTCCGAGAGGGAGTGAAGTGGTGCGAGAACATCAAGACCGACGCCCTCCTCATCACCCTGGAGAAAGACGAGAAGGATTTCTCCCCTGAGACTCGGTATAAGGACTACGCAAAGAACAATTTCCTGTTCCATTGGGAGTCTCAAAACCAGACGTCGGCAGCCTCTCCCACCGGCGTCCGCTACCAGACCCACAAGGACCTCGGAACTGACATCCTCTTGTTCGTACGCCGCTACAAGAAGACCGACATCGGCGGGCCCCAGCCGTGGATGCTGCTGGGCCCCGCCGAATACGTCGACCACGCGGGGAGCAAGCCGATGGGGATCATTTGGAGACTGCACCACGAAATCCCGGCGGACGTGCTCACCTACTCAGCCATCGCGGCGGCTTAAAAAACGACGCCTTCAACATGTTCGAACACAGCCTGATAGAGCGTCATAAAGTGCGGCTTACAGCAGACATGGGGCACTGAGAAGCGCGAAGCCTGTCGGTGACACGGGCGCCAAGAGAGGACCCACGAACAGTGGATCTGGTTCGTCTACTCGCGCCGTGGCCGTCGCTCGGGTTAATCGCCTCACTCCCTTTGGGCGGCGTCCTGCTGGGCGACGATGGTGAAGCGTTCGCGCCAGGTGGCGGTGGGTGGGAAGTCGGGGGTGTCGTCGGTCACCCACGGGGTGGTGGGGGGTGTGGGAAGGGGGCGGCACTGGGGGCATTCGGTTTCGTCACCGAAGGGCCGGAAGAGGTGTTCGTCGCCGGGGGTCGCGCAGGGGCGCAGGGGCTGCGGGACGATTACCGGCGGCGGTGCGGGGACGAACCGGGGTTCGGGGAGTTTCCGGTTCAGGCGGTGGCGGAGGAAGCCGACGGCGGAGCGGATGCCGTCGGTGGGGTGTTCGGCGAGGAGTGCGTGGCGCAGGTCGTCCTCGGTGATGCCCCGGGCCAGCCATGCGGCGGCGTCGGGGGCGAGGGCGCGTGCTTCCTGTTCCCCGAGGTGGAGTTCGCGGCGTGCGCGCCGCAGCGACAGCAGCACGCGCTCGGCGGCACGCAGACGGCGGGCGTGCGCGGGGTCGGACTCCTCCGGCGCGGACTGCTCCGGAGCGGACTCGTCCGGGGCGGGGGCGATCGCGGGTGCAGCGGGCGGTTCAGGTGTCGCGCCGCCGGGTTCGCGGCTGGTGATGGTCGGCGCTTCCGGGGCCTTGAAGTCGCCCGCGCCGGGTACTTCCTCCGAGTCCCACGCCGCAGTCCCGGTGTCCGCGACGATCTCCCGGACCGCGCACCCGTCCTCGCTCCCGATCCCTGTCCGGGCCGAGGTCGCGTCCCCGCCGCCGCCCGCGTCCCCACCTCCGCCCGCGTCCCAGCCCCCGCCCGCGTCCCAGCCGTGCGCGGACGCGTCCCAGCCGTGCGCGGACGGTTCCTCCAGCCACGCCCGGTCCTTCGCCGGCAACCGCACGCCCCCCGGCACGTTCACCTCCCCGTCACCAACGCTCCGCAGCGCCTCGCGCGTTCCGGGGGGTGGGTGGGGAGTGGTCTTATCACTGTGGTCTTCCCCGGGTAGTTGACCACCGGCCGACCGGCTCCCCGGTCCACCGACCGTCGGACCGTGCGTACTCGGTGGAACCCCGGCGTCCGAAGGGTCCTCACTCAGCCGGCGGGCGCCCTCTTCCGGCGACAGCGGCACGTTCGTCAGGAACTGACGCGTCGCCCACAGACCACCCTCGACCTGACGGCGGACCTCGTGGAGATACCCGTGTTCCTTCAGCCCGGTCTTCGCCGCCTGGTACGCACGCCCCGTGATCCTCGCCCGTCGCGCCAGCTCACCCAACGGCTTGCACTGCTCATCACCCGGAAGCCCCTGGACGTACAACAGAAGGATCTTCGCGTCACTGTTCAGACGCGGATGCCGCACGATGTCGTTCGACGCCTTGGTGTAGCGCGAAGAGGGCGGGATAACATGACGCAACATTTCTGGTGGCCTACTTCCACTGGTGTGAAGGCCCTCGGCGCGGTGTTCTAACACCTCCGGGGGCCGCTCCGTGTCCTCGTTCGGGTCACGGAGTGTGCTGTTGCGGTCACGGTAGATTCCGTGACCCGGCCTCTCCGCCCAGTCCGCCCAGCGGAACGGTTCTGCACACCCGAACGAGCGACCGCGCACACCTGTCGGGGAACGTCAACTGCCGCGATGCCCCGCTCAGGGCCCGGAATATTCGCTGTCCGCCGACGTCAACCCCGTGACAGGCTCCGCGCATGACCGTCCGATACCCGCGTCCGCTCGTCCCCGGCGACCGCATCGCCGTCACCTCCCCCTCCAGCGGGGTCGACGACACGCTTCGCGCCCGACTCGACTTCGCGATCGGATGCGTGGAGAAGCACGGTTACGAGGTCGTGGTCGGCCGATGCATGGACGGGTCCGGGCACATCAGCGCGCCGGCCGCCGAACGCGCCGCCGAACTCTCCGCGTTCCTCTCGGACCCCTCGATCCGTGCCGTCGTACCTCCGTGGGGCGGGGAGACCGCGATCGACCTGGTCCCCCTCCTCGACTGGGAGCGGCTGCGGACCGCCGAACCCACCTGGATGGTCGGCTACTCCGACATCTCGACCCTGATCACGCCGCTCACCCTGCTCACCGGTGTGGCCACCGTGCACGGAAACAACCTCATGGACACGCCCTACCGCGTGCCCGACGGGCTGGTCTCCTGGCTCGACATCGTCACCATGCCCGCAGGTCACCACTTCGCACAGACACCGCCCGGCCGCTATCGCTCCGCCGGTTGGGACGACTGGGCCGCCAACGCCGAAGTCTCGGAGCTGACCCTCGACGCCCCGGGCCGGTGGACCCGCCTCGACACGGGCGACGCGAGCAACACGCACGGAACGGACGGCACGGGCGACACGGGCGGCCACGGTGAACTCGTCGTCGAGGGGCGACTCGTCGGCGGCTGCACCGAGATACTCGCTCCGCTCGCGGGCACCCCGTATCTGGACACGTCCTCCTTCGCCCGCACCCACGCCCCCGAGGGGTTGATCGTCTACGTCGAGGCCTGCGAGGACAATGCGTTCAGCATCTGCCGCACCCTGCACGGCATGCGGCTGGCGGGCTTCTTCGACGCGGCCAACGCCGTTCTCGTGGGCCGCACGTCGGCCCCCGACAGTCCCACCCTCACCCAGCACGAGGCGGTGATCGACGCTCTCGCCCCGCTCGGCGTGCCGGTCCTCGCCGACGTCGACTGCGGCCACGTCGCGCCGTACCTCCCCCTCGTCAACGGCGCGCTCGCCCGCGTCGTGCACACCGACGAGCGCAGCGAAGTGATCCAGGTCCTCAAGTGAGCTTCTGAGGAGGTCCGTTCAAGCGAGCCAGATCGCGCAGCGTCGGTGCTTCGCCGTCGGCACCGCCACCTCGTCGGCCGCTTCGACGCGCATCCCCCCGGTGGTGTTCACCGCTCGCAGCAGCGCGACTCGTGCCGTACGCAGTCGCTGCCGCGCCCGCCGCTCCTGCCACCGGGCTTCCGTGCCGACGGTCCTGTCGCGTTGGTGGCGCGGGAACGTGTACACGTCGACCCGATGCACCACCCGGACAGGAGTCGGTCGGCGCCCCGCCCGCGAGGCGGCAGAGAAGTCGGCCGCCGAGTAGCGGAGTTCGAAGAGTACGACGGTGTGCCACGCCCCGGGCGCCGGAGGGTTCGTACGCCACGGACGGTGGGGATGCAGGTGGTGAGCGGTGCGTGCCACGGGATTCCTCCGGTCGCCACCGCCGGGGCCGTCCCGGCGAGCTACCTGAAGCCCTCGGCCCCGCTGAAGGCCCCGGCCCCGATGTACCGCGCCACGCTGCTCATGACTCCAAGGTAACCGCGACCGGAAGTACCGCGCTCCTCGTTTCGATCCGCCACTACCGTTGTGTCCATGCCACCCACGCACCGCTCCGTGCCCTCCGCGTCCGCGCTGCTCGTCATCGACATGCAGGTGGCGACGGTGGCCATCGCCCACCGCGCCGCCGAGACGGTCGAGGTGATCGCCGGGCTGCGGGAACGGGCCAGAGCGTCGGGGGTGCCGGTGGTGACGATCCAGGACCACGGCGGGGGGCTACGGGCGGGGACCGCCCCATGGCAGGTCGTACCCGAACTCGCGCCCACCCCCTACGAGTCGGTACTGCGCAAGGACAGCCCGGACAGCTTCCTGGGCACGGGACTCGACCGCCTCCTGCGGGACTCGGGGATCACCGAGGTCGTCGTGACCGGCTTCGCGACGGAGATCTGCGTGGACACCACGGCCCGGCAGGCACTGAGCCACGGATACGACCTCGTCCTGGTCGCGGACGGGCACACCACCTCGGTCCGCCCCGCTGCGGGAGCGTACGCAACGCCCGCACGCTCGGTCGCCCATCACAACGAGATCTTCCGGAACCTCGCCTTTCCGCACCGGACCGTCCGGGTGCTGCCCGCGTCCGAGGTGCCCTTTCCCCCGCAGGGGTGAACGGCTTGCCGGCACGGTCCGGTGCGTCATTCGGCGCGATCCGGGGCATCGTCCGGCACGGGCCGGGGCATCGTCCGGCGCGATCCGGGGCATCGTCCGGCACGGTCCGGGGCGACCCGCAAGCCGGAGGGAGTACGGCAGCCAGTTGCGGTGGCCGGGACAGCACGTCAGCCAAAAGTGGAACTCGTGGCGCCGGTTGGTGATCTCCCCCGCAGGAGGGAGAGTGCGCGGCGCGCAGGACGGGGCGTTCGTGATCCATTCCGCGTCCCGCGCTTCATTCGCGCCGGTCACACGCCCTGCCGAAGTCAGGCATTCGGCCTTACGTTCGTAGTACGCCCCGGCGCTCCATCGAGGAGTGGCGGGGCTTGCGGACTCGACAAGCGGAGTCCGCCGTACGACCGAACCGGAGGTTTCGTCATGGCCCTCACCGTCACCGCGTTCCGCCGCACCACCCCGTCGCGTACGCCGCTGGGGCATCGCATGGCCGCGTTCGCCGGCGCCGCCGCGCTGGCCGTCGCCACGCTCGGGGTAGCCGCGCCGGGTTCGGCCTCCGCCGCCATAACGCCTTCGCAGGAGACCGCTTCCGCCGCCGCACCCGGCGGCTGTGCCTACGCCTCCTCGTCGAACCGGCCGACCCTCAAGCGGGGCAGTACCGGCGCGGCGGTCAAGCAGGCGCAGTGCCTGAGCAACGTGTGGGGCGGAGTGCCGAAGCTCGCGGTCGACGGGCAGTTCGGGGCGAAGACGCAAACCAAGATCAAGTGGATCCAGGGATGCCACGGCCTGGTGAAGGACGGCGTAATCGGCCCGAAGACGTGGAACGCCCTCTACTACCCCGTCCCGGACTGCTACGACCCGTATCCGGGCTGAGCGGTGCCGTCCCGCCCCGGTGACGGATCCATGGAAGGGCCTCCGTCACCGGGGCGCTGGGTGGCCGGGGCGTAGAGGTCCGCCCGGCGCTGGGGGTGCGTGGGGCGGGAGCCGATGCCCGCCGCCGGGGGGAGGACGAGAGCGGGAAGCGAATCGGGCGCCTGCGGAGCCACGGGAGGCGGGGGCGCGGCCAGGGAGGGAGCCGGACGTCGGGGCGGTTTGCGGGGCGTCCTGCGGGGCGCGTTAGCCTCGAAAGGCCCGCAGACACCCTTGGACGCGGGCCTGGAGACGACGAAAGCGAAGGTGCCTGCGATGGCGAACGTTCCGGCAGCGGCAGTGGCGGCGAGCGGACTCGTCGGCGGTTACGGGGTCGCGCGGTGGACCAAGAAGCGCCCGCTCGGAGGCGTCGCCCTGGCTGCCGCCGGGACGCTCGCCGCGTACGAGTGGAACCGACGGGCGGGCGCCCGCGCCGCGACCGGCCTGACCGTCGCGTACGTGGCGGCCTTCGCCGGTTCGCACCCGCTCGCCAAGAAGATCGGCGCCTGGCCGTCCGTCTTCACCGTCGCGGGCGGCGTCGCACTCGCTTCCTGGGCCGTCACCCGCCGCGCGGCCTGACCCCGGACCGCCCGCCCGGACCGCCCGCCCGGACCCGCGCCCGGATCTGCACCCGGTCCCCGCCCGGCCCCGTCACGCGCGAGGCCCGGAAGCAGCACTGCTGCTTCCGGGCCTCGGCGTCACCCATGGGCCTCCCTCACCCACGGGCCGCCCCGGCACACGGGCCGCTCTCGCACACGGGCCACCGCGGCCCACAGGCCAACAACCGCGCCCGCTCAGCCCCGCGTTCACCCGCTCACGAACGCCCGTTCACGACCGCCCACCGCCGCTCAGCCCCCCAGCGCCTTCGACACGGTATGGATCGCGAGGCCCGCCAAGGCTCCGACCACTGTGCCGTTGATCCGGATGAACTGCAGATCACGGCCGATGTGGGCCTCGATCTTCTTCGACGTCTGGTCGGCGTCCCAGCCGGCCACGGTGTCGCTGATCAGCGAGGTGATCTCGCCGCGGTAGGTGGTCACCACGTACACCGCCGCGTCCTCCAACCAGCCCTCCAGCTTCCCCTGGAGCCGCTCGTCCGTCGCCAGCCGCGAGCCGAGCGCGATCAGCGAGGCGCGCGCCCGCAGCCGAAGTTCGCTGCGCTCGTCCTCGGCTGCCCCGAGGATCATCGTGCGCACGGAAGCCCACGCGGACGCGATGACGTCCTGGACCTCACCGCGCCCCAGGATGTCCGCCTTCAGCCGCTCCACCCGCGCCCGGGTGTCCGGGTCCGTCTGGAGGTCCGCGGCGAAGTCGGCGAGGAAGGTGTCGATCGAGTCGCGCGCCGGATGACCCGGCATGTCCCGCATCTCCGTGACGAAGCGGAGCAGCTCCTTGTAGACCCGCTCCCCCACCCGCTTGTCCACGAACCGCGGGGTCCAGCCCGGTGCGCCGCCCTGCACCGCGTCCATGACCGCGTCGCCGTGCAGCACCAACCAGTCGTGGGCGCGGACGCAGACGAGATCCACGACCTTGCGGTGGCCGCCGTCGGCCACCACCCGCTCCAGCATCTTGCCGAGACCGGGGCCGACCTCCACCGTGTTCGCCCGCCGGGTGATGGCCTCTCCGACGATCGCCTGCACATCGGCGTCCCGCAGGACGGTCAGCGCCCCGCGCAGCGCGGTCGCCAGCTCGGCGGTGACCCGGTCCGCGTGTTCCGGCTCCGCGAGCCACGCTCCGAGCCGCCGGCCGACCCCGAGGGAGGGAATCCGGTCACGAACGACCCCTTCGGAGAGGAAGTTCTCGCCCACGAAGGAACCGAGAGAGGCCCCCAGTTGATCCTTCTTGGTGGGGATGATGGCCGTGTGGGGGATGGGGAGGCCGAGCGGACGCCGGAACAGCGCCGTGACGGCGAACCAGTCCGCCAGCGCGCCCACCATTCCCGCTTCGGCGGCCGCCGCGACGTAGCCCGGCCAGCCGCTCACCCCCGCGTTCTCCGCCCAGGTGGCGAGGACGTACACGACCGCGACGAGCAGGAGGAGACCGGTGGCGGTGGTCTTCATGCGGCGCACCCCGCGCCGCTTCTCCTCATCGGCGGCGGTGTACGCGAACGAGTCCCGGACCGCGCTCCGGGGCCGTCCCGGACCTCCCGCCGGCCCACCAGGACCGCCGGGGCCACCAGGCCCACCAGGACCGCCGGGGCCACCAGGGCCGGCGAGACCACCAGGACCGCCGGGACCGGTAAGCCCAGCAGGGTCACGTACCGTACGGTCCGCAGCCGTACGACCGGCACCACCCGCGCCGCCGGCACCACTGACCGGGCCGACACCACCGGCACCGCCGCTTCCGCCCGTCGTGTCCCCCGACGCCCCTGACCCACCGACCCCGTCGGCAGCGTCCGGGTCACCCGACGCGACGCCGTAGCCTCTACGCTTCGAGGACCCGGTCCCCGACCCGTCGGGTTCCACGGCCCCCGGCTCCGCAAAGCCCGACGCACGGGGTCCGGACTCAGGGACTCCGTTCCCGCCGGCCTCCAGCGCTCCGGGCTCCGGCGTACCGGCCCCCGGAGTCCCCGGAGCTTTCGGAGCCCCCGAAGCTCCCGAAACGTCCGAGGCACCCGGAGCGTCCGGCCCCGCACTCTCCGGCACCGACCCGCTCATCCGCTCCGGGCCGTCACCCCGCGCGACACCGTCGTCCCGCGCGGCGTCACCGCCCCGCTGCCCGCTGTCCCGCTCTTCCGGTCCGGTCCGTTCCATCGCTCCACCCGTCCGCGCACGCGTTCGCCATGCCGTACGCATTGTGCCCACCTGAAGTACTCCCAGCCCGCACGACGAGTTCCCGCGGCACGGCGCATCATGGGATGAGCCGAACATCAAGAGGAGACACACCGCTCATGTCCACCAGGCGCCAGGGATATTCCCTGCTCATCGCCCTTGTGGCGGTCACCGCCGTGCTCGCCGCTGCCCTCGCCACGGGCACCGCGCTGTTCACCGACGGAGCCGGGAAGGACACGGCCGGTGATCCGAAGGGCGGCCACACCAGCCGGGGCCCCGCCGCACGGGCCGCCGCGGCCGGCCACTGGAACACGACCTGGGCCGGGTCCCCCACCCGTCCCGAGCCGAGCACGGTACCCTCGGCCCGGCCCGACGCCCTGACCCCGCAGGCGACCACGGTGCGCAACGTCGTGCACACCAGTATCGGCGGCCGGGCGGCACGGATCACGCTCTCCAACCTGTTCGGCAAGACCCCGCTGGTCGTGGACCGGGCCACCGTGGAGCGGCAGCCCGTACGGTTCGGGGGCCGCAGCGCCGTCACCGTCCCCGTGGGCCGGCAGACGGTCAGTGACGCCGTGGACGTCACCGTCCCGGCCGACGCCGACCTCACGGTGACCGTGCACACCCCCGGCGGCGGCGGTCCGGTCACCTTCCACCCCCAGGCGGGCCAGACCTCGTACGTCACCGACGGCCACGGCACCCACGCTTCCACGGCCTGGCGCTACCTGACGTCGGTGGAGGTCTTCAGCACCACGGCCACCGGCACCGTCGTCACGTTCGGCGACTCGCTCACCGCCGGCAGCGGCTCGACGGTGGACGCCGAGAGCGGTTGGCCCGACGTGCTCTCCGACCGGCTGGGCGGCACCTACGCGGTCGCCAACCAGGGCATACCCGGCAACCGCCTCCTCCTGGAGACCATCGGCAGCCAGAGCGGTCTGCTCCGCTTCGACCGCGACGTACTGGGCGTCGCGGGGGTGAAGACGGTGATCATCTCGCTCGGCATCAACGACGTGCAGAACCAGCCGAGCGGCACGGACCCGCAACTCCTGATCGACGGACTGCGTACGCTCGCCGAACGCGCCCGCGCCCACGGCCTGCGGGTCGTCGGGGCGACCCTGACGCCGTTCGGCGGCCGGCCCAGCTGGACGCCGCAACGCGAGGCGACCCGCCGGACCGTCAACACGGCCATCCGCACGGGTCACCTCTTCGACGCCTACGTCGACTTCGACCGGGTGGTCCGCGACCCGTACGCACCCGCCCGGATCCTGCCAGACTACGACTGCGGCGACCACCTGCACTTCAACGACGCCGGATACCGCGCCCTCGGCCACAGCATCGACGTGAGGGCCGTCACCGACAGGGCGGCGAAGGGCGCCCTCTGACGCCGTCGCCCGCCCCTGGGCCCGGCGGGACTCCTGCACTAGCCTGCGTTCCCATGACACGCGCCTGGATCATGCCGACCCTGTTCGCGGCCTGTGCCCTGCTCGGGGGGAGCTCGCTGATCCGCAGGGACGTACCCGTCGGCGCCGCGGTACTGGCGCTGTTCTTCCTCTTCTTCGCCTGGCTGAACTCACCGCTGGCGTTCCCCCGCCCACTCACCGCGGCGGAGGCGCAGCGCCGCAGTGCGGACGACGGACGGCCGATCGTCTACTGGCGTCCGGGCTGCACCTACTGCATGCGCCTGCGGATGCGACTGGGCCGCCGGGGCCGGCGGGCCCACTGGGTCGACATCTGGCGCGATCCGGCCGCCGCCGCGGTGGTCCGTGCGGCCAACGACGGCAACGAGACCGTGCCGACCGTCTTCGTGGCCGGCCGGCCCCACGTCAACCCCGACCCCGCCTGGGTCCGCGACCGGCTGACCCCGACCGCCTGACCCGGCGCGCCCCGTACCGACCCGGCGCGCCCCGTACCGCCCGGCCCGCCCGGCCCGCCCCGCTCCGCGCCCGCACGCACGCACGGGCCGACGCGCCCCGCACGCCCCGCCCCGCCTCACCCGCCCGTGATCCGCCCCTGCTCGTCCCCGCGGGTCGCCTCCTTGCGCCGCTGGCGTTCCGCCTTGCTCCACTTGCGGTCGACGCCCACGCCACCGAGCAGGGCGAGGCCGGTGACGCGGACCCTGGGCGCGTCCGGGGCGGGTTCCGCCTCGTCCTTCGTCCGCTGGTCGAAGCCGCCCAGCAGGCCGATGCCGTTGACCACGAGGTGCACGTCCGGCGGGACCACCACTCCGATGCCGCCCATGACGGTGACGCAGCGGATCACCGTCTCGCGCCCCTCGAACCGCGCCTCGCGCAGGTCGACCTCTCCACCGCCCCACATGGCGAAGCAGGTGAACCGAGGGCCGATCGTCCAGCGGCCCTTGCGGCTGAACCCGCCCCAGAACGCGAACCCGCCCGTGGAGGTGGCCGTGCCGCCGATCCGTTCGGACCATTTCGTGGTCGCCGTCGGCTTCCGCAGGTCGGTCAACACCTCCCCGGAGGCGGGGAGATCACGTACCAGCGGCGTCAACTCCGCACGGGTGCGCGCCTTGTAGGTGGCGTCGAGGCGTTGCTCGAACTCCTCCATGTCCAGTCGCCCTTCGGCGACCGCGTCACGCAGGATCTCGGCCACCCGCTCCCGCTCGACGTCGGAAGCACGCATCTCCGGGAGTTCACTCGTCATGCCAACCACCCTAGGCAATCGGGGGAGTTACCGCATCGGCGCACCGCCGGAAGGCCCTCGCCCCGTGCGACCGGCCCCGGAACGCCACTGGGCGGGTCCGCAGCCGACGCGCCGCCGGGGCGTCCCCGCAGGGAGGCGTGATCGGCGTCCGTCACCACCATTGCCGACGGTTGCGCGGGTCGCTATGTTAACTGGGAATCACATAGCTAGGCAGGTTCCGAAACGTGGTGGTCACGTAACTGGCAAGCCAGAAACGGGCTGAGCGCCGTCTGGTCCAGCAGGGAAGTGGAGAAGTAAATGACGAATCTCGACAGGCGCAGGGCCCTGTCCCTCGGTGCCGCCCTCGGCCTCGTCGGCGTGGCGGCTCCGTCCAAGGCCTGGGCGTGGGCGGCCACGGACTCGGTCGCCGGGACCGGGACGGCTGCCGACCCGGAGTACCTCTGGGACAGCGCGACGGATCCGCTGATGGTCTCGCTGCTGGAGAACGGCAAGGTCCCCGCGGTGAACACCGCGATGGCGGGATGGGTCGACAACCGCGACGCACTGCCCAGTGCCTTCCCGGCCGAGCTCAGGGCGCACCTGGAGAAGTACAACAAGCTGCCTTCCTGGGCCGACCCCGTCAAGCTCGCCCGCGCGGCCGACTTCAACCGGCGCAAGGACACCTACCTCTTCATGCTGTACGGCCTGGGCAGCGGGATCATGAGCACCGTGATCCCGCGCGAGGCCCGGAGCGTCTACTGGTCCGTGGGCGGCGCCGACATGAAGGACCGGGCGGCCAAGACGTTCACCTTCGGCTACGACCTGTCCCAGCTGGACGCCTTCGCACCGAGCGGGCAGTTCATCGTCACCGCCAACAAGACGCGCCTGGTGCACGCGGCCGTCCGGCACCTGCTGCCGCAGTCGCCGCACTGGAAGGCCGGCGCAGACCAGGCCATCCCGATCAGCGTCGCCGACATCCTGGTCACCTTCCACAGCCTGGGCACCTTCGTGCACAAGAAGCTGGTCGACTGGAAGATCCCCATGTCGAAGGCGGACGAGGAGGCGTTCCTGCACTCCTGGCAGGTCGCCATCCACCTCCTCGGCGTGCCGGCCGAGTACATCCCGCAGACCTGGGCCGCCGCCGACGCCCAGTCGGCGCAGGTGCTCACCCCGATCCTCGCCCCGACCCCCGAGGGCCTCGACCTGGCCGAGGTGCTGCTCGGACTCACCGCCGAGATCGACCTCGGCGTCACCCGCGGCTTCCTCAACGAGTTCGTGCGCTACGCCCTCAGCGACCAGGTCGGCGACTGGCTGGGACTGCGCCGCGACTACGCGGCGGCGGCCCTGGTCCGCACCGTGTGGCCGGCCTTCATCCTGTTCCGCGAAGGGCTGTCACCGATCGCGCCCACCGCCTTCTACGTGTTCGACCAGTTCCTGCGCGGCGTGGCCATGGCGTTCCTCAACAAGGGCTCCTCCACGACCACCACCGCGATCACCATCCCCACCGGAAACCGGCCCGGCTGAGCCACCGGCACCCTGACGGCAGCCCGCTCCCCGGCCCACGCGCCGGGCGGCGGGCTGCCGCGCGGGCCGGCACCCGACGAGCCGGCCCCGCCCCACCGCATCGGCCCCCGCCTCGGCCCCGTACACCGCGGCGCCCCGGCGCTTCCCCGGCCGACCGCCCGGCGCGCACCCCGCTCAGACGCCCAGCGCCCCCAGGACCAGCGCGGTCACCGCGTCGCGGTGGGCCGGCCCGTCACGCCACTTCAGGGCACGTCCGGCCTCGACCGCGACACCGAACCCGGCGTGCACCAGCGTCCGCGCCTGTCGCGGATCCAACTCCGGACGCGCGCGCCGCAGTTGCTGCTCCCACACCGCGATGTGCTCCCGCTGCGCGAGGGCCAGGGAGCGGCGGATGTCGTCCGGCAGCCCGGCCAGCTCCGCCTCGGCGACGCTGTTGAGCGCGGTGTACTCGAAGCAGTAGGCCACGTACATCGACGCCAGCGTGACGAGGGCGTCTTCCGGGCCGGCGGCCACCGCGCGCAAGCTCTGCTCCACCGCCCGCGACATCAGGCCCGCCGCCTGGAGGCAGGCCGCCGCGAGGATGTCGGCCTTGCCGGGGTAGTGGCGGTAGAGCGCGGACGGGGCCAGCCCGACCGCCTCCGCGATCTGTCCGTTGGTGACGCTGGCGAACCCGTCCCGTGCGAAGAGCGGGATGGCCGCCGCGAGGATCTCCGCGCGCCGGGTGCGCGGCGCCTGCTGGGCGGGCAGCTCGACTGGGCGCGCCCCCCGCCGCACCGCGGCGGGATCGGTCGCCGCCACCCGCAGGGCCGCCGCCGACAGCAGTTCTTCCGCACGCCGTTGGGCGATCGAGGTGTGGTGCATCGCGATGGACCCGACGGCGCCGAGCGCCGCCGCCGCCCGCAGCCGCTCGTCGGGCAGCGCGTACGCCCGCTGGACCGCCTCGTCCACCCGCCCGACCACGTGCCCGAACTTCGCCCGGAGCAGCCGGCGGTCCTCCCGGTGGAGGTAGCGGGCCTCCCAGCGGTACACGCCGCCCGAGGCCCGGTGCACGACGCTCACCCGCGTCACGGCGGCCAGCACGTCCGTCAGCTCCGCCCCCGGCGGCACCCCGTCCACCGCCACCACGAGGCGCTCCGCCATGAGGTCGGCGCACTCGGCGAACAGGGCGTACTTGTTCGGGAAGTGGCGGTAGAGGGCGGCCGCGGTGATGCCCACGCCGGCGGCTATCTGCTCCATGGACGCCGCGTGGTAGCCGCGCTCGCTGAAGACCCGGCCCGCCGCCCCGACGATGAGCTGCTTGCGGTTCCTGGGCCGCGTGGCCGCGGCCGGTTCGGCGGTCACGGCCGACCGGTCGGATGCGGGGACGACGAGGCCATGCGCATCAGTCAATCACACGTCACGGACACACTCCGGGCCCTTCCCGGGCGGACCCCCGCGGCCCCGGCCCGCAGGACACCCCGCCGGTCACGGCCCCGCGCCGCCGCCCTCGTGGACGGGCCTTCCCGGACCACGAGTGCCCCTCGCGGGCCTCCCGACGGACGCCCCGCACGCCTTCCCCGACCATCGCCCCGCCCCCTCAGCGGCCACTACCCCGTGCCGTCCGCCGCGTACATCTTCGCGATCACCGTCTCGATGTCGGGCTCCCGCACCGAGAGATCCATCAGCGGATACCCGGCGGCGATCCGGGCGACCAGCGGGGCGGCCGACGCCGAGGCCGGGAAGGAGAGCCACTGGCGCGGGCCGGACACCTTCGTCACCCGCACCCCCGGCTCCCCCGCCAGCTCGATCGCCGGCAGCTCACGCTCCAGGTCCACCACCAGCGTCCGCTCGCTGCCCCCGATGCCATGGAGGCCGGCGAGCGAACCGTCGTACACCAGACGCCCGTGGTCGATCACCATCACACGCTCGCAGAGCTGCTCGATGTCGGTGAGGTCGTGCGTGGTCAGCAGCACCGTCGTGCCCCGCTCCGCGTTCAGCTCCCGCAGGAACCCGCGGACCTTCGCCTTGGAGACCACGTCGAGCCCGATCGTCGGCTCGTCCAGGTACAGCACCTCGGGATCGTGCAGCAGCGCCGCCGCGATGTCGCCCCGCATCCGCTGCCCCAACGACAGCTGTCGCACCGGAGTGTCCAACAGGTCCCCCAGTTGGAGGAGTTCGACGCAGCGCTCCAGGTTCTCCCGGTACCGGGCGTCGGGGATGCGGTACATGCGGTGCACCAGCCGGTACGAGTCCCGCAGCGGCAGGTCCCACCACAAGGAGGTGCGCTGCCCGAACACCACGCCGATCCGGAGCGCGAGCTTCGTGCGCTCCCGCGAGGGATCCACCCCGGCGACCCGGATCCGGCCGCCGCTCGGGGTGAGGATGCCCGTCAGCATCTTGATCGTGGTCGACTTGCCCGCCCCGTTGGGGCCGATGTAGCCGACCATCTCGCCGCGCGGCACCCGGAAGCTGATCCCGTCGACCGCCCGCACCTCCCGCCTCTCCCGCCGCAGGAACCCCGTACGCCGACGCACGTCGAAGACCTTCTCGACCCCCTCCAGCTCGATGAACGCAGGCTCCCCGCCGCCCACCGGCCCGGACACCGCCGCCCTCGCCGCCGCACCCCGTCCACCCGATCCGGCCTCCGTCATACCGATCCCTTCCCTCGCACCCGTCCCGAACGACCACCCGCAGCTCCCCCCACACCCACTTCACCCACCGCCCTCAACTCCCCGTACTCCGGTACGCCCGCAGCCCCGCCCGCCAGGCCAGCCCCGCGAGCAGCCAGCAGACGCCCGCCACCACCGGCCCGAGGAACGCCGCCCACCACGGCAGCGCCAGCGGATAGTCGCGCCCGAGCACGTACAGCGACGGCAACCAGCTCACGAACGCCAGCGGCACCACGAACGTCACCCCGCGCACCAGCTCCTTCGCGAAGATCGACGGCGGATACTGCAACAGCGTCGTCCCCCCGTACGTCACCGAGTTCTGCACCTGCGCCGCGTCCTGCGCGAAGAACTGGAACGCCGCGCCCGCCACGAACACCGCCCCGAAGACCCCCGCACCGCTCACCACCGCGAGCGGCACCATCAACACCCTGTCCGGCGTCCACACCACGTCCACCGTCACCAACGCGTACCCCAGCACCAGCAGCCCCTGGACGATCCGGCCGAGCCGCCGCAACGCGAAACGGTCCGCCGCCACCTGCGCCAGCACCGGGACCGGCCGCACCAGCAAGGTGTCCAGCGTCCCGTCGCGCACCCGGCTGCCGAGCCGCTCCATCGACCCCAGCAGCAGATCGGCGAGCCCGAACGCGGTCGCCGCCATCCCGTACAGCAGCGCGATCTCCGGCAGCGCGTAGCCGCCCAACGCGTCCACGTGCGAGAACATCAGCACGATCGTCACGAAGTCGAACGCGGTGGCCAGGAAGTTCCCCAGCGTCGTCATCACGAACGAGGCCCGGTACGCCATCGTCGACCGCAGCCACATCGCCACGATCAGCCCGTACGCCCGCACCCCCTCCAGCAGCCCCGACCGCTCCGCGCCGCCGCGGCCGTCCGCCCGCCAGTGGTGCGCCGCGCCCTCGGACACCCCCGCCCCGCCCGCGGGAGCCGACGTCTCAACCACCCTGGACCACCACCCTCCTCGTCGCCACCGACTGCGCCGACCGCCCCGCCAGCAGCAGCACCACCGCCCAGCCCGCCTGGAACGCGTACGCCTCCAGCAGCCCCCACCCGGTGTGCCTGCCGAGCAGCACATCGGCCGGGACCTGTAGCAGCGAGGACCAGGGCAGCGCCCGCGCCACCTCGCCGAGCGCCCCCGGGAACAGGTTCAGCGGCAGCAGCATCCCCGAGAAGAACAGCCCGGCCAGGAACGCCATCTGCATCGCGCCCGCCCCGTCCATCAGCCAGAACGCGGACAGCGCCACCAGGAACCGGATCGCGAAACTCACCACCACGCCGAGCGTCACCGAGACCAGGAACGCCAGCCACGTCCACGGGGAGGACGGCAGCGCCAGATCGAAGGCCAGCGCCCCGATCCCCATCGGCACGACCCCCCGCCCCAGCAGATGGAACAGCGCCCGCCCCAGATCACCCGCCAGCCACCACAGCTGCAGATCCGCAGGCCGGTACAGGTCGATCGCGACGTCCCCCGACCGGATCCGCTCGATCAGCTCGTCCTCGAAACCGCCGCCCATCATCGAACACGTCATCAGCAGCGCCTGGCCCAGCCACACGAACGTCAGCGCCTGCGCGGTGTCGTACCCCCCGAGATCCGGCCGCTCCCGCCACAGAGCCGTGTAGGTGAAGGCGATGATGAAGCCGAAGACCGTGTTGGTGAACATCCCCGCCAGCGTCGCCATCCGGTACGTGGCATGGCGCCGGAACCCGCCCGCCGCCACCACGGCATACACCCGCACGTCTCCCCCTCGGATCCGACCGCTCCACCCCGCCCGCGCACCCGGCGCCCGGACGCGCCCCGGCCGCCACCCGGCCCCGGCACCAAAGCGCACGACATTAGTGCACCGGTACGAGCGCCGCGACGGGTTATCCGAGATGTTCCGGGGTTATCAGACCCAAAAGTGCACTATGGGACGACTGACCGCGGCCGAGGAGTCTGCACCGATATGAGCGACGAGCCACCGGGCTGGGCCCCCAGGGACCGCGACGGCGCAGGAAAACCCCCCGGTCACGAGGGCGGGAACGAGCACGCCGCCCCCGACGGCACCACCACTCCCGACACCGACCCCACCACGGAGGACGGAGGCGCGGGGGGCGCGCACAGCCTGAAGGGGCGCGGAAAACGCCCCCGAAGGAAGGGCTGGCGCCGCCTGATCCCCACCTGGCGGATGCTCCTGGGAACCGTCCTGCTGATCGCGCTCCTCCTCGCCGGCGGCTTCCTCCTCGGCTACCGCCTCGTGGACATCCCCGCCGCCAACAGCAGCGCCCTCGCCCAGTCCAACGTCTACCTCTACGAGGACGGCACCGTCATCGCCCGCGACGGCGAGGTCAACCGCGAGAACGTCACCCTCGACCAAGTCCCCCTGACGGTCCGGCACACCGTCCTCGCCGCCGAGGACCGCAACTTCTACTCCGAACGCGCCGTCGACATCGGCGCGATGGTCCGCGCCGCCTGGAACACCGTCACCGGCAAGGGCAAGCAGGGCGGATCCACCATCACCCAGCAGTACGTCAAGAACTACTACCTCGGCCAGGAACAGACCGTCGTCCGCAAGGCCAAGGAGTTCTTCATCGCGATCAAGCTGGACCGCGAGCAGAGCAAGGACGAGATCTTCGAGGGCTACCTCAACACCAGCTACTTCGGCCGCAACGCCTACGGCATCCAGGCCGCCGCCCAGGCCTACTACGGCAAGGACGCCAAGGACCTCACCATCGCCGAGGGCGCCTACCTCGCCTCCCTGCTCAACGCCCCCAGCGCCTACGACGTCGTCGCCCACCCCGACAACAAGCCCGCCGCCGTCGCCCGCTGGAACTACGTCCTCGACGGCATGGTCAAGGAGAAGTGGATGAGCGCCTCCGAACGCGCCCGCACCACCTTCCCCGTACCCGGCAAGGCCAAGACCTCCACCGGCCTGTCCGGCCAGCGCGGCTACCTCGTCAACGCCGTCAAGGACTACCTCACCGCCCACGACGTCGTCGACGAGGAAACCCTCGCCACCGGCGGCCACCGCGTCACCACCACGCTGCAGAAATCCAAGCAGGACGCCTTCGTCGAAGCAGTCGACGAGAACGTCATGTCCAAGACCAGCACCGACCGCCCCGCCGACCGCAACGTCCGCGTCGGCGGCGCCTCCATCGACCCCGCCACCGGCCGCGTCCTCGCCCTCTACGGCGGCATCGACTACACCAAGCAGTACGTCGACAACGCCACCCGCCGCGACTACCAGGTCGGCTCCACCTTCAAGCCGTTCGTCTTCACCTCCGCCGTGGCCAACGGCTCCACCACCCGCGACGGCCGCACCATCACCCCCGACACCGTCTACGACGGCACCAACAAACGGACCGTCCAGGGCCCCGACGGCCCCACCGACTACGCCCCCGCCAACGAGGACGACGTCAGCTACGGCCCCATCACCGTCCGCGAAGCCACCGACAAGTCCGTCAACGCCGTCTACGCGCAGATGGCCGAGGACGTCGGCCCGGCCAAGGTCCGCGCGACCGCGATCGACCTCGGCATCCCGGAAAGCACCCCCGACCTCACCGCCTCCCCCTCCATCGCCCTCGGCCCCGCCACCGCGAGCGTCCTCGACATGGCCGAGGCCTACGCCACCCTCGCCAACCACGGCCGACACGGCACCTACACCCTGGTCTCCGAGATCAGCAAGAACGGCACGAAGATCGACCTGCCCGACCGGGACACCGAACAGGCCGTCCCCCGGGACGCCGCCGACACCACCACCGCCATCCTCCAGAGCGTCGTCGAAGGCGGAACCGGAACCGCCGCCCAAGCCGCAGGACGCCCGGCGGCGGGCAAGACCGGAACCGCCGAAGAGGACAAGGCGGCCTGGTTCGCCGGCTACACCCCCGACCTCGCCACGGTCGTCGCGGTCATGGGCCAGGACCCCGACACCGGAGCCCAGAAACCCCTCTACGGCGCACTCGGCCTGCCACGCATCAACGGCGGCGGCGCCCCCGCCCAGACCTGGGCGGCCTACACCGCCGCCGCCCTCGAAGGCTCCGACGTACAGGACTTCGACCTGGAACTGAAAGAGGGCAGCAACGAACCCGAGGAACCCACCGAAGAGGAACCGGAACCCACCGCATCCGACGGCCCCAGCCGGTCGCCCAGCACCACGCCGAGCACCGCCCCCACCACCGCACCGCCCGCCACCCCGACCACCGCCGCCCCCACGACCGGGGCCGCCACCGGCACCACCGGCGACGGCGGACAGACCGACGGCACCACCGGCGGAGGCGACACCACGGGGGCCGACGGCGGCACCGGCGACGACGCGGGCGGCACGGCCGACGGCGGCACCGACGGCACCACCGGCCAGGGCGCCGACGGCGGCTTCACCGAAGGCGCCCGAGGCCCCAGCCGGCCCCCCTCACGCTGACGCTCCGTCACCCCGGTGCGCCCGCACCCACGACAGGGCGCCGAGCCCCGAACACCGTCGCCGAACCCGACACCGGCCGCGGACACGGGAAAGGCGGGCCCGGAGAACCGGACCCGCCCCACGCCGTCAGTGCCCCGACGTCGCCTTCAGACCCACCACCGACACCAGCAGCAGACACACGAAGAAGATCCGGGCCGCCGTCACCGGCTCGTGCAGCACCACCATGCCCAGCACCGCCGCACCCGCGGCCCCGATCCCGACCCACACCCCGTACGCCGTACCGATCGGGAGGCTCTTCGTCGCCTGCGCCAGCAACACCATGCTGGCCACGATCCCCGCCACGGTGAACACGCTCGGCCACAGCCGCGTGAACCCCTCCGTGTACTTCATCCCGATCGACCAGCCCACTTCCAGCAGACCGGCCACGACCAACAGAACCCACGCCACGACGGCACCTCCGACTCGACACGCACGAACATCACGGATGCGTCGTCTTTGCCAACCCGGTACGGCGCGTCTCGTCGGGGTCCCTCCACCGTAGCAACACCCACGCGAAAGGCCCGGTGACTCCGGTCACCGGGCCCTCACACACCCCCGCACGCGCGGCGGGCGCACACCAGCGGCGGCTACAGATACAGCCCCGTCGAATCCACCGACCCCTCGAACCGGTCGGCCGCCACCGCGTGCAGATCCCGCTCCCGCATCAGCACGTACGCCACACCCCGCACCTCGACCTCCGCGCGGTCCTCCGGGTCGTACAGCACACGGTCGCCCGGCTCCACCGTCCGCACACTCTGACCGACGGCGACCACTGCCGCCCAGGCCAGCCGACGGCCCACCGCGGCCGTCGCCGGAATCAGGATGCCGCCGCCGGAACGCCGCTCGCCCTCGGGCGTGTCGGACCGGACCAGCACACGGTCGTGCAGCATCCGGATGGGCAGCTTGTCGTCGTGGGTGTTGTCGCTCACGCCCGCAAAACTACCTGCCGGAACCGGTCCCCGTGCCCCGGGGGCCGGAACACCGCCCCCGCGAGGACCCCGCGGATCCGACCCGGCGCCCGGCGGCTACTTCCTGCGCCGCGCCGACACCGTCAGCAGACCGACCACGCCCACCGCCAGCAGCGCCACCGGAATCACGCGCTCCAGACGGGGCGAGCCGTCCTCCGACACGAACTGCGCCTTCACGCCCGAGACCGACCGGTTCACCGCCACGAAGGCACGACCCGCCGTGTGGTCCACCTTCCCGGCCACCTTGGCCTTCGCGTCCCCGATGATCGTCTTCGGGTGCACCCGCACACCGATCTCGTCGAGCACCACCGCAAGCTGCTGACGCCTGCTGATGATGTCCGCCTCGATCTGCGCAGGGCTCCTGGTGTCCGACACTGCGCCGCCTCCGTGGTCGTCGTCCGGTAAACCTTCATCGACAGTCTGTCAGCTCAGCCGCCCGCACACCCGGCGGCACCCCTACTACGCTCGGACCCGTAACCCGCACGTGCCACCCGAGGAGAACCATGAGCGAGCGACTCCAGCCCGGCGACACCGCCCCCGCCTTCACCCTGCCGGACGCCGACGGCAACGACGTGTCGCTCGCCGACCACAAGGGCCGCAAGGTCATCGTCTACTTCTACCCCGCCGCTCTTACCCCCGGCTGCACCAAGCAGGCCTGCGACTTCACCGACAACCTCGACGTCCTCGCCACCGCCGGCTACGACGTCATCGGCGTCTCCCCCGACAAGCCCGAGAAGCTCGCCGCTTTCCGCGAGCAGGAGAACCTCAAGGTCACCCTCGTCGGCGACCCGTCGAAGGAGACCCTCGCCGCCTACGGCGCCTACGGCGAGAAGAAGAATTACGGCAAAGTGGTGACGGGGACCATCCGCTCCACGATCGTCGTCGACGAAGAGGGCAAGGTCGAGCACGCCTTCTACAACGTCCGCGCCGCGGGCCACGTCGCCAAGATCATCAAGGACCTCGGCATCTGACCCCTCCCCCACCACCCGGCCGGCGGGCCGGGGCCGACGGGCCCCGGCCGCAGCGTCCCACCCACACCGGCACCCGGGGCGGCCCCTACGCCACGGCCGGAACACATGTGCGGACCGCGGGCCGATCCCGTGACCGTATGCACACACCCGCGTCGGGAACCGTGCGGAACGTGTGAGGGACCTCCCAATTACCCCGCGATTCGGTTTGCAACCGCCATCGGTGCACAGAAGCCTTCCTTGGAAGATCCACCGAGGAAAGGAAACCGGCCATGGCGGCCACCGAGCCCCAGCAGGCGGCCGACCCGGACGCGGTCAAGCGCCACCCCACGCTCTTCCGGGCCATCCGGAAACGACAGAACCCCAGATTGCGCCGCACGGACATCACCGTGACCGACGACCAGTCGGTGAAGCGCGCGGTCAAAGCCGCGTCGCTCGGCAACGCCATGGAGTGGTTCGACTTCGGTATCTACTCCTACCTGGCCGTCACCCTGGGACACGTCTTCTTCCCGTCCGGGAACGACACGACCCAGCTCCTCTCCTCCTTCGCCACCTTCGCCGTGGCCTTCCTGGTGCGTCCGCTCGGCGGCATGTTCTTCGGCCCCATGGGCGACAAGGTCGGCCGCAAGAAGGTCCTCGCCCTCACCATGATCCTGATGGCGATCGGCACCTTCGCCATCGGCCTCATCCCCTCCCACGACGCCATCGGCGTCTGGGCGCCCGCGCTGCTGATCTTCTTCCGCATGCTCCAGGGCTTCTCCACCGGCGGCGAGTACGGCGGCGCCTCCACCTTCATCGCCGAGTACGCCCCGGACAAGCGCCGCGGGTTCTTCGGCAGCTTCCTCGAATTCGGCACCCTCGCCGGTTACGTCGGCGCCGCCGGCCTCGTCACCGCGCTCTACGCCCTGCTCGACACCGCCCAGATGGAGAGCTGGGGATGGCGCGTGCCGTTCCTCGTCGCCGGCCCGCTCGGCCTCGTCGGCCTCTATCTGCGGATGCGCCTCGACGAGACCCCCGCCTTCCAGAAGCTCGAAGGCGGCACCGCCCACGCCACCGAGGCGGCCGACGGCGTCGAGACCACCGCCAAGGGCGACCTGGCCAAGATCTTCCGCCAGTACTGGCCCACCCTGATCCTCTGCATCTGCCTCGTCGGCGCGTACAACATCACCGACTACATGCTGCTGTCGTACATGCCGACGTACCTCTCCGACGAACTCGGCTACAGCGAGACCCACGGCCTGCTCATCCTGCTCGCCGTCATGGTCTTCCTGATGCTGATCATCAGCCAGGTCGGCAAGCTCTCCGACCGCTTCGGCCGCAAGCCGCTGCTGATGGCCGGAATGCTCGGCTTCCTCGTGCTGTCGCTGCCGTCGTTCCTGCTGATCCGGCAGGGCAGCATCCCCGCCATCGTCATCGGCATGCTGATGCTCGGCCTCTCTCTGGTCTGCATGCTCGGCACGATGTCCGCCGCCCTCCCGGCGCTCTTCCCCACCCACGTGCGCTACGGGTCGCTCTCCGTCGGCTACAACCTCTCGGCGTCGATCTTCGGCGGTACCACCCCGCTGGTCATCACCGCCCTCATCAGCTGGAGCGGCACCAACCTGATGCCGGCCTACTACGCGATGGCCGCCGCTCTCGTCGGCGTCATCTCGGTGGCCTGCATGAAGGAGACCGCCCAGAAGCCGCTGGACGGCTCCCCGCCCTCGGTCGAGACCGACGAGGAAGCCGCCGAACTCGTCCACGCCCAGAGCCCGGACCCCAAGTTCTGACCCTGCCGACGGCTCCCCCTTCCCCGCCCTCGGAACACGGCCCGTGCGGCGGACCGCAGGTCGGAGCACGTAACGTCGCCGCACCCCCGAGGAGCTGAGCGGTGTGCCGACTGCGGCATGGGGGCCGTATGGCACGGAGATGCGATCACTTTGGAGATCGACCACATCAACGGCGACCGGAGCGACGATCGGGCTGAAAACCTCCGGTTCCTGTGCCCGAACTGCCACGCCGTCACCGACACCTGGTGCCGAGGGGGCTCTCGCGGAACGGGTGTCCTCCCGGGACGCCAACACGCCTGGCACCCGCCCGGTACGATGGCAGGCGGCTAGCGGCGGTGGTGCAACCGGCTGACACAGCAGATTTAGGATCTGTGGCCCGTGAAACGGCTTGAGGGTTCGAATCCCTTCCGCCGCACCGAGATGGCCTGCGTATCGAAGGTTCCGATGCGCAGGCCATTTTTGTGTGCGAGGCCTCAGCCCACCAGCTCCCGCACCACCGGGGCCAGGGCCCGGAAGGCCTTGCCGCGGTGGCTGATGGCGTTCTTCTCGGCGGGGGTGAGTTCGGCGCAGGTCCGGGTCTCGCCTTCGGGCTGGAGGATCGGGTCGTAGCCGAAGCCGTGGGTGCCGGCCGGGGTGTGCCGCAGGGTGCCGGAGAGGCGGCCCTCGACGACGCGTTCGGTGCCGTCGGGCAGGGCGAGCGCCGCGGCGCAGGCGAAGTGGGCGGCGCGGTGTCCGTCGGCGATGTCGCCGAGCTGGGCGAGGAGCAGTTCGAGGTTGGCGCGGTCGTCGCCGTGGGTGCCGGACCAGCGGGCGGAGAAGATGCCGGGGGCTCCGCCGAGGACGTCGACGCAGAGCCCGGAGTCGTCGGCGATGGCCGGGTGTCCGGTGGCCCGGGCGAGGGCGTGGGCTTTGAGCAGCGCGTTCTCGGGGAAGGTGACGCCGGTTTCCTTGACGTCGGGGATCTCGGGGTACGCGTCGGCGCCGACGAGCTCGTGGTCGAGTCCGGCGTCGGCGAGGATGGCGTGCAGTTCGGTGATTTTCCCGGCGTTGCGGGTGGCGAGGATCAGGCGGGTCATGCGCCGATTATCTCGCCGACCCGCCCGGTCCCCGCCCGCTTCCCGCCCGGTCCCCCGTCCGTGCGTCGCCGTTACGGGGTGCAGACCTTGCCGATCTCCGTCGCGGCGGAGGTGACCGGGGTGAGGTCGGGGGTGGCGTCGCCGCTCTCGATCGAGGTGCGGACCTCGGCGACGCCGGCCTGGAGGTCGTCGACGGCCTTGCCCAGGTCGGCGTTGTCGGTGGTGTCGTCCAGGTTCTTGAGTTCCTGGTCGATCTGGTCGAGGGACTCGGAGGCCTGGGTGAGGTCGCCGGAGGCGTTGGACACGGCGTCCTGGAGGTTGCCGACGCTGGTGGCGATGGCGTCGGCGGTGCGGACGCAGTCGAGGGCCTTGTCGACGGCTCCGCAGCCTGCCGCGGCGGTCAGGGTCAGCAGGGTGGCGGTGACGGCGAGTGCGGTGCGGTGGTGTCGGCGGCGCAAGGCCATGGTGCGGTCCCTCCCCGGGATCATGACGTGGACGGGCGCACGGTTCGACCCGTGCGCCCGTGTTCATGACGACGCCATGAGGTGCGTACTTGGTTGCTTCTTTACCTGAGGAGTTCTGCCCCGGGGGTCGCCGGGTTCATGCGTGGGGCGGTCGGGGCGGTCAGTTTCCGAGGGTGCGGGCGAGCGCCTCGGTCTGGAACGTGGCGAGGTCGACGCAGCCGGTGGTGGCGAGGTCGAGGAGGGCGTTCAGTTCCTCGCGGTCGAAGGGCTGTGCTTCCGCCGTGCCCTGGACTTCGACGAAGCGGCCGTCGCCGGTGCAGACGACGTTCATGTCGGTCTCGGCGCGTACGTCTTCCTCGTAGCAGAGGTCGAGGAGGGGGGTGCCGTCGACGATGCCGACGCTGATCGCGGCGACGGTGCCGGTGAGGGGCTTGCGGCCGGCCTTGACGATCTTCTTGCCCTGGGCCCAGGCGACGGCGTCGGCGAGGGCGACGTAGGCGCCGGTGATGGCGGCGGTGCGGGTGCCGCCGTCGGCCTGGAGGACGTCGCAGTCGAGGACGACGGTGTTCTCGCCGAGGGCCTTGTAGTCGATGACGGCGCGCAGGGAGCGGCCGATGAGGCGGCTGATCTCGTGGGTGCGGCCGCCGATCTTGCCGCGGACGGATTCGCGGTCGCCGCGGGTGTGGGTGGCGCGGGGGAGCATGGAGTACTCGGCGGTGACCCAGCCTTCGCCGCTGCCCTTGCGCCAGCGCGGTACGCCTTCGGTGACGGAGGCGGTGCAGAGGACTTTGGTGTCGCCGAAGGAGACGAGGACGGAGCCTTCTGCGTGCTTGCTCCATCCGCGTTCGATGGTGACGGGGCGGAGCTGGTCGGGGGTGCGGCCGTCGATGCGAGACATGGCGTCGACTTTATCGGCTGGTGGGGGTGGGTCCGTCCGGGTGTCCGGAGGTCGTCCGGGCCGGTGCGGGCGGTGGTGGGTGCGGGGGCGGGCAGGGTGCAGGCCCCGTCCGTGGCCGGTGGTCCGGTGGGGCGGGGCCTGCGGGGTGCGGACCCGGGTGGGGCGGGTCAGCGGCGGGTCGGCCGGTGGCGTCGCGCGGGGCGGGCCGGGGCGTTCCCGTGGTGACGGGCGGTCACATCATGTCTTCGATGTCTGCGGCGATGGGGTCGGCGTCGGTGCCGATGACGACCTGGATCGCGGTGCCCATCTTGACGACGCCGTGGGCTCCGGCGGCCTTGAGGGCGGCTTCGTCGACCTTGCTGGGGTCGTGGACCTCGGTGCGCAGGCGGGTGATGCAGCCTTCGACCTCTTCGATGTTCTCGATGCCGCCGAGGCCGGCGACGATCTTCTCAGCCTTGCTGGCCATGTGTTCTCCCTGGTTCTCGCTAGCGCGGGGCGGCCCTGATGATGGGTCCGTTTCGTCAACGTAACGCACGGTTGGCCCAACTTCATGGGCACTAAGTCCCTTCATCACCAAGGATGACCATCACCGGTGTACTGCCTCGTGGCGGCCTCTCCGGCTGATGACAGGTCTGCACCTGCGTGGGTGGCGTACAGCGTCACGCCCGGTACGCCCAACAACCCAGATGGTCGACATGGCGACATGGTTCGCTTCGGGAGGACGCCGATGAGTACGGACGCCGCTGCGGCACCGCAGCGAAAGTGGTGGAACGGGCCGGTCCAGGGCTTGCAGAAGGTCGGCCGCAGTCTCCAGCTGCCGGTGGCGGTGCTTCCGGCCGCGGGCCTGCTCGTCAGCATCGGGAACCTGTTCGGCGCGTACCTGCACGGGCCCTTCTGGGACAAGACGTCGAACGTCCTGCTCAACGGCGGCAACGCGATCCTGGACGGGACGGTGGGTCTTCCCCTGCTGTTCTGCATCGGTGTCGCGATCGGGTTCGCGAAGAAGGCGGACGGTTCGACGGCGCTCGCGGCGGTCGTCGGCTTCCTGGTCTACCGGGGGGTGCTGAGCGCGTTCCCGGTGGACGGTTCGGTGACGGAGGCGCTGCCCAACGGCACGCCGCAGAACCCCGGCGTGCTGGGCGGCATCCTGATCGGTCTGCTGACCGCCGTGGTGTGGCAGCGGTTCCACCGCACGAAGCTGGTGGACTGGCTGGGCTTCTTCAACGGCCGGCGCCTGGTGCCGATCCTGATGGCGTTCCTGTGCGTGATCCTCGGTGTGCTGTTCGGGCTGTTGTGGCAGCCGGTGGGCGACGCGCTGACGTGGTTCTCGAAGCAGCTCATCGATCTGGGCGCCTGGGGCGCGGCGATCTTCGGTTTCGCCAACCGTCTGCTGATCCCGATCGGCATGCACCAGTTCCTGAACACGTTCTTCTGGTTCCAGGCGGGTGAGTTCGAGGGGCCGGACGGCACCACGGTGCAGGGCGACATCTCGCGGTTCTTCGCGGAGGACCCGAGTGCCGGCCAGTTCACCTCGGGCTTCTTCCCGATCATGATGTTCGGCCTGCCGGCCGCGGCCCTGGCGATCGCGCACTGTGCGCGGCCGGAGCGGCGCAAGGAGGTGTCGGGGCTGATGCTGTCGGTGGCGCTGACGTCGTTCGTGACGGGTGTGACGGAGCCGCTGGAGTTCTCGTTCATGTTCGTGGCGCCGCTGCTGTACGGCGTGCACGCGGTGCTCACCGGCATCTCGATGGGTGTGACGTGGGCGTTCGGGGTCCATGCGGGCTTCAGCTTCTCGGCGGGTCTGATCGACTACGTCGTGAACTGGCACCTGGACACGAAGCCGTGGCTGATCATTCCGATCGGGCTGGTGTTCGCGGTGATCTACTACGTGATCTTCAGGTTCGCGATCACGAAGTTCAATCTGCAGACGCCGGGGCGTGAGCCGGAGGAAGTGGAGAAGGAGATCGAGCGCGACGTGACGAAGTAGCGGCAGGGCGGCCGCCCGTGCGGCGCGCTCCGTACGACGGCTCCCGGACCGGTGTCACGGTCCGGGAGCCGTCGCCGTTTCCGGCCGGCGCGCCCTGTCCGAAACCGCCCGGTCCGAAACTTTCGGCGGCGCACGTCAGGCGCTCGGCGGCGGGGCGGCCGTGCTGTGCCGGACGACGAGCCGGGTGGCGAGTTCGATGCGGAGCGCGGCCTTACCGGGGTCGTTGGGGCGGGTGAGCATGCGGGCGGCTTCCTCGGCCATGTGGCGCAGGGGCTGGTGGACGGTGGTGAGGGCGGGGCTGGACCACTGGGCGAGGGGGACGTCGTCGTAGCCGACGACGGAGAGGTCGCGGGGGACGCTGAGGCCCTTGAGGCGGGCGGCCTCGAGGACGCCGAGGGCCTGGAGGTCGCTGCCGGCGAAGATCGCGGTGGGGCGGTCGGGGCCTTCGAGGAGTTCCATGGCGCGGGTGAAGCCGCCCTGGACGTGGAAGTCGCCGAAGCGTACGCGGTGGGGTCCGGCGTCGAGTCCGGCCATGGCCATGGCGGAGCGGTAGCCGTCGAGGCGGGCGAGGGAGCACATCATGTCCTCGGGCCCGGTGATGATCGCGATGGAGCGGTGGCCGGAGTCGATGAGGTGGCGGGTGGCCGCCATGCCGCCGGACCAGTTGGCGGAGCCGACCGAGGGGACGTCGGGTTCGGGGTCGCCGGCGGGGTCGATGATCACGAACGGGATGGCGCGGGAGCGGAGTTGCTCCTTGGTGGTGTCGGGGAGCGTGGAGAAGACGAGGACGACACCGAGGGGGCGGCGGCGCAGGACGCCTTCGATCCATTCGGGGCCGGGGGCGTGGCGGGTGCCGCTCTCGGTGAGGACGACGCCGGCGCCGTGTTCCTTGGCGACGTTCTCGACGCCCCGGATGAGTTCCATGGCCCAGACGCTCTCGAGTTCGTGGAAGACGATCTCGATGAGGGGGGCGAGGGGGGTGCCGTGGGTGCGGCGGCGGTATCCGTGGGTCTCCAGGAGGCGTTCGACCTTGGTGCGGGTGGTGCGGGCGACGTCGGTGCGGCCGTTGAGGACTTTCGAAACTGTCGAAAGGGATACGCCGGCTTCGGTCGCCACCTCGGCCAGAGTCACCCGGCCGTCCGCATCGTCATCTTTTTGCATGGACGAAGGATAGGGCACGGTTTCCGGTAACGGTTCGGTCGCGCCGCTGCACGCCCGTTGACCCCGCTGGAGGGCTCCCCTACTGTCCGGACTCGAAGCAGCTTTCGGTAATGATGCCGAAACTTTCGAGAGGGTATCGATGAAGATACGTGTGCAGCGCCCCCGCCTGCTGGCCGGTGGCGTGACGCTGGTGCTGGCCCTGACGCTGTCGGCCTGCGGAGACGGCGAGGGCGCGTCGGGCGGCGACGAGATCCATGTCCTGGTCTACGGCGACGCCACCAACAAGGTGGAGAAGAAGCTGGTCGACTCGTTCAACAAGACGTCCGACGTGAAGGTGGTGCTGGACACCATCCCCGGCGCCGACTACCAGCAGAAGCTGCAGACGATCATCAGCACCCCGCAGGCCCCGGACGTCTTCTTCAACTGGGGCGGCGGCTCGATCCAGCCGTACGTGAAGGCCGGACTGCTGATGCCGCTCGACGACTTCATCGCGAAGGACCCGGGGCTGAAGGACAACTTCCTGCCGTCCGTGTTCAACACGGCGGTGGTCGACGGGGCCTCGTACGGCGTGCCGATGCGCGGCACCCAGCCGGTCCTGCTGTTCCACAACAAGCAGGTCCTGCGGGACGCCGGGCTGGAGGCGCCGAAGACCTGGGACGACCTGCTCGCCGCGGTGAAGACGCTGAAGGGCAAGGGCGTCACCCCGATCGCGCTCGGCGGCGGCGACAAGTGGACCACGATGATGTGGTTCGAGTACCTCTACGACCGGGTCGCCGGTCCTGAGCTGTTCCAGAAGGCGCTCGACGGCGACAAGGCCGCCTGGGAGAGCGCGGACAGCAAGAAGGCGCTGTCGATGATCCGGGAGCTGGTCGGGGCGGGCGCCTTCGGAACCAACTTCGACTCGGTGAAGTTCACCGACGGTGGTTCTCCCGCCCTGCTGTCGAGCGGGAAGGCCGCGTTCGAGCTGATGGGTTCGTGGGCGTACGCCACGCAGCAGGACGCGGACAAGGAGTTCGCGGAGAAGAACCTCGGGTACTCCGCCTTCCCGGCGATCGCGGGCGGCAAGGGCGACGCGGCCAACCTGGTCGGCAACACCAACAACTTCTACTCGGTGCTGAAGAAGACCAAGCACCCCGAGGAGGTGGCCGCCTTCCTGAAGCTCATGTACTCGGACCAGTTCGTCGAGGAGCAGCTCGCGGTGGGCAACCTGCCGACCACGGTCAACACGGAGAAGTTCCTGCCCGGTTCGGCCAACCCGGAGTACTCGGCGTACCAGTTCGACCTGGTGAAGAACGCCCCGTCGTTCCAGGTGTCGTGGGACCAGGCCTATCCGCCGGCGGCGATCACGCCGATCCACACGGCGGTGCAGCAGTTCTTCAGCGGCCAGATCGACGAGGGCGGCTTCATCCAGGCCATGCAGGCCCTCCCGACGGTCTGATCCCCGATGAGGACGACAACCGTGCGGGCGGTGCGCCCGGTCGCCGCGCCCGCCGGCAAGAGTGAACGGCCCGGCCACTCCCCCGCGCTGCGGGTGGGGCGGCCGGGGTTCGGCTGGGCGGTCCCGGCGACGGTGTTCTTCGTGCTGTTCGCGGTGGTGCCGCTGATCATGGTGGCGGTGCTCTCGTTCACCAGCTGGAACGGTCTGGGCTCGCCGGTGTTCGTGGGTACGGACAACTGGTCGCGGGTGTTCGCCGATCCGGTGATGGTCAAGAGCATCTGGCTGAGCCTGCTGATGACGGCGCTGGGTGTGGCGATCCAGACGCCGCTGAGCATCCTGCTGGGGGTGTGGGCCGCGGGTCAGCAGCGCAACAGGGCGGTGCTGTCGGCGATCTACTTCCTGCCGCTGCTGCTGTCGTCGACCGCGGTGTCGGTGCTGTGGCGGGCGCTGCTGGACCCGAACTTCGGGATGCCGGCGCGGGCGGAGTGGCTGTTCGGCGACGGCAACCTGTTCGGTGGGCAGGCGACCGCGATCGGGGTGCTGGCGTTCGTGTCGACGTGGCAGTTCACCCCGTTCCACACCCTGATCTACCAGGGTGCGGCGCGGGCGGTGCCGCCGGTGCTGTACCAGGCGGCGGAGGTCGACGGGGCGGGCCGCTACCGGCAGTTCTTCCACGTCACGCTGCCGCAGTTGCGGAACTCGATCGTCACCTCGTCGGTGCTGATGGTGGTGGGCGGGCTCACCACGTTCGAGACGGTGCTGATCCTGACGCAGGGCGGTCCGGGCACCGACACCACGATCACCGCCTTCCACATGTACCAGAAGGCGTTCAAGGGCTTCGACTTCGGCGCGGGATCGGTGATCGCGCTGGTGCTGGTGGCCGCGGCGACGCTGATCTCGCTGGTGATGGTCCGGCTGTCCGGGTACGACAAGATGCGCGGTTCCACGGAGGGCCTTTCATGAAGCGACGCCCCCATTACCTGGCCGGTGCGGGGTCGCTGGTGTGGCTCCTGGTCGTCGGCCTGCCCTTGTACGTGATGCTCGCGGCGACGTTCCAGTCGCGGTCGGCGTACGCGAAGAACGGTCCGCTGTCGTTCCCCGACAGCTTCACCTTCGACAACTACGCGCGGGCGTTCGACACCGGGTTCGGCCGGTACTTCCTGCACACGCTGGTGGTGACCCTGTGCGTGGTCGGCATCGTGCTGCTGCTGGTGCCGCCGCTGGCGTTCGCGATCGTGCGCAGCCGCTCGCGGATCACGACGGGCGTCTTCCGGCTGTTCCTGCTGGGGCTGGCGATCCCGGCCCAGGCGGTGATCGTGCCGATGTTCTACCTGATCAGCGAGGCGGGGCTGTACGACAACCTGCTCGGGGTGGTGCTGCCGACGGCGGCGTTCTGCCTGCCGATCTCGGCGCTGATCCTCAGCGGCACCATGCGCGACATCGCGCCGGAGCTGTACGAGGCGATGGCGATCGACGGGGCGCGGCCCCGGGAGATCTTCTTCCGGCTGGTCCTGCCGCTGTCGCGCGGCGGGCTGTCGACGATCGTCGTCTTCTCCGCGCTCCAGGCGTGGAACGGCTTCCTCTTCCCGCTGGTGCTGACCCAGTCGGACTCGACCAAGCTGATCACGCTGGGTCTGTACGACTTCCAAACGGCTCACGGCATCGACATCCCGGGGCTGCTCGCCGCGGTGGTGCTGTCGATGCTGCCCGTCCTGCTCGTGTACCTGTTCGCCCGGCGTGCCCTGGTCCAGGGCCTCATGGGCGCCGGAGGAAAGTGATCCCCACCGTGGCAGTTGAGACCAGTCCGACCACCCCCGCCGGCGTGGATCCCGTGTGGAACGATCCCGGCGTCCCCACCGGAGTGCGGGTGCGGGCACTGATGGACGCGATGACCGTCGAGGAGAAAGTGGCGCAGCTCTACGGCGTGTGGGTCGGCGCGTCGGACGAGGGCGGCGAAGTCGCCCCGCACCAGCACGAGATGGAGGAGCCGGTCGATCTCGGCGCGCTTCTGCCCCACGGGCTGGGGCAGTTGACGCGTCCGTTCGGCACGGCGCCGGTCGATCCCGCACTCGGCGCGCTGTCGCTGGCGCGTACCCAGCAACGCGTCGTCGCGGCGTCCCGGTTCGGGATTCCGGCGGTGGCGCACGAGGAGTGCCTGGCCGGATTCGCGGCCTGGCGGGCCACCGCCTATCCGGTGCCGTTGTCGTGGGGCGCGACGTTCGACCCGGCGCTGGTGGAGCGGATGGCGGCGGCGATCGGGGCGGACATGCGGTCCGTCGGCGTCCACCAGGGCCTGGCGCCGGTCCTCGACGTGGTGCGCGATGCCAGGTGGGGGCGGGTCGAGGAGACCATCGGCGAGGACCCGTACCTGGTGGGGACCGTGGCGACCGCGTACGTGCGGGGGCTGGAGTCGGCGGGGATCGTGGCGACGCTGAAGCACTTCGCCGGGTATTCGGCGTCGCGGGCGGGCCGGAATCTCGCCCCGGTCGGGATGGGTCCGCGGGAGCGGGCCGACGTGATGCTGGTGCCGTTCGAGATGGCGGTGCGGGAGGGCGGGCCCCGGTCGGTGATGCACGCGTACACCGACACCGACGGCGTCCCGTCGGCCGCCGACGAGGGGCTGCTGACCGGGCTGCTGCGGGAGACCTGGGGGTTCTCCGGGACGGTCGTGGCGGACTACTTCGGCATCGCGTTCCTGAAGACCCTGCACGGGGTGGCCGGGGACTGGGCGGACGCCGCGGGGGCGGCGCTGCGGGCGGGCGTGGACGTGGAGCTGCCGACGGTGAAGACGTTCGGGGCGCCGCTGCTGGAGGCGATCGCCGACGGGCGGGTACCGGAGGCGGTGGTGGACCGGGCGGTGTGCCGCGTCCTCACCCAGAAGGCGGAACTCGGGCTGCTCGACGCGGACTGGAGCCCGCTCCCGCCGGCCCTGGACGGCGCGGCGGTCGCGGACGACGGGCTGCCGGACGATCCGGAGGCGTTGCGCGGCACCGTCGGGCTGGACGGGCCGGAGCGGCGGACGCTGGCGCGGGAGGTCGCGGAGCGGGCGGTGGTGCTGCTGTCCAACGACGGGACGCTGCCGTTGGACCGTCCGCGCCGGATCGCCCTGGTGGGTCCGAACGGCGACGAGCCGACGGCCGTGCTGGGCTGCTACTCCTTCCCCGTGCACGTCGGGTCCGCCCACCCGGAGGTGGACGCGGGCATCGAACTGCCCACACTGCGGGAGGCGTTGACCCGCGAGTTCCCCGGCGCGGAGATCGTGGCCGTGCGGGGTGCGGAGGTCGACGGCGAGGACCGGTCCGGTTTCGCGGAAGCGGTCCGGGCAGCGGCGGACGCCGATGTGGTGATCGCGGCGCTCGGCGACCGCGCCGGGCTGTTCGGGCGCGGCACGAGCGGAGAGGGGTGCGACGCCGAGTCGCTGGCCCTGCCGGGGGTGCAGCAGGGGCTGCTGGACGCGCTGCTGGACAGCGGTACGCCGGTGGTCGCGGTGCTGCTGGCCGGGCGGCCGTACACGCTGGGTCGGGCGGTGGAGGAGGCGGCGGCGGTCGTGCAGGCGTTCTTCCCCGGCGAGGAGGGCACGGGGGCGGTGGCCGGGGTGCTGGCCGGCCGGATCGAGCCGTCGGGCCGGCTGCCGGTGAGCGTGCCGCGCGGGTCCGGGTCCCAGCCGTCGACGTATCTCGCGGCGCGGCTGGGCGGCCCTACCGGGGTGTCCAGTGTCGATCCGACGCCGGCGTACGCCTTCGGCCACGGTCTGTCGTACACCTCGTTCGCCTGGGACGACCTCGTCGTGGAAGCCGACGAGTCGGGCACGGACGGTGAGTTGAGCCTGGCGTTCTCGGTGCGCAACACGGGCGGACGGGTCGGCACGGAGGTGGTGCAGGTCTATCTGTGCGACCCGGTGGCCTCGGTGGTGCAGCCGGTGCGGCGGCTCGTCGGCCATGCCCGGGTGGAGCTGGCGGCGGGCGCCTCGGCCCGCGTGTCGGTGACGGTCCCGGCGGACCTGGCGTCGTTCACCGGGGTGGACGGACGGCGCGTGGTGGAGCCCGGCGAGCTGGTGCTGGAGCTGTCGGCGTCCAGCGCCGATCCCCGGCTGACGGCACCGGTCCGGCTGACGGGAACACCCCGGCACGTGGACCACACCCGGCGGCTGCACCCGGAGATCCGGGTGACGCGGTAGCCGACGGCGGCAGGGTCACCGGGCCCTCCCGGCGACCCCGCCGCCGCCACGGACCACAAACGGTCGCTATGCGCCGTTTCGCCCTAGTCTCGTTCCATGACCTCTTCGGCCCCGCGCATCCTGGACCTCGACCGTGAGCAGCTCGCCGCCCTCCGGGGTCGTGAGCTCACCGCCGCCGTGGCGGCCGCCGAAGGGCGGACCGTGGTCGGGGAGGTGTTCGCGGAGCGGGCCGCCCTGTCGGCGTATCCCGGCGCGGGGGGTGTGCACAACGCCGAGGTGGTGGCGGCGTTCGGAGCGGACATCATCGTGCTGAACATGATCGAGCGGGCCTGGGACGGGGAGCGGCTGACCCTGCCGGGGCTCGGGGTGTTCACGTCGATCGCCGACCTGGCGGCGGTCCTCGGGCGGCCGGTCGGGGTCAATCTGGAGCCCGGCGACGTGCCGGAGGTGCGGCGGGCGGAGCCCGAGTACGCCGGACGGCTGATCGACATGGGAGCGGCGATGCTCTGCCTCACCGCCAATCCGGGCACCGGCGGCTCCTACGAAGGGCTGGCGCGGGTCACCGAAGAGCTGCGGCGCGGACTCGGTGACGACGTCGCGCTGTGGACCGGCAAGATGCACCACGCGGGCCACCCGGAGCGGATCACGGTGGGCCGGCTGACGGCGCTGGTGGACGCGGGGGCGGACGGGGTCGTGCTGCCGCTGCCCGGGACCCTGCCGGGGGTGACCCGGGAGCTGGCGGCCGAGGCGGTGGCGGCGGTGCAGGACGCGGGGGCCGTGGTGATGGGGGCCATCGGCACCAGCCAGGAGGGGGCCCACGCGAACGTGGTGCCGCAACTGGCGCTGACCGCCAAGGAGATCGGGGTGGACGCCCATCACTTCGGGGACTCGTTCATCCCGGGGATGTGCGATCCGGAACTGCTGTACGCGTACTCGGTGGCGATCCGGGGCCGCCGTCACACCTGGAACCGCATGGCGCTCGGCGGCCGGGGCCGCCGCGCCTGACCCGCGGGCGGTGCCCCCGCCCGGTCCGGGCGGGCCCGCCGGGGCGTCAGATCTCGTACACCGCGCCGGGGACGGCGAGTTCGACCGGTCCGTCGTAGACCTCGCGGGCGTCCAGGACGTTGCGCTCGGCGTCGGTCCACGGCGGGATGTGGGTGAGGACCAGCCGTCCGGCCTTGGCGCGGGCGGCGCACTCGCCGGCTTCGCGCCCGTTGAGGTGCAGGTCGGGGATGTCCTCGCGGCCGTGGACGAACGATGCTTCGCAGAGGAACAGGTCGGAGCCCTCGGCGAGTTCGTCCAGCGCCTCGCAGACCCCGGTGTCGCCCGAGTACGTCAGGGCGCGCCCTTGGTGCTCGACGCGGATACCGAACGTCTCGACCGGGTGGCGCAGCTTCTCCGTGCGGACGGAGAAGGGACCGATCTCGAACGATCCCGGCTTCAGCGTGTGGAAGTCGAAGACCTCGCTCATCGCGTGCTCGGAGGGCGTGTCGGCGTGCGCGGTGGTGAGCCGCTGCTCGGTGCCCTCGGGGCCGTACACCGGGAGGGAGGCGGGCCGGCCGCCCTCGTTCGGGTAGTAGCGCACGACGAAGTACGCGCACATGTCGATGCAGTGGTCGGCGTGCAGGTGGCTGAGGAAGATGGCGTCGAGGTCGTAGAGACCGACGTGGCGCTGCAGCTCTCCGAGGGCGCCGTTGCCCATGTCGAGGAGCAGCCGGAAGCCGTCGGCCTCTACGAGGTAGCTCGAGCATGCCGAACCCGCGGACGGGAACGAGCCGGAGCAGCCGACGACGGTGAGCTTCATGGAGCGTGAACCTCCGGGGCGCGGGAACGGGGAGGGTTCGATCGGTCCGTCGAGCGTAAGGCGCGAAACTCCAGGTCGCTCCTCCGTGGCCTGCCGTTGTGGGGGAACTCACCTGTGACGTCACCGGTTCGATGGAAGGCCCCGCCCGCCGCCGGTGGGCGGGGGCCTCTCCCGGTACGGACGGGCCGCCGGTACCGTCGGGGGATGGAAACGTACTGGTGGGCGGCGCTGGCCGTGCTGGTCCTGCTCGCGCTCGTGGTCTCGGTGGTGGACGGGCGGGGCCGGCTGGGACCGCGGCGCGGGAACCGCGGGAGCGGCGCGCGGCGGCCGGGGGGATCGGTCCGGCCCCCGGGCCGGCCGGGCGGGCCGAAACCGGGCCGCAAGGGCGGGGGCGGCAAGGGGCGGCCGCCGGCGCCGGGCGAGATCTGGTGGGCCGACGTGCCCTACGAGGACGGGCCCGGCTCGAAGGACCGGCCGTGCCTGGTCCTGTCGGTGCGGGGCGGCAGCGCGGTGGTCGCCAAGATCACCAGCAAGCACCACGAGGAGCGGCCCGGCGTGATCGCGCTGCCCGCCGGGACGGTGGGCGACGCCCACGACCGGCAGAGCTACCTGGAGACGGACGAACTGCGGGACGTGGAGCTGGGCTCGTTCCGGCGCAGGGTCGGTGTGCTGGACCGCGCGGTGTGGGAGCGGGTCCGGGAGGCGTGAGCGCGGCGGCGGCTCCGGCGCCGGGGGCGTACGCGTGTACGCCCCGGTGCCGGAGCCGGGCGGCGGTTCAGGCCCAGAGCTGGCCGTGCAGCGTCTCGATGGCCGCTTCGGTCGTCGGGGCGGTGTAGACGCCCGTGGACAGGTACTTCCAGCCGCCGTCGGCGACGACGAAGACGATGTCGGCGCTCTCCCCCGCCGTGACGGCCTTGCGGCCGACGCCGATCGCCGCGTGGAGCGCGGCTCCGGTGGAGACGCCCGCGAAGATGCCTTCCTGCTGGAGGAGTTCGCGGGTCCGGGTCACCGCGTCGGCGGAGCCGACGGAGAACCGGGTGGTGAGGACCGAGGCGTCGTACAGCTCGGGGACGAAGCCCTCGTCGAGGTTGCGGAGGCCGTAGACGATGTCGTCGTAGCGGGGTTCGGCCGCGACGATCTTGACGTCCGGCTTGTTCTCGCGCAGGTAGCGGCCGACGCCCATCAGGGTGCCGGTGGTGCCGAGGCCCGCGACGAAGTGCGTGACGGACGGCAGGTCGGCGAGGATCTCGGGACCGGTGCCGGCGTAGTGGGCGCCCGCGTTGTCCGGGTTCCCGTACTGGTAGAGCATCACCCAGTCGGGGTGCTCCGCGGAGAGTTCCTTCGCGACCTTGACGGCGGTGTTGGAGCCGCCGGCGGCCGGGGAGGAGACGATCTCCGCGCCCCACATGGCGAGCAGGTCGCGGCGCTCCTGCGAGGTGTTCTCCGGCATGACGCAGACGATCCGGTAGCCCTTGAGCTTGGCCGCCATCGCGAGCGAGATGCCGGTGTTGCCGCTGGTGGGCTCCAGGATCGTGCAGCCGGGCTTGAGCCGGCCGTCCTTCTCGGCCTGTTCGACCATGTGGAGCGCGGGGCGGTCCTTGATCGAGCCGGTGGGGTTGCGGTCCTCCAGCTTGGCCCAGATGCGGACGTCGTCGGACGGGGACAGCCGCGGGAGGCGGACCAGGGGCGTGTTGCCCACGGCCGCCAGCGGGGAGTCGTACCGCATCAGCGCATGCCGCCGGCGACGGCCGGGAGGATGGTGACGTTGTCGCCGTCGGTGAGCTTGGTGGTGATGCCGTCGAGGAAGCGGACGTCCTCGTCGTTGAGGTAGACGTTCACGAAGCGGCGGAGCTGGTCGCCGTCGACGATCCGCTCGCGGATGCCGGTGTGGCGGCTGTCCAGGTCGGTGAACAGCTCGGCGAGGGTCTCCCCGTTGCCTTCGACCGCCTTGGCACCGTCGGTGTACGTGCGGAGGATGGTCGGGATGCGGACCTCGATGGCCATGGCGTGGGCTCCTGTCGGAAGCGGGAGGTGGCAGGGGCGCGCGATAACTGCCCCCGCGCGGGGTGGGACGTGGGGAGGGCTCGGGGCCGCGGTGTCGGCGGGGATGCGCCGCACGGCTCACGGGCAGGCGTCAGCCGGGACAGATCGCGCTGGAGAGCCTGCACAGGTCGACGTGCAGCCGCGCGACGAGCAGCGTGCCCGGCGTCTTCTCGCTCACGTCATGGGGAACCATGCGCTCATCGTATCGATTCCCCCTCCGGAAACCCGAGAGCGATGTCACATGGTGGACGGAGACCGCTCACCATGTGGACAGCCGGGTGCGGGTGCACCCTCCCCGCCCCCGCGGGGCGACCGGGCTCAGTACGCCTCGACGACCGTGACGTCTTCCTCGGTGACTTCGCCCTCCACGATCCGGTACGAGCGGAACTGGAAGGGGCCCGCCTCGTCGGTGTCGGCCGTGGAGACCAGGACGTAGTGGGCGCCGGGCTCGTTGGCGTACGTGACGTCGGTGCGGGAGGGGTACGCCTCGGTCGCGGTGTGCGAGTGGTAGACGATCACCGGTTCCTCGTCGCGGTCGTCCAGGTCGCGGTAGAGCTTGAGCAGGTCGGCGGAGTCGAACTCGTAGAACGTGGGCGAGCGCGCGGCGTTGAGCATCGGCACGAAGCGCTCGGGGCGGTCGGTCCCGGCCGGACCCGCGACCACGCCGCACGCCTCGTCGGGGTGGTCGGCGCGGGCGTGCGCCACGATCTTGTCGTACAGGTCCTGGGTGAGGGTCAGCATGGCGCCAGGATAAGCAGGCGGGCCCCCGCGCGGCCGAGGCGGTCGCACGGGGGCCCGCAGGGTGGGACGACGGGGCCGTTGGGGCGGCCGGTCGCCCGCGGGGACGGCGGCCGCGGGCCGGTCCGGGCGGACCGGGCTCCGCGCCGCCGCGGCCGGTCAGCGCTTGGCGAAGGCGGCGTTGTCGGGGTTGCGCGCCTTGAGCACCAGGTAGGAGACGCCGAGGAGCAGCGCCCACAACGGTGCGCAGTAGAGCGAGATGCGGGCGTCCTCGTCGATGCCCATCATGACGATGACCATGCCGATGAAGGCGAGCGCGAAGACGCTGGTGTACGGGGCGCCGGGGGCCCGGAACGAGGAGCCGGGGAGTTCGCCCCGGTCGGCGCGGGCCCGGTAGCGGAGCTGGCAGACCAGGATCATGATCCAGGCCCACATGCCGGAGATGGTCGCGAAGGAGACGACGTAGTTGAACGCCTCGCCGGGCCACTGGTAGTTGATCCAGACGCCGACCATCATCAGCGCCGCCGAGAAGGTGGTGCCGACGAGCGGGGTGCCGCTCCTGGTCAGCCGGGTGAAGAACGCCGGGCCCTGGCCGTTGAGGGCGAGGTCGCGGAGCATGCGCCCGGTGGAGTACATGCCGGAGTTGCAGGAGGACAGGGCGGCGGTGAGGACGACGAAGTTCACGATGCCCGCGCCGACGCCGAGGCCCATCTTCTGGAACGCGGCGACGAACGGTGAGACGCCGGGCTGGAACTCGGTCCACGGCACCACGGACAGGATCATGATCAGGGCGCCGACGTAGAAGACGGCGATGCGCCACGGCACGGTGTTGATGGCCTTGGGGAGCACGGTCTTCGGGTCCTTGGACTCGCCCGCGGTGACGCCGACCAGCTCGACGGCGAGGAAGGCGAACATCACGATCTGCAGCGTCATCAGCGTGCCGCCGATGCCCTTGGGGAAGAAGCCGCCCTCCGACCAGAGGTGGGTCACCGAGGCGGTGTCGCCGGCGTCGGAGAAGCCGAGGGTGAGGATGCCGGCGCAGATGAGGATCATGCCGACGATGGCCGTCACCTTGACCATCGAGAACCAGAACTCCAGCTCCCCGAAGAGCTTCACGGAGATGAGGTTCACGCCGTACAGAATGATGGTGAAGACCAGCGCGGAAACCCATTGGGGAATGTCGAACCAATAGGTCATGTACTGCGCTGCGGCGGTGACTTCGGTGATTCCGGTGACCACCCAGAAGAGCCAGTAGGTCCACCCGGTGACGAATCCGGCGAAGGGCCCGATGAATTCACGGGCGTACTCCGAGAAGGAGCCCGACACCGGTCGGTACATGAGGAGTTCACCGAGTGCCCGCATGATGAAGAAGATGACCAGGCCCGCGATGGCATAGGCCAGGATCAGGCTCGGTCCCGCTTTGGCGATGGCCTTGCCGGCCCCCAGGAAGAGCCCGGTGCCGATGGCGCCGCCGATGGCGATCATCTGGATCTGGCGGGCTCCCAGGCCACGCTGGTAACCCTCGCCGCCGTGCTCGGCAGACTCGGACCCGCGGCCCGCCTGCCCGTTGTCGACCTGCGCCGATGTCATGGTGGTGCGCCTTTCTCCACGCCGATCCGCGCCCTCGCGGGCTGCGGACCAGGTCCTGATCCCCCCGGATATGGATGGAGTGCCGTCGGCGTTCGGCCGACTCGTCGCGCCGCGGGGGCAAGGGTGGCGCCCCCGGCGGTCGAGAAGATTTACCACGCATGCCCGAAACCCCTGCCCGCCAATCTGTGGCACACACCACAGGAAAAAGCGGACAAGGGTTTCCGGAAGACGCAAAGAAGACCGTACGGGTGACGGGATCGTTATTCGGATTTGAGCGTGGGTTGAGCGTTCCGCACCGACCGGGCGGCGGGCTCCGCGGCTCCCCTTACGGCATCATCGTTTCGACCAGGGTTTCCTGGAGGCCGCCGAGCCACAGGTAGGCCATCACCATGGGTTTGCGCGGATCGGTGTCCGGGAGGCGGTAGAGGGGGCTTTCCTCGCCCTCTTCCTCCTCGGACACCTCCAGCCGGGCGCCGATGGTGAGGCGGAGGTCGTTGAGCGCGCCGAGCCAGTGCCGGCTGTCCTCGGTGTCCAGCGCCAGCACCGCGCCGCCGTCCGGGCCGGGCCGGACGGCGTCCAGGGTCCGCACGACGACCAGGGCGTCCTCGCGCTTGCGGGCCCGCAGGTCCAGCTCGGTGAAACGGCGGAACTCCGCCGACGCCTCCCGCGCCTCCTTGTCCTCGTCCCCGTACGCCTGCGGGAAGAGGCGGGCCAGCGCGGCGTCGGCGGGCGGCTCGCTGGGGCCCTCGGCGAAGAGGGCGGCGAGCGGGTCCTCGCCGTCGGCCGGCTCGTCGCCGGGTCCGATGAGTTCCAGGAGCTGGACGGCGAGCGAGCGCAGGATCGAGATCTCGACCTCGTCGAGCGCGACGGCCGCGCCGCCGCCGGGGGTGGCCTGGAAGGGGCCGGCCATGGAGTCTCCGATGGTGGGTCGGGCGGGCGGACCGTGCGGTCCGGGAAGGTCGGTGCGGGCCCGGGGCTGCCGGGCCCGGTTTCACTTGTCCTGGGTGAGGGTGGCCCACAGGCCGTAGCCGTGCATGGCCTGGACGTCGCGTTCCATCTCCTCGCGGCTGCCGCTGGAGACCACCGCGCGGCCCTTGCGGTGCACGTCGAGCATGAGCTGGTGGGCCTTGTCCTTGGAGTAGCCGAAGTACGTCTGGAAGACGTACGACACGTAGCTCATCAGGTTCACGGGGTCGTTGTGGACCAGCGTCACCCAGGGGACGTCGGGGTCGGGGACGACGAAGGTCTCCTCGGCCGATTCGGGACGTTCGATCTCTACGGGGGCAGCGGCGCTCACCCGTCCCATGCTGCCACCCGGCCGGGCCTCCCGCACAAACGGACCCCACATCTCGTCACTTTGACGAAATAGGGGGTAGCATCCCTGGCATGAACTCAGCGGACCTGGGTCGACGGGTCGGAGTGCCCTCGACCGCACTCTTCACCGACCAGTACGAACTCACGATGGTGCAGGCCGCACTGAAGGCCGGCACCGCCGACCGCCGGTCGGTCTTCGAGGCGTTCACCCGCCGACTGCCCGAGGGCCGCCGCTACGGCGTGCTCGCCGGCACGGGGCGCGTGCTCGACGCGGTGGAGAACTTCCACTTCGACGACGAGATGATCGCCTTCCTGCGGCAGCGGAAGGTCGTGGACGAGCCGACGCTCGCATGGCTCGCCGGCTTCCGCTTCACCGGCGACATCTGGGGCTACCCGGAGGGCGAGGTCTACTTCCCCGGCTCCCCGGTCATGCGGGTGGAGGGCTCCTTCGCCGAGTGCGTGCTGCTGGAGACCGTGATCCTGTCGATCCTCAACCACGACTCGGCGATCGCGGCGGCCGCCTCGCGGATGTCGGCGGCGGCCGGCGGGCGCGGCCTGATCGAGATGGGCGCGCGCCGCACCCACGAGCTGTCGGCGGTGGCCTCGGCCCGCGCCGCCTACGTGGGCGGCTTCGACACCACTTCCGACCTGGCGGCGGGCTTCCGCTACAACATCCCGACCGTGGGCACCAGCGCGCACGCCTTCACCCTGCTCCACGACACCGAGCGGGACGCCTTCCAGGCCCAGGTCGACTCGCTGGGCCGCGGCACCACGCTGCTGGTCGACACCTACGACGTCGCCGAGGCGGTCCGCACGGCGGTCGAGGTGGCCGGGCCCGAGCTGGGCGCGGTCCGCATCGACTCCGGCGACCTGCTGCTGGTCGCGCACCGGGTACGCCAGCAGCTCGACGAGCTGGGCGCGCGCGACACCAGGATCGTGGTGACCTCGGACCTGGACGAGTACGCCATCGCCTCGCTGGCCGCCGCACCGGTCGACGCGTACGGCGTGGGCACCCAGCTGGTCACCGGCAGCGGGCAGCCGACCTGCTCGATGGTCTACAAGCTGGTGGCTCGGGCCGGTTCCGCCGACCCCGGCGAGGCCCTGCTGCCGGTCGCCAAGAAGTCGCTCGGCGCGAAGTCCTCGCTTGGCGGACGCAAGTGGGCGGCCCGCCGCCCGGACGCCCAGGGCGTCGCCGAGGCCGAGGTCATCGGCACCGGACCGGTGCCGGCGGAGCTGGCCGCGCACCAGCTCCAGGTGGAGCTGGTGCGCGGCGGCGAGGTCGTGGCCCGGGAGCCGCTGGAGGCGGCCCGGACCCGGCACATCGCGGCGCGCGCGGGGCTGCCGATGTCCGCGATGCAGCTCTCCAAGGGCGAAGCGGTGATCCCGACCGAATACGTGTGACGGGGACGGGGCCCTGCGGTTCCCGCGGCCCCCTCCCCCCGTCGCTCCCGAGTCCCTAGGCTCGGTACCGACCCCACCGAGCCTCCACCGACCCCCACCGAAGGACACCCGCCATGCACCGCGCCTTGATCGTCGTGGACGTCCAGAACGACTTCTGCGAGGGCGGCAGCCTCGCGGTGGCGGGCGGCGCCGACGTCGCCGCCGCCATCACCGACCTGATCGGCGAGGCCCCGGCCGGCTACCGGCACGTGGTGGCCACCCGCGACCACCACATCGACCCGGGCGACCACTTCTCCGAGAACCCGGACTTCGAGCACTCCTGGCCCCGGCACTGCGTCGCCGGGACCGAGGGCGTCGGCTTCCACCCGAACTTCGCGCCCGCGGTCGCCTCCGGCGCGATCGACGCGGTCTTCGACAAGGGGGCGTACGCCGCCGCCTACAGCGGATTCGAGGGGCAGGACGAGAACGGCGTCGGCCTCGCCCAGTGGCTGCGGGATCGTTCCGTCACCGAGGTCGACGTGGTCGGCATCGCCACCGACCACTGCGTCCGGGCCACCGCGCTGGACGCCGCCACCGCCGGTTTTACCACCCACGTGCTGCTCGGCCTGACAGCCGGCGTCGCCGCCCCGACCACCGCCCGCGCCCTGGACGAGCTGCGCGCCGCCGGCGTGAAGCTCACGGGCGAGCCGGCGGTCGGCTGACCCCCTCCGGGATCCGGGGCGCCCGGCCCCGGTGACCTGGCGGCCCGGGCCGCCACGCGGCCCTCGGGACGGCACGCGGCCCTCGGGCCGGCGCGGCCTTCTCAGGCCGCCGGGCGGGCCGGGCCCGCGTGCCCGGCCGGGCCGAGGAGGGCCCGGATCGGGTGCCAGAGCTCCTGGGCCGCCTGCGGGGCGGCCCGCCACAGGATGCCGTCCGGGTGGTGCAGCACCGCCGTGATCTCGTCCGGGGTGGGCGGCTGGGCGTTGCCGCGCAGGTAGACGGCGCGCAGCCCCAGGTTGCGCAGCCGGGTCAGGGCCCTGGCCCGGTTCGCCGCGTGCACCAGCACCCGCACGGGCGCCCCGGGGCCCGTGGTGTCCGCCGGGCGGGTGAGGGTGAGGGCCACCACCACCGTGCCGTTCGGCAATCTGCAGAAACCTCCGCCTGCCATCTTCCGCGCTCCCCCGTGAGACGTCGTGTCAATAAGGATCGGACAGGACGCACCTAAACACGATCGGCCGCCGCCCGCTAGAGGGCGACGGCCGATCATGTTCTGACCTGCGGCGATGCGGACTACTTGGTCGAGGGACCGACCTTGACGGTCATCGTGGAGCCCGTGAGCGCCTCGTTGACGATGGTCAGGCGGGTGTTGGTGTCAGGAACCTTGACACTGCCCGTCGGGTTCTCCGCGTACCAGTAGGTGCCCTTGCGGTCGTCGAAGACCGGGACGCCCAGGGACGGCTTGATCTTCAGCGGGACGTCCGCGTTGTGCAGCGTGAAGCCCTGGTTCGGGTACCAGCTGAACGGCGCGTCGAAGGGCTGGATCTTGTTGCGGAGCAGCGTGCCGTTGGCCCACTTCAGCGGCTTCGCGTGCGAGTCCACCGGCAGGATCAGGCCCTGGCCCGGGTGGGCGGAGGTGTTGTTGTCGGCCTGGGAGGTGTCCCAGAGCCAGACCAGCAGGCCGTTCTGGTAGGAGTAGTGCTCCACCCAGTCGGGACGCGAGGCCGAGAAGCCGAAGTTGTACGGGCCGACCTTCAGGGTCTCGTCGTACGACACGTACTGGCGGTTCTCGGCGATGTAGAACTGCGGGTAGTCGTTGGTGAACGACTCACCGATGCGCGAGAAGCCCTTCGACGTCCAGCCGTTGTCGTCGCCCTCGGCGTCGTCCGAGAAGATCACGGCGCCGTCGGCGGAGAGGGTGAGGGCATCGGCCGTGAAGCCCTTGCCGGCCACGCCGCCGTCCGACTGGTAGCGGAAGCGGAGGTCGATCTTCTTGCCCGCGTAGGCGTCCAGCGGGTAGGAGAGCTTCTGGTACGCGCCCGAGACGTCGGTCAGCGCCGGCTTGTCGCTCGCGTCGCGCGGGAGCTCCTTGCCGTCGGCGGTGCCGTCGATCGCGGTCCAGCTCGCGCCGCCGTCCGTCGACACCTCGGTGTAGAGGTAGTCGTACTCGGCCTCGATGTCGTACCAGCCCGACAGGTCGAGCGAGGCGGACGTCTTGCCGGTCAGGTCGACCGAACGGGTCAGCGTGTTCGACAGGTTGTCGCCGCTGCCGCTCCACCACTGCTTGGCGCCCTGGGCGGGCGCGACGACGGTGGTGGTGACTTCCTTGTCGGGAAGGTCGACGACCAGCGCCTGCTTGTCCTTGGTGTTGTACTCCGACACGCCCAGCTTGACGGTGGAGTCGGTGGCGGCCTTCGCCTCGGCGTAGTTCAGCCAGCCGAGCTGCAGCTTGTCCCACGCGGTCATGTCGCCGGGGGTGTCGCCGATCTCGCCCTGGCCGCGGCCGAGCCAGGAGCCCGCCGACATCAGGGACCAGAAGCCGACCGAGTTCTCGCCGCCGTCGGTGTCGTAGAGGTCCGGCAGACCGAGGTCGTGGGCGTACTCGTGGGCGAAGACGCCGAGGCCGCCGTTCTCGGGCTGCACGGTGTAGTCGCCGACCCAGATGCCGGTGTCGCCGATCTGCGCGCCGCCAGCCTTGTTGGCGCCGGGGCCGGTGGCGCCGGCGTTGGTGCCGTAGGCGTACCAGCGGTGCGCCCAGATGGCGTTCGCGCCCTGGACGCCGCCGCCCGCGGACTCGTCCTCGCCGGCGTGGACCATCTGGAAGTGGTCGATGTAGCCGTCGGACTCGTTGAAGTTGCCGTCGCCGTCGAAGTCGTAACGGTCCCACTGGTCGTACTCGGCGAGGTCGGCCTTGATCTCGTCGAGCGTGCTGCCCTTGGCCTTCTGGTCGGCGACCCAGGCGTTGACGCCGTCGCGGACCGCGTCCCAGACGCTGGCGCAGCTGCTGGCCCCGCAGTAGTTGGAGCCGTAACGCGCCTCGTTGTAAGGGATCTTGACCCAGTCGGAGACCTCGCCGTCGACCGAGTAGCGGCCGGAGGACGTCTTCTCGTAGTACTTCTTCAGCGAGTTGGACGAGGCGCTGGTGCCGAAGTACAGCTCCTGGAAGTGCGCCTGGTTGTAGTCGGCCTGCCAGGCGGTGCTGTTGTCCTTCTCCGGGTCCGGCTGCGCGATCTCATTGTGCGCGGGACCGGGCGTGCCGCCGAACTTGACCACCGGGGGCTTGGGCCCGCTGCCGTCCGGGTCGTACATCGTGCTGTTGTCGACCTGGTCGCCGAACTCCACCAGGATGGTGAAGATCTTGTCGGTCTTCTCGCGGCCGAGCTCGACGTACTTCTTGTCGCCGAGCTTGACGACCTTGGAGCCACCCTTGGTGGTCACCTTCTTGTCGCCGGCCAGCACCTGCTCCAGTGCGGCCTGTCGCTCGTCCGCCTGCTGCTCGCTGAACGGGCCTTCGAGATCGTGGTCCTGCCCCTTCACCGAAACCGGGTCGCGGCTGTCGGAGATGGAGGTGGTGGCTGCCGGTGCCCGGTCCGCGGCCTGCGCGACGAAGAACGTCGACGCCGTGGCGGCGCCGGCGGCCAGGGCCACCACGACGGCCGTGGCCCGAAGGGCGCTTCTCTTAGTGGTCACTTGATGTAGTTCCTCCCCGGCGTTCGCGTCCGCGGCCGACGGGGTGACGAAGGGCCGCGCGCGATAACGCGTCACAAGTGACGACATTCGATCGGAGTTGCGCGAGAAAAGACAGACCTTGACTTGTGCCGGTCAACTGCACTATGCAGGAGTTCATTTCCGGTATCCGAACGTTCACCGATGGACACCCGGCGCGCTGTCCCGTCCAGTCGGTGGACACGTGAATCCGTGCGCCCCCCGTGCCTCCGCGCCGTGGCCCGGGTCACGGTTGACGCCGCCGTGTACGGGCATCCACCGACGTAGAGTCGTGCACCGCGCGACCGCGCCGAGAGACTGTCCCTGCCGACGCCCCGAGGACGGATTCCGCCATGCCGCGACCGACTGCCGCACAGTTCGCCTACGGTTCGGCCACCGTCGTCATCACGACCGTCGCCCTGCTGCTGCTCACCGGGACCGAGGCCCTCGCCGGGGTCGCCGCCGTCTGCCTCGCGGGACTGGCGCTCGGGCTGCTGGTCGCCGCGGCCGTGCCCGCCACCGGCCGGACCGGGCCGGAGCGGCCCGCCGGGGGCCCGCGCACCGGCGCGACCCGCGCCACCGTCGCGGCGCCCCGCCCGCGCCGCGCCGAACGGACGGACGAGCGGGTCGGCGGTCACTCCTCGCGCCGCTGAGCCACCGCCCGCGCCCGCCCGCACCTCATCGCGCACTGACCACGACGGTCTTCGCCGCCTTGTCCTGGAGCCCCTGGCGGTAGGGCTTGTCGGTGAACATCATGACGATGTTGATCAGCCACCACAGGCACGGGCAGCAGAGCAGCGCCGGAAGCCAGAGCACGGCCGCGCGCATCAGCGCGGAGCCGGTGTCCGGCACCCGCCCGTCGTTCAGCATCGCGACCCGCAGCTTGAGCAGCCGCTTGCCGGGGGTCCGGCCGTCCTTGTGGGTGAAGTAGGTGTCGTACCCGACGTAGCAGACGAGCCCGATCAGCGTCCACAGGAGCTGGTGGCCGCCGCCGTAGGTGCCGGTGACCGCGTTGCTGACGTCGGTGTCGCCGTTGTCCGAGGTGACGTCCACGGCCCCGCCGAAGGGCAGCGAGATCAGGTACAGCGGGATCGAGATGATGAGGAAGTCGATCAGCCGCGCCAGGATGCGCTTGCCGGGCTCCGCCAGCGGCGGCATGCCCGCCAGCGGGTCCGCCCCGCCGTAGGCGCCGCCACCGTAGGGACCGGGGTCGTACGGCGGGGGCGGTGCGCCGTCCCCTCCTCCGCCGTACGGGGAACCCGGCGGGGGCTGGTGGCCGCTCCCGCCGCCGTACGGGGAGCCCGACGACGGCGGGGGGTCCTGCGGCTTCTTGAGGAACGGATCGTCGTCCTCGGGCGGCTGGCCGGGCGTCGGCTGGTCGTTGCTCATGGGGGCAGTGCACCCCGGCCCATCCGGTCCCGCAACGGCTCAGGTGCTTTCGAGGGACCCCGGGCGACGCACCGTCAGCCCGTGGGACCAACCGGGCCCCCGTCGAGGCGACGGCCCGTCAGCAGACGGAGCGTCACCCGCAGGCCCGCTCTCGGCCGGCGGCCGTCACCCCGCCACGTACGTCCGGGCCGCCTTGTCGTGCCAGCACTGGCGCCACGGGCGGTCGAACAGGCACCAGAGCACGTTGACCACGCCGACGGCCAGCAGGCTCAGCACCCCGTAGACCAGCCAGCGGCGCAGGGCGTCGCCGAACGACGGAGCGTCCTGCGACTCGATGTCGCGCACCTGCAGGCCGAACAGCTTCTTGCCGAGGGTGCGCCCCCACCGGGCGGTGGGCAGCGCCTCCACGAGGAGGCCGATGACGAGGAAGGCGGCCAGCACGCCGGCGAAGAGCCAGACGGTGGTCGAGTCCACCAGGTAGACGGTGACGGTCCGTCCGGAGAGTCTCGCCGCCTCGACCTTGGCGTCGATGTGGTCGAGGGCGGCGGTGATCAGCGGGTAGCCCGCCGCTCCGGCGAGCGCGCCGAGCACCACCGAGTCGACGATCCGGGCGGCGAGCCGCTTGCCGAGACCGGCGGGGCGCCCGGCGCTCCGCTCCCGGACCATCCGCTGGAACAGGTCGTCGGCCGGCGGCGGCTTCCACGGGGCCACCGGCTCCGCGCTCTCCGCCCCGCCCTGCGCCCAGGACGCCGCGGAGCCGCCGGGCCCCTGCGGGCGGCGCGGGCCGGGCGCGGGCTGCGGTGCGAGGGCTTGCGGAGCGGGGGCGGGCGGCTGCGGGGCCGGGGCGGTCCGCTGCGGCACGGGCGCCGGCGCGAGCTGGGGACCGGACGGGGCGTACGCGCCGTGGGCGGGGCCGCGGTAGGGCGCGGCGGGCTGCGGGGATCCGGTCCGCCGGCCCACCACCGGGGGCTGCGGGTCCTGCCCGCGCGGGTCCTGCCCCGGGACGCCGCCGCGGCCGACCGGACGCATCGTCATGGTGCCCTCGGCCGGCGGCAGGCCGGTGTCGCGGGGCGGGGGCGTACGGCCGCCGGGGCGCACGGCCCGCATGGTGACGGTTCCGTCGGTCGGCGGGGCGTCGCCGGCGGGCCGGTCGGCGCGGAGCGTCACGGTGTTCTCCGGGGCCGGCTGCCCGTCGGTCGCGGGGCCGGGGCCCAGCGCGGGCCGGTCCTGCGCGGCGGGGAGTTCGGCGCGCCGCTCCTGGCCGGCCGGGAGCGCCGCGGGTCCGGCGGGGGCGTCGTACGGTCCGGGGGCCGCGGTGCCCCGGGGGTCGACGGGGCGGGCCGGGACGGGGGCGTGGTGGTCGGCGCCGGCGGGGGCGGACTGTCCGGGCACCTGCGGCCCGCCGCCCCAGGAGACCCGGCGGTCGCGGTCGTTGCCGAAGCCGGTCTGCCGCGCGGTGTCGGCCTGCCAGGCCGAGGCGGGCTCGGGCCGGGCCGTGGCGTCGCCCGCGGGCAGCGGCTCCGGGCCGTGGGCGGCGGGCCGGCGCTGCGACCGGGCGGCCTCCTCCGCCTCGTCCTCCTCGTCGAAGAAAACCGGCCCGGTCTCCTCCAGCGGTGCTTCCTGACGGCCGGGCCCCGGGTCGGGGGCGGGGCGGCTGGTGCCGGGGACCCAGGAAGCGCCGTTCCAGTACCGGACGTATCCGGGGATGGACGGGTCGGGGTAGTAGCCCTCGCGGGGGCTTTCGTCACCGGGTGCCGGGGTTGGCGCGCTCATCACCGTGGTCCCGTATCTCTTCGTCGCCGCATACAAGGGTCCACATCTATCAGACCACCGCATGTCCCCGTGCCCGTCCGGGCGTTTGGGCCCCGCGGAAGATCCGGAGAAGTTTTTCTGGGAAGTCGCGTAATGACCGGAGGGGACCGCGCTCTCTCCTGGTGCGGCCGGTCACGGGACCGGCCCACGGACATCGGAAGGTCGTGCACCATGCCTCACCACACGGTGGAACGTGAGCTGGAACTGAAGCTGGTCCTCTCGCCCGAACGCTCCATCCCCGTACCGGCCCGGTTGTCGTACCGGGTGACGGACCCGTACGCCGTGCACATCGCGTTCCACATCGGGTCCCAGTCGCCGGTGCACTGGACGTTCGCCAGGGAACTGCTGGTGGAGGGCGTGTTCCGGCCGTGCGGGCACGGGGACGTGCGGATCTGGCCGACGCGGGTCGAGGACCGTCCGGTCATCTGCGTGGCCCTGACGTCGCCCGACGGCAACGCGCTGCTGGAGGTGCCGTCCGCGGTGGTGGCGGCGTGGGTGGAGCACACGCTGCGGCTGGTGCCGCCGGGCACCGAGTCCGAACTGCTCGGGCTGGACGAGGCACTGGCCGAACTGCTCACGCCGATGCCCGCCGACGACCTCTGGCTCGGCGACCCGTGGGGCGCGGCCGACGACACCCCGTCGCAGGACGGCGAGGGGTGAGGCGCGGCGGGAGGGCGCACCGGCCCCCGGACGGGCGCGCGCCGGGGCGGGCGCACCCGGCCCGTTCACCGGCGCGCGGGCCTTCGGCGGTGCTGCGGGGCGCGCGGCCCGGTGCGGCGGCCCCGGAGGGGGGACCGGGCCGTCAGAAGAGCTTGCCCGGATTGAGGATCCCGTGCGGGTCGAAGGCCGCCTTGATGCCGCGCTGCAACTCCACCCCCACCTCGCCGAGTTCGCGGGCGAGCCAGTCCTTCTTGAGCACCCCCACACCGTGCTCCCCGGTGATGGTCCCGCCCAGTTCCAGGCCGAGCGCCATGATCGCGTCGAAGGACTCGCGGGCCCGGCGGGTCTCGTCGGGGTCGGTGTGGTCGAAGCAGACGACGGGGTGGGTGTTGCCGTCGCCCGCGTGCGCGACGACGCCGATGGTCAGCCCGTACTTCTCGGCGACGGCGGCGGTGCCGTCGATCATCGCGCCGAGGCGCGAGCGCGGCACGCAGACGTCGTCGATCATCGTCGCGGACTTGATGGCCTCCATGGCCGGAAGCGACGACCGGCGTGCCTGGAGCAGGAGTTCGGATTCGGCGGCGTCCGCCGCGGGCACCACCTCGGTGGCCCCGGCGGCGGCGCACAGCTCTCCGACCGCCGCCAGGTCGGCCGCCGGGTCGGGGGTGTCGAAGGCGCACAGGAGCAGCGCCTCGGTGGTGTCCGGCAGCCCCATCCGCGTCATCGCGTTCACCGCCCGCACGGTGGTGCGGTCCATCAGTTCGAGGAGTGACGGGGTGTGCCCGCGCTCCATGATCGTGCAGATCGCGTCGCAGGCGGCGGCCGCCGAGGGGAACTCGGCGGCGAGCGCGAGCTGGGCGGGCGGCTGCGGCTTCAGCGCGAGGACGGCCTTGACGACGATGCCGAGGCTCCCCTCCGAGCCGACGAACAGCCGGGTGAGGTCGTATCCGGCGACGCCCTTCGCGGTGCGGCGGCCGGTGGTCAGCAGCCGGCCGTCGGCGAGGACGACGTCGAGGCCGATGACGTACTCCGCGGTCACCCCGTACTTCACGCAGCACAGACCGCCGGAGGCGGTGCCGATGTTGCCGCCGATCGTGCACATCTCCCAGCTCGACGGGTCCGGCGGGTAGCAGAGGCCGTGCTCGTTCACCGCGCGTGACAGGACGGCGTTGATCACGCCGGGTTCGACGACGGCGATCCGGTCGACCGGGCTGATCTCCAGGATCCGGTCCATCTTCACCAGCGAGAGCACCACGCAGCCGTCGGTAGCGTTGGCCGCCCCGGACAGGCCCGTGCGGGCGCCCTGGGGCACGACCGGGACCCGCAGCTCGTGCGCGGTCCGCATGACGTGCTGGACCTCCTCGACCGTGCGCGGCAGCACGACGACGGCGGGGGCGCCCGCCTCGCAGAAGCTCGCCATGTCGTGGGCGTAGGCGGCCGTGACGTCGGGATCGGTGAGGAGGGCCCCTTCGGGCAGACCCGCGCGCAGACGTCCGAGAAGATCGCTCATGATTCCAGCCTGACACCCGGGGCCAATGGTGTGAACCCGTCTGCGACCTCGATCCCGCAGCCCGGTGTGCTCTTCATACTGACGCAGAGTGATCATATGAATGTCATGCCGCAGCAGGACCCGGAGCCCCGCCAGCCGTCGTCCGCCTCCCGGCGCCGGACGGACGCCGCCCCGCCGCAGGACGCGGGCCTCCGGAGCGATCCGGACACGTCGGCGGATCCGCCGCTCGCGGGCGCCACCGCCGTGCCCCCTCCCCCGCCGACGCTGCGCACCTCGCTGCGCCGGGCCGCGGTCGGCGCGGTGGCCGCGGGCGTGCTGGTGGCCGGCGCGGTGGTCGCCGTACCCGACGACGAGAACCGGGCGGTGCCCGCGCGGCCCGGCCCGGTGGAGCGGGCGGAGGCCGCCGCGACGGCCGGCGCCCCCGCCGCGCTCTCCGACCTGACCGCGCTGATCGGGGACCGCCAGCAGTGGGTGGAGAAGCACCCGGCGGACGCCCCGTCGTGGGCGGCGCTCGGCTCCGCCTACGTGGAGTGGGGGCGGCGGGCCGCCGACCTGTCGTACTACGGCCGGGCCGAGCAGGCGCTGAAACGATCGCTCTCGGTACGCCCCGGCGAGCGCGGCAACGGCGCCGCCTGGGTCGGGCTCGCCTCGCTGGCCAACGCCCGGCACGACTACCTGGCCGCGAAGAAGTGGGGCGAGACGGTCCGCGCCCGTGCGCCGAAGAGCTGGCTTCCCTACCCCGCGCTGATCGACGCGTACCGCGGCCTCGGCGACCAAGCCGCGGCCAACAAGGCCACCGAGACCTTCGCCGCGCTCCGCAAGGGCGCCCCGGCGCTGGCGCGGACCGCGGAGATGTACCGCGACCAGGGCTGGCGCGAGGACGCCCTGGCCACCGCCCAGGAGACGGCGGACCGGGCGGCGACCCCGGCGGAGCGGGCGGCGGCCCTGCACCGGCTGGGCGACCTGGCGTGGGAGCGCGGCGAGCCGGAGGAGGCCCTGGCGCAGTACGACGCGGCGCTGCGCACCGACCGCGCCCACCACGCCTCACTGGCCGGGAGGGCCCGCGCCCTGGTCGCCCTCGACCGCGCCGACGAGGCGCTGGCCGCCTACCAGACGGCCGTCGGCCAACTCCCCCGGCCGGAGTACGTACTCGAACTCGCCGAACTGTACGAGTCGTTGGGTCTCGACGGGGACGCCACCACCCAGTACGAGACGTTCCACGCACTGATCGAGGAGGCGGAGGCCAACGGCGTCGACGAGTCGCTGCTGCGGGCCCGCTACGAGAGCGACCACGGCGACCCGGAGGTCGCCGTCGAACTCCTCAGGTCCGAGTGGGCGGAGCTGCGCCGCGGCGCGGAGGTCGCGGACGCGCTGGGCTGGGCGCTGTACCGGGCGGGCGAGCCGCAGGAGGCGCTGACGTACGCGGCCAAGGCGGTCGACTCCGGTCTGCGCAGCGCGTCCTTCGCCTACCATCTCGGCGCGATCGAACGGGAGACGGGACACTACGGTCCGGCCCGGCGCCACCTGGAGCAGGCGCTGCGCACCAACCCGGACTTCTCCCCGCTGGACGCCCCGGCGGCACGGGAGGCCCTGGACGCGCTCGGCGAGCCGCCCTCCGGCGGCCCGAAGGACATGCAGCCCCCGCCCGCGCCGGAACCGGTCGCCCCGGCGACCCCCGCACCCGAGGCGCCGGCCGCCCCCGCGAAGCCGAAGCCGGTCCCGCCGCCCGCCACCACGTCCCCGGCCGCTCCCGGGACTGCGGCGAAGAAGCCGGCGGAGGGGACGGCACCGGCACGGTGACGGGGGCGGGGGCGGGGGCGGGCCATGCTGGTGCCGGTCCCGGCCGCCCTCGCCCCCGCCGTATCCGTCAGAGGTTGCCGCGGCGCTCCTGCTCGCGCTCGATGGCCTCGAAGAGGGCCTTGAAATTGCCCTTGCCGAAGCCCATCGAGCCGTGCCGTTCGATCATCTCGAAGAAGACCGTCGGCCGGTCCTGGACCGGCTTGGTGAAGATCTGCAGCAGATAGCCGTCCTCGTCGCGGTCGACCAGGATCTTCAGCTCGCGCAGCGTCTCCACCGGCACCCGGGTCTCGCCCGCCCACTCGCCGAGGGTGTCGTAGTAGGAGTCGGGGGTGTCGAGGAACTGGACGCCGGCCGCGCGCATCGCCCGGACCGAGGCCACGATGTCGTTGGTGGCGAGCGCGATGTGCTGGACGCCGGCGCCGCCGTAGAACTCCAGGTACTCGTCGATCTGCGACTTCTTCTTCGCGACGGCCGGCTCGTTGATCGGGAACTTGACCTTGAGGGTGCCGTCGGCGACGACCTTGGACATCAGCGCGGAGTACTCGGTGGCGATGTCGTCGCCGACGAACTCCTTCATGTTGGTGAAGCCCATGACCCGGTTGTAGAAGCCGACCCACTCGTTCATCCGGCCGAGTTCGACGTTGCCGACGCAGTGGTCGACGGCCTGGAAGGTGCGCTTCGCGGGGGGCTCGACGATCGGGGCCGCCGCCGCGTACCCGGGCAGGTAGGGGCCGTCGTAGCCGCCGCGCTCCACCAGGGTGTGCCGGGTCTTGCCGTACGTCGCGATCGCGGCGAGCACCACCGTGCCGTGCTCGTCCTTGACCTCGTGCGGCTCGGTGAGTCCCGTCGCGCCGTGCTCGACGGCGTACGCGTACGCCTCGCGGGCGTCGGGGACCTCGATGGCGAGGTCGACCACGCCGTCGCCGTGGGCGGCGACGTGCTCCTCCAGGAAGGCGCCCCACGGGGTGGATGCCTTGATGACGGAGGTGAGGACGAAGCGGGCCGAGCCGTTGGTCAGCACGTAACTCGCCGTCTCCCGGCTGCCGTTCTCCGGTCCGGAGTAGGCGACCAGCTTCATGCCGAAGGCCGTGGAGTAGTAGTGCGCGGCCTGCTTGGCGTTGCCCACGGCGAAGACGACCGCGTCCATTCCCTTGACCGGGAAGGGATCGGCCTGCCGGGCTGTCTCGGGGGTGGTGTGCAGGGTCTCAGTCATGCTCGAAGGCTCCCCCCGCGCGGCAAGGTGCGCAACAGTTCGTGTTTTCACTGGGCAATCCGCCCAGTGACTGGGCAGTATGGGCGGGCTGTCTGTGCAGGATGACCATCACATCCCGACCGCCGAGGTGTCTCGTGGGAATCGACCGTCTGGACGGTGCGCTGATCGTGCTGCTCGCCCGTGAACCGCGCATCGGGGTCCTGGAGGCGTCGCGCCGGCTCGGCGTCGCGCGCGGCACGGTGCAGGCACGGCTGGACCGTCTTCAGTCGAATGGCGTCATCCGGGGCTTCGGCCCCGACGTGGACCCGGCGGCCCTCGGCTACCCCGTCACCGCCTTCGCGACGCTGGAGATCAAGCAGGGCCAAGGGACCGACGTACGCGCCCACTTGTCCGGGGTTCCGGAGGTGCTGGAGCTGCACACCACGACCGGGCACGGGGACATGCTCTGCCGTCTGGTGGCCCGTTCGAACGCCGATCTTCAACGGGTCATCGATCTGGTTGTCGGATTTGATGGCATTGTCCGGGCCTCCACGGCGATCGTCATGGAGAACCCGGTGCCGTTGCGTTTCATCCCCCTGGTCGAACAGGCCGCGGAGGACACCGCCCCGGGCTGAACGAAGAGGAGTGGATGTGAACTTCTGGGAGTACCTGTCCAACCGCCACCAGCAGTTGCTCAGCGACGCGTTCCAGCACGTCAGCGCCGTCTTCCAGTGCATGGTCATCGCCACCCTGCTGGGCGTGCTGATCGGGGTGGTCACTTACCGCAGCGGCTGGGCGGGCTCGCTGGCCATCACCTCCACCGCGACCATCCTCACCATCCCGTCGCTGGCCGCGATCGGCCTGCTGATCCCGTTGGTCGGTCTCGGGGTCGCCCCCACCGTGATCACCCTGACGCTGTACGGGCTGCTGCCCATCGTCCGCAACTCCATCGTCGGCCTGCGGGGCGTCGACCCGTCACTGGTCGACGCGGCCAAGGGCATCGGGATGTCGCGCCTGGCCCGCCTGCGGAAGGTGGAGCTGCCGCTCGCCTGGCCGCCGATCCTGACCGGCATCCGGGTCTCCACCCAGATGCTGATGGGCATCGCCGCCATCGCCGCGTACGCCTCCGGACCAGGGCTCGGCAACGAGATCTTCCGGGGCATCGCCTCGCTGGGCAGCGCCAACGCCATCAACGAGGTCCTCGCCGGCACGCTCGGCATCGTCGTGCTGGCCCTGCTCTTCGACGCCGCGTACGTCCTGCTCGGCCGGCTGACCATCCCGAGGGGGATCCGTGTCTGAGACGTACGGCACCGCGGCCGGCTCCACCGAGGCGTCCGCGGCCGGACCCGCGGCCAACGCCACCTCCGGGGCCACGATCCAGCTCGACGGGCTGACCAAGCGCTACCCGGGCAACCCCACTCCGGCCGTCGAGAACGTGTCCATGGACATCAAGGCGGGCGAGACGGTCATCTTCGTCGGCCCGTCCGGCTGCGGGAAGTCCACCACGCTCAAGATGATCAACCGGCTGATCGAGCCGACCTCGGGCCGCATCAGGATCGGCGACGAGGACGTCACCACGATGGACCCGGTGAAGCTGCGCCGGAAGATCGGGTACGCCATCCAGTCGTCCGGGCTGTTCCCGCACATGACCGTCGCGGAGAACATCGCCCTGGTGCCGAAGATGGTCGGCTGGTCCACGTCGCGGGTGAAGGACCGGGTCGAGGAGATGCTCGACCTGGTGGGGCTCGACCCCCGCGAGTTCCACGGCCGCTACCCGCGCCAGCTCTCCGGCGGGCAGCAGCAGCGCGTCGGGGTCGCGCGGGCGCTGGCCGCCGACCCGCCGGTGCTGCTGATGGACGAACCCTTCGGGGCCGTGGACCCGATCACCCGTGACCACCTCCAGGACGAACTGATCCGTCTGCAGCACGAGTTGCACAAGACGATCGTCTTCGTCACCCACGACTTCGACGAGGCGATCAAACTGGGCGACCGGATCGCCGTGCTCCGGGAGCGCTCGCACATCGCCCAGTTCGACACCCCCGAGGCCATCCTCACCAACCCGACGGACGACTTCGTCTCCGGATTCGTCGGCGCCGGGGCGGCGTTGAAGCGGCTCAACCTCACCCGGGTCCGGGACGTGGGCATCGCGGAGTTCCCGACGGTGTCGGTGGACGACCCGCTCCAGGAGATCTTCAACAAGCTCCGCGCGGGGGCGCACAACGAACTGCTGATGCTCGACCGGCGCAACCGCCCCTACAAGTGGCTGCGCCGCGGCGACCTGATGCGGGCGCGCGGATCGCTCGCACGGGCCGGGCAGTTGGTGCACGACACCGTCACCCGCGACGCCACCCTGCACGACGCGCTGGAGGCGGTGCTGACCGACAGCGGCGGGCGGGTCGCGGTGACCGGACGGCGGGGCGAGTTCATCGGCGTGGTCGACATGCACACCCTGATGGACAACGTGCAGGAGTTGCTGGAGGCGGACCGGCTGGCCGCGATGGAGCACCAGCACGAGCTGGAGGATCTCCGGGAGCACCAGACCGAGCAGGAGCTGGAGGGTGGTGCCGGCGGATGAGCCCCAGCAGCGAGAGCGGGCGGGAGCGTTCCGGCCGGGGCGCCACGGAGACCAGACCGCCGGGCGAACACGACGTCAGGGGCCACGCCTTCCACGACGAGGAGACCGAGCCCTCCCCTCCCCCGGCGGCCCCCGCGCGCCGGTTCACCTGGCGCAAGCTGGTGGTGATGCCGGTGGTGCTGGCCCTCGTGCTGGTGGCCGTCTACCTGTGGATCACCAACGCCGACCTGGACACAATCGCGGAGAACTCGCTGGCGGGCGACACGGTGGAGCTGCGCTGGTGGCAGCACGTGCGGCTGACGGCCATCTCCACGTTCTGGGTGCTGATCATCGCGATCCCGCTGGGCATCGCGCTGACCCGCCGCGGTCTGACCCGGGCCGCCCCGGTGGTCACCGCGATCGCCAACATCGGCCAGGCGACCCCGGCGATCGGCCTGCTGGCGCTGCTGGTGATCTGGCTCGGCATCGGCCCCTCCACGGCCATCGTCGGCATGGTGATCTACGCGGTGCTGCCGGTGTTCTCCAACACGGTGGCCGGGCTCCGGGCGATCGATCCGACGCTGGTGGAGGCCGCCCGGGGCATCGGGATGTCGGGTACGGGGACGCTGGCGAAGGTGGAACTGCCGCTGGCGGTACCGCTGATCCTCGCGGGCGTGCGTACGGCGCTGGTGCTGAACGTGGGCACCGCGACGCTGGCCACGTTCGGCGGCGGCGGAGGGCTCGGCGACCTGATCACGTCGGGGATCCAGACGCAGCGGATGCCGGTGCTGGTACTGGGTTCGGTCCTGACGGTGGTGCTGGCGCTGCTGGTGGACTGGCTGGCCTCACTGGTCGAACTGTGGCTGACGCCGCGCGGTCTGGAGGCGCCATGAGCACGGGGGCGCGGAACACGGGCGGCGCCCTCGCACGCCGGACGCGGCGCACGGGCGGCGGTATGCGGCGGACACGGGCCGGGCTGGCCGGTGCGGTGATCCTGTCGCTCGCGCTCGGAGCCTGCGGGCTGAAGAGCGGCTCGTCCATGGTGGACGAGGTGTCGCCGGGCTCGGTCGGCAAGGGCGAGCCCCTCAAGGGCGCCTCGCTGACGGTCACGTCGAAGAACTTCAGCGAGAACATCATCCTCGGCCAGATGCTCGGCCTGATCTTCAAGGCGGCCGGCGCGGAGGTGCTGGACCGGACGAACCTGCCCGGTTCCATCAGCGCCCGCGAGGCGCTGGTCAAGGGCGACGCCGACGCCATCTACGAGTACACCGGCACCGCCTGGATCACCTACCTCGGCCACGCCGACCCGATCGCGGACCCGCACGAGCAGTGGAAGGCGGTCCGTGACGAGGACCGCGGCAACGGGGTGGTGTGGCTGCCGCCGTCCACCCTCAACAACACCTACTCGCTCGCCATCAGCAAGAAGAACAACGCGAAGTACAAGCTCAAGACGCTCTCCGACGTCGCCGCGCTGGCCAAGAAGGACCCGGGCGCGGTCACCATCTGCGTCGAGAACGAGTTCGCCTCCCGGCAGGACGGGCTGCCCGGCATGCAGAAGGCGTACGGGATGTCGCTGCCGGCCGGCAACATCAAGAAGATGGACGCCGGGATCATCTACACCCAGGTCTCCAAGTCCGACTCGTGCCTGCTGGGCGAGGTGTACACGACGGACGGCCGGATCAAGGCGATGAACCTGGATCTGACGGTGGACGACAAGCGGTTCTTCCCCAACTACAACGCCGCCCCCGCCGTCAACGCCAAGACGTTCGCCCGCTACCCGGTGATCGCCGACCTGCTCGACCCGGTCACCGAGAAGCTGACCACACCCGTCGCGCAGAAGCTCAACGCCAAGGTCGACGTGGAGGGCCAGGACCCGCACCTGGTGGCGCTGGAGTGGCTGGTCGACGAGGGGTTCATCAAGGAGGGGTGAGCGGGGCCGACGGGGCCCGGTGCGCGCTCCGGGCCGACGGGGCCCGGTGCGCGCTCCGGGCCGACGTGGCCCGGTGCGCGCTCGTCATGACGACCCCGGGCGCCCGGGGTCCGTACGCCGCCCCGCCGCCGGCGGCGCTGCGTCGCGTCCGGTCGAGGGTGTCCGGTTGTCAGCAGTGAGGGACGCTGTCGCCGCGGTCGAGGGCCTTGAGCGCGTTCACGGCGCCCTTGAGGGTGGTGACGGGGACGAGCCGCAGGCCCTTCGGCCGCTCCGACTCCGCCTCCTTGCACTCGGCCTCCGGCACCAGGAAGACGGTCGCCCCGTCCCGGCGCGCGGCCTGGGTCTTCAGGGAGACGCCGCCGACCGCGCCCACCTTGCCGTCGGCCGCGATCGTTCCCGTGCCCGCGACCGTGCGGCCCCCGGTCAGATCGCCGCCGTCACCGTCCCCGTCGAGCTTGTCGACGATGCCGAGGGCGAGGAAGAGACCCGCGCTGGGACCGCCCACGTTGCCGAGATCGAGTGCGATCCTCGTCGAGCCGAGATCGCGGTCGAGGTAGTTCATGGCCGCGTCCACGGCGACGTTCTGCGATTCCTTCATGTCGTTCAGGTTGTGCCGCTCGATCTCCTTCTCGGAGCCGCCCGTCGGATACACGGAATCGCGGGGCATGACCGCGCGGTCGGTGCGGAACCAGCTGTCCACCACGTCACCGATCCGCACGTCGGCCTCGGGACCGGTCGCCACGATCGTCGTCATCCGCAGTTGACCCTCGGTGGGCCGGGTGGCCGCACCGGTGATGGTGATCACGGGCTTGCCGTCGGCCTTCCCGAGGACGTTCGCGGTCGTTCCCGGCTGCGCCAGGGTGAACGGCAGCGGCGCGAAGGCGGCCGTGCCGAGCAGCGCGAGGACGGGCAGGGCGCAGAGGGCGAGCGCGCGGGGGCGCGAGACACGAAGGGGCACCCGCCCAATCTAACCGGCACCCGCACCCGCCCCGGCCCGGTGGTGCGCGAGGCGGTACGCGAGCGGACGCGAAGCGGGCCGTGGGCACGTGGGAGGCGGGGCTTACGAGGGCGGCGGTGCTTGCGGGCGGCGGGCCTGCGGCCCGGAACACGTCGTGGCAGCGCGCGGGGCGGCCGTACGCGCCGGGGGCGGGGTCCGGTGGCCCGTACGGCTGTCGCCCGGCGGCTCAGCGCAGGGCGTCCGCCACCTCACGGGCGGCGTCGAGCACGCGCGGGCCCACCCGTTCCGGGATGACGTCCGCGAGCATCACCACACCCACGCTGCCCTCGACACCGGACACTCCGATCAGGGGCGCGGCGGCACCACTGGCTCCGGCCTCCAGTTCGCCCTTGGTGAGGGTGAAACCGGGAGCGTCCGTGTCCACCGCGTTCTGCCGGCGGGCGGACAGGATCGCACGGCCCGCGGCGCCCTGGTCCAGCGGATGCCGGAAGCCGGCCCGGTAGGCGACGTGGTAGTCCGTCCAGGTCGGTTCCACCACGGCGACGGCGAGCGCGTCCGTACCGTCCACCAGCGTCAGGTGGGCGGTGGCGCCGATGTCCTCGGCGAGCGAGCGCAGGGCCGGCAGCGCGGCCTCCCGCACCAGCGGATGCACCTGGCGGCCCAAACGCAGCACGCCCAGGCCGACACGGGCGCGGCCACCGAGATCGCGGCGTACCAGGGTGTGCTGTTCGAGCGTGGCCAGCAGCCGGTAGACCACGGTGCGGTTGACGCCGAGCTTGTTCGAGAGCTCGGTGACGGTCAGCCCGTGATCGGTGTCTGCAAGCAGTTTGAGGACGCGCAGTCCTCTGTCGAGCGTCTGAGAAGTCTCCGCGGTCACGACGCCGTCTCCTCTTTGGGTGAGCGACGGCGACGCTCTCAGGGCGGATGCGGCACCGGTCCCAGCGGCGACGCACGGAGAGGCCGCCGGTCTGGCCAAGGCACCGGCTGCGCTCCGCGGCGACGCTGCCACGGGGCGTTCGATGAAACGGACAGTAGCGAGGCAGTCCGCTGAGCGGAAGCCCTCGTCCAGAATCCGGGCGGTCCTCAAAGCCCGATACGTCACCTCCGGCATAACGGCCGGTCAGCGGGGTGCCGTCCGGAAACCGAACATCTACGCGCGTTCAAGTCGGCGGACGTCCGACAGATGATCTTGCACACCGCGTGTGCGCTTCCACTGACCCACCGTGTGTAACATTTCGGCCTCTTTCACCGGACCATCTCACGGTGCCGTCCGTGGAGCTCCGCCACCGCCGGAAACGCGCCGTCGTGTGGTGCATTCACGACTGTTCCACGGAGTTCGCACCGGCACTCCGCAGTTGTGCGTCCGGCCCACGGCCGAACGCGAGTCGAGCCAAAAGGAACCGTCCGGTCGGTTCGCACAGTTGATACGTTCATGTGACCGAGAGCCGCCCGTCGACGGGCGGTGGGCCTACGGGGAGGCGTACGGATCCATGGCATGGAACGAGTGGGAGCAACTGAAGGCGGAAGCCTCCAAGCAGCACACAACCACGATGCGGCTGAACCGCCTTCCGCCCGAACCGGGGGGCGGGGGCGACTCCCTGCAGGGCGACCTGGCCGTCAACCAGAAGGACTTGGCGACAGTCGGAGACGCCGCCTACTCACTCCACCAGGAACTTGACCGGGTCAGCGGCCACGCACGCGGTGCCTCCCAGAAGGCCGGCAGCGGCTTGACCCGGCAGGGGTTCGCACTCGGAGCCGCCCTGGACCACGTGGCTTCACGCTGGATGGACCAGGTGCAGACCCTGCTGGATGCCACCGCGCACATCTCCCATCACCTCGACTACACCAAGGGCGCCCACGCCGGCGACGAGGTGCACATCTCCGGGATCCTCAGCTCCATCTCGGCCCTGGACGACGGATTCGACGAGAGGAAGGGCTCCTGATGGATCTCGACGCCCTCCGCTTCGGCACGTTCTCCGAGCTCGGTGAGGCCGTCACCGACTGGAACACCATGACGAAGAACCTCGCCACCCTCAAGACGGACGCCAAGGACAACCTCCAGGCCAAGGCCACCAAAGCCCGCTGGAGTGGTGAGAACGCCATGGTGACCCGTGAGTTCATCGACAAGACGGCGGGCGAGTTCGCCGACGCCTACACACAGGCCCACACCATCGCCCGCATTCTGAGCGACACGATGGACGAGTTGGTCGGCTACCGGGATCAACTGAACAGCGTGATCCACGAGGCGGCTGCCAAGAACCTGACGGTCCGGGACACGGGCGAGGGTTCGTTCACTGTCACCGTGAACATCCACCCGGACCGGGCCGCCGAGGGCACCACCGTCCCGGACCACACCCAGGGCGACGTCGACCACGTACGCGACCACGTGCAGGGGATCCTGCGCAAGGCCACCACGAGCGACACGAGTGCGGCCGAGACGCTCAGACTTCTCGTGGACCAGGCCGAGTACGGCTTCTCGGGTGCGGATTACGCGGACCGGGATTCGGCGGCCAAGGCCGTCGCCGAGGCCGAGAAGATCGCCAAGATCCTCGAGAAGGATCCGCACGACGTCACTCTGACCGAGCTGAACCAGCTGAACACCTCGCTGTCCACCTACAAGAACGATCCCCTCTTCGCGGAGAAGTTCGCGACCCGGGTGGGGCCGGACCGCGTCCTGAAGTTCTACGCGGGGATCGCCGACCCGTACCAGAGTTTCGGGACGGATCCGAGACAGTTCGAGCAGGCCAAGCTCCTCCAGAAGAACCTCGGCATCACGCTGGGAACTGCCACGCTCTCGGACAGCGACGCGATGAAGTCGTGGGAGCGGGGGATGGTGAAGCTCGGACCGGAGGACCTGGGCATCGACGACGCGAACAGCCCGCGCGGCTTCGCCGTCATGAGCAACCTGATGCGCTTCGGCGACTATGACGACCAGTTTCTGAACGCTTACGGCGAGAAGCTCCTCGCGTATGACAAGGAGCACAACGTCAAACCCCTGAACCCGTGGATCAACAACGGCAATCAGGGCGATCTCAACTTCTACAGCAAGAACGACCGGGGCCGGGACCCGGTGACAGGCTTCCTCGAGGCCCTCGGTCACAACCCCGGCGCTTCCACCGACTTCTTCTCGCAACCCGACGGAGCAGGCAAGTCCGTGGACAAGGAGTCGGAGGTCAACGACCACCTCACGTACCTGACCAAGGACCGGGTCTGGCTGCCGGACGCCTACGCGATGGGCGGGGACGACAAGGTGATCGCAGGGCACGATGCCCTGGGCCACGCCCTGGAAGCGGCGACCACGGGCTGGTCGTACGACGCGGACCCGATGGCCGGCAAGGACCCCTTGGTCCCGGGCGGCCTGGACCGCCGGACGGCGGAGACGGCGGCTGTCATGGAGCAGGTCGCGTTCCTGTACGGAGGCGAAGACGGCCCGAAGATGCTGCACGAGCAGTCCCAACTGGCGGACAGCCTGGGCAAGATGGGCGCCGCATACATCGACGACATCGATTACAGCCTGTCGGGTGTGGGTGAGCACCAGATGGACGACGGGGCCTACCCGGCGAAGTACCCGGGCAGAGCGAACTTCACCAACGAGGGCGCGACCAACTTCCTCAGCGTGCTGGGTCAGAACGAAACGTCGCACGCGGTAGTGACAACGGCGCAACACCTCTACACGCTGAGCGCGCTGGACGCCAATCCCGCGACAAGTGCGGCCAACATCGACAACGCGCACGATGCACTGACCACGGGGGCCGAGGCACGCGGCATTCTGGACCACTCGCGCGTTCAGCAGGCCGAAGTCACCTACAAGGACGAAAGCGAGGAAAAGAACAAGTCCCTGGGCCGTTCAGGGGATTGGGTCAAGCTGGGGGCCGGAGTCGTGGTCGGAGGCGGCATAGCGGCAATCCCGCTGCCGGGCTCGACCGCAGCTGCACTCGTGGTCGCCCCGATGGCCGCCGACACCGTTGGCGACGCCGTCAACACCTTCATCGGGCAAGAAGTGGACAAGAGTATCGACAAGGCTGAGGACGACTACATCGAGAAGGCGCAGATGACGAGCGGCGAGTTCTACGGACAAGGCTCGGACAACCTGGGCCGCGCTTATTCTGACTATGTCAAGAATAATCCACAAATGGCCAGCATAAGCGACGATGGCGACTGGCCCCAGGAAATCAAAAGCGCATACTCCACTGGCTCTGCACATGACGACCAGCGAGGACGGGCGCCGTTCAAGGACTGACCAGAAGAATGTCGCCGACAAATCGAGCGGTCAACATAGTGAGACAGGCATTCACAGTGCGAAAAATGGTTCGCGGAAGTACGTGCGGAGTTCTGCTACTGACAGCATCCCTCGGGTGCGGAAAAGGCGAGCCGCAGGCACCTGCAGCCCTCACAGCCTCGCAGGTGTGCGACGGAACGATGACACCGGCCGGGGCGGCGGCGCTGGAGCATCTGTCGGGGACGGACGGATTCACGGAAGGTGATACCGCGCAAGGAAAACCGAACACATTCTCCGTTTCTCTGGCCGCTTCGCGTATTCAGTCGGGCTTCGAAAACAGAATTCAGTGTCGGGTGTACAAGGTCAAGGACAAGAGCGGTTTCCCCCTCCTCGACATCGATTTCGAGCCGAGAAAAGAAAAACCGGGGTCCTCCACCAATCGAGTCGTCACGTACCCCGTAGCGACGTATGCGTACACCAACGGCGAAAGTGGCGCGTACATCTATTTCGCCTGCCCTACCGAGGGGGACGAGGGAAAAGGATCCTTCGTGAAGGCGAGCATGTTCATCAACGCTGGCCAGGCCTCGGCTGGAAGCACGGGCAAGGACCGGATGACCGTCCTCAACGACGTCTCCCGGGCCGTGGCGCGGGAACTCGGCTGCGCCGCGGAGGCGAAGCTTCCGACGGAGATACCGGAGCCGTTGACCGGGTGATCTGCCCCGCACCTGGGCGGACTCCCGGTGCGCGGAAGGGAGTAGCTCTCCCGTCCGCACACCGGACTCGGCGCGACCCGGCTCACTTCATACGGGTGGCCCACTCCTGGACCTTGGCGATCCGCTGCTGGATCTGGCCGGCCGTCGCCTCGGCGCTCGGCGGGCCTCCGCACACCCGGCGCAGCTCCGTGTGGATGACGCCGTGCGGTTTGCCGCTCTGGTGCGTGTAGGCGGAGACCATCGTGTTGAGCTGCTTGCGCAGGCTCAGCAGTTGCTTGTGGGTGACCACCGGGCGGGCCTCGGCCGGCTTCTCCAGGAGGTCGGCGTCCTCGGCCGGCTTCTGGCGGCTGTGCGCGATCTGCCGGGTCTGCCGCTTCTGCAGCAGCAACTGCACCTGGTCGGGTTCGAGCAGTCCGGGGATGCCGAGGTAGTCCTGCTCCTCCTCGCTGCCCGGATGCGCCTGCATGCCGAACTCCGCGCCGTCGTACAGCACCCGGTCGAAGACCGCGTCCGACTCCAGGGCCTCGAAGGGCAGTTGCTCCTCGGTCTCCTCGTCCTCCAGCCTCTCGGCGTCGGCGAGGAGCTTGTCCTCCTCCGCGAACGGGTTCTCCTCGTCGCTGCCCTTCTTCGGCTTGTCGAGGACGTGGTCGCGTTCGACCTCCATCTCGTTGGCGAAGTCGAGCAGCATGGGGATGGTCGGCACGAAGACGGAGGCGGTCTCGCCCCGTCGCCGCGACCGCACGAAACGGCCGACGGCCTGGGCGAAGAAGAGCGGGGTGGAGATCGTGGTCGCGTAGACGCCGACCGCCAGCCGGGGCACGTCGACGCCCTCGGACACCATCCGGACCGCGACCATCCAGCGCGAGTTGTCCTCGGTGAACTGGTCGATCTTCTTCGACGCGGCCTTCTCGTCGGAGAGGACCACGGTGGCCTTCTCGCCGGTGACGTTCTTGAGGATCTTGGCGTAGGCGCGCGCCGACTCCTGGTCGGTGGCGATGACCAGGCCGCCCGCGTCGGGAATTCCCTTACGGACCTCGGTCAGCCGCTTGTCGGCGGCGGCCAGCACGTTGGGGATCCAGTCACCCGTGGGCGAGAGCGCGGTGCGCCAGGCCTGGCCGATGGCGTCCTTGGTCATCGGCTCGCCGAGGCGGGCGGCGATCTCGTCGCCGGCCTTGGTGCGCCAGCGCATGTTGCCGCTGTAGCTGAGGAAGATCACCGGACGCACGACGCCGTCGGCGAGCGCGTTGCCGTAGCCGTAGGTGTAGTCGGCCGACGACCGCCGGATGCCGTCGTTGCCCTCCTCGTACGAGACGAAGGGGATCGGGTTGGTGTCCGAGCGGAACGGGGTGCCGGTGAGGGCGAGCCGCCGGGTCGCCGGATCGAACGCCTCCTGGCACGCCTCGCCCCAGGACTTGGAGTCGCCGGCGTGGTGGATCTCGTCGAGGATCACCAGCGTCTTGCGCTGCTCGCACCGGTTGCGGTGGAGCATGGGACGCACCCCGACGCCCGCGTACGTCACGGCGACCCCGTGGTACTCCTTGCTCACGGGACCGGCGCTGTAGTCCGGGTCGAGCTTGATCCCTATCCGCGCGGCGGCCTCCGCCCACTGCTTCTTCAGGTGCTCGGTCGGCGCGACGACGGTGATCTGCTGCACGACATGGTGGTGCAGCAGCCACGACGCGAGGGTGAGCGCGAAGGTGGTCTTGCCTGCGCCGGGGGTGGCGACCGCGAGGAAGTCGCGCGGCTGCTCCTGGACGTACCTCTCCAAGGCGCCCTGCTGCCAGGCACGCAGCTTGCCCGCCGTGCCCCAGGGGGCGCGGCCGGGGAAGGCGGGTGAGAGGTGGTGGGAGGCGGTAGTAGTCACGGTCTCCGGTTCGAGTCTCTCGGGTACGTGGGCCGGCTGCGGCACCGCCGGGGCCGACCCCACGCGATACGACAACCGGGCCACCCTACCGGGGGGCCGACGCGAACCCGCCACGAACGACGCCGCCGCCGCGCATACTGCGACGGCTGTCACATCCCGGGACCCGCGGGGCCCCACCGCCTCTCCCGGCTCACCTCCGGACGTGGCCGGACCGCCGCCGCAACCCTGTGACCAGACCTTTCATCGGCCCGGCGGACGTGGGTGGGGGCGTCCGGCCGCCGCATCGGGCGCACGCACCGAGGGGGCGGGTCAGTGGCTCGGCGCGGGCGTCCGGACCCGGGTGGCGACCCAGGCACCCAGCAGCGCCACGGCCGACATCGGCAGGAAGACGGCGGCGAAGGCGGCCGGGTGCGCACCGGTGGCCCCGGCCTCGACCGCTCCGTGCGCGGCGCCCACCGCGCCGCCGCCGAGCGCCGCGAAGGCCGCTCCGCCGACGGCGAGCAGCAGGACGTTGGACAGGCCGTCGGAGATCTGGAGGGCGGCGGAGTTGGCTCCCGCCTCGTTGGGCGCGGAGAGCTTCAGCATCATGACGCTGGTCGAGGCGATCACCATGCCCATGCCGAGACAGCCGAAGCCCCAGGCGACGGCGACCGTCCAGGACGGTACCGACGGGAAGAGCACGGCGGGCGCGGCCAGGATCGCGGCGGCGACCAGGATCATGCCGAGGACCAGCAGCCGCTCCCGGTAGGGCTCGACGCGCGGCCGGGACTGCACCCACGAGCCCAGTGCCCAGGTCGCGCCGCCGAGTGCGAGCGACAGACCGGCCAGGGTGGGGCTCATCCCCCGCTGGGTGACCAGCATCAGCGGCACGAACGACTCGGCGGCGATGAACGAACCGGCCGAGACCCCGCGCAGCAGCACCACGGAGGGCAGGCCGCGCGCCGCGACCGCCGTACCCGCCGGCAGCAGCCCCCGGACCGCCGGCACCAGCAGCGCCACGCCCACGACGGCGGGCAGCAGCGAGAACCAGTCCAGTTCCTGCCCCGCGTACTGGAGCAGCCCCGCGCCCGCCGAGATGCCCAGCGCCAGCCGGATGCGGCGGCGGTCGAAGGGCATCGCGCCCATCACCTCGTCGGCGGGCCCCGCCGCCATCCGCCGGATCGCGGGGAGCGCGAGGGCCAGCGGGAAGACGATGAGCACGGGGATGCCGACGAACACCCACCGCCAGCCGAGGTGCTCGGTGACCGTGCCCGACGCCAGCGGCCCGACCACGGACGGGATCACCCAGCTCGCCGCGAAGGCGGCCATGATCGCCGGCCGGATGCGTTCGGGGTAGGCCCTGCCGACCACCACGTACAGCGCGACGATCACCATCCCGCCGCCGAGCCCCTGGACGGCGCGGCCCGCGACGAACATCCACATGCCGGTCGCGCCGCCGGACAGCAGCAGGCCGACGGCGAAGGCGCTGATGCCGGTGGCGAGCGGTGCCAGGGGCCCCTTCCTGTCGGCCCACTGCCCGGACAACACCATGGCGAAGAGGCTGGTGGTGAAGTACGCGGAGAACGCGAAGGCGTAGAGCGGAATGCCGTGCAGCTCGCGGGCGGCGACCGGCATCGCGGTGCCGACGGCGGTCGCCTCGAAGGCGATCAGCAGGACGACGGAGACGATGCCGACGCTGAGCGCCCGGTAGGTGCGCCCGAGGACGCCGTCGGTGTCGGCCGCGTCACGGGGAGCGGGGTGCGTGGGGGCGGGATCGCCGGGGCCGGGGTGTCCCGGGCCGGGGTGTCCGGGTCCGGCCTTTGCGGGTGCGGAACCGTGGCCGCCACCCGTCGCACGGATGCCGGGATCCACGGATTGCGGGGCAGATATCGCGACGTCGGCGTCGTGCGGTTCCAGGGCGCTCATCGGACCAGAGTAAGGGGCATGAGCGGCATTGAGCCCTGTCGGTGGACGGGGCCGGGGTGGTCCGTGGGTCCTAGGACCGAGGGTTTCGGCCCTCATCCGGTCATGAACGGCGTGTGGCAGTCGCGTTGCGGGCCTCCCGGAACCCTTGAGCCGCTCCCCCGGGCCCCGTACGGTCGTGAACACCACCGAGGAACACCACGTTTCACGCACCACCTCCTCGACCGTGTGCCCGAGAGGCTCAGGGGCTCGACTGCAACTCGAGTTACACCGGTTCGAATCCGGTCACGGTCTCGGCAGAGCGGCACCGCGCCGCGTATACGAGAGGCCGCCCCCGTTCGCGGGGGCGGCCTTTTCGGTGCGCGCGGGCGGGTGCGTGCGGGTGCGTGCTGGGGGTCCCGCCTCAGAGACGGGGGTCGCGGGGCGTGTCGACGGGGGCCGGCGCGGTGGGCGGCTGCGGGTAGGGCTGCGGCTGGTTGGGCTGCGGCTGGGCCTGCGGGGCGGGGTAGGACTGCTGGGTGCCCTGGTACGCCTGCGGGGGCTGTGCGCCGGGGTACGCGTGCGGGGGCTCCGAATACGGCGGCTGGTGACCCTGCTGGTGGCCCTGGTACGGGGACGCCTGGTGAGCGGGCGCGGGTACCTGGCCGGGCGGGAACGCGGTGGGGGCGGCATTGCGGCGCGACCGGGAGACCGCGAACGCGACACCCGCACCGATCACCACCGCCGCCCCGATGCCCAGCCCGATCCACAGGCCCGGTCCCGCACCGTCCCCGGCTTCGGCAGCGGCCGGAGCGGGCGACGCCTGCTCGGCGTCGTCACGGGATCCGTCGGCTCCGGCCGCACCCTTCGACTCCTCCGTCGACGGCGCGGGCGACTGCGCCGCCACGAGGTCCGGCAACGGGTACTCGTCGGCCGGGCCCGGGTCGCCCGGCTCCGTCAGCGCGATGCGCGGCCGGACCACGCCGTACCCGATGTAGTCGTTGCGCTCGGCACCGCTGGTCGGCTTCCCGGCCGTACGGAGCAGAACCCGCAGCACCTGGTTGTTCGTCCAGTCGGGATGCTCGGCCCAGATCAGGGCGGCGGATGCGGACGCGACGGCGGTGGCGGCACTGGTGCCGTGGCCCGTGCAGATACCGGTCTTGCCGCCGCAGGCGTAGACCATCTCGTCTCCGGGGGCGGCGAGATCGACGGCAGGGCCGTGTTGGGAGAAGTCGGACGCCTGAAGGTCCTTGCCGATGGCTCCCATGCCCACGACCCCGTCGATCGCGGCCGGGTACTGAAGGGCGTTGCCCAGTTCGGCGTTGTTTCCCGCACCCGCGAAGATGAGTGCGCCCTTGCTCCGGGCGTACTGCACCGCCTTCGTGAGTTCCGGGGAGCCGGAGTCGTTCGCCATGGACACATTGATCACCCTGGCGCCGTGGTCGGCGGCGAACCGCAGGCCCTTGGCCAGATCCTCGGGGAACTGCACAGCCCCCTGAGTGCCGTTGACCTTCTCGCCGTCCCGCACCCGCACGGGGAGGATCTTGACACCCGGTGCCAGACCGAACGCCCCGTCCCCGCCACCGGACTCACCCGTGCCGGCGATGATGCCGGCCATGCCGGTGCCGTGGCCCTCGTAGTCGGTGTGCTCGTCGCCCGGCTCGTCCGGCGCGAGGTCCAGCCCGTCCAGAACCTGTCCGCGCAGATCTCCATTGCGGTCATCGACCCCAGTGTCGATGACCGCTACGGTCACTCCCTCCCCCGTGCTCGTCTCCCACATCTGCTCGGCTTTCATGGCGTCGAGGTGCCATTGGTCCGAACGCACGGAGTCCGCACGAGCCGGTCCTGATCCCAGAAGGAGCAGGGCCGTCACACCGATCGACACGGTGGCACGGCGAGTGCCAACGGCCCTGCTCTGCCTGGTACGCATGCGCTTCTCTCTGCCGTTCCCGTTCAGCCGATGACAGGGGGGCCGGAGGGCCGGACACCCTGCTGCCAGGTCTCTTCGTCCTCCACGAGGTAGTCCGGGCGCTCGCCATTCTCGTTGCGGCGGGGAGTTCCCGGTCGCTGCGACGCTCCGGGGCGGCCCACGGCGCCCGCTCCGCGCGCTCCCCCTGCCTCGCCTGCGGAACCGCGCACCAGGCCCGTACCGCCAGGGGTGAAAGCTCGCGAGCCCGCGCGGCCCGCCTGTTGGGGCCGGCCCCCCACCATGCCGCCGCTCTCGGCGCCCAGTCGGCGGCCCGCCTGCATGCCGCCCCGTGCGGTCCCGCCGGTGCTCGAACCGGTCGAGCCCATGGCCCGGCCGGCCGCCGCTTGGCCCTCATGGCCGATGACCGTCCCGCGTGGCAGTCCGCCGGCCGTTGCCCGCCCGGTGGCGGGGGCGACGGGCCGCCCGCCCGTGATGCCGTCCCGGACGGGACGGGCCGACGCTCCCGGTGCGGACGTCGTGCCGGTCACCGAGGGGAACGCCCGCCCGCCGCCCGGCGTCTTCCCCACGCTCGCACCTGGGCCGGAGACGGGCAGGACGCCGGGCCGATTGGCGACCGGGGGCGGTGTCACACCGGTGTCCGGCCCTGCCGTCACAGGGACGGCAGGGGCGGAAAGGCCGGGAGCCGGGCGGGTCTCGACCGGAGCGGCGACGCTGTTGATCTCCATCTCCGTCGGGCGGCCCGTGGGCAGGACGGACGGGGCCGTTCCCAGCGAGGCGATCTCCGTACGGCCCGAGTCGGGCGTCGCCGTGGCGGAGGGCAGAACCGTGGCAGCGCGGTGGGTATTCGCCAACCCGGTGGAGCCACTCCCGCCCGTTGTCCCATCACGCACGTAGTCGTCATCAGAGACCACCGAGCGCGGGTCCGGCGTGATCGCCGCGGGCGGCGGCGGGAACACCGGGCGTTCCAGCTTGTCCATCTCCGTGGAGGAGACCGCGTACGCCTGGGCCAGCTTGGACATTTCGGCCGCCGCGTCGAGCCGGTTGTTCTCGCTCGTCCGCAGCAGCGTCTCGGCGGCCTCGCGGGCCACCGCCGACGCGTCCGGGTCGTTGCGGGCGGCGCGGGCGGCGTCCAGGTTGGCCTGGGCGCCTCCGTGGGTGCGGGGGATGGCGGCCTGGGCCGTTGCGACGGCGTTGGACGCCTCCGACAGCCACTTCGCCGCGCCCTCGCTGTACTCGCCGAGCCGCAGCGTCGCATTGGCCAGGTCGGCGCTCCAGGTGCGGAACGCCTCCGCGCCGTCGCCCTTCCACTCGACCATCTGCGGGCGGACCTTGAGCTCCGACGCGATCTTGGCGATCTCCGCCGCGACGTTCTTCAGGCGGTCCGCCGCGCCCTGGACCGCGCCGCTGTTGGCGCGGTCCAGCCACGCGAGCATCTGCTCGTGGGACATGCTGCCGAACGGCGTCGTGCTGCCGCCTGACTCCCGGTACTCCATGCGTCGTCGCCCCCGTCTATGCCCGCGCCGTGCCGGTGGCCGTCATCACAGGCCCGCCGCACCGCTCGAATCGCCCGTCTCCGCCGGGGTGTCGCCCTGGCGGTCCCGCTCGTCCGCGTTCTGCTTGGCCGGCGCCTGCGTCGGGTCGTAGGGGCCGCCGTAGTGCTCCGTCGTCTCCCGGCTGATGGCCAGCATGCGCTGCCGGATGTCGATGTCCAGGTTCTCGTAGCCGTTGTGCGAGGCGAGGACCGCGATGCCCATGCCCTCGATGGAGTCGGAGAGCAGTGTGGACAGCGTCTCCAGCTCCGTGATCACGGTCTGGTACGAGGTGTGGAGCCAGTCGGCCTCGGCCCACGACTTGTCGCCACCGCCGAACTGGGCCCGCAGCACGGCGTCGTCGCCGACCTTCTTCGGCCCGGCCTCGGACAGCTTCAGCTCGCGCACGAGCTCGTCTATCCGGTTCCGGAACCCGGTGAACGAGGTCAGTTCCGTGACCACGTCGGCCACGGCGTTCTCCGCCACGGCGAACATCGCCCCGAACGGCGACATCGCGGCTCCCGCCCCGGCATCACTCGGCAGCACAGCGCCCTCCCCCGTGTACAGCGTGCACAACGTCTACAGCTGACTCAAAGCTCTGGTGAACCACTCTAGCGAGGGGCACCGACAACCAGTACCCCCGGGTTGCATCTGCAACCCGGGTCACATCCGTTGCGGCGTTCAGGACTTGGGGATCGCCACCGCCTGCTGGGGCCGTACGGGAAGCCGGTTGACGGGGCGTCCGGTCGCGGCGCGCACCGCGGCGGCCACCGCGGCCGGTGAGGTGACGACGGGGACCGCCGAGACCGCCTTGGCGCCGAAGGGCGCGACGACGTCGCGTTCCTCGACGAGTTTCACGATGCGAATGTCCGGGGCGTCCAGCGAGGTCGGCAGCGCGTAGCCGGTGAAGTCGGGGTGGCGGACGATGCCGCGCGCGGTGCGCAGGTTCTCGGTGAGCGCCGCGCCGATGCCCTGGGTGACGCCCGCCTCGATACGGGTGGCGAGCTGGGCCGGGTTGAGCACCCGGCCGACGTCCTGGGCGACCGCCATCTCGACCACCCGGACCGAGCCGAGCTCGATGTCGACGTCGACCACCGCGCGGACCGCGCAGAAGGCGAGGCCGACGAAGGCGTCCCCCTGGCCGGCCTCGTCGAGCGGCTCGGTGGGGTGCGGGCGGCACTGGGCGGTGGCCCAGAGTTCCTTGCCGTCCATCGCCTCGGTGACCGTGGTGGACAGCACGCCGTCGTACGAGGTGATCTTGCCGTCGGCGATCTGGAGGAGTTCGGTGGACATGCCGAACTTGTGGGCCAGCGGCTGGAGGAGCTGGGTGCGCACCATCTTCGCCGCGCGTTCGACCGCACCGCCGGAGACCCAGGTGTGGCGGCCGTGGGTGGCCGGGCCCGCCGGGGGCTGGTCGGTGTCGACGGGGGCCACGGTGACGTCCTCGACGCCCAGGGTCTCCTGGACGATCTGCCGGGCCAGCGTGGCGAAGCCCTGGCCGGTCTCGACGGCGGCGCAGATGACGGTGGCGGCGCCGTCGTGGACCCGGACGGTGGCCGTGGAGACCTCGTCCGCGCCTTCCGCGCCGAGCATGTGGACCATGCCGAGGGCGTACCCGACCCCGCGGCGCACCGCACCCGGTTCGCCCGCGCCCTCCAGTCCGCCGGGCAGCAGCCAGTCCTGCTCGGGGGTGTCCTTGGGCAGCGCGGGAAGCGGGAAGTCCTTGACCGCTTCCAGGAGTTCGGTGACGGGTGCCGGGCACGTCACCGTCTGCCCGGTGGGCAGGATGTCGCCCGTGGAGAGGGTGTTGCGGAGCCGGATCTCGGCGGCGTCGATGCCGAGCCGGGCCGCCAGCTTGTCCATCTGGCCCTCGTACGCGGCGCAGACCTGCATCGCGCCTTCGCCGCGCACATGGCCGGACGGCGGGTTGTTGGTGCGCACCGCCCATCCTTCGATGAAGGCGTGCGGGACGACGTAGGGGCCGCAGGCGAACGCGACGGCGGCGGCGAGGGATTCGGAGGAGGAGTCGGCGTAGGCGCCCGCGTCCAGCAGGATCTGCGCCTCGACCTTGACCAGTCGGCCCTCGGCGTCCGCGTGGTGGCGGTAGCGCAGCAGGGTCGGGTGGCGGTGGCCGTGGCCGAGGAAGGACTCCTCGCGGGTGGCGGCCAGCTTGACCGGGCAGCCGGTGCGCAGCGCCAGCAGGCCGAGCGGGATCTGGAATCCGGGGTCCTCGCGGTCGCCGGTCGCGCCGGGCACCCCGGTGACGACGATCCGGACGCGTTCGGGTTCCAGTCCGTAGCAGGCGGCGGCCAGGTCGCGGTCGGCGTGCGGGTCGGTGGAGGCGGTGTACAGCTCGACGCCGCCGTCCGGGCGCGGCACGGCGAGTGCGGCCTCGGCGCCGATGGGAGCCGGGTCCTGACGGCCGATGCGGTACAGCCCGTCGACGACGATCTCGCCGGTGGCGTCCGGGTCGCCGTACCGCAGGGGGATGTGGCGCACCAGGTTGCCGTCGGGGTGCAGCGGGTCGGCGGCGAACGCCTTCTCCGGGTCGGTGACCGGCTCCAGCACCTCGTACTCGACGGCGATCGCCGCGGCGGCGAGCCGGGCGGTGTCGGGGTGGTCGGCGGCGACCGCCGCGATTGGCTCCCCGTGGTGGCGCACCAGCTCGGAGGCGAAGACCGGGCGGTCGGCGACCCGCCGTCCGTACAGCCGCTCCCCCGGAATGTCCTCGTGGGTGACGACGGCGCGCACGCCGGGCATCTCCCGGGCGGCGGTCGTGTCGATCGAGACGATCCGGGCGTGCGGGTGCGGGGACCGCAGGACGGCGGCCCAGAGCAGCCCTTCCGCCCAGAGGTCGGCCGCGTAGGGGAAGGTGCCCTCCGTCTTGGCGCGGGCGTCGGCGTGCGGCAGTGAGGCGCCGAGCCCGTGTGCGGGCGGCTCCTGGTCGGCGCCCGGCCGCCCGGCGGTGCCGGGACGGGGGCCGGGAGCGGGGCGGGCCGCGGTGGCTGCGTCGCTCACGCCGCCTCCTCCTTGTCGTACGCCGGGCCGGAGCGGCCGCGGAGGGTGACCTCTGGGGTACGGAATCGGGCCGGGTACGCGGTGTCGCAGGTGCGGGCGGCGGGGCTCACCGGGCGTCCCCGTCGGACGGTCCGGCGGGCGCCGCGGCGCCGCTCCCGTCCGGGTCCGCCTGGTGCGGGACGTGCGCCTCGTGCTCGTCGGCCGCGGACGCCGCCTCCGCGCTCGCCGCGCGGCCGGCGACGACGTCGCGGACGGCGTCCAGCACGCCCCGGTAACCGCTGCACCGGCAGAGGTTGCCGCTGAGCGCCTGCCGGGTCTGGAGTTCGCTGGGGGCGTGGTTGCCCTCCAGCAGGTCGTGCACGGTCATGGCCATGCCGGGGATGCAGAACCCGCACTGCACCGCCCCGCACGCGGCGAGCGCCCGCTGCACGTCGGAGGGTTCGCCGTCCACGGCCAGGCCCTCGACGGTGCGCACCTCGCTCCCCGCCGCGGTGGCCGCGGGGACCAGGCAGGAGGCGACGAGCCGGCCGTCGACCTGGACGTTGCAGGCGCCGCACTCGCCCTGCGAGCAGCCGTCCTTGGCGCCGGCCAGACCGAGCCGCTCGCGGAGCACGTAGAGCAGGGACTCCCCGATCCAGGCGTCGCTCACCGGGCGGTCCGCGCCGTTGACGTGCAGGACGTAGGAGACGGACGGGTGTTCGCTCGGCAGGAGCGGCGGCGCGGGGTCCTCGTGGGGCACCGCGTCGGGCCCGGTGACGGGCTGCGGCGCGTCCGGGTGCGGGGTGTCCGGGCGGAGCGCGTCGGGGTGGAGCGCGTCCGGGTGGAGCGCGTCGGGGCCGGACTCCTCGTCCGGCAGGTCGCCGGGGTCGGGCACCTCGCCGAGGTCCGGCACGTCGTCCGCAGCGCCCTCCGGCTCCGGGCCAGGCTCCGCGCCCGGCTCCGCGCCCGGTTCGGCGTCCTGATCCGTTTCCCGGTCGGCGTCCACCGGCGCATGCGGCCCGGAGTGCTCGTGCGGCCCGTGGCGCTCGGCCGACTCGTGGGACTCCGGCTCGGGGCCGTACTCCAGGTCCGCGGCGGGGCCTTGCGGGCCGGCCGCGGGGTCGGTGTCGGAGGCCGGGTCGTACGCGTCGGGGGCCGGGTGCTCGGCCGCCGGACCGGGCTCCGCCGCGGCGACGGGGCGGGCATCCGCGTCGGGGACATCCGTGTCGGGGACGTCCCTGTCGGGGACACCCTCGCCGCGGGGATCCGTTTCGGGGGCCGGGTCCCCTACACCTTCGTGGCGGGCCTCAGGGTCGGCGCCGTGGGCGTCTTCGGGACCGGTCTCGGGGCCGCCGTATGCCGCGTCGGCCTGGCCCGACGGGTCGTAGCTCCGGTCCGGCCGGTCGTGGCTCCGGTCCTGCCCGTAGGGGTCGCTCTGGTCGTTGACGTAGGCGCCCTCGGCCGCACCCGTGAAACCGTCGGCCGCACCCGCCGAACCGTCCGCCGCCGCGAAGCCGTCCTCGGCCTCCGCTCGGCCGGCCGGCCCGGAGCCGGGCCGCTCGTCGGCCGCGGCGTCCTCGGCCGGGTGTGCCTCCGCGCCGACGTCGAACCGGGGGTCGCCCTGGCGCAGGTCCTCCTGGCGCAGGTCGGCCTGCCGGAACTCGGCGTCCGGTCCCTCGGGTTCCCCGTCCGGGTGGAATCCGCCGGCCCCGTACGGGAACCCCGACCGCGTCTCCCGGGCGTCCTGGGGGTCCGGTCCCGGGTGGACGGGGCCGGGCGCGGGCTGCCGGGGCTCGGCGAACCGCTGCGTCGCCCACGGCGCCGCGGCACCGCCCGGCAGCGTGGCCGGGGGCGTCGCGCCGGTGTACCACTGGGGCGCGGCGGCCGGGGCCGCGTATTCGCCGGATTCGTCGGGCAGATCGCCGTCGGCGACCGGGATGGTCCACTGGCCGGTGTGCCCGGCGGCCGCCTCCGCACGCAACGGGGCGGCCGTTCCGTCCTGCGCCCCCTGCCACTCTTCGGCGGCGTTCTCCGGGTGCCACGGCCTGGCCCCGGCGTCCTGGGACGAGGCCTCCGGCCAGTCGCCGGTCTCCTGCGGATATCCGGCGTACGTCGGCGTGACCGCGCCGACGCCCGCCACACCGGTCTCCCGGCCGTCGTCGTACCGCGGCCCCTCGTGAGGCCCGTCCTCGTGCCGGGGCTCGTCGTGCCCGTCCTCGTGCCGGGGCTCCTCGTACGGGCGGTCCTCGTGCCGGGGCTCCTCGTACGGGCGGTCGTCGTACCGGGGTTCGTCGTACCGGCCGTCCTGGTGCCGGGCCCCGTCGCGCGCGGTCTCTCCGCGGTATGACGGGTCGCCGTACGCCGCCTCCCCGTAAGGGGCGTTGGTGTACGGGGTGTTCCCGTACGGGGCGTCGTGGCGCGCGTCGTCGTCGCGCGGGACGTCGGTGAAGTGCCACTGCGCGGTGTCGGCGCCGGACTGTCCGTACTGCGGGTACGCCCCGTAGGGGTCCTGCCGGTTCGGGTCGGGCCAGTGCACCTCGTCCCCGGCCCGCTCCCGGCCCGCACGGCCCTGATCCTGGTCCGGGTGGCCCTGACCCTCGCCCGGGTGGCCCTGACGCTGATCCGGGTATCCCTGATCCTGCTGCTGTCCCTGACCCGCGTGTCCCTGACCCGCGTCGCCCTGCTCCGGGTAGCGGTCCCGGGGCTCCTGGGTGCGGACCACCCAGCCGCCCGTCGCGGACGGGTCGAGGCCGGCCGCGGGGGTCAGCGGCAGGATCATCGGCGGGACGAAGCCGTGGCCGGGCGCGGCCAGCGGGGCGTCGGCCAGGTCCTCCGGCGAAAGGTGTACGAAGGCGGTCGCGTCGGCGTCGTACTCGCCGCCCTGCGGGGTCGGCTGCCACGCGCCGTAGCGCGGGTCGGACTCGTCGGAGTCTCCGTACTGCCCCTGCCGCTCGGGGAATTCCTCGTTGGTCACGACAGTGCCCTCCCCAGCGCGCGTCGGGCCAGCGCGGCGACGGTGCGCCGCAGATGCATCACGGCCGGGGGCAGCGGTGGCGCCGCCTCCCCCTCGGCCGAAGGTAGCGGGTCGGGGACGCAGGCCGCGGCCACGTACTCGCCGAACGCGGCCAGCGCGTCGGGCGCGAGGCCGCGGGCGCCGTCCCAGTCGATCAGCGAGGCGATCCACTGCTCGGCCTCCAGCGGGCGCAGCGGCATCGGGGCGATGGCGCCGACCGCGCAGCGCACGCCGCGCCGGGCCGGGTCCAGCACGATCGCGACGGACGCCGTGGCCCGGCCGGGGCCGGTGCGTCCGGTGGCCTTGAGGAACACCTGCGGGGCGTGCAGCAGCGGGACGCGTACGAAGGCGATCAGTTCGGCGGGTTCCAGCATCTCCCGGCCCGCCAGCAGGTGGGAGACGGGGACCTCGCGGCGCCGGCCCTCGGTGCCGGCCACGACCAGCTCGGCCTCCAGCGCGGCGAGAACGGGCAGCGTGTCCCCGGTGGGGGCGGCGGAGGCGATGTTGCCGCCGAGGGTTCCGGCGTTGCGGATCTGCGGCGGGCCGGCGGCGCGGGCGGAGGCGGCCAGGGCGGGGATGAGCGCGGCGAAGTCGGGGCGCCCCATGCGGGCGTGGGTGAGACCGGCGCCGAGCAGCGCGTGTCCGTCCTGGTAGTGCCAGCCCCGCAGTTCGCTGATGCGGCCCAGGCCGACCAGCCCGGAGGGGCGGAGAAGTCCCTGGTTGACGGCCGCCATCAGGTCCGTGCCGCCGGCCACCGGAACGGCGGCGGGCATGGCGGACAGCGCCGCCACGGCCTCGTCCAGCGAGGCCGGCAGTGTCACCGGCTGCGTCGCCTGCGGTACGTGCGTGGTCAACCCAGCTGCCCCTTCCCGGTGTCCCGGCGGTCCGGCCCGTTCCGCCGTACGGTACGTGCTCACGGCCCGGACGTGGCAACTCTGGCACATCCGGCGGGACACCCGACGCGAGGGTCCACGAAGGACGCATCCCGCCCCTGCCGGGCGGTTCCTGCCTATTCGCCCCTTTCGGCGCACTGGCCCAACGGCCCCCGCCGGGCCGGGAGACGGGCAGGGGGACGGCCCGGACCGGGGTGTGCAGAACGGTGCCGCGCCCGCGCACCAGGTCCGCGGATCACACGATCGGGGGCGGTCCTTCGATCGGGCGGCCGAGCACACCGGGCCGGCGCTGGCGCGGCAACGGGCCGCCCGGCGGGCGGTAGTCGACGCCGAGCGCGTCGAGCCGGGCGTAGTGCGCGGTCATCCGGCGCTCGAAGTCGGCGTAGTCGCGGTCGGCGGGCGCGGGCAGCGCGGACCAGGCGACCTCCGCGAGGGCGGCGAGCCGGGGGAAGACCTGGTAGTCGACGCGGGACCGGTTCTGCATGACCTCGGTCCAGGCGTTGGCCTGCGCCCCGAGGATGTGCGAGGCGGCCTCGGGCGACAGGCCCGGCGGGACGGGTTCGAAACGGTAGACGTCCTCCAGGGTGCGGACGTAGCCGATGGGCATGGGCTCGTCCGGGCCGCCGTCCTGACGGTGGTCCAGGTACACGAACTGCTCCGGGCACATCACGACGTCGTGGCCGGCCTCGGCCGCCGCGACGCCGCCCGCGTAGCCGCGCCAGGAGGAGACCGCCGCGCCCTCGGGCAGGCCGCCTTCGAGGATCTCGTCCCAGCCGATGAGGCGGCGGCCCCGTGCGGTGAGCCAGCGGTCGAAGTGGCGGATGAACCAGGACTGCAGCTCGTCCTCGTCGGCCAGGCCGAGTTCGGCGACGCGGGCCTGCGCGGCGGGGGACGCCTTCCACTGGTCCTTGGGGCACTCGTCACCGCCGACGTGGACGAACGGCGAGACGGAGGCCGGGAAGAGGTCGAGGATCTCCTCGAAGACGCCCTCGTAGAACCGCAGGACGGTCTCCGTGGGGGCCAGCACGTTGGGGTTGACGCCCCAGTCGTCCCAGGGGGTGAGCGCGGCGGTGTCCACCACGTCGGTGTTGCCGAGCTCGGGGTAGGCGGCGATGGCGGCCTGCGAGTGGCCGGGGATGTCGATCTCGGGGACGACGGTGATGTGCCGGGCGGCGGCGTACGCGACGATCTCGCGGATGTCGTCCTGGGTGTAGAAGCCGCCGTGCGGGGTCTCGTCCCACAACTCCGACGCCCGGTGCCCGTACTTGGTACGGGGCCGCCAGCCGCCCACCTCGGTGAGCCGGGGGTGGCGCCGGATCTCGACGCGCCACCCCTGGTCGTCGGAGAGGTGGAAGTGGAAGACGTTCAGCTTGTGCGCGGCCAGCAGGTCCAGCTGGCGCAGCACGTCGTCCTTGGGCAGGAAGTGGCGGACGACGTCGAGCATCATGCCGCGCCAGGCGAAGCGGGGCGCGTCCTCGATCTCGACGGCGGGCACGGACGGCCGAACGCCCGGCAGCGGGGCCCGGCGGAACGCCTGGGGGCCGAGCAGCTGACGGAGCGTCTGGGCGCCCCGGAAGACCCCGGCGGCGCTGCCCCCGGTGATCCGGACGCCGTGCTCGGGGGCGACGGAGAGCCGGTAGCCCTCGGGCGGCAGCTCCGGGTCGACGCGCAGGGCGATGCTGTCCGGCCCCTCCTCGCCCGGTGCGAGCGACAGCCCGTACGCGCCGCCGAGGGCGTCCCGCAGCCAGCGGCCGGTGTCCTCGGTTCCGGGGACCGCCGCGAGGGTGGTGTCCGGGCCCGGAACAAAACCGGGCCGCGCGCCGTCGCCGCCGACGACGCGCGAGGGTGCCGGGATCAGGTCCATGTCCATACGTCGTCCTTCACCGCCGCGCCGGGCGTGCGAGATCGGGGCGCGGCTGTACGAGTGGCTACGCGTGCGGGCCGCCCGCGCACGGCGGACGGGCCCTGCGGCCCACCGGGACGGGGACCGTCCGTACGAGGCTGCCACGGAGCCGACCGGCGCTCTCCTCCGGGTCGTGCCCCGGGCCACGCCTCCCGCTCCCGCCTCCGGGGTGCGCCGAAGGGCCGAAGCGCCGACCGGCCGACGGCCCCGGAGACACCACGGCCCCTCGGGGCGCGGACGTGCCGCGCTCCGGGGGGCCGGAGACCTGGACCGCAGGGACGCTACTTTCCGTCCTTGCCGTTGCCGTCCTTGCCGCCCTTGCCCTTGTCGCCGCCGGCGCCCATGGACTCGTAGATCTCCTTGCACATCGGACAGACCGGGTACTTCTTGGGGTCGCGCCCCGGCACCCAGACCTTTCCGCACAGGGCGACCACGGGGGTGCCCTCCAGGGCGCTCGCCATGATCTTGTCCTTCTGGACGTAATGGGCGTAGCGCTCGTGGTCGCCGTCACCGTTCGACACCTGCGGCGTCGGTTCTACGAGGGTCCCCGTACCTGCCCCGCGTTCGGGCTCAAGAGTGCTCATGACCGCCAAGGGTACTGAAAGCCGCGGCCGTCAGTTGAGCGAAGGGTCGTCCGGATACGAGGCGATCATGGCGAGTTGGCTGCGCTGGCGGCGCAGGACCGCCCGCCAGAGCTTCTCCGGGCGGGGCGCGGAGACGTCGCCGGGCTCGGAGTCCACCACGTACCAGGCCCCGTCGGTCAATTCCGTCTCCAGCTGACCGGGCCCCCAGCCCGCGTATCCGGCGAAGATCCGCAGCGATCCGAGGGTGGCGGCGAGGAGCTGGGGAGGGGTGTCCAGGTCGACCAGACCGATCGCGCCGTGCACCCGGCGCCAGCCGAGCGGCCCGTCGTCGCCGGGGATCACGGCGACGCCGAGCGCCGAGTCGAGGGAGACCGGGCCGCCCTGGAAGACCACGTCGGGCTCTCCGGCGAGGCCGGCCCACGGCGCGAGGATCTCGCCGACCTCCACGAGCGTGGGGCGGTTCAGGACCACGCCGAGCGAGCCCTCCTCGTCGTGGTCGAGGAGCAGCACCACGGTCCGGTCGAAATTCGGGTCCGCGAGGGCGGGGGTCGCGACGAGCAACCGCCCTGTGAGAGACGACACCTCGGTCATGGCAGAGATGATCCCGCATCCGGGGCGTGCGTGGTGCCCGAGTGGCCGAGCCGGGACCGGGGGCCGTGCCGCGCAGCTCAGGGCGCACGGAAGCACGGGGAGCGCACCCCGCGGCGGCCCGCACCTCGATCACTCTCAGTGACCTTCCGGGAGCAGCATGTGCCGTGGCGTGATTCTGCCGTCCGGATGCGCGGCTACGCCTGCGGAACGGGGGGCAGGAGGCCATTACCCTTTTCGTTGGCCCCCCGACCGACCACTCCGGAACGCGAGATCCATGACCGGCACAGACGATGTCCTGCTTGTCCACGGCGGAACCCCGCTGGAGGGCGAGATCCGCGTCCGAGGCGCCAAGAACCTGGTGCCGAAGGCGATGGTCGCCGCGCTGCTCGGCAGCGGCCCGAGCCGGCTGCGCAACGTGCCCGACATCCGTGACGTGCGGGTCGTCCGCGGGCTGCTCCAACTGCACGGGGTGACGGTCCGGCCCGGCGACGAGCCCGGCGAGCTGATCCTCGACCCGACGCACGTCGAGAGCGCCAACGTCGCGGACATCGACGCCCACGCGGGCTCGTCCCGCATCCCGATCCTCTTCTGCGGCCCGCTGCTGCACCGGCTGGGCCACGCGTTCATCCCGGGCCTCGGCGGCTGCGACATCGGCGGCCGGCCCATCGACTTCCACTTCGACGTGCTGCGCCGCTTCGGGGCGACGATCGAGAAGCGGGCCGACGGCCAGTACCTGGAGGCCCCGCAGCGGCTGCGGGGCACCAAGATCCGGCTGCCGTACCCGTCGGTGGGCTCCACCGAGCAGGTGCTGCTGACGGCCGTGCTGGCCGAGGGCGTCACCGAGCTGTCCAACGCGGCCGTGGAGCCGGAGATCGAGGACCTGATCTGCGTGCTGCAGAAGATGGGCGCGATCATCTCCATGGACACCGACCGGACGATCCGGATCACCGGTGTCGACCGGCTGGACGGCTACACCCACCGGGCGATCCCGGACCGCCTGGAGGCGGCCTCCTGGGCGTCCGCGGCGCTGGCGACCGAGGGCAACATCTACGTGCGCGGCGCGCAGCAGCGCTCGATGATGACGTTCCTGAACACCTTCCGCCGGGTCGGCGGCGCCTTCGAGATCGACGACGAGGGCATCCGCTTCTGGCACCCGGGCGGCCCGCTGAACGCCATCGCCCTGGAGACGGACGTGCACCCCGGCTTCCAGACCGACTGGCAGCAGCCGCTGGTCGTGGCGCTGACGCAGGCCAGCGGCCTGTCGATCGTGCACGAGACGGTGTACGAGTCGCGGCTCGGCTTCACCTCGGCGCTCAACCAGATGGGCGCGCACATCCAGCTCTACCGGGAGTGCCTGGGCGGTTCCGACTGCCGCTTCGGCCAGCGCAACTTCCTGCACTCCGCGGTGGTCTCGGGCCCGACCAAGCTCCAGGGCGCCGACCTGGTCATCCCGGACCTGCGGGGCGGCTTCTCGTACCTGATCGCCGCACTGGCCGCGCAGGGCACCTCGCGGGTGCACGGCATCGGCCTGATCAACCGCGGCTACGAGAACTTCATGGAGAAACTGGAGAAACTCGGCGCGAAGGTCGAACTGCCCGGCGGTTCGCTGGTCTGACCCGGCGCGGCCCCGAGCGGCCGCGAGCCCCGAAGAGCCCGTACGCGCGTGCGTACGGGCTCTTCGCGTGTCCGGGCGCCCGAGGGCGCGCCGGGCGCCCAGGCGGGTCCGGGCGGGGCCCCTGAGGGCGCGGGACCGTCAGGGGCCTTCCGGGCGGGCCCTCGGCACGTCCCGGACGGCTCCGGACGTGCCGAGGGGCGGCCACCCGGTCGGGATGGCCGCCCCTCGGAACGCCTACAAGCCTTACTTGCCCTTGGCGGCTTCCTTGAGCTTGGAGCCCGCGGAGACCTTCACGCTGTAGCCGGCCGGGATGTTGATGGGGTCGCCGGTCTGCGGGTTACGCGCGGTGCGAGCGGCACGGTGGGTGCGCTCGAAGGTCAGGAAGCCGGGGATGGTGACCTTCTCGTCGCCCTTGGCGACGATCTCACCGACGGTCTCGGCGAGAGCGGCCAGCACGGCGTCGGCGTCCTTGCGGGTCACCTCGGCACGGTCGGCCAGGGCGGCCACCAGCTCACTGCGGTTCATGTTGTTACTCCCGTGTTCTTCTTGCCTGTGAGGCGTGAGATCGAAGCCGATGCTGCCAGGGCCCTCTGACAGTCCCCGGACCCGGGTCTGATGTCAGACCCTCCCGCCCGATTACGCATCCTGCCCCCACCTGCGGCGGGAAAGCCAATCCGGAACCCTTCGGAGTCACACGGAAAGCGCCACGCTGTGCCCGTGGTGACGTTCCGTCGTCTTCCGCGAGCGGTCCGCAGCGGATGCCGGGCCCCGGAGGGCTGTCGCCCGAGAGGCCCGCTGCCCGCCCACCCTAAAGGTGCGTTTGGGACGCGGCGACCCGCGACGCGCCGTACGGGTCCACGGGTGACGGGCGGCACGGCCCGTGCGGGCTCCGGGCGGCGGCCGTCCGGGGCCCGCGGGGGCGGTGTCAGAGTTCGCCGACGGGGGTGGCCTCGGCGAGCCCGGCGGCCTTCGCGGCGGCCCGGACGGCTCCGGCCACCGCTCCGGCCACCTTGTCGTTGAAGACGGACGGGATGATGTAGTTCGCGTTGACCTCGTCCTCGGCGACGACGTCCGCCAGGGCGCGCGCGGCGGCGAGCATCATCTCGGTGTTGACGGTGCGGGACTGCGCGTCCAGCAGACCGCGGAAGACACCCGGGAAGACCAGCACGTTGTTGATCTGGTTCGGGAAGTCGGAGCGGCCGGTGGCCACGACCGCCGCCGTCTCGCGGGCGATCGTCGGGTCCACCTCGGGGTCCGGGTTGGCGAGCGCGAAGACGATCGCACCGTCCGCCATGGCGGCCACGTCGGCGCCGTCCAGCACGTTCGGGGCGGAGACGCCGATGAAGACGTCCGCGCCGACCACCGCCTGCTTGAGGGTGCCCGTGACGCCCTCGGGGTTGGTGTTGTCGGCGATCCAGCGCAGCGGCGAGTCGGGGTCGGCGGCCACCAGGTCCTCGCGGCCCGCGTGCACCACACCGTGGATGTCGGCGACGACCGCGTGCTTGACGCCCGCGGCGATGAGCAGCTTCAGGATGGCGGTGCCGGCCGCGCCCGCACCGGACATGACGACCCGTACGTCGCCGATGCCCTTGCCCACCACACGCAGCGCGTTGGTCAGCGCCGCCAGGACGACGATGGCGGTGCCGTGCTGGTCGTCGTGGAAGACGGGGATGTCGAGGGCCTCGCGCAGGCGGGCCTCGATCTCGAAGCAGCGGGGCGCGGAGATGTCCTCCAGGTTGATGCCCGCGAAGCCGGGAGCGATGGCTTTGACGATCTCGACGATAGCGTCGGTGTCCTGGGTGTCCAGGCAGATCGGCCAGGCGTCGATGCCGGCGAACCGCTTGAACAGGGCGGCCTTGCCCTCCATGACCGGCAGGGCGGCCATCGGGCCGATGTTGCCCAGGCCGAGGACGGCCGAACCGTCGGTGACGACCGCGACGGAGTTGCGCTTGATGGTGAGGCGGCGCGCGTCCTCGGGGTTCTCGGCGATGGCCATGCAGACGCGGGCCACGCCCGGCGTGTAGACCATGGAGAGGTCGTCGCGGTTGCGGATGGGGTGCTTGGACGCCATCTCGATCTTGCCGCCGAGGTGCATCAGGAAGGTGCGGTCGGAGACCTTGCCGAGGACGACGCCCTCGATCCCGCGCAGCCCTTCGACGATCTCGTCGGCATGGCTGGTCGAGGAGGCCGCGATGGTGACGTCGATCCGCAGCTTCTCGTGGCCGGACGCGGTCACGTCGAGGCCCGTGACGGAGCCCCCGGAGGACTCGACGGCCGTGGTGAGCTGGGAGACCGCGGTGCCGCTCGCCGGCACCTCCAGCCTGACCGTCATCGAGTACGAGACGCTGGGCGCCGTTGCCATGGCCGAGTCCTTCGCTTTCCGAGCTTCATTGCCACGCGGCCGGGCGTCGTGCCCCGGTCGCGATACCTGATGGTCGCACCTACTGACCGGTAGCCGGTAATGACTGCCGTTCTCCGGAAGATCTTTTCCACCATACGAAAAATAACGCGCCGGGGGAACCCTTTCCGGCCGACGGAACGGACTGGCACGGGCCCGCCTCCGTATGACGGACGGCTCCGCGGGGGGACGCGCGGAGGCGTCCGAGGAAAACACGAACAGACCCGCGCCACCCTCAGGTGACGCGGGTCTGTCTTTTACGTTGAGCGGCACCGACCCGCCATGCTCGCCTCGCGGCAAGAGGTCGCTCGTAGCGACGAAGGTTGGGCCCGGGGGCTTGGATCGAGCCGGTGCCGACACCAGGCTAACAAACACCCGTGAGAAGTGATTCCCCTGCGACGGGTTGACCGTAAAACGTTCCTCCGGTCCCCTCCGGGAGGCCGCCCGCCGGGCGGCTCCGCTCAGTCCCGCAGCAGGTCCGGCACCCCCGCCGCGTCGGGCAGGTCGCCCTTGGCCGAGACGACCGTCAGCTGCTGCGTGGCGCGGGTCAGCGCGACGTACAGCACCCGGAGGCCGGCCGGGGACTCGTCGGCGATCTCCGCCGGCGAGACGACCACCGTCGCGTCGTACTCCAGTCCTTTGGCCTCCAGGCTGCCGAGGGCGACCACCCGCTCCCCCAGTTCGGCCAGCCACGCACGGGCCTGGGCGCGGCGCTCCATCGCCACGACCACGCCCACCGTGCCGTCCACCTCGGCGAGGAGGCGGCGCGCCTCCTCCCGGACGGTCTCCTCCAGGTCGCCGTCGCGGACCGGGGCGAACCGCGGCTCCACCCCGGTGGAGCGGACGGCGGCCGGGGAGTCGGCTCCCGGCATGGCCAGCGCCAGCACCTTCGACGCGAGCTCCGCGATCTCCGCCGGGTTGCGGTAGTTGACGGTGAGGGTGAACCGGCGGCGCGGCCGGTTGCCGAGCGCCTCGTCGCGGGCGGCCGCCGCCTCGTCCGGGTCGGACCAGGAGGACTGCGCGGGGTCGCCCACGATCGTCCAGGTGGCGTGCCGGCCGCGGCGGCCGACCATCCGCCACTGCATGGGCGTCAGGTCCTGCGCCTCGTCGACGATGACGTGCGCGTACTCGGTGCGCTCGGCCGCCAGCCGTTCGGCGCGCTCGCGCCTGCTCTCCTCGCGCTGCGGCATCAGCTCGTCCAGCCCGGTCAGCTGGTCCAGCGGGTCCAGCTCGCGCTTCTTCTTCGGCCGGAACGGGGTGCCGAGCAGCGCCTGGAGCTCGTCCAGCAGCGCCACGTCGTGCACCGACAGCGGTCCGGAGCCGTCCGGGCCGAGCCGCTTGAGGGAGCGGGCCAGCCGGCGTGTCTCGCCCTGGTTGAGGATGCGCCGCGACCACCGGCCCAGTCGTCTCTCGTCGGCCATCGCGGCCAGCACCCGGCGCGGGGTCAGCTCCGGCCACCAGGCGTCCAGGAACTCCAGGAACGGCCGCTCGGTGGAGACGTCCTCGTCGAACGAGGAGCGGAGTTCGGCGACCAGCTCGGGGTCGGTGTAGCGGCCCCGGCCCGAGGACTTGCTCCACAGGGCGTCCAGCAGCAGTTTGCGGGCACGCGGACGGAGCAGGTTGACGGGGGCGGTGCCGCCGAGCGCGTTGTGCCGGATGCGCTTGAGCTCGTCCGCCGCCAGCTCCACGCGCGCGCCGAACGCCACCACCCGCAGCAGGTCCGTGCGGACCTCCGGGCGGCCCGCGGCGGCCGGCTCGTCGTCGCCGAAGGAGAGCTGCCCCTCCTGGGGCGCGGGGACGGCCGCCGCGGCCTGAGGCTGCTCCAGGGCGCCGCGTGCCGCCTTGCGCAGCACCTGGAGCATCCGCGAGGAACCCTTGATCCGGGCCACCGCGGGCTCGTCGTAGGTGGTGGCGCCCTCCACGCCGGCCGCCTCCTCGGAGAGGGAGCCGACCGCCCGGATGGCGACTTGGCCCTCCTCGCCGAGGGAGGGCAGCACGCCCTCGGTGTAGGCGACGAGCAGCGGGGTCGGCGAGACGATGAGGATGCCGCCCGAGTAGCGCCGCCGGTCCTGGTAGAGGAGGTAGGCGGCGCGGTGCAGGGCGACGGCCGTCTTGCCGGTGCCGGGGCCGCCGGTGACCTCGGTGACGGAGGCGGCGGGCGCCCGGATCACCAGGTCCTGTTCGGCCTGGATGGAGGAGACGATGTCCCGCATGGTGTGGCTGCGGGCCTGCCCGAGCGCCGCCATCAGGGCGCCGTCGCCGATCACCGCGAGGTTCTCCCCGCCGAGGCGGGCGGTGAGTTCGGGGCGCATCAGGTCGTCCTCGACGCCGAGCACCTTGCGGCCCTTGGAGCGGATGACCCGGCGGCGCACCACCCGGCCGGGCTCCTTCGGGGTGGAGCGGTAGAAGGGCGCGGCGGCCGGTGCGCGCCAGTCGATGACCAGCGGCGCGTAGTCGGAGTCCAGCACCCCGATCCGGCCGATGTGCAGCGTCTCCGCGATGTCGGCGGATCCGTCCTCGCGGACGGCGTCGTCGGCCGGCTCGACGGAGGTGAACGCGCCGTCCGGGCCGCGCTCCCCGTCCTTGCCGTGCAGGAGGTCGATCCGTCCGAAGAGGAAGTCCTCGAACTCGCTGTTCAGTCGGTTGAGGTGGACCCCGGCGCGGAAGACCTGGGCGTCCCGTTCGGCGAGTGCGCCGGGGGTGCCCACGTGTCCCTTGCGGGCGGCGTCGTGCATGAGAAATTCCGCCTCGTGGATCTTCTCCTCCAGGCGGTGGTAAACCCGTTCCAGATGTTCCTGCTCGACACCGATTTCCCGGTCCCGCAAGGAATCGACAGCGGCATCCTGCGCGGCCACCGAGGCCCCTTTCTGACGTGCGTTGGGCAGCCGTCAACCGTACGCGACCAGGGGCGCGAGCGCACCTGTCGGCATGGTCACGGCGCCGCGTCGGTTTCCGGGCCGCCGCGGACGGGCGGGCTCGGGCGCGCGGCGGACCGTCGGCGGGACGGTGGCCGGGCGGGGCTCAGGCGCGCGGCGGCCCGTCGTGCAGGATGCGCTGGAACAGCCGGTGGTCGCGCCACTCGCCCGCTATGTGCAGCATCCGGGGCGCCATGCCGTACTCCTCGAAGCCGCACTTGAGCAGGACCCGCTGGGAGGCGACGTTGTCGAGCATGGTCCCGGCCTCGACGCGGTGCAGGCCCAGTTCGTCACGGGCCAGCTCGCAGATCCGCGCGACGGCGGCGGTGGCCAGCCCCCGGCCGTTGTGGCGGGCGTCGACCCAGTATCCGAGGACGCCGCTGCGGAAGGGGCCGAGGACGATCCCGGACAGGGTGAAGGAGCCGATCGCGCGGTCCTCGGCGTCGACCAGGACCCAGGGCATGCAGCGGCCCCCGGCACGGTCGGCGAGCAGCCCGGAGATACGTTCCGCCTGTCCCTGCGGGGTGTAGAAGTCCTGGGGGCGCGCCGGTTCACGGGGGGCCATGTGGGCGCGGCTGCGCAGCAGGGCGGCGGCCAGTTCGGGGGCGTCCGTGAGGACGGCCGGGCGCAGGGCGGTGTCCGCCGTCAGCGGGTGGGAGGCGTCGATCATCGCCACACGCTATCCCGGTCCCGGCGCGTTCCCGCCGGGGGCCGGGGCGGCTCAGTCCGCGTACTTGGTGTCGGCGGTCGGGTCCAGGGCGAGGCGGTAGCCGCGCTTGACGACGGTCTGGATCAGCCGGGGTTCGCCGAGGGCGGTGCGCAGCCGGGTCATCGCCGTCTCCACGGCGTGCTCGTCGGTGCCGCTGCCGGGCAGGGCGCGCAGCAGGTCGGCGCGGGAGACGACCCAGCCGGGCCGCCGGGCCAGCGCCTGAAGCATCGCCATCCCGGCGGGCGGCACCGGCCGCAGTCCGCCGTCGACCAGGACCGCGTGGCCGCGGATGGTCATCCGGTGCCCGGCGACCGGCAGGGTGCGGGCCCTGGTCGGGAGCCGGCCGCAGAGCACCTGGACCAGCGGCCCGAGCCGGAAGCGTTCCGGCTGCACCGTCTCGATCCCGCGGGCCTGCAGCGGCAGGGCGGTGACGGGGCCGACGCAGGCGACGAGGACGTCGTCGTGCAGCGCGCCCAGCACCTCGGGGGCCATGCCGCGGGTCTCCGCGCGCTCCAGGAAGGAGGCGGCGGCCGGCGCGCTGGTGAAGGTGAGGGCGTCGAGCCCGCGGGCGGCGGTGACGTCGAGCATCCGGTCGAGCGGCGCGATGTCCAGCGGCGGCATCCAGCGGTACACCGGGACGCCGACCACCTCGGCCCCGGCGGCGCGCAGCGACTCCACGAAGCCGGGCAGCGGTTCGCCGTGGAGCTGGAGGGCGATCCGGCGGTCCCGGACGCCCTCGGCGAGCAGCCGCTCCAGCACCTCCGCCATCGACTCGGACGCCGGCGACCACGCCTCGGTGAGGCCGGCCGCCCGGATCGCGCCCTTCACCTTGGGTCCGCGGGCGAGCAGTTCGACGCCGCGCAGCCGGTCGAGCAGTTGGTCGCCGACGCCCCAGCCGTCGGCGGCCTCCACCCAGCCCCGGAAGCCGATGGCGGTGGTGGCGACCACGACGTCGGGGGCGTGGTCGATCAGTTCCTTGGTGGCGTCGAGGAGTTCACTGTCGTCGGCCAGCGGCACGATCCGCAGGGCGGGAGCGTGCAGGACCGCGGCCCCTCGGCGTTGGAGGAGGGTGGCGAGTTCTTCGGCGCGCCGTGCGGCGGTCACCCCGACGGTGAAGCCCGCGAGCGGCCCGTGCGTTGCGTCGTCGTCCTGCATGGCGTTCGTTACCCGGCTCTCGTTCCCGCGGTCGCTGCCGCTGCTGCGGAGAACCGAGACTGCCAACCCCGCGTGACAGGCTCGGTTCCCCGATATTTCCCCTCCGTTACGTCCTTCGACGCCGGAGCTCCCTTCATACCTCCGCGTACCCGAGCCGGGCCTGCGCGGGCGCCTCGGCGGGACGGCGAAGGTATACCGCCCAGGTGAGCGCGAAACACACCGCGTAGAAGGCGAGGAAGGACCAGAACGCCGCCGTGCCGGAGCCCGAGGTCTGGAAGGACTGGCGGAAGGCGAGGTTGATGGCGAGGCCGCCGAGCGCGCCGACCGCGCCGATCAGCCCCATCGCCGCGCCGGACAGCCGCCGGCCGTACGCCGCCGCTTCCTCGCCCACCATGCCCCGGGCGAGCGCCTGGGCGTGGAAGATGCCGGGGATCATCTTGTACGTCGATCCGTTGCCGAGGCCGCTCAGGACGAACAGGGAGATGAAGCCGACGAGGAAGACCGGCAGCGACTCGGTGCCGGAGGCGTACACGACGACCGCGGTGGCGGCCGCCATCACGGCGAAGGTCCACAGGGTGATGCGGGCGCCGCCGAACCGGTCGGCGAGCTTCCCGCCGACGGGCCGGATCAGCGAGCCGAGCAGCGGGCCGATGAAGGTGAGCGAGGCCGCCTGGAGCGGGGTGCGGCCGAACTGCGTCTGGAGCACCAGGCCGAAGGCGAAGCTGTAACCGATGAAGGAGCCGAAGGTGCCGATGTAGAGCACCGCCATGAGCCAGGTGTGCGGCTCGCGGACCGCCTGCTTCGCGGCGCCGGAGTCGTTGCGCACCGGTGCCAGGTTGTCCATGTACCGGGCGGCGCACAGGGCGGCGACCACGACCAGCGGGACGTAGACGCCGAGCAGGAGGCGGGGGTGGGTCGCGCCGGCGGTGCCGATGACCAGCAGTCCGACGAGCTGCACCACGGGGACGCCGATGTTGCCGCCGCCCGCGTTGAGCCCGAGCGCCCAGCCCTTCTCACGGAGCGGGAAGAAGGCGTTGATGTTGGTCATGGACGAGGCGAAGTTGCCGCCGCCGATGCCCGCCAGCGCCGCGACCAGCACGAAGGCGGTGTACGAGGTGCCCGGCTCCATCACCACGAAGGCGGCGACGGTCGGCACCAGCAGCAGCAGCGCGCTCGCCACCGTCCAGTTGCGTCCCCCGAACCGCGCCACCGCGAAGGTGTACGGGACCCGCACCAGCGCCCCGACCAGGGTGGCGGTGGAGATCAGGAAGAACTTCCCGGCCGGGTCGATGCCGTACTCCGGTCCCATGAACAGGACCATGACGGACCACAGGCTCCAGACCGAGAAGCCGACGTGCTCGGAGAAGACGGAGAACCAGAGGTTCCGGCGGGCGACGCGTCTGCCGCCGTCCCTCCAGAACGTCTCGTCCTCGGGGTCCCAGCGTTCGATCCAACGACCAGCCATCACGGGCCTCCACAGGTGGGTCGGGGTGTCGTGCCCGACGCTAAGGAGCCCGCGTTTCGGCGCCCCGCCAGAGAGGTGACCGGGGCGCAACCTTGCTCTCACCCGGACCGGGCGCGGCCGGTGAGGCCGCGCCGTCGGGCGTCAACCGCGCGTGAACATTGTCCCGTTCGGGTGAGGGGCGGGTCCGTCGCCGGGGGCCGGGGCCTTCGGCCGGCCCCGTACCGCACCGTTCGGCCACAGGCGCGGCCGGCGCTTGGCGGCGAGGTCCTCGGCCCAGCCGAAGGCCAGCACGCAGAGCGCGATCAGCGCCCAGGCCAGCAGCAGCACCGGCACCCAGCTCTCCAGCAGCCAGGGCACGTGCGCGCCGAGCCAGTCCACCGACCACAGCCGGTCGTACAGCCCCGCGGCGGCGAGGATGCACACGTTGTGCCAGAGGTAGACGGTCACCGCACGCGAGTTGAGCAGGGTGACGGTGGAGTCCCAGTTCTTCAGCCGGTCGGGCCACTCGGTCCAGGACGGGCTGTAGTGCAGCAGCAGGAGCACGCAGCCGAACGACCACAGCGCCTGCGCCAGCGGGATCGAGTCCAGGTCGAACCCGGTGCGGAACCCCTCGTGCGTGGCCCACCAGAGCCCGGCCCCCGCGAACACGGGCGCCAGGGACGGCACCACGTACGCCGGGAGCCGTTTCAGGATGCCCTCCTGGTGCGCCATGCCGAGCACCCAGCAGGCGCCGAAGGTGGCGAAGTCGGTGATCGCGGAGTCGATCCGCTCCGGGGTCGTCACCAGTTCCCGGGACATCACGACGGCCAGCGCCAGCGGGGCCAGCAGCGTGGGCCACGGGAACCGGCGCAGGGCGCGCAGGATCAGCGGCGACAGCAGGACGTACCAGAGGTAGGCGCGGATGTACCAGAGCGGACCGCCGAGCTCGCTCGGCCAACTGGAGTCCAGGAAGCCGTGCACACCGGGGAGTTGCTCGGCGAACGGCGGGTCGCTCAGCGGCAGCACCCAGAACAGCAGGTGCGCCCACCACCATCCGGGGTGGCCGTCCGCGTCCGGTCCCCAGCCCTGCGCCACCATGCCGGTGACACCGATCGCGCCGAGCAGCCACAGCGGAGGCACCAGCCGGCGGATCCGGCTGCGGACCACCTGCACGGCGGGCCGCTTCAGCGAGCGGGCCATCAGGGTCCCGGCGAGCGCGAACATCACGCCCATGGACGGGAAGACGAGGGGCAGCCAGGCCCAGCCGGTCAGGTGGTAGAGCACCACGCGGAACAGCGCGATCGCGCGCAGCAGGTCGAAGTACCGGTCCCGGCCCGGCTTCCCCGGAGCGGCACCGGTCTCCTCGGCCTTCTCCGCCGCACCCGGAGCCTCCTCGGGGTGCAGTCCCTCGTGCAACTCCGCGAACACCCGCGGCGGGTGGACGTGCTGGTCGTCGTGGGCGTACGCGTCGTGGGCGTACGTGTCGTGGGCGTACGTGTCCCGGGCGTACGCGGGACCGGGGTACGCCACGCCGGGAGGGGCCGTCCGGGCGGGCGGGTAGCCGTGGCCCGAGGCGGGCGGGTAGCCGTGGCCGGGGCTCGGCGAAGCCGCCTGGGCCGGCGGGTAGCCGTAGCCGGAGCCGGACGGGGTTTCCCGCACGGGCGGGTAGCCGTGATCCGGGGCCGAGGGGTGGTCGGGGTGCGCGGCGGGGCGGCCGGTGTTCTGGTCGCTCATCCGACGGGCCTCCGGTGCGTCGCGGTGGGCCGGGGGCCCGGGGCCCCGCCCGGAGTGTCGACCACGCCGGTGCGGCGCAGCTTCTGCCAGCGCAGCCGGCCGCCGGTCAGCGCGGTGATCCAGGACTGGAGCAGCACGACGTACATCAACTGGCGGTACAGGATCTGCTGGAGCGGCAGCGAGATCAGGTGGACCATCTTCTCCCGGTCCAGCCGGAACGCGTACGCGGCGCAGACCGCCTGCACCATCAGGACCCCGAACCAGGCGGCCACGGTCTTGCCGGTGGGCCCGAACAGCAGGCCGTAGAGGAGGAAGACGTCGATCAGCGGCGCCAGCAGCGGGGCCACGACCATGAAGAGGGAGACGAACGGCAGCCCGACCCGGCCGAAGCGGCCCGAGTGGCCCCGCTCCAGGACCGCGTGCCGGTGCTTCCAGATCGCCTGCATGGTGCCGTACGACCAGCGGTAGCGCTGGGACCAGAGCTGCTGCACCGACTCCGGCGCCTCGGTCCAGGCGCGGGCGTTCTCGGCGTAGACGACGTGCCAGCCGTCGCGGTGCAGCGCCATGGTGATGTCGGTGTCCTCGGCGAGGGTGTCCTCGCTCATCCCGCCGACCCGGTCGAGGGCCTCGCGGCGGAACGCGCCGACCGCGCCGGGGATGGTGGGCATGCAGCGCAGCACGTCGTACATGCGGCGGTCCAGGTTGAAGCCCATCACGTACTCGATGTGCTGCCAGGCGCCGATCAGCGAGTCCCGGTTGCCGACCTTGGCGTTGCCGGCGACGGCCCCGACCTTGGGGTCGCCGAACGGCTGGACCAACTCACGGATGGTGGTCGGCTCGAAGACGGTGTCGCCGTCCATCATCACGACGATGTCGTACCGGGCGTGCGCGATGCCGTTGTTGAGCGCGGCGGGCTTGCCCGCGTTGCGCTGGCGGACCACCCGCACCCGGGGCAGCCGCATCGCCTCGACCAGGTCGGCGGTCCCGTCGGTCGATCCGTCGTCGATGACGATGATCTCGATCGGATGGTCGCTGGCCATCAGCGAACGCACCGTCGCCTCGATGCACTTGCGCTCGTTGTACGCCGGCACCAGGACGGAGACCGGCCGGGCCACCGGGTCGCCCCACCGGAAGTTCTTCCTGCGGACCTTGCGGGCGTGCAGGAAGGAGAGGAGGAGCATCAGCCCGAACCGGGAGATGACCAGGACGCCGATGACGGCGAGGCCGACCACCAGGACGCCGGTGACCTCCTCGGAGACGCCGACCGCGGTCACGAACGCCTTGCCCTGCCAGAGCGCGAACCCCGCGGCCGGGGTGTGCGCGCTGGAGGTGCCGAGCGCACCGGTGAGGTGGGTGAACTCGTACCCCTCTGCCCGCATGTCGGGGAGGAACCGGTCGAGTGCCGCCAGCGTCTGGGAGCGGTCGCCGCCGGAGTCGTGCATGAGGACGATGGCGCCCTCGCCGTCGTGCGGCGTGGCGTTCTCGATGATGGTGCGGACGCCGGGGCGCTTCCAGTCCTCGCTGTCGCGGTCGTTGACCACGGTGAGGTAGCCGCGGCTGCCGATGTACTGGGTGACGGGCCAGGACTTGTTGTCCATGGCGTCGGCGAACGAGGAGTAGGGCGGGCGGAACAGCGAGGTGCGGATGCCCGCCGCTCCGGCCAGCGCCAGCTGGTTCTCGGCGAGTTCCCAGTCGATGCGGCTGGTCGACTGGTAGGAGAGGTCGGGGTGGTTGAAGGTGTGCAGCCCCACCTCGTGGCCCTCGGCCACCATGCGGGCGACGATCTCCGGGTAGCGGGAGGCCATGGTGCCGGTGACGAAGAAGACGCCGTGCGCGTCGTACTCCTTCAGCTTGTCCAGCACGCGCGGGGTCCAGACCGGGTCCGGGCCGTCGTCGAAGGTGAGGACGATCCTGTGGTCGGGCACCCGCAGCGACTGGGCGGGCCGGGTGGTGGAACGGGCGTCGATGACCGGCCCGCCGTCCAGGATCTCGTCCGGCACCTGCGAGGTGGAGGCGGGGGCCTGGATGCGGTGGTCGGCGAGGATCTCGCTGTGCACGTAGCCGCGCAGGACGAGCATGGCGAGCAGGGCCACGAGCAGCAGCGACGGCAGCAGAAAGCGCATCGGGAAGGCCCGGTGCCGCTTCTTCGGCTGCTTGTGCCGGTTGTTCCTGACCCGCGGGGCGGGCTGAGTCATCTAAAGGGCGCTTTCTCGTTCTTGCCCTGTCGGCGGGACCGAACCGGGGCTGCCGGAGGCGGACTCCGGGGCGTCCGGGGACAGGGAGGGCGACGGCAGCGCGCTGGGCGGGAAAGACACCGCCGGCACGGAGGCGCTCCGGCTCGCCCCGCCGGCGGCGGGGGCCTCGGCCGGGGCTGCGGCGCTCTCGGCCGGATTCCCGCTCGGGGCGGGCGAGACGCTCGCCGAGAGCGGGGCCTCACCGACCTCCGGGTCGGCGACCCCGGCGGTGCCGCCGTCCGCGGCGGAGGCGCTGGGGGCGGGCGGGGCGGACGCGGACCCGGTGGGGTCGGCGACGGCCGGTTCCCCGTCGGTGAGGCCGGGCGCCGAGCCCTTCTGGTCCTGGCCGGTGAGCGGGAGCCAGGGCGCGGCCGAGCTGCCGCCGAAGACGGACATGACGAGGGTGACGGCGAAGGCCGCACAGGCGAGCGCGATCAGCCAGCCCACCTTGCGCAGCGTCTTGCCCCGCCGGCCGCTCTCGTCGACGAAGACCGGCCCGTCCTGCCCCTCGGCGGTACCCGGCTGCACGGCCAGTTCGGAGAGCTTGCGCCCCACCCCGTCGAGCTGCATCGTCACCTCGTGGGGCTCGTGACTGTGCCCCGCCCACGTGCCTTCTCGCCAATTGTCCACAGCTGTACGCACATCCCCCAACTCAATGATTCCGGCGCACACGGGTGACTGGTTCGCGTGTGGTCGGACGCGCCGGGTCCCCCACCCTGTCGTCCACGCCCCCGCGTCACCCCGCTCCGGAGGATGAATGTAGCGCACGAAGCTGACGGCAAACCCCTTGCGTCGGCTCTTGAGTTCGCTCGGGACACCACCCGGCCAGGCGCTTCCGCTTCTCCGCCGCGCAGACCGGTTGGCCGGACCACCTACCCTTGCGCTGAGCGAAGTTGAACCACTGCCGTACGGCGTGCGTCCGGGTGGGAACCGTCTATCGTTTCCACCCCGGGCCGAGGCGGGACCGGGCGGCACCCCACGTCCGCCGGACGCCGCTCGGACGACGTGCGGGCGAGGGACCGGCGCTCGATCCGTCACGGATCGGGCAGAAACGTTCAGTAACGCTCACGCGCGACCATTTCAGGCGGGATCACCGTTGATATCCGGCCAGACCGCCCCCGACACCCGTACAGAGGGTCGGGCGACGCCGGTCCGCCGCGCGTTTCACCCTTCGAAAAGCCGTACGCACGGGTGCGCGAGGGAAGCGTGCGCACTTCGGCGTCCCACCCGTAGACGCCCCGCCCACCCGCGCCGACCAGTCCATCCCCCGCCCCCGAGCCGGTCGGCCCTGCCCGCCGTACGCCGGACACCGGGGGCACCGGACACCGGCCGGTACACCGCCGGGCGTAGCGGTAGCCGTCGCCGTCGCGTGCAAGGTGAACGCGCCGGCGGCGTCACTCCCGCCCCCGGCGGAGACCGCCTTCCCCGACAGCGTGAAGTCCGGTGGCCGGCAGAACTGATCCATGGGCGCACACCCGTCCGCGTTCTCCCGTTCCCGCGTTTCCCCCGCAGAACGCGGAAAAGCCTCCGCCCCGCGAACGAATTCGCGGGGCGGAGGCTTACATGGGGTGGTGGAGATGGCGGGAATCGAACCCGCGTCCAACGGTGCGGAACCAGGGCTTCTCCGAGTGCAGTTCGCTGCGCTTTTCTCGGCCCCGGAGGTCACGCGAACAAGCCTCCGACAGGCCCAGTCACTGTTTGATTTCCTCTTCGGACCCGTGACCGGACCGAAGAGTTTAGATCTCTAGATTATGCCAGGATCCGGGTCGAGATCATGCCCGGGCTGACACTCCGCAGAGTCTTCGCTCAGCTGCTAATTAGGCAGCGAGGGCGAAGGCGGAGGAATCGCGCTTGGAATTGGCGATTATTGTTTGCGACATATGGTTTACGAGATCATTGCCGCTTCCTCGACTCGCTTCCCCTGCTTCGACATCCGCTGTCGAAACCGATCATCCCCATGTGGTGTTGTCAATCAATCCGCGCACCCGCTGTGAGGTGCACGGCCCATCGTACGTGACCAACGCCGCGTGATGCCAGCGTATTCCGCTCCGGCCCCCGCCGAGCCCCCGCCGGGAGCCCTCGGCAGGCCCGCGCCTCCCTCAGGCGCTGCGCTGCCGGCGGCGGACCGCGGCGATGGCGCGGTTGGTCTCGCGGGTGTCCTGCTTCTCCCGGAGCGTCTGACGCTTGTCGTACTCCTTCTTGCCCTTGGCCAGCGCGATCTCGCACTTGACCCGGCCGTCCTTGAAGTACAGGGCCAGCGGCACGATGGTGTGCCCGGTCTCCTGGGACTTCGACTCCAGCTTGTCGATCTCCGCCCGGTGCAGCAGCAGCTTCCGCTTCCGCTTGGCCGCGTGGTTGGTCCACGTCCCCTGGACGTACTCCGGGACGTGGATGTTGTGCAGCCACGCCTCGTGGTCGTCGATCTGCACGAACCCGTCCACCAGCGAGGCCCGCCCCATGCGCAGGGACTTCACCTCGGTGCCCATCAGGACGAGCCCGCACTCGTAGGTGTCGAGGATCGTGTAGTCGTGCCGCGCCTTCTTGTTCTGCGCGATCATCTTGCGCCCGGTGTCTTTTTCCTTGGCCATAGTGCGGTCATTTTCGCACTACGACCCACCCCCGAGGCCACTCAATACCCGCTCGGCCTCCTGCTGGGCCCGTGCGGACACCGCCAGGTCCGGTGTGATGCCCTCGCCGTCCACGCTCCGGCCCGCCGGGGTGCGGTAGTGCCCCACGGTCAGTTCGGCCACCGCGCCGCCCGGCAGCTCGCTGGGCATCTGCACCGACCCCTTGCCGAAGGTCCGGCTCCCCACGGTGACCGCCCGGCCCCGGTCCTGCAGGGCGCCCGTCAGCAGTTCCGCCGCGCTCATGGTGCCCCCGTCCACCAGGACCACCAGCGGCCGCACGGTGTCCCCGCCCGGCTCCGCGTACAGCGCACGCTGCTCGCCGCGTACGTCGTAGGTGGCGACCAGGCCGCCGTCCAGGAAGGCCGAGGCTGCCGAGACGGCCTCGGTGACCAGGCCGCCGGAATTGGCCCGCAGATCCAGCAGGACCCCGGCGTCGGCCGGCGCGGCACGGACCGCGCGGCGGACCTCCGCCCCGGTCCCCCGGGTGAACGCGGCGACCTTGATCAGTACCGGGCCCGCCTCGTCCGCCCCGAGGGCGCGCACGGTGACGTCCTCGGTGGAGAGGCTGGCCCGGCGCAGCGTCTTCGTCCGGGCCCGGCCGTCCCGCTCCAGCTCCAGCACCACCGGCGTGCCCGCCGCCGCGCCCGTACCGTCGCCGCGCAGCAGCGCCACCGTCTCGGCGACCGGGCGGCCGGCGACCCGGGTGCCGTCCACCGACGTCAGCACGTCACCGGCCCGGATGCCCGCCAAGTCGGCGGGACCGCCCGGCTCGACCCGCCGGACGTGTACCCCGCCGTCGGCGGTGCGGCGGGCGGAGAGACCGACTCCGGTGTACGTGCCGTCGAGCGCCCGCTCGAACTCGGCGTACTCGCTCTGGTCGTAGACCGCGCCCCAGCGGTCGCCGCTGCGGCTGACGACGTCCTGCGCCGCCTCCTTGCCCGACTTGCCGTCGGCCTCCGCGTCGGCGGCCGCCTCGGCGACCTCCTCGCGGTCGACCGGGGCCACGGTGGAGGCGACCGAGCGGGCCTGGATGCCGGTCTCCGGCTTCGCGCCGTGCGGCAACGAGCCGGTGGCGGCGGCGGCTCCGAGGACGCTCATGAAGACGAGCGTGAGGGCTGCTCCGCGGCCCGGGCCGCGGAGCCCAGAACAGTGCGGGCGGTCCGACATGGGTGCGAGTCTAGGACAAAGCCCCCTGGCCGTACGGCCGGTCGGCCGGACGGCACAGGGGGCGCATCTCACACCTTCAGGTACTTGCGGAGCGCGAACAGGGCCGCGACCGCGGGCATCAGCAGCCCGATGGCCAGGACCAGCGGCAGCTTGGTGAACACCGCGTCCCAGCCGATGAAGTCGATCAGGTTGAGCTTTTCCTGCAGTTGCAGGCCGCCGTCGATCAGGAAGTAACGGGCCGCCAGCAGCAGGACGCAGGCCAGCACGCCGCCGATCAGACCGGCGAACGCCGCCTCCATGATGAACGGCATCTGGATGTAGAAGCCGGAGGCGCCGACGAGCCGCATGATGCCGGTCTCACGCCGCCGGCTGAAGGCCGACACCCGCACGGTGTTGACGATCAGCATCAACGCGATGACGAGCATCAGCGCCATCACGCAGAGCGCGGCGACGTTCATGCCGTTCATCAACTCGAAGAGGTTGTCCAGGATCGATCTCTGGTCCTGGACCGACTGCACCCCGTCCCGGCCCGCGAAGGCGGTGGCGACCACCTTGTACTTCGTCGGGTCGTGCAGCTTCACCCGGTACGACTCCTGCATCTGGTCGGGCGTGATGTTGCCCGCCATCGGGGAGTCCCCGAACTGCTCCTGGTAGTGCTTGTAGGCCTCGTCGACGGTCTCGAAGGTCACCGTGTCGACGGCGGCCATCTCGTCGAGGTCCTTCTTGATCTCCTTCTTCTGCTCGTCGGTGACGGCGCCCTTCGCGCACTTCGGCACGTCCTTGGCGTCACTCTTGTTGCAGAGGAAGATCGAGACGTTGACCTTGTCGTACCAGTAGTCCTTCATCGTGCTGACCTGCTCGCGCATGAGCAGCGCGCCGCCGAACAGGGCGAGCGAGAGGGCGACGGAGACCACGACCGCGAAGGTCATCGTGAGGTTCCGACGAAGACCGACGCCGATCTCCGACAGGACGAACTGGGCGCGCATGGCGTCCTTTCAGTACTCGGTGCTCAGTGCTGGTAGCCGTAGACGCCACGCGCCTGGTCACGTACGAGACGGCCCTGCTCCAGCTCGATGACGCGCTTGCGCATCTGGTCGACGATGTTCTGGTCGTGCGTCGCCATGATCACGGTGGTGCCGGTCCGGTTGATCCGGTCCAGCAGCTTCATGATGCCGACGGAGGTCTGCGGGTCGAGGTTTCCGGTCGGCTCGTCCGCGATCAGCAGCATCGGCCGGTTGACGAACGCACGGGCGATGGCGACGCGTTGCTGCTCACCGCCGGAGAGCTCGCCGGGCATCCGGTCCTCCTTGCCGCCGAGCCCGACCAGGTCGAGCACCTGGGGCACGGCCTTGCGGATCTCGCCGCGCGGCTTGCCGATGACCTCCTGCGCGAAGGCCACGTTCTCGGCGACGGTCTTGTTGGGCAGGAGGCGGAAGTCCTGGAAGACGGTGCCCAACTGGCGCCGCATCTGCGGCACCTTCCAGTTGGAGAGCCGCGCGAGGTCCTTGCCGAGCACGTGGACCATGCCCTGGCTGGCGCGCTCTTCACGGAGGATCAGACGCATGAAGGTGGACTTGCCGGAGCCCGAGGACCCCACCAGGAAGACGAATTCGCCCTTTTCGATGTCGAGGGAGACATCGCGCAACGCGGGGCGACTCTGCTTCGGGTAGGTCTTCGAGACGTTGTCGAATCGGATCACGGATGCACCATGGTCGGCCGGGAGTAGGTGAGCGTGACCATACGCGAATGCCGCTCACGCGTGCAGGCGGCGTCTGCGAATGGGCGTTTTATGCCGGAAGCCCGTCCGGAACGGGTCGTTTGCGCACCTTTCTCCGACGGGCTTCCGCGAACACTTCCGCGGGGCCGGACACGGGGCCGGAGACACGGCACGGACCGCTGTCCGCGCACGTGGTGCGACCGCGTCGTCACGGGTCGTCGCCCCCGGCCGTCGGGTTCGCGGCGGCCCGCGCCGAAAAGGGCGCGAGCTGGCACAGTAGAGGGGGGAACGGTCGCGTTTCCCGGAGCGTTGTGCGGAGAGGAAACCTGGTCGGCGGCTCCGCCGCGCGTGAGGAGGAGTGCGCATGACCTACGACAGACTGGTGTGCGCGAACTGCGCGGCGCCCGTGAGCGAGGGGCGCTGCCCCGCGTGCCGGGCCAGCCGTCGGCACCTGGAAGAGCTCGACCGCCGGGAGGGCGGCCCGCTGGGCGGCCTGAACCCGATGATGCTGATCGCCCTGCTCGTGGTGCTGGTGGGCGCGCTCGCGGTGCTCGCCCAGCACGCCGCCTGACCCCCGCACTCCCGCAACCGGGGCACTACCCGGTCACTCACCACCCGCGACGAGGCCCGCAGCGGCCCCCGTCGCGGCCTTGGACGCCGAGAAGGGCCCGGAAGAACCGAACGGTTCTTCCGGGCCCTTCTCCGTGCGCGTACGGACCGGCCGCGTCCCTGGCGGGGATGCGGGCCCGTCCGTACGCCTACGGCTCGTGCGGCGGTCAGGCCGCGGTGCGTCCGTTGCCGGCCAGGCGCGGCAGGAAGCGGAAGCCGATGCCGCCGGCGATCATCGTCGCGGCGCCGATCAGCAGGAAGGTGGTCTCGGCCGCACCGGTCTCCGCCAGCTCGTCCTTGCCCTTGCCCTGCTCGACCGGCTGGTTGCCGACGCTGTCGGTGTCGGTGTTGTCGGTGCACTCGGCACCGTCCAGACCGACGGTGCAGGAACCGGCGTCGTCGCCGCCGGAGACGGAGCCGGACGTGCCGGAACCACCGGTGGTGCCGCTGGTGCCGGACGACGAGGAGCCGCCCGTGGTGGTGTCGCCGGTGGTGGACCCGCCGTCGGTGGACCCGCCGTCCGTGGCACCGCCGTCCGTGGCACCGCCGTCGGTCGCACCGCCGTCCGTGGCGCCACCATCGGTCGCACCACCGTCCGTGGCACCGCCGTCCGTGGCACCGCCGTCCGTGGCACCGCCGTCGGTCGCACCGCCGTCGGTCGCACCGCCGTCCGTGGCACCGCCGTCCGTGGCGCCACCATCGGTCGCACCGCCGTCGTCGCCGCCGCCGATGAGGCCGCCCGCGATCAGGCCGCCGTCCGTGGCGCCGCCGTCGGTCGCACCACCGTCGGTGGCGCCGCCGTCCGTCGCACCGCCGTCGGTCGTACCACCGTCGGTCTCGGCGAAGGTGCCATAGCCGACGGCCTGCGCGGCGCCCGCGGCGGTCAGCGACGCACCGGCCGCGATCACCACTCCGGCTGCCATGCGCGCGACGCGTACACGCGTCTTACTCGTCATCTGCTGCTACCCCCAGTAGCTGATCTCGTAGTGGAGCAGCCATATGCGGGTCATGGCCCTGCGGAGTTCGCTCCGAGCCGCCCGACCCCCGTGTGCAGTGGTCATCCGGCCCGCCCCCGATCACACCCGTCCCAGACATACGCACGCTGCCCAAACACCCTCGCCACATATAAGACTGACGTCAAGGCCAATCCGCGCCACTACGCCACGCTTTGGGGCTTCTGACGGGTAATCGGCGGCACGACTGTGACGCAATCACCACCGGATCTCCCCGGCCTCGGGGAAACGGCAAGGGAACGGCGATCGGAAGCGTGTTCCGGACAAGCGCCCGGAAAACGCGGCCGGGCCCGGGTGAAGGATCACCCGGGCCCGGCCGACGTACGTCGGGGACTACTTCTCCTGCTGCTTGCGCCAGCGGATGCCCGCCTCGATGAACCCGTCGATCTCGCCGCCGAAGACGGCTTCCGGGTTGCCCATCTCGAACTCCGTACGCAGGTCCTTGACCATCTGGTACGGGTGCAGGACGTACGAACGCATCTGGTTGCCCCAGGAGTTGCCGCCGTCGCCCTTGAGCGCGTTCATCCGGGCCTGCTCCTCCTGGCGGCGGCGCTCGAGGAGCTTCGCCTGGAGGACGTTCATCGCGGACGCCTTGTTCTGGATCTGCGAGCGCTCGTTCTGGCAGGAGACGACGATGCCGGTCGGCAGGTGGGTCAGCCGCACCGCGGAGTCGGTGGTGTTGACGCCCTGACCGCCGGGGCCGGAGGAGCGGTACACGTCGACGCGCAGCTCGGACTCGTCGATCTCGATGTGGTCGGTCTGCTCGACCACCGGCAGCACCTCGACGCCGGCGAAGGACGTCTGGCGGCGACCCTGGTTGTCGAAGGGCGAGATCCGGACCAGCCGGTGGGTGCCCTGTTCGACGGAGAGCGTGCCGTAGGCGTACGGGACCTCGACGGCGAAGGTGGTCGACTTGATGCCGGCCTCTTCGGCGTACGCCGTCTCGTAGACCTCGGTCTTGTAGTTGTGCCGCTCGGCCCAACGGATGTACATGCGCTGGAGCTTCTCGGCGAAGTCGGCGGCGTCCACCCCACCGGCCTCGGCGCGGATGGTGACCAGGGCCTCGCGCGCGTCGTACTCGCCGGACAGGAGGGTGCGGACCTCCATCTCGTCGAGCGCCTTGCGCACCGACTCCAGCTCGGTCTCGGCCTCACGCAGGGCGTCGGCGTCGCCCTCGTCCTCGGCGAGCTCGAACATGATGCTGAGATCGTCGATGCGGCCGCGGAGGGCCTCGGTCTTGCGGACCTCCGCCTGGAGGTGCGAAAGCTTGCTGGTGATCTTCTGCGCCGCGTCGGGGTCGTCCCAGAGGGACGGCGCCGCCGCCTGCTCCTCGAGCACGGCGATGTCCGCCCTCAGGGCATCCAGGTCCAGGACGGCCTCGATCGACCCCATGGTCGAGGAGAGGGACTTCAGCTCTTCGGAAATATCGACGACTGCCACGGGTCCAGCGTAACGGCTGGACGGGTGAAGCTCGCCCTCCCCCGGCCGCGGACCCCGTTCCCCGAGGTCGGAGGCGTCCGGGCGGCCCGGCCGGGGGCACCGGGACCGGCCGGAGCGCACGGCGCCCGGCGGGTCTAGGGGGTGGCGGGCGCCGAGTCCCCGGGACCGGTGGGGGCGCCGTCGGCGTCGTCGCCCCCGGTGACCAGCAGCCCGCCGACCGCGAGAGCCGCGCAGACCGCGACCGCGGCCACGCCCAGAGTTATGCGGCGCTTGCGGACCGCCGCGGCCTTGTTCCGGGCGGAGCCGGGGCGGGGGCCCGGCGCGCGCGGGGCGCGGGCGGTACCGAGGGGGCCGCCGGCCAGTTCGTCGGGGCCGGGGACCCGCATGCTCGTGTGGGTGTCCCGGTTCGAGTCCGGCACCGCCCCGGTCACCAGCGGCACGGCACCCCGTCGACGGGGCTCCTCGGCCGGGTTCTCGCGGTCGTCGTACTCCGCGTCCGCGGTGCCCGCCTCCGGCTCCTCCTCGCCCGGCTCGTCCACGTCCAGCGGGGGGATGCCGGCCAGCAGGGGCAGCAGCTCCCGCAGCCGCTGGGCCAGTTCCCCGGCCCGCAGCCGGGAGGCGGGGGCCTTCGCCAGGCACTGGACCAGGAGCTGCCAGAGCTCCTCGGGGATGCCGGGGAGCGGCACCACGGACTCGGTGACGTGGCGCCGGAGCACCGCGCCGGGGTGGCCGCCGCCGAACGGCGTGAAGCCCGCCAGCAGTTCGTAGAGGACGGTCGCCAGCGCGTAGATGTCGACGGCGGCCCGCGGCGGCAGCCCCTCGACTATCTCGGGCGCGAGATAGTCGGGCGTACCGATGATCTTCGTGGACCTGGTGCGGCCCGGGGTGTCGATGAGCTTGGCCACGCCGAAGTCGGTCAGCAGCGCGGGGTGCGCGCCGCCGGGGCCGAGCGGTCCCTCCATGTCGAGCAGGATGTTCTCCGGCTTGACGTCGCGGTGCACCACTCCGGCGGCGTGCGCGGCCGCCAGCCCGTCGGCGACGTCGGCGACGATCGCGACGGCCGCCTCGGGGGCGAGCCTGCGCTCGCGGTCGAGCCGGGTCCGCAGGTCCGTGCCGCGGACGAGCCGCATGACCAGCGCGAGGTCGTTGCCGTCGACCACGAGGTCCTGGACGGCCACCACGTGCGGGTGGTCGAGTCCGAGCAGCGCCGTGCGTTCCTGGACGAAGCGGCCCACCAGTTCCTCGTCGGACGCCAGGTCCTCGCGCAGCAGCTTGATGGCGACGGGCCCTTGCGGACCCTCGCCGAGCCACACCGTTCCGGCACTGCCGCGCCCCAGGATCTGGTGGGCGGTGTACCGGCTGCCGATATTCCGTGCCAAGACTGCTCCCTCAGCGGCTGGCTCTGGACCCCCGGTCGACAAAGTTACGCGGCGATCGGGGTGCTGCGTGCCCCGGATGACGCCAACCACCCCTCCCGTGGGCGATATGCACGGAAAAGGCATTCAAGAAGTCGACAAGACCACTGAGTTGACCTCGTACGGGACCGTCCGCGCCGCCGGGGCGTCCCGATCGGCGACGCCCCGGCGGCAAGGTTCCTCCCGGCCGCCGGAGTGCGTCCCAGGTCAGGGGTTGGTGGTGCCGCCGTCCCCGGAGCCGCCGATCTTCTCGATCCAGCCGGTGACCTTGGCGATACCGTCGCCGATGGACTGCCAGTAGCCCTTGCCCTGGTTGATCCAGTCCTGAAGCGGCGTCAGCTCCCAGATGAGCCAGCTCGCGACCACCAGCAGCACCAGGGTGAACAGGCAGCCCTTGAGGCAGCCGAGGCCCGGGATGCGCATGGGGTTGGCGCTGCGTTGCCGGGGCTCGCGCGGCGCCGGCGGCTCGGGGCGCTGCGGCTGCTGCGGCGGCGCGTAGCTCTGCCGCTGCTGGGGCTGTGGCGGCTGCTGGTACCGCTGGGGCTGCTGCTGCTGGGGCTGCTGGTAGCGCTGCGGCTGCTGGTTCTGCGGCGGGTACTGCTGGTGCTGCGGGCGCTGCTGCTGCGGGGGCTGCTGCGGCTGCTGGTACTGCTGCGGCTGGCGCTGGGGGCGGCGGCGGAGCGGGTCCTGGCTCGGGTCGAGGTACTGGACCTGGGTCTGTTCGTTGCGGTCGCGGGCGGCCTGGAGCTGCGACTGCCAGGGGTGCTGCCCGTCCGGCTGCCCCTCGGGGCGCGGCGGCACGGGCGGCAGCACGGCGGTCGGATCGGCCTGGCCGCCGGGAGTCTGTCCGCCGGGCCCGGAGGTGTGGCCCATCACGCTGGTCGCGGCGTTCGGGTCGTAGGTGCCCGCGTTGCCCGGCAGTACCTGGGTGAGGTCGGCGGCGCCGGGCGTCTCCGGGACGGGGGCGGGCGAGGGGTCGGGGGCGAGCAGCGCGCCGACCCCGTCGGCGGCGGCGATCTGCGCCGAGTTGGCGTGCACGCCGACGCCCGCCGCGACCGTGCGCAGCGCGCGGGCCAGGTTCTCGGCCGAGGGGCGCTGGTCGGGATCCTTGCGCAGGCAGCGCTCGATGACGGTCCACAGCGGCTCCGGCACGTTCCCCGGGCGCCGGGGCTCCTCGCTGAGGTGCCGGTGCAGCACCTCCAGGGCGGTGCCGCCGGCGAACGGGGGCCGGCCGGTGACCAGCTCGTACAGCAGGATGCCGGCGCCGTAGATGTCGACGGCGGAGGTCTGCGGGCGGCCCTCGGCGGACTCGGGTGCGACGTAGGCGGGCGTGCCGACGAACTCGTGCGTGCGGGTCAGCCCCGGCGAGTCCGCCAGCCGCGCGATGCCGAAGTCGGTGAGCATCGGGCGCATGCCGCCGTCGCGCTGGTCGAGCAGGACGTTGGCGGGCTTGAGGTCGCGGTGGACGACCCCGTCCGCGTGGCTGGCGGCGAGCGCGTCGGCGATCTGCGCGGTCATCAGCGAGGCGGCGACCGGCGTCAGCGGGCCGTTCTCGCGGAGGTAGCGGTGCAGGTCGGGACCGTCGATCAGGTCCATGACCAGGGCCAGCAGGTCGCCCTCCACGACGAGGTCGCGGGTGCGCACGATGTTCTCGTGGGTGAGCCGCAGCAGGACGGAGCGCTCCCGCAGGAAGCGCATCACCACGTCGGCGTCGTTGGCCAGCTCCTCCTTGAGGACCTTGATGGCCACGGTCTCGCCGGGCCGGCCGGCGACGGCCGCCTCGGCGCCCGCGGCCTCCCGCTGCCGGGCTCGCCAGACGGTGCCCGTGGCACCGCGTCCGAGCGGCTCTTCGAGCAAGTACTTGCTGCCTACCGGCCGCACGTCATGCGCTCCCTGCTGATCGTGATGGGTCGAGCCCCCCGGAACCCGGGACCCCCGGGAACCGGGCCACCCGATAATCGGAGACCCCCCGCCCGGATGTTCCGGCCCACTCTAATGGTGCGGAGCGGGCCCCAGCGGGGCGTCCACCCGGCTGTGTTCCCTCTGTGATCCGCCGTACGCCCACGGACGGCGACGGACGTGGCGGCTCCAGTGGGACGGACCCCGTCCGGGGCACCACCGGAGCACAGGAGGAAGGACGCGGCCCGCGGCCGGGCGGTTGCCCGGGGCCCGGTGGCACCGCCCCGCCGGGCGACTCCGGGCCGCCCCGGCGGAAGTCCGCCCGGTGCACCCCGTCCGGCCACGCACTCGTACACGCGTCCACATGCGCACATGACAGACGCACGCGCGTTCGACATCTCGTTCCGGCCCACGCCGACGAGGTTTTGGCCGACCGAAGCCGATCCAACCAGGCACTTTTGCACCCAAGGGCGACCATTCAAGATCACTTCCTGGCGTCCCCCGGGCGTGTTGTCAGCGGCAGGTGCGAGGATGCCTCCAGCACGGATCCGTGAGGACGGGAGTCTCGCGGTCCGTGACGACTTGTACCGGACGACGCGTCCGTGCCGGGTGGGGGGATTCACAGGGCGTTCCCCTGCCGGGCATCCGCGCAGAAGGGACCGCTGACGGCGATGCAGATCCGGCTGACCGTCCATGCGCCGCGCACCGGCCACGCACCGGCGCGCACCTGCGACGTGCTCGTCACCGCCCCGGCGGGAACCGCGCTCGCCGCCGTGGCGTCGGCACTCGCCACGGCGGCCGCCGGGCCCGACGGCTCGCTCGGCGGCGGCACCGCGGTGTTCTTCGCGGGCCGCGAGCGGCTGGACGCCCAGCGAATCTCGCTCGGCGAGCCGCCCCTGGTGGACGGCGCGGTGCTGACCCTGCACGCGCCCGGCGAGGACGAGGCGGCGGACGCCGGCGTTCCCGCCCAGCTCCACGTGGTCTCCGGTCCGGACGCCGGAGGCGTGCACCTGCTGCACGGCGGCCAGATCCGGATCGGCCGTTCCGCCGAGGCCGACGTCCCGCTGGACGACCCCGACGTCTCCCGGATGCACTGCGCCGTCACGGTGGGCGGCGACGGCCGGGTCTCGGTGGCCGACCTCGGTTCCACCAACGGCACGTCGGTGGACGGCACCGAGATCGGCGTACGGCCCGTGGGCCTGTCCCCCGGCGCCCTGCTGCGGCTCGGCGAGTCGACGCTCCGGCTCACCACCGGGTCCCGGCCGCATCCGCTGACCACCGCACCGGACGGCGAGGGGCACCTGCGGGTGGCCCGGCCGGACGCCGCGCACTCCACGCCGGCCCCGCAGACCCCGCCCGACCTCCCCGGACCGGAGGCCGGCCCCCACGGCCCGGCGGCCGGGACCACCGGGGAAGCCGCTCCGGACGACCGGGGCGAGGCGCCCGCGCGGCGCGGAGGCCTCGGCGCGTGGGCGCGGCGGCTGAAGGGCGGCCGGGCCGAGGACGGGGGTCAGGACGCGGCGTTTCCGTCGTCCGCCGCGCCCGCCGGCGCCTCCGCGGCGGCGGCCCCCTTCGTCTCCGGCGCACCGGCGGGCACCTGGCCGGACCCGGCCACGGTCCTGCTGACGGCGCTCGGCCCCGGTCCCCGGCTCTGGGAGCGGGACGCCTCCCACCCCGAGGCGCTCGCCGTCCGGCTGGGCACCACCGACCGGGCGGAGCTGCCCTCCGTGCCGGTCACCGTCGGCCTGCGGGAGGCCGGCTCGCTCGGTCTGGCGGGCCCCCGGGAGCGGCTGGCCGGACTGGCCCGCTCGGCCCTCGCCCAGCTCGCCGCCCTGCATTCCCCGGCGGATCTGGAGATCGTGCTGATCAGCACGGACCGGTCGCTGGCGCTGGACACCCGCCGCCGCACCTGGGCCTGGCTCGGCTGGCTGCCGCACCTGCGCCCGTCGCACGGCCAGGACTGCCGGCTGCTGGTCGCCTACGACCGCGAGCAGGCGGCGGCCCGCACGGCGGAACTGACCCGCCGGATGGACGAGAGTCCGCTCGGCCCCGGCTGGCCGAACGTCGACCGGTCGGCGGTGGCGCAGGCCGCGCGGGCGTACGAGGGGCCCTTCACCGTGGTCGTCGTGGACGGCGATCCGGGCACGGCCGCGCTGCGCGAGGCGACGGCCCGGCTGGCGGGCGCGGGGGCCGCGGCCGGCATCCATCTGATCTGTCTGGCGGAGACACCGGCGGCCTCCCCCACCTCGCCGGTCGCCGCGACGTACGACGCCGCCTGCCACGCCTCGCTGCCGTTCCGCGAGTGCGGGGCGGTGGCCCTGCTCAGCGGGGACGTCGCCACGGCGCTGCGTCTGCTGCGCACGGCCGGCGGCCAGGTCGCGGGGCACGGCACGGTGGCGACCGTGGACGCGGTGTCCGTCGCGTGGGCCGAGCGGTTCGCCCGCGCGCTCGCGCCGCTGCGCGACGAGGGTTCGGTCGCGCTGGCGGGCCGCCCGACGACGGCCGCGCTGCCACCGTCCGCCCGGTTGCTGGACGAGCTGGGGCTCGCGCGGGCCACGCCCGCCTCGCTGATGGCCCGCTGGGCCTCCACCGCGGAGGAGCAGCCCGGCGCCTCGCCCCAGCGGTCCGCGCGGCAGGCCGGCCGGCCCGCCGCCGACGTCGAGTCCACCGGCTCGGGCCGCACCCTGTCGACGGGTCCCCGGGTCGGCTCCCAGCGCACCGCCCCGGCGGACCCTGGCCGCACCCCGTATCCGCCGACGGAGTACCCGGCCACCGACTCCGAGCGCACGCCGTACCCCCGTACCGACTCCGAGCGCACGCCCTACCCGCGTACCGACTCGGGCCGCACGCCGTACCCGTCCACCGACTCCGAGCGCACGCCGTACCCCGCCGGGGACTCCGGGCGGACGGCCGGTCCGGCCGGGCAGGCGGCCGTCGCCGCCGGGGGCGCGTACCCCGGACGGCCGGTGATCGTGCTCGGCGCCGGGCCGCACGGGCCGGTGAGCGTGGATCTCGCGGACGAGGGTCCGCACCTGCTCATCGAGGGCCCCGCGGGCAGCGGCCGCACCGAACTGCTCCGCGCCGCCGCCGCCTCGCTCGCCTCGGCGGCGAGGCCCGACCGGCTCGGCATCCTGCTGGTGGACGGGGCGGCCGACGAGCCCGGGGCGCCGGGCGACGGCCTGCTCCCCTGCACCGAACTGCCCCATGTCTTCGACCATTTGACCGTCTCCGACCCGGTGCGGATGCGGGAGTTCGCCCAAGCGCTCGGCGGCGAGCTGAAGCGCCGGTCCGAACTGCTGGGCACCCTGGACTTCGCCGAGTGGCACGCCCGCCAGGAGGTCGGCCGCCGGTTCGTCGGGCAGCGCCGGCCCAGCTCCGCCGAGCAGCGCGGTGACCAGGACCCGCAGGCCACCACCGGCACCCTGCGGCTGCGTACCTCGACGGCGCGCGCCGCCGATCCGGGCCCGTCCCCGCTGCCGCGCCTGGTGGTGCTCGCGGACGACTTCGACGCCCTGGTCGCGCCGCCGCTCGGCAGCCCCGGCCGCCCGGCCGCCGGTTCCGTCGTGCGCGCCCTGGAGGCGGTGGCGAGGGACGGCGGACGGCTCGGCATCCACCTCGTCGCGACCTCCGCCCGGCCCGACCGCACCGAGGACACCGAGCTCGCCCGCGGCGCGCGGCTGCGGGTGGTGCTCGACCCGCCCACCCTGCCGCCGTCGCCGGACGAGCCCGCCCCCGGCCGGGGGCGCCTCGGCCACCCCGACGGCCGGGTCACGCCCTTCCAGGGGGGCAGGGTCACCGGACGCATCCCGCGCACCGCGACCCTGCGGCCCACCGTCGTGCCGCTGGAGTGGGAGCGGATGGGCGATCCGCCCACCCGGCGCCCGGTGCGCGAACTCGGCAACGGGCCCACCGACCTGGCCCTGCTCGCCAGCGCGCTGGAACGGGCCGCACGCTCGGTGAACGCGGGACCGCTCCCGCCGCTCGAACCGTACGCGGCACCCTGATCCGGCACATGCCGGTGCGGAGCCGCCATTCCAGGACCACGTTCCAGGACCGCCCGAACTCCGGTTCACAGCACGGCTTTTAGGGCACACGCCGGGTAACACCTGCCCGCACCGGGGCAGTTCAGTCCTTGCACACCCCAACCCGCCCCACCTGCGACGACTTTGCCCGCCGGGACGTTACGAGCCGGTCACGATCGGTGCTCGGGGCCGCTCCGCAGTATTGCGACCCCCGGGCGCCCGGCGTAGGACTGTGCGCACGCACGACGCGCCACGCCCATGACGAGGCGGGCGGGCGCGTACTGGAGAAACGGGGCAGAAATGCGCACAACCTTACGCATACGCAGGGCCGTCATGGCCGTCACCGCGGTCGGGGCGCTCACGCTCGCCGGTTGCGGCGGCGACGGCGACGACCCGGCGGGCGAAGGTCCGGCCAAGAACGGCGACACCTCGTCGAGCGTCACGCTCCCCAAGCTCGACGGGCAGAAGCTCTCCGTCGCCGCGGTGTGGACCGGGGCCGAGCAGGCCAACTTCACCAAGGTGCTGAAGGAGTTCGAGAAGCGCACCGGCGCCACCGTCACCTTCGTGCCGGCCCAGGACCCGATCATCAACTTCCTCGGTACCAAGGTCGCGGGCGGTCAGCCGCCGGACGTGGCGATGATCCCGCAGGTCGGCGCCATCCAGCAGGCCGTGGCGAAGAAGTGGGCGAAGCCGGTCGGCGCCGAGGCCCGTGCGCAGCTCGGCCAGAACTACGCACAGGTCTGGCAGGACCTCGGGTCCGTGGACGGCACCCAGTACGGGGTCTACTTCAAGGCCGCCAACAAGTCCCTGGTCTGGTACAACGCCCAGGTGTTCGAGAACGCGGGCGCCGCGGAGCCGAAGACCTGGAAGGACTTCATGGCCACCGCCGAGACGATCTCCGCCTCCGGCGTCTCCCCGGTCTCGGTCGGCGGCGCGGACGGCTGGACGCTGACCGACTGGTTCGAGAACGTCTATCTGTCGCAGGCGGGCCCGGAGAAGTACGACCAGCTGGCGAAGCACGAGATCCCGTGGACGGACCCGTCCGTCACCGACGCGCTGACCACCCTCGGCGAGCTGTTCGGCGACGAGAACCTGATCGCGGGCGGCGCCGACTGGGCGCTGCAGACCGAGTTCCCCGCGTCCGTCACCCAGACCTTCACCGGAGGCGACCAGCCCAAGGGCGCCATGGTCTACGAGGGCGACTTCGTGGCCGTCAACATCGGCGAGACCGAGGCGAAGATCGGCACGGACGCCAAGGTCTTCCCGTTCCCGGCGGTCGGCGCGGAGTCCCCCGTGGTGACCGGCGGCGACGCGGCGGTGGCGCTGAAGGACGGCAAGGGGGCTCAGGCGCTGCTGACCTGGCTGGCCTCGAAGGACGCGGCCGCCATCTGGGCCGGCGAGGGCGGCTTCCTGTCGCCGAACAAGTCGCTGGACGCCGCCGTCTACCCGGACGACGTGCAGCGCACGATGGCGAAGGCGCTGATCGACGCCGGCGACGCCGTCCGCTTCGACATGTCCGACCAGGCGCCGCAGTCGTTCGGCGGTACGCCCGGCAAGGGCGAGTGGAAGATCCTCCAGGACTTCCTGAAGAACCCCGCGGACGTCAAGGGGACCCAGCAGAAGCTGGAATCCGCCGCGGCCGAGGCGTACAAGAGCTGACGCGGTGACGACCACGACCGCGGGGGGCGCCGGTACGCCGGCGCCCCCCGCCGACCAGAGCCCGCCCGTCCCCCCACCCGCGCCGAAACGGCCCGGCCGCAGCGTCACCGGCAGCCGCAGACTGATCGCGGCGGCGTTCCTGCTGCCCGCCCTGGTGCTGCTCGGCGCCCTCGTCGTCTATCCGATCGTCTACTCCGTCTACCGCTCGTTCCTGGACCGGGAGGGCACCGGCTTCGCCGGGCTCGACAACTACACCGCCCTGTTCCAGGACGACACGATCCGCACCGCGATCGAGAACAACCTGATCTGGGTGGTGCTCGCGCCCACCGTCTCCACCGCGCTCGGACTGATCTTCGCAGTGCTCACCGAACGCATCCGCTGGGGAACGGCGTTCAAGCTGATCGTCTTCATGCCGATGGCGATCTCGATGCTGGCCGCCGGCATCATCTTCCGGCTGGTCTACGACCAGGCCCCGGAGCGCGGGGTGGCCAACGCGGTCTGGGTGGGCGTGCACGACACGTTCGCCGAGTCGGGGGGCTACCCGAAGGCGCGGCCGCTGCCGGTGCATCCGCTGAAGGCGGGCGGCGGCGGGGCGTTCGTGACGAAGGAGCCGGTGCGGGCGGGCGAGCCCGCACTGCTGCCGCTGGTGGGGGTCGCCCCGGACCGCATGCCGGACGACGCGCGGCCCGCGAAGCCCGTCTCCGACCCCGGCGACGGGATCACCGGCACCGTCTGGCTGGACTTCACCAAGGGCGGCGGCGGAACGCCCAACGTCGTGGACCCGAAGGAACTCGGCCTCAAGGGCATCAGGGTCGAGGCGGTGAAGGACGGCAAGGTGGTCGCCACCGCCACGGCCGGAGCGGACGGGGTCTTCACCCTGCCCGCCTCCGCCGACGGCTCGGTGCTCCGGCTGCCCGCCGACAACTTCCGCGAGCCGTACAACGGCGTCGAGTGGCTGGGCCCCTCGCTGGTGACCCCCGGCATCATCGGCAGCTACGTCTGGATGTGGGCCGGCTTCGCCATGGTCCTCATCGCGGCGGGGCTCGCCGGTCTGCCGCGCGAACTCCTCGAAGCGGCCCGGGTGGACGGCGCCAACGAGTGGCAGGTGTTCCGCCGGATCACCGTCCCGATGCTGGCACCGGTCCTCGCGGTGGTGCTGGTGACGCTGATGATCAATGTCCTGAAGGTCTTCGACCTGGTCTTCATCATCGCCCCCGGCTCCTCCCAGGACGACGCCAACGTCCTGGCCCTCCAGCTCTACCGGACCTCCTTCGGCACCGACGCCGACCTCGGCGTCGGCAGCGCCATCGCGGTGCTGCTGCTGCTCCTGGTGATCCCGGTGATGCTCTTCAACGTGCGCCGGATACGGAAGGAGGGGCGCCGATGACGTGGCGACTCGCGTCCGCGGCACCCCCCGGCCGGGGGTACGGGGGTCGCCCCCCGGGAGACGACAGCAACGTGCGCCGGATACGGAAGGAGGGGCGCCGATGACCGCCACGACCGAGACGGCGGGCGGCCCTGCCGCGTCCGCCGCGACCGCCCCGGCGAAGGCGCGTCCCGCGCTCGCCGCGCGGATCGCCGCCCGCGCGGGCGGCGGGGTGATGCGGGTCTTCCTGCTGCTGGTGGCGCTGTTCTGGCTGATGCCGACCATCGGCCTGCTGATCTCCTCGCTGCGCGGTCCGCAGGACATCGCGGCGAGCGGCTGGTGGCAGGTGTTCACCGCGCCGTCCGAGCTGACCCTCGACAACTACCAGCGCATCCTGTCCAACCCGGTGATCACCGACTCCCTGCTCAGCACGGTGATGATCACCGTGCCGTCCACCGTGCTTGTGGTGGTGGTCGGCTCGTTCGCCGGGTACGCCTTCGCCTGGATGGACTTCCCCGGCCGGGACTGGTGGTTCCTGCTGGTGGTCGGGCTGCTGGTGGTGCCGGTGCAGGTGGCGCTGATCCCGGTGTCCGAGCTGTTCGGGGCCGTGGGCATCTTCGAGACGACGCTCGGGGTGGTGCTGTTCCACACCGCGTTCGGGCTGCCGTTCGCGATCTTCCTGCTGCGGAACTTCTTCGCCGAGATCCCGCGTGAGCTGCTGGAGGCGGCCCGGCTGGACGGGGCGGGCGAGATCCGGCTGTTCACCCGCGTGGTGATGCCGCTCGGCGGTCCGGCCATCGCCTCGCTGGGCATCTTCCAGTTCCTGTGGGTGTGGAACGACATGCTGGTGGCGCTGATCTTCGCGGACTCCGGTTCGCCGCCGATCACCGTGGCGCTCCAGCAGCAGGTCCGGCAGTTCGGCAACAACATCGACGTGCTGGCGCCGGGCGCCTTCGTGTCGATGGTGATCCCGCTGGTGGTGTTCTTCGCGTTCCAGCGGCAGTTCGTGTCGGGCGTGATGGCGGGCGCGGTCAAGTAGCCGTCCCGCACGCGTACGAGGAGGCCGGCGTCCCCGCGGGGGTCCGCCGGCCTCTCCCGTGTGCGTGCGTCCGCTACGCCCCGCCCCTGAGGGCCACCACCGCGGAGGCGGCGAGGTCGTCCAGGTACCCGCGGGGCAGGTCGCCGCGGACGACGACCAGCCGCCAGTAGAGAGGGCCCACGATGAGGTCGAGCGCGCGGTCGGGGTCGCTGCCCTCCGGCAGTTCGCCGCGGGCCACCGCCTCCCGCACCACGACCGCGGCGACGCCCTGCTGCGGGTCGAGCAGCGCGCCCTTGATCGCGTCGGAGATCTCCGGGTTGCGGGCCGCCTCCACCAGCAGGTCGGGGATCACCTGCGAGGCGACCGGGTGGCGCAGGGCGTAGGCGGCCAACTCCAGCACGGCGCGTACGTCCCCGTGCAGCGAACCGGTCGACGGGGCGGGCATGCCCTGCGCGGCCACGGCGGCGACCAGGTCCAGGACCAGCGCGAGCTTGGACTTCCAGCGGCGGTAGACGGCGGTCTTGCCGACCCCCGCCCGCCGCGCGATCCCCTCGATCGACATCCGGGCGAAGCCCACCGCCGCCAGCTCGTCGAAGACGGCCGCGCGGATCGCGTCGGTCACGTCTTCCCGCAGCACCGCGGCGCCCGCGGGCGTGCGGCGCCGGGTTCCCCGTTCGGTGGTCATGCCTCACAGGATAGCCGTAACGACGAAACGGTTGCGTCCCGTCGCACCCCCGGCCTACTCTGACGTGACGACGAAACGGTCCCGTCCCCACGTTGGTGTGCGGTTTCCCCGCCGTTCTCCCAGCGTTTCCCCGGCTTCCCCGCGGGTCCCGACCGTTCTCCCCCTGCCTAGAAAGCGATCGTGGTGAGCCAGACAGCAGCTCCACCGGCCACGGCCGGCGCCGATCCGAACGCCCTCGCCCCGGTCCACGCACCGGGCGAACTGGCCGCGCTCGCCGCACGCCACCACCTCGGCGTCAGCGGCGCGCGACCGTCCCTGCCCGCGTACGTCCGCCGGCTCTGGGGGCGCCGGCACTTCATCACGGCGTTCGCCACCGCCAAACTGACCGCGCAGTACAGCGGCGCGAAGCTCGGCCAGATCTGGCAGATCATGACGCCGCTACTCAACGCGACGGTGTACTACTTCATCTTCGGCGTCCTGATGAACACCCAGCACGGGGTGGACGACTTCGTCCCCTTCCTCGTCACCGGCGTCTTCATCTGGACCTTCACCTCCAACGCGATCACCGCGGGCACCCGCGCGATCAGCGGCAACCTCGGCCTGGTCCGCGCCCTGCACTTCCCGCGCGCCTCGCTGCCGATCGCCCTCGGCCTCCAGCAGCTCCAGCAACTGCTCTTCTCGCTGGCCACACTCGTGCTGATCCTCTTCGCCTTCGGCGAGTTCCCGCGGCCCTCCTGGCTGCTGGCGATCCCGGCCCTGCTGTGCCAGTCGATGTTCTCCATCGGCGTGTCCATGGTCGTGGCCCGGCTCGCCGCCCGCACGCCCGACATCGCACAGCTCATGCCGTTCATCCTGCGCACCTGGATGTACGCGTCCGGCGTGATGTGGAGCCTCGACTCCCTCGCGTCCAACGACAAGGTGCCGCACGCCGTGACCGTGCTGCTGGACCTCAACCCGGCGGCGGTCTACATCGACCTGATGCGGTTCGCGCTCATCGAGAGCTTCACCGCCGACCGGCTCCCGCCGCACGTCTGGGCGATCGCGGCCGGCTGGGCGCTGCTCTGCGGGGTCGGCGGCTTCGTGTTCTTCTGGCAGGCGGAGGAGAGGTACGGACGTGGCTGACACGACCGGTGAACGCGTCCCCACGGTGGTCGTCGACGACGTCCACATCACCTACAAGGTGCACGGCGCCAAGACCGGCAGGGGCAGCGCCACCGCCGCCCTCAGCCGCCTCGCGTCCCGCCGCGCCACCCCCGGCGCCCGCGAGGTGCACGCCGTCAAGGGCGTCAGCTTCGCCGCGTACAAGGGCGAGGCCATCGGCCTCATCGGTTCCAACGGCTCCGGCAAGTCCACCCTGCTCAGGGCCGTCGCGGGGCTGCTGCCGCCCACCAAGGGAAAGATCCACACCCAGGGCCAGCCCTCGCTGCTCGGGGTCAACGCGGCGCTGATGGCCGACCTCACCGGCGAGCGCAACGTGGTGCTCGGCGGGCTCGCGATGGGCATGAGCCGCAAGGAGATCCGCGAAGCCTACGACGGCATCGTCTCCTTCTCCGGGATCAACGAGAAGGGCGACTTCATCAGCCTCCCCATGCGGACCTACTCCTCCGGCATGGGCGCCCGGCTGCGGTTCGCCATCGCCGCCTCCAAAAGCCACGACGTGCTGCTGATCGACGAGGCGCTGTCCACCGGCGACGCCCGGTTCCAGAACCGCAGCAAGGACCGGATCAAGGAACTCCGCGAGGAGGCGGGCACCGTCTTCCTGGTCAGCCACAGCAACCGGTCGATCACCGAGACCTGCGACCGGGCGCTCTGGCTGGAGTCCGGCGTGCTGCGGATGGACGGCCCGGCGCAGGACGTCGTCGACGCGTACGAGCGGTTCACCAAGAGGTAGCCGCACGCGCGGAACGGCACGGGAGGACGGGGTGCGGCCAGATCCGGCCGCACCCCGTCCTCCCGTTCGTGCGTCAGCCGTGCGTGCGCAGCAGGGTCCGCATCGTCCGCATCGCCACCGACAGGTTGGCCAGGTCGAACGCGTCCGAGCTCTGGATCTCCTCCAGCGTCGAGCGGGAACGCGACAGGATCGCCGCGTTCTTCTCCTCCCATGCCTTGAACCGCTCCTCCGGCGTCGAGGACCCGTCGCCCGCGGCCAGCACGTCGGCGGTGAGCGCCGCGTGCGCCGCGAACAGGTCCTCACGGATGGAGGCGCGGGCCATCGACTGCCAGCGGTCGGACCGGGGCAGTTCGATGATCCGGTCCATGAGCTGGGTGATCCGCAGCCGGTCCGCGAGGTCGTAGTAGACCTCGGCGACCGCCAGGGGCTCCTGGTCCGTACGGTCGGCGATGGCCACGATGTCGAGCGTCGGGAAGGCCGAGGAGAACCCGGCGACCCGCTCGGCCAGCTCCCGGGGCACGCCCGCCGCGGTCAGCTCGTCCAGGATCGAGCGGTACCACGTGTCGTCGGCACCGCGCAGCAGCGACGGCATCCGCTCCCACACCTCGGCCACCCGGTCACGGAAGAACGCGATGGTCTCCGCGATGGCGACCGGCTGCGGCCGGTTGCCCAGCAGCCAACGGGTCGCCCGCTCCACCAGCCGGCGCGAGTGCAGCCGGATCCGGGTCAGCACGTCGGCCGGGACCCGGTTGTCGAGCGCCTCCACCGCGTCCCACACCGCGGAGAGGCCGAAGATCTCACGGGCCGCCGCCTGCGCCCGGACGATCTCCTCCAGGGACGCGCCGGTCTCCTCCCGCAGCCGGTGCAGGAAGGTCGAACCACCGGTGTTGACGGTGTCGTTGACCAGCACCGTCGTGATGATCTCGCGGCGCAGCGCGTGGCCGTCCACCGCCGCCGGGAACCGCTCGCGCAGCTGCTCGGGGAAGTAGGAGTGGACCAGCTTCTGCAGGTGCGGGTCGTCCGGCAGGCTGGTGCCGATCAGCTCGTCCGCCGTCGTGATCTTGGTGTAGGCCAGCAGCACGGCCAGTTCCGGCTGGCTGAGGCCCTTGCCCGCGTTGAGGAGTTCGCGGATCTGCCGGTCGGCGGGCAGGAACTCCAGCGCGCGGTCCAGCCCACCGTCCTTCTCCAGCCGGCGGATCGAGCGGTGGTGGGCGTGCAGCAGCGAGGGCGCCTGGGCGCAGGCGTTGCCGAGGGCGACGTTCTGCGCGTAGTTGTTGCGCAGCACCAGCTTGCCGACCTCGTCGGTCATCTCCGCGAGCAGCTTGTTGCGCTGCTTGACGGTCATGTCGCCGTCCCGCACCAGGCCGTTGAGCAGGATCTTGATGTTCACCTCGTGGTCGGAGGTGTCCACGCCGGCGCTGTTGTCGATCGCGTCGGTGTTGATCCGGCCACCGGCCCGCGCGAACTCGATGCGGCCGAGCTGGGTGGCGCCGAGGTTGCCGCCCTCGCCGACCACCTTGGCCCGCAGCTCCTCGCCGTCGACGCGGATCGCGTCGTTGGCCTTGTCGCCGACGTCCGCGTCGGTCTCGGCGGACGACTTGACGTAGGTGCCGATGCCGCCGTTCCACAGCAGGTCCACGGGGGCCCGCAGAATGGCCCGCATCAGGTCGGCGGGCGCCATCTTGGTGACGCCGGCCTCGATGCCGAGTGCCTCCCTGACGTGCGCGTTCACCGGGATGGACTTGGCGTTGCGGGGGTGGACGCCACCGCCCGCGGAGAGCAGTTTGGTGTCGTAGTCGGCCCAGGAGCTGCGCGGCAGGTCGAACAGGCGCCGGCGCTCGGCGTACGAGACCGCCGGGTCCGGGTCCGGGTCGATGAAGATGTGCCGGTGGTCGAAGGCCGCGACCAGTCGGATGTGCTCGGAGAGCAGCATTCCGTTGCCGAACACGTCGCCGGACATGTCGCCGACGCCGACCACGGTGAAGTCCTCGGACTGGGTGTCGTGGCCCAGCTCGCGGAAGTGCCGCTTCACCGACTCCCAGGCGCCGCGGGCGGTGATGCCCATGCCCTTGTGGTCGTACCCGGCGGAACCGCCGGACGCGAACGCGTCACCGAGCCAGAAGCCGTAGGCGACGGCGACCTCGTTGGCGATGTCGGAGAAGCTCGCGGTGCCCTTGTCGGCGGCGACCACCAGGTAGGTGTCGTCCTCGTCGTGCCGGACGACGTCGGCGGGGTGCACGACCTCGCCGGCCACCATGTTGTCGGTGATGTCCAGCAGCGCCGAGATGAACGTGCGGTACGCGGCGATGCCCTCGGCCAGCCACGCGTCGCGGTCCACCGCCGGGTCCGGCAGGTGCTTGGCGACGAAGCCGCCCTTGGCGCCCACCGGCACGATGACGGTGTTCTTCACCATCTGCGCCTTGACCAGGCCGAGGATCTCCGTACGGAAGTCCTCGCGCCGGTCCGACCAGCGCAGACCGCCGCGGGCCACCTTGCCGAAGCGGAGGTGGACGCCCTCGACGCGGGGCGAGTACACCCAGATCTCGAACGCCGGGCGCGGCGCCGGGAGGTCCGGGATGGCCTGCGGGTCGAACTTCATCGAGACGTAGCCGTGCGGCTCGCCGTCGTCGGCCCGCTGGAAGAAGTTGGTCCGCAGGGTCGCCTTGATGACGGTGAGGAACGACCGCAGGATGCGGTCCTCGTCCAGCGAGGCGACCTGGTCCAGGGCCCCGTCCAGCTCCTCCAGCAGCCCGTCGGTCAGCTCCCGGCCCGCGCGCTGGCGGCCGGGCGACATCCGCGCCTCGAAGAGCGAGACCAGCAGCCGGGTGGTGTGGACGTTGTTGCGGAGGGTGTCCTCCATGTAGTCCTGGCTGAAGGTGCCGCCGGCCTGCCGCAGGTACTTCGCGTAGGCCCGCAGCACCATCGCCTGGCGCCAGTCCAGTCCGGCGCTCAGCACCAGCGCGTTGAAGCCGTCGTTCTCCGCCGCGCCGGTCCACACCGCCGCGAACGCGGCCTGGAAGCGTTCGCGCGCCCCGTCCGCGAGGTGGCCGCCGTGGCCGTACTCGACGGGCATCCGCAGCCCGAAGTCGTAGACCCAGGCGGTCGTGCGGTCCGCGCAGCGCAACTCGTAGGGACGCTCGTCGACCACCTCGACGCCCAGTCGCTGGAGCGCCGGGAGGACCGCGGAGAGGGAGACCGGCTCACCGGTGCGGTAGATCTTGAAGCGGCGGTCTCCGGGACCGGCGCCGACCGGCTCGTAGAGGCTGAGCGAGAAGTCCTTCTCGCCCTTCTTCAGCGCTTCGAGGTGGACCAGGTCGGCCACCGCGGCGCGCGGCGAGTGGTCGGCCTTGTACCCCTCGGGGAAGGCGCGGGCGTAGCGCCGCAGCAGTTCGGCCGCGCGTTCCTCGCCGCACTCGGCGGTCAGCGCCTCCTGGAAGCCGTCGGCCCAGGAGCGGGCGGCCTCCACCAGCCGCGCCTCGATGCGGTCGGCGTCGGCGTCCGTGAGGTCCGGCAGCTCCGTGCCGGGCGCGACCCGGATCACGAAATGCAGCCGGGACAGGATGGATTCGGTGTTCCAGGCGGTGAAGTCGACGCTGGTACCGCCGAGTTCCTCCTTGAGGATGTCGATGAGCCGCAGCCGCACCCCGGTGGTGTACCGGTCGCGCGGGAGGTACACCAGCGCGGAGTAGTAGCGCCCGTACTCGTCCTGCCGCAGGTACAGCCGCAGCCGGCGGCGCTCCTGGAGGTAGAGCACGGAGGTCACGATCGACCGGAGCTGGTCGGCGGGCGTCTGGAACAGCTCGTCGCGCGGGTAGGTCTCCATGATCTGGAGCAGGTCGCGGCCGTCGTGGCTGTTGTGCGAGAAGCCCGCTCCCTCCAGCACCTCGGCGACCTTGCGGCGCACGACGGGCACCCGGCGCACCGACTCGGTGTACGCGGACGACGAGAACAGGCCGAGGAAACGGCGCTCGCCGACGACGTTGCCCTTGGCGTCGAACTTCTTCACGCCGACGTAGTCGAGGTAGCTCGGGCGGTGCACGGTGGAGCGGCTGTTGGCCTTGGTCAGCACCAGCAGGCGGTGCTCCCGGGCCTTGGCGCGGGCGTCCGCGGGCAGCCGGTCGAAGGACGGGCTGACGGGGTGGGCCTCGTCCCCGCTGTGCTGCGGGTCGGAGCGCAGGATGCCGAGACCGGTGCCGGGCACGGCGGACAGGGCGTCGCTGTCGCGGAGTTCGTACTCGCGGTAGCCGAGGAAGGTGAAGTGGTCGGCGGCGAGCCAGCGCAGCAGCTCGCGGGCCTCCTCGATCTCCTCCTCGGGGAGGTCGTCGAGCGGCTCGCCCGGCAGTTCGTCGGAGATGCGCAGCGCGGTGTCGCGCATCTTGTCCCAGTCCTCGACGGTCTCCCGCACGTCGGACAGGACGCGCCGCAGGTCGGCGGTGATCTGCTGGAGGTCCTCGCGGTCGGTCTCGCGGTCGATCTCGACGTGGATCCAGGACTCGACCAGCGCGTCGTGCGGCAGCTCGGGACCGGCCGGTGCGGCGTTCTTGTCCTTGCGGCCCTTGGAGGTGACGGGGGCGCCGCCGCCGTCGGCGAGGACCTCGATCAGCTTGCCCGCGACATCGCGGCGGACGACGACCTGCGGGTGGATCACGACGTGGATGCCGCGCCCCTGGCGGGACAGCTCGTTGGTGACGGAGTCGACGAGGAACGGCATGTCGTCGGTGACCACCTCGACCACCGAGTGGCTGGAGGTCCAGCCGTTCTCCTCGACGGTCGGGGTGTGCACCCGCACGTTGGCGGTGCCCTGCGGACGGTTCTGGGCGAGCCGGTAGTGCGAGGACGCGGCGCCGAAGACGTCCACCGGGTCACGCCCGGCGACGTCCTCGGGAGCGGTGTGCAGGTAGTAGCGCTGGAGGTAGGTCAGCACCGCGGCGGGGCCGGAGCCCTCGTCCGGGCCCACCGTGCCGCCCTCGGGGCCGGCCGCGGCGATGCGCACCCGGGGGACTCCCCCCGGGCCTCCGGCACCACCGCCCGGGCTGTTGTCAGCTACCTCGGCGGCCCGTGCGAGCAACTCGGCCTTGGCTTCGTCCAGCTTGGTCTGCATGTCCTCTGGCTCCTGTCGCGCGCCGTTGCGTGACGTAGGTGAGAAAGGCGACGCAACGCAACGACACGGTGTATCCGGTCCGGGTCGACGTTATGCCGCCACGAGAGACGCCCGGGTCCATTCGCGCCAGCTGTCGCCGGCGGGACGGGTCCTGGGGGCGGGGATCGCGGACGGCCCGGGTGCGTAGGCACTCCGGGCGGTGGCCGGGGGCGTCGCTGCCCCCGATGCGTATCGCGCTGATCACGGACCCCAGGCTATCCCGCCCTACGGGGTCGCCGTCATGGGGCGTTTGCGCACAAAGGACGGCTACGAACTTTGACACTTCGGACAGTGCGCCGGGGTACTCCGGCGCACTCCGACCCCACGGCGCGCGCCGTCCGGCCCCCCGAGCGCTCCCCTACGCCCGGACGGTGCGGTTCCGCGCGGGGGTCGGGGGGCGGGGCCAGGGGGTCCGGGGGCGGGGGCCGCGGGGGCCAGGGGATCCGGGGTTAGCGGGATCCGGGGGTCAGCGGACGATCTCGGCGGCCAGCGCGACCGCCTCGGCGAGGGTGTCGACCACCGGCACCCCGGCGACCTCCAGTCCGGCCCGGCTGTGCGAACCGCCCGTGTACAGCACCGCGCGGGCGCCGACGTGCGCGGCGGCGACCGCGTCGTCCACGGCGTCGCCGATGATCACCGCATGTTCCGGCGCGATCCCGTCGAGCGCCGCGAAATGCCGCTCCATGTGGAGCGTCTTGCTGCCGCCGGAGGGACCGGTGCGGCCGTCGACCCGCACGAAGTGCCGCTCGATGCCGAACTCCCGCACCACAGGCACCAGGTGCTCGTGTCCGTACATCGACAGCAGGGACTGGCTCCGGCCGGCGGCCGGCCACCCCGCCAGCAGTTCCGCGACGCCCTCGGTGAGCCCGCAGGCGATCCGCAGCCCGGTGTAGTGGTCGTGGAAGACGACGTCCATCCGCTCCCACTCGGCGTCCGTCGGCAGCCGGCCGAGGAACCGCTCGTAGAACGTCGGAATGGGCACGCGGTAGTTCTCGCGGTACTGCTCCACCGTGATCGGCGCCAGCCCGATCTCCGCGAAGGCCGCGTTGGTCGCTCCGACCACGGCATGCGTGTCGTCCAGCAGTGTGCCGTTCCAGTCCCAGACCAGATGTGTGCGCGCGCTCGTCCCCATGAGGGAGAAAATACCCGGAGGGTACGACAGCCGGTCAGCCCGGTCGGCTGACCGCCGACCGCCGGTCAGCCGATGAGGTTGCCGATCTCCTGCACGCCGAACCACAGCAGCTCGTGGTCCTCCGCGCCGTCGACGGTGAACTGCGCGTCGTCGTCGCCGAGGTCGGCGGCGCCCAGCGCGTCGGCGGCCGCGCTGACGTCCTTCTCCGCGTCGTCCGCGTCCACGTGCACCGCGGCGGCCTTGGCGAGCGGCACGGCGGACACGATCCGCACCTCGCCGACCGAGGCGCCGTCCGGGCCGTGGTCGGGATCGGCGACGGCGTCCCCGTCCGGCACGTCGAAGGCGACGACCACCCGGCGGCGCGGCTCCCCCGGGCGCCCCGCGATCAGCCGCAGCGAGGCGGCGGCGGCCCGGTTCAGCGCCGCGTACTCGAGTTCCTCGATGTCGTCGGAGACGTACCACTCGCGCAGCCCCGGAGTGACCGCGTACGCCGTCAGCGGGCCGGGCCCCGCCTCGCCCGCCGCGTGCGCCGCTGCGAGCCCGGAGAGGGTCAGGGGGACGTACACGCGCATGGCTGCCACTTTCGTCGTCGTTCCGTCGTCGGAAACCCCCTCAGGATACGTCGGAGGTCCCCCATCGGGTCGGGGCGCGGGTCCCGGCGGCCGGGACGGGGGTCCACCGCCGCTGCCCCCGTAAGGTCCCGCACAGTCCCGCACGGCCCCGCACGGCCCCGGCGCGCGCGGTTCGGCGGTCCTGGCGTCCACCCCCCGACGGTTCTCACCCCCGCCACGCCGATGGCGGGACCCCGCCGCCACCCGGATAGGTGGTCCTGCGGCCGGTCCGCAACCGGCCGGACGCCGCTTGCGGGCACACCGCGCGGCCCGTAGAAGATCCCCAACAAAAGTTACCGCTTGGTACGAACCGGGCGTCGCAGACGGGGTGAACACGAATGAGCACCGACAGGACCAGACCCACAGGCCGCCGCGACCCCCGCAGGCCCGGCACGGTACCGGCGCAGCGGAGCCGGCCCCGGCCCGCGCTGCCGCCGCGCCCGCACCAGTGGTTCGCCGAACGCCTGCTCGCCGTGCTCAGCGGCCGCCGCCCGGTCCACTGGATGCTCGGCCACACCATCGGCGAGGCCTACGACCAGCTCGCCGAGCTCGCCCCCTGCACCCCGTTCCGGCACCCGGCGGGCGCCTCCCCGGTGCTGAGGCGGTGCTACGGCTCCCAGCCCGCCACCGGCGTCGTGGAGGCGTTCGCGAGCGTCTCAGCGGGCGGCCAGGTGCACGCCATGGCCTTCCGGCTGGAGCAGGGCGCGGACCTGCGCTGGCGGTGCGCCGCGGTCGAACTGGGCGGCGAACGCCTGGCGGTCTGAGCGCGGCGGACCTGGGCCGCCAGGTGCGCCGCGGTCGAACTGGGCGGCGAACGCCTGGCGGTCTGAGCGCGGCGGACCTGGGCCGCCGCCCCGGTCGAGCGGCAGGCCCACCGGCGGACCCGCACGCACGCGGACGGGCCGGTGGGCCGTACGGCGGCGAGGCGGCGGCGGGGCGCACGCAGGCCGTCGCGCAGGGCAGCGGGGACGGCGGCGCACACGCGGGCCGTGGGGCCGCACGCGGGCCGGGCAGCGGGGACGGCGGGCCGCACGCGGGCGGGGTGGCCGTGCGCACGCCGGGACCGTCGGTGCCGCACGACGCGGCGCCGCACAGTGCCGCACGGCGCCGCAGCGCACGACGGGCGGGGCCGGGCACCCGTGAGTGCCCCGCCCCGCCCGTCGTCCCAGCGGCGACGGCCGCCACGGATCGCTCCGCGCCCGGCCGGCGCCGTACCGCCTACTTCTTGCGGCGACGCCCGCCCGTGCTCTTCTGGGCCTTGCGACGCTCGGCGCGGGTCATCCCGTCACCGTCGGACCGGCCGGCCTCGGCGTCCGTGAACTCGCCCTCGACGACGCCGCCCTCGCCGTCCACCGTCGGCGCGGAGAAGTGCAGCCGGTCCGGGCGCTGCGGGGCTTCGAGGCCCTTGGCGCGGATCTCCGGACGCGAGCCCGCCGCGACACCGGCGCCCTCCTTGGCGAGCGAGGTGCGCTCGGCGTCTTCCGACACCGGCACCTCCTCGACCTGCTGCTCGACCTGGACCTCCAGGTTGAAGAGGTAGCCGACGGACTCCTCCTTGATGCCCTCCATCATGGCGTTGAACATGTCGAAGCCCTCGCGCTGGTACTCGACCAGCGGGTCCTTCTGCGCCATGGCACGGAGGCCGATGCCCTCCTGGAGGTAGTCCATCTCGTAGAGGTGCTCGCGCCACTTGCGGTCGAGGACCGACAGCACCACGCGCCGCTCCAGCTCCCGCATGATGTCGGAGCCGAGCGACTTCTCGCGCTCCTCGTACTGCTGGTGGATGTCCTCCTTGACGGACTCGGCGATGAAGTCCGCCGTGACGCCCGCGAGGTCGCCCGCCGCCTCTTCCAGCTCCTCGACGGTGACCTTCACCGGGTAGAGCTGCCGGAAGGCGCCCCACAGCCGGTCCAGGTCCCACTCCTCCGCGAAGCCCTCGGCGGTCTCCTGGCGGATGTAGTCGTCGATCGTGTCGTCCATGAAGTGGCGGATCTGGTCCTGCAGGTCCTCGCCCTCCAGGACGCGGCGCCGCTCGCCGTAGATGACCTCGCGCTGACGGTTGAGGACCTCGTCGTACTTCAGGACGTTCTTACGGGTCTCGAAGTTCTGCTGCTCGACCTGCGACTGGGCCGAGGCGATGGCCCGCGTGACCATCTTGTTCTCGATGGGAACGTCGTCGGGGACGTTCGCCATCGACATCACGCGCTCGACCATCTGCGCCTTGAACAGACGCATCAGGTCGTCGCCGAGCGAGAGGTAGAAGCGGGACTCGCCCGGGTCGCCCTGACGGCCGGAACGGCCGCGGAGCTGGTTGTCGATGCGGCGCGACTCGTGGCGCTCGGTGCCCAGCACGTACAGCCCGCCGAGCTCCTTGACCTCCTCGAACTCCGCCTTCACGGCCAGCTCGGCGCTCTCCAGCGCCGCCGGCAGGGCCGCCGCCCACTCCTCCGCGTGCTCGACCGGGTCCAGGCCGCGCTGGCGCAGCTCCGCCTCGGCGAGGTCGTCCGGATTGCCGCCGAGCTTGATGTCGGTGCCTCGGCCGGCCATGTTCGTGGCGACGGTGACGGCGCCCTTGCGGCCGGCCTGGGCGACGATCGTCGCCTCCCGGTCGTGCTGCTTGGCGTTGAGCACCTCGTGGTGGACCCCGCGCTTGGAGAGCTGCTGCGAGAGGTACTCGGACTTCTCGACCGAGGTGGTGCCGACCAGGATCGGCTGGCCCTTCTCGTGCTTCTCCGCGATGTCGTCGACCACCGCGGCGAACTTCGCCACCTCGGTGCGGTAGATCAGGTCGGACTGGTCGATGCGGACCATCGCCCGGTTGGTCGGGATGGGCACGACGCCGAGCTTGTAGATCTGGTGGAACTCCGCGGCCTCGGTCATCGCCGTACCGGTCATGCCCGACAGCTTGTCGTACAGGCGGAAGAAGTTCTGCAGGGTGATCGTGGCGAGGGTCTGGTTCTCGTCCTTGATGTCCACCCCTTCCTTCGCCTCGATCGCCTGGTGCATGCCCTCGTTGTAGCGGCGGCCGGCGAGGATACGGCCGGTGTGCTCGTCGACGATCATGACCTCGCCGTCGATGACGACGTAGTCCTTGTCCTTCTTGAAGAGTTCCTTCGCCTTGATGGCGTTGTTCAGGTACCCGACCAGCGGGGTGTTCACCGACTCGTAGAGGTTGTCGATGCCCAGCCAGTCCTCGACCTTGGAGACGCCGGGCTCGTGGATGGCCACGGTCCGCTTCTTCTCGTCGACCTCGTAGTCGCCGGTCTCCGCGATGCCCTTGAGCTGGTTGCCGGCCTCCCCCCTGGTCAGCCGGGTCACCAGTTTGGCGAAGTCGCCGTACCACTTGGTGGCCTGGTCGGCCGGGCCCGAGATGATCAGCGGGGTGCGCGCCTCGTCGACGAGGATCGAGTCCACCTCGTCCACCACCGCGAAGTTGTGGCCCCGCTGCACCAGCTCCTCCTGCGACCACGCCATGTTGTCGCGGAGGTAGTCGAAGCCGAACTCGTTGTTGGTGCCGTACGTGATGTCGCAGGCGTACTGCTGACGGCGCTGCGCCGGCGTCATGTTGGCGACGATGCACCCGACGTCCAGGCCGAGGAACTTGTGCACCCGGCCCATCATCTCGGAGTCGCGCTGCGCGAGGTAGTCGTTCACCGTGATCAGGTGGACGCCCTTGCCGGAGAGCGCGTTGAGGTACGCCGGGAGGGTGCCGACGAGGGTCTTGCCCTCACCGGTCTTCATCTCGGCGACGTAGCCGAGGTGCAGCGCGGCGCCGCCCATGATCTGGACGTCGTAGTGGCGCTGGCCGAGGACGCGCTTGGCGGCCTCGCGGACGGTCGCGAACGCCTCGGGGAGCAGGTCGTCCAGGCTCTCGCCGTCCGCGTACCGTTCCTTGTACTCGTCGGTGAGCGCCCGCAGCTCGGCGTCGGAGAGGTTGACGAAGTCCTCTTCGATGGAGCTGACCTGGTCCGCGATGCGGTGCAGTTTGCGCAGGATCTTGCCTTCGCCTGCACGCATGAGCTTGTGGAAGACGGACACTGAGGCTGGTCTCCTTGCCGGTCGGGCCTGGGCACTGGGTCGTGTGAAGGACTCTGGCGCGGGCACGGCAGGTGGGCCCCACCGCAACGGCCATCGTAAGCGAGGACCCCGCCGCGCCGGGAGGGCTGCCTCGGCGTGAACCCGCACCGCGCCCCACAGAACAACGGCCGAAGGGCTCCGAAGGTGCCGGGAAGTGCGGAAAGTGCTCGCGCGGGCGGGTCCGGCTCACCACAATTCCTCGCATGAAGCCCATCACGCTCACCACGGATCGTCTGCTGCTGCGGCCCTTCCGGTCCGACGACGCGGAGGCGGTGCACACCGCGTGCCAGGATGCCGGGATCCAGCGCTGGACCGAGATCCCGTCGCCGTACACCAGGAGCGACGCGGAGCTCTTCGTCGGGACCCTCGCCCCGGGCGGCTGGGAGAGCGACACCGCGTACAACTTCGCGCTGGTCGCACGCGGCACCGGGCAGCTCGTGGGTGCCCTCGGCGTCAGCCGCCGGGTGCTGCCGGGGCTCTCCGAGATCGGCTTCTGGCTCGTCCGCGAGCACCGCGGCCGGGGCTACGGCACGGAGGCGGTGCTCGGCGCCGCGCGGTGGGCCTTCGGCTCCCTCTCGGTGGACCGGCTGGAGTGGCGGGCGGAGGTGGGCAACACCGCCTCGCGCGCCCTCGCCGAGCGGGCCGGGTTCCGGATGGAGGGCGGCCAGCGGTCCGCCCTGTTCAACAAGGGCGTACGCCGGGACACCTGGGTCGCCGCCCTGCTCCCGTCCGACCTCGGCCTGCCCAGCACCGCCCCGTACGTCCCCTCCCCCGCACCGAGCTGAGCGCCCGCACCGGTCCGTGGCGGTGGGGCACGCCGAGGCGGCGCAGCGCGCCCGGTACGGGGCCACGCGCAGGCGCCCGCGTTGTCGGTGCGGGCCCTTAGGGTTTCCCCATGACGCCTGTGCCGCCCGTACGGACCCCCGTGGCCGAGCTCTCGCCCGACCACGCCCGCAGGATCGCGCTGCGCGCCCAGGGGCTCCTGGGCGCCCCCGACCGCCGCGCCGGTGTGCCGGGGGTGCTGCGCCACCTCGGCGCGGTCCAGCTCGACACCATCTCCGTGCTGGCCCGCTCGCACGAACTCGTCCCGTACGCCCGCCTCGGCGCGGTCGGCAGGCGCACCGTCGAGGAGGCGTACTGGTCCGGCGGCCGGGCCTTCGAGTACTGGTCGCACGCCGCGTGCGTCCTGCCCATCGAGGAGTGGCCGCACTTCGCCTTCCGCAGGCGCGCCTACCGCGCCCGCCCCCAGTGGCACCACGAACTCCCCGCCGGCACCTACGGGACCGTGATCGCCCAACTGCGCGCCGAGGGCCCGCTCACCGCGACCGAGCTCGGCGGCGCGAAGAACGGCGGCGAGTGGTGGGACTGGTCGGCCACGAAGGTCGCCGTCGAACGCGCCCTGATGTACGGCGAGGTGGTCTGCACCGAGCGGCGCGGCTGGAAGCGGGTGTACGACCTCGCCGAGCGGGCCGTCCCGGACGCGCTGCTGCACGACGACCTCACCGACGCCGAGTGCAAGCGACGGCTCGTCGCGCTCGCGGGCCGGTCGCTGGGGGTCGGCACCCGTGCGGACATCTCCGACTACCACCGGCTCAAGGCCGAGGACTTCGACGCCGTCGTGGCGGACTCCGGGCTGGTTCCGGTGACGGTGCGCGGCTGGGACAAGCCCGCCTGGGCCGATCCGGAGGCGCTCGCCACGGAGCCCCGCGGCCGCCACCGCACCACGCTGCTGTCCCCGTTCGACTCACTGGTGTGGGAACGCGCCCGTACCGAGCGGATCTTCGCGTTCACCCACCGACTGGAGGCCTACGTCCCCCGGCCCAAGCGCGTCCACGGCTACTTCGCCATGCCGCTGCTGGCCGGCGGCCGGCTCCAGGGCCGGGTGGACCCGGCGCGCGACGGCGACACCCTGGTCGCCCGGCAGCTCTCCCTCGCCGGGCCGAAGGCGGTGGCCCCCATGGCCGACGCTCTCGTGGAGGCGGCGGCGTGGGTCGGCTGCACGGACGTCCGCCTGGAGCGGGTCGACGCCCCGGAGCTCCGCGAGGCCCTGCGGTCGGAGATCGCCCGCGCCTTCTCCGCCGCGTACCGCTGAGACGATCGCGTACCGGTGAGACGGGTCGCACGTCGGTCAGACGGTCGCAGCCGGTCAGACGGTCGTGTGTTGACCAGACGGTCGCGCTGGGGTGAACGGGTGCCGGGGGTGAGCGGTCGCGCGTGGGTGAACGGTCGCGCGTGGGTGAAGGGGGTCGCCCGTGGGTGAAGGGGCGGGCGTCGCTGAACCGGCGTGCGCGGGGTGCGCGGGGGTGCGTGGACGTACGCAGACGGCGGCGTGCGCGGACGTACGCGGGCGGCGGCGCGCCACGGTGCCACCGGCGCCGGTCGGGTGCCGGGAGCGGCGGTGCGCCGGGAGCCGGGCGGGGCCGGTGCTCAGCGGATCTCTAGGATCTTCTCCCGCATCGCGTAGACCACCGCTTCCATCCGGGAGTGCAGTTGCAGCTTCTCCAGGATATTGCGCACGTGGTTCTTCACGGTGTTCTCGGAAATGAACAACTCCTTGGCGATATCACGGTTGTTCATGCCCGTGGCCACGAGTTTCAGCACTTCCAGTTCACGTTCGGTGAGCCGCGGCGCGGGAAGGAGCCGACGGTCGTCCGTGCGCTGGATCATGGATTTGAACTCGGTGAGGAGTTTCGACGCCATCGAAGGGCTGATCTGCGACTGCCCGTCGGCCACCGCGCGAATCGCGGTGGCCACCTCGTCGGTCGAGATCTCCTTGAGCAGATAGCCCGTCGCGCCCGCCTTGATCGCCTCGTAGAGGTCGGCTTCCTCGTCGCTGATCGTCAACATGATGATCTTCGCGCTGGGGGCCACCTCCTTGATGGAGGTGCAGGCTTCGATGCCGCCCCGCTTGGGCATCCGGACGTCCATCAGCACGATGTCGGGCAGCAGATCGGCGGCCTTGTCGACCGCCTCCGCCCCGTCCCCGGCCTCACCGACGACCTGGATGTCCTCCTCGTGGGCGAGGACGATCTCCAGACCTCTGCGGAAGAGCGCGTGATCGTCCACCACGAGGACCCTGATGGGCTCCTTGCGCACGATCCCGCCCCCGCCCCCACCGGTGTGCGCGCCGGCGGCGTCGTCGGAATGTGTGTCGCGTACGGGTCCGAAGGCGTCCGCCATCGTTCCTCCCCCTGAAGGCCATGGCCTGAAGTCACACGCTGCGCCAACGGCTGTTCATGGAACACCGATTGGCTCGGAAACCCATGATTTCATGCCCGGCCCCGGAACGGTGGTTCCGTCCGACGCACGCGGAAGCCCCTGGGTGCGTCCACACGCTCCAGGGGCACCGCGGAGACGGGCCGTCAGCCGCCGAGAGCGCCGCCCGCGCCGCCGGCCTCGTCGGCCGCGAGCGGGTCGGTCCTCAGGTGGATGACACCGTAGTCGTAGGCGTGTCGCCGGTACACGACGCTGGGTTCCTTGGTCTCGGCGTCGACGAAGAGGTAGAAGTCGTGCCCGACCAACTCCATCTCGTAGAGCGCCTGGTCGAGCAGCATCGGTGCCGCGACGTGCGTCTTCTCGCGCATCACCAGCGGTCCCTCGCCCTGGACCTCGATGGGGCCGACTTTGGACGTGGGGACCTCGGACGGCGTTTCACCGCCCACGAGTTCGCCGTCCTCGTCGATCGCGGCGGTCCCGGGGACCACCTCCGCGACCTCGGCGGCCGAGAGCCGGCCACTGCCGCGGCGGCTGTTGCGCTTGTCGTGCTGCTTGCGCAGCCTCGCCTCCAGCTTGCCGGTGGCCAGGTCCAGCGCCGCGTACGGGTCGCCCGCGGCGGCCTCCGCCCGGATGACCGGTCCCCGCGTACGGAGCGTGATCTCCACCCGGTCGGAACGGTCGGCCTGACGGGGATTCGGCTCCTTGGACACCTCGACGTCGAGGCTCATCACCTTGCCGTCGAATTTCTGGATCTTGTCCAGCTTCAGCTTCTCGGCCACGTGCTTGCGGAACCGCTCGGGCACCTCGGTCTTGCGGCCCTTGACGACGATGTCCACGCAGAACTCCGTTCCCGGAGGGCCCCGCTTCGGCGGCGGAGCTCTCCCTTTTGCACCAGACCCCGGAGAATTCCGGAGCCTCGGACTCGGTGGCTTCCACCTCCTGCTACCCCGCCGGCGGGGTCTACGCCCCACCGGCCACACGCATCTCGTTCTTCGCTGAGTTGCCTGCCCGAAACCTGGTGGTGCATTCATCGTGGGCGAGGATTCATCGATCCTTTTCCCACCACCGAACATAGCCTGTGCACCGCGGTCTCGGCACCCGCTACTCGCGCGTACCCCCGATCAGGTGTCTTTCCTCCCTCACCACCTGCAACGATGGTCTTTCCCATTCGTTTCCGGGTTTATTTCGAAGGCGGACGGGGACGCGGCCACGACGGCCGCCCGGACGCCGCCCACCGGCGCCTTCCCCGGCTCCGCACGCCCCCGCCCCGGGCCCCGCGCACAGACCGTGCCGGCGCCCTGCGCACAGACCGTGCCGGCGCCCAGCGCCCGCGCGGCCTCGGCGAGGGTGGCCCCGGTCGTCAGCACGTCGTCCACGACCACCACCCGGCACCCCGCCAGCAAGCGCCGGGCCCCCGCCGGGACGTACAGCGCGCCCGCCAGGTTGGCCCGCCGCCGGCGTGCGTCCAGCCCGGCCTGGTCCGCGACCGCCCGCCGTTGCCGCAGAGCGGAGCACACCAGCGCCCCGGTTCCGCCCCGGCGCAGCCGCGCGGCGGCGGCAAGCGCGATGCGGCGGGTCGGATCGTGTCCGCGCCGGGCCGTCGCCCGCCGCGCGGACGGCACCGGCACCAGCGCGAGCGGCCGCACCGGGACCGCGCGCCCGGCCACCGGCCCCGACGCGGCCTCCACGGCCGCCGCCAGGGCTGCCCCGAGCGGCCGGACGAGGCTCAGGCCACCGCGTTCCTTGTGGGCCAGCAGAACGGCGCGTACGGCTCCGTCGTACGGTGCGGCCGCGAAGACCTCGGGGAGACCGGGCGGCGCGGGCGAGGGCCGTACCCGGCACGGCACGCCGCTCGCCGGCACGGCCCCGCACCTCCCGCACAGCTCCGTACGCGGCCTGCCGCAGCCCGCGCAGGCCGCAGGCAGGACCAGCCCGGAGATCTCCCGCCACCAAGTCCGCATCCGTCCACTGTCCCCGGCGCCCGTGCGGTCCGCCACACCTGTGGACAGAGCCTGTGGACAACCTCGCGCCGGATCGGGCCGGACCGCGGGACGGCCGTTTACGCAGGCCGCCGGGAGGCGCGGGGCGGCCGGACACGGGGGAAAGCCGGATGCGCAGGCCGGCGAGACGGCCGGATGCAGGCCGACGGGACGCGGGAGGGCCGGACGCAGGCCAATGGGACGCGGGACGGCCGGACGCGGGAGCCGGTCCCGTCAGCCCGGGTAGACCAACGAGGCGCCTTCCTTCAGCACCGTCTGCCAGTTGTCGCCCGGTGACAGCTTCACGATGCCGTCGTCCTCGGTGTCGGCCATCAGCGGCAGCAACTCGTCGTCGGCCGCCGCGATCGTCTGCACCTGGTTGACCCCCGGCAGCACGCCGGAGGAGGACGTCGAACCGTCCGCCTCCACGTAGCGCACCTGCTGGACGCCGCCCTCCTCCTTGCCGACCACGACGAGACGGCTGCGGCCGGACCAGGACATCGCGGTGACCTCGGTGAGCTGCGGCGCGGCCTGCCGCAGGTCCCGCACCGAGACCACCTCGTCCTCACCGCTCCCGGTGCGCTCGATCCGGCCGATCTGCAGCGTCGTCCGGCCGTCCTTCTCCAGCAGCAGCGCGATCCGCACCCCGTCGGCCGCCGTCCGCAGCGCTTCGACGCGTTCGCCGTGCAGCCCGGCGACCCGCACCTCCCGGGGCTTGCCCGTGCCGCCGACCAGCCGCAGCAGCCGCGGCCCGGCGGGATCGCGGTCGGCCACCCACAGGTCGCCCCGGTCGTCCCAACTGGGCGCCGACAGGCGGTCCTCCGGCGCGGCCGCCGCACTCTTCACGAGGGGAACGCCCAGTTCCGAGTCCTCCTCGACGGACGCCACGTAGAGCCGCGCCCCGTCCGCGGAGACGCCCGCCGCCCGGCTCTCGTCGCGCGCCACACCGACGGTGCCCAGCTTCACGGCCCCGTCGCCCAGCGGACCGGCCACCGGCTCGGGGTCGCCGCTGCCCGCGGTGCCGCCCGCGATCCGCTCCACCAGCCCCTGGTCGTCGACGAAGTACTGGCTGTCGGGGCCCCCCGAGCCGTCCCCGGGGGCGTACTCCTGCGCCTCGTCCGAGGCCAGCGAACACAGCGTGCCGCCGGTGCTCTCCAGATCCACCTGGTCCACCCGGGCCGACGTCAGGTCGCGCAGGGTGAACAGCACCTGGGCGGCCATCATCCGGCACACCCCCCGGCCGATCTTCGCGGCCTTCGCGTCGAGCGGCACCGTGAGGACGTCCTGGTCGTCGGGGGCCAGCGCGGTGACCCCCTTGCGCAGCGCCGTACCGGTGGGGAAGCGGGTGGCGGCCACCGGGCGCAGCCATTCCGTCGGCCCGTCCAGGAGCGTCCGGATCGCCTGCGCGGTCGTGTCCATCCGGGTCACCGGGTCCGTGCGGTTGCGCACGTAGACGGGGTCGGCGACCAGCGTCGGCCCGCCACCCGCACCGGCCGTGCCGGTCGTGAAGTAGTAGGTGTTGACGGACCGGTAGAGCCGGGTGAAGTCCGACTGGCCGAGCACCAGGCCGTCCGGCACGGCGCCGATCCGCCACTCCTCCTTGCCGTCCGCACCCTTCTCCCGGACCAGGTGCAGCGTCTGCGCGTAGTCGGTGGGCACCGTCGGCCGGTAGGAACTCTGCGCGTCCACCTCGGCCACCCGGCGGCCCGTCAGCGTGTAGGTGGTCTCCGTGCTCCGGCTCTCGCTGTCCTGGAGCGAGGGGCCCGTCCGGTTCGGCGCCTTCTCGAGGACCGTGGTGCGGCGGCTCGGCAGCCAGGCGCGGGCCGCCTCCTTGGTCAGGTACTTGCGCGTCGTCCGGAAGTCCGGGTCGTCACTGGTCATGGACTCCAGGAAGCCGTCGATGACCTCGCTCGGCAGCGCGCCCTCCCGCGGCGGCACCGCGTACACCTGCACCTGCGCGTCACCGGCCTGCGAGGCGTCGACCGCCTTCACGTCACCGCTGACGGGCATCGCGCCGCACGCGGTCAGCAGCGCGAGGCCGCAGCCCAGCAGCACGGCCGTCCGCGCGGCCCGCCCGACGCCCCCACGGTCGGTGTCCGCCCCGCCGGTTTTCGCCCGGCCGGAGCGTACGCCGCCCCCGGCCGCGCGGCCTTCGCGGTCAGTGCCCACGGTCGGTGTCCTCCCGGTCCGGAACGTGTGGATCGGCGGACGACCCGCCGCCCGGACGCGCGACCACCCGGGCACCGCTTCCGGGGAACGCCGCCGGATGCACCGACGCCGGCGCTGTGCGCCCGGCGGCGCGGCCGCCGGGCAGCGACGCCCGGTCGCCGGCGCCGGGCTGCTGCGGGACCGAGGCGGTCCGCAGCCCGGCGGCGACGGCCGCGTCGGCACGCTCCCGCTCCGCCCGGTTGCGCCGCGAGTCCTCGGGCTCCAGCGGTATCGGCGACCCGCGCAGCGGCTCGTCCGCCGTACGCGGCAGCGTCAGCCGGAACTGCGAACCACCGCCGGGCTCGCCCCACGCCTGCAACCACCCCCCGTGCAGCCGGGCGTCCTCGACCGCGATCGACAGTCCCAGACCCGTACCGCCCGTGGTGCGCGCGCGGGCCGGATCTGCCCGCCAGAAACGGTTGAAGACTCGGGTGGCCTCGCCGGGCTTCAGCCCGACGCCGTAGTCCCGGACGGCCACCGCGACGGCACCCTGGGCGACCCCCAGCCGCACCACGACGTCCCGGCCCTCACCGTGCTCGACGGCGTTGACCACCAGGTTGCGCAGCACCCGCTCGACCCGCCGGGGGTCCGCCTCGGCTATCACCGGCTGCTCGTCGCCGACGACCACGATCCGGGTGCCCTTGCGCTCGGCGAGCGGCTCGGCCCCGCCGATGACCCGGCGGACCACCCCCCGCAGGTCTATCGGCTCGGCGTCCAGCGCCGCGGCGCCCGCGTCGAACCGGCTGATCTCCAGCAGGTCGGACAGGAGCGACTCGAAGCGGTCGAGCTGGTCGCCCAGCAGTTCGGCGGAGCGGGCCGTCACGGGATCGAAGTCGACCCGCGCCCCGTGGATGACGTCGGCCGCCATCCGCACGGTGGTGAGCGGCGTACGCAGTTCGTGCGACACGTCGGAGACGAACCGCCGCTGCATCCGCGACAGCTCCTCCAACTGCTGGATCTTCAGCTGCAGGCTCTGCGCCATCTTGTTGAACGCCTCGCCGAGCCGGGCGATGTCGTCCTCACCGGTGACCTTCATCCGCTCCTGGAGCCTGCCCGCCGACAACCGCTCGGCGATACCCGCCGCCATCCGCACCGGCGTGACGACCTGCCGCACCACGAACCAGGCGATCGCGCAGAGCAGCACCACGACGAAGAGCCCGGCGGTGGCCAGCGTCGTCTTGACCAGTGCCAGCGACTTCTCCTCCTGCGTGAGCGGGAAGAGGTAGTACAGCTCGTACGGGTTGTGGTCGATGTCGTACAGGCGCTTGCCCACGACGAGTCCGGGCTGTGACTCCTTGCCGTAGGAATAACGGATCAGGGAGTACGTCTGGAACGCGCCGGGCCCCTTGTCCACCTCCGCCCGCAGCCGCTCCGGAACGCTGGACGCCTCGACGCTCCCGGAACCGCGCGCCGCGCGGCTGCCGACCCCCTCGGACACGGAGTCCGCGCTGAGGGCCACCACGTTGAACGCGTTCTTCCCCCCGCTGGCGAGCTGGTCGACCAGGTCGGTGCGCCACGAGGTGTTGGCGGTCATCCCGTCGGCGTCGCCGCCGCCCTGCCCGGGGGTGGGAGGCTCGTTCGCCTTCTCCTGGGCGGCCGCGAAACCGCCGGCGGCCTGGGTCTGGGCGGCCTTGCTCTTCGCGTCGAGCAGGCCGTTGCGCATCTGCCCGATGACGACGAAGCCGAGCAGCAGCACCACGCCCAGGGACATCAGCAGGGTGCCGGCGACGACCCGCAACTGCAGATTGCGCCGCCAGAGCCGGACCGCGGGCAGCGCCGGACGGCGCACCCACCGCATCAGCAGACGCGGGAAGGGGCCCGCCGAACCGGGAGCGGCGCGAAAGAACCCGCCGCGCCGGAACCTGTCGTTGCCGAAACCCCCGCGTCCCCGGCCGGCAGCCCGCTCCGCGGAGGTTCCGGGCTCCCCGGGGCCGGAAGCGGTGCTGCCTCGGGTCATGTCAGCTCGGTCCGGCCTTGTAGCCGACACCGCGCACGGTCACGACGATCTCCGGCCGCTCCGGGTCCTTCTCGACCTTGGAACGCAGCCGCTGGACGTGCACGTTCACCAGCCGGGTGTCAGCGGCGTGACGGTAGCCCCACACCTGCTCCAGCAGCACCTCGCGGGTGAACACCTGCCACGGCTTGCGGGCGAGCGCGACCAGCAGGTCGAACTCCAGCGGCGTGAGGGCGATGGACTGCCCGTCCCGTTTCACCGAGTGGCCCGCCACGTCGATGACCAGGTCACCGATGGTCAGCTGCTCGGGCGCGGGTTCCTCGGACCTCCGCAGGCGTGCCCTGATCCGGGCCACCAACTCCTTCGGCTTGAACGGCTTGACGATGTAGTCGTCGGCCCCGGATTCCAGGCCCACCACCACATCCACGGTGTCGCTCTTGGCAGTGAGCATCACGATCGGCACACCCGACTCGGCCCTGATGAGCCTGCAGACCTCGATGCCGTCCCGTCCGGGAAGCATCAGGTCCAGCAGCACCAGGTCCGGCTTGGCCTCACGGAATGCAGCAAGTGCCTTGTCGCCGTCCGCTACGAACGACGGCTCGAAACCTTCTCCACGCAACACGATGCCGAGCATCTCGGCCAGTGCGGTGTCGTCGTCGACGACAAGGACGCGTCCCTTCATAATCGACATCATCCCATTAGCTCATCGTTGTCTGCGGTGACCTGGCACACAGCTCGGCCAGCCCGGTCTTCGTGACCGGCGAAATGACGCCCTCCTCCGTCACGATCGCCGTGATCAGTTCCGGTGGCGTGATGTCGAACGCCGGGTTGTACGCCGGGGTTCCCAGGGGTGCGACGGCCATCCCGCCCACCTCGCCGCCGGCCGGCCCGAACCGCGGCGATGTGAGCTCGGTCACCTCTTGGCCGGGGCGCTGCTCCACGACGATCGAAGCCCCGTCGGGCGTGGCCGCGTCCACCGTCGTCGTCGGCGCCACCACGAGGAACGGAACGTGGTGGTACTTCGCCAGCACCGCCAGCGGATAGCTGCCCACCTTGTTCGCCACCGACCCGTCGGCCGCGATCCGGTCCGCCCCGATCAGCACCGCGTCCACCTCCCCCGCGGCGAACAGTGACCCTGCCGCGTTGTCCGTGAGCAGGGTGTACGACATCCCGGCGCGCGCCGCCTCGTACGACGTCAGCCGCGCCCCCTGGAGCAGCGGACGCGTCTCGTCCACCCACAGCCGCCGCAGCCGGCCCGCCCGGTGCGCGCCGAGCGCCACGGCGAACGCCGTGCCCTCGCCGCCGGACACCAGCGCCCCGGTGTTGCAGTGGGTCAGCAACCGGTGACCGCCCCCCGGCAGCAGCTCGTCCAGCAGCAGCAGGCCGTGGGCCGCCATCCGCGCGCTCGCCCCGGCGTCCTCCCGGTGCAGCGCCCGCGCCTCGGCCAGCGCCGCCGCCGCGGCTCCCGCCGCACCCGCGCCGGCCGCCAGCGCCGCCGCGTGGGCCCGCTCGGCCCGCCGCACCCCGTACCCCAGGTTCACCGCGGTGGGGCGCGCGTCCTCCAGCAGGCGCGCCGCCTCCGCGACGTCGAACCCCCGTGCCGCCGCGAGCGCCACCCCGTACGCCCCGGCGATGCCCAGCAGCGGCGCCCCCCGGACGGCCAGTGTCCGGATCGCCCGCACCAGCACCAGCGCGTCGGTGCACACGAGCTCGACCTCCTCGGCGGGGAGCCGGGTCTGGTCCAACAGCACCAGCACGGGGCCCTCGGGAGGCTCCTCCCAACGGAGTACGGAGAGCGCGGGAGGTTCGTTGTCCGTCCGCGATTGCGCGTCCTGATCAGCCATCCGCCCAGTCTGCCCGGTGAACGGCCCTCATATGAAGGCACCGGGACGAGGGAGGATTCGAACCGCACGCCGACCGCCCGTGGCACGATGGCTGCCAACCTGCCGCCCCGATGAGCGGACAGGACGGTGAAGGAGCGAGAATGAACGACTCTCCGGGCTGGGCCTCGCCCGGATCCGCCCCCTCCGACGAGCAGGGGGCGGCCGTACCCCGCCCCTCCGAACCCGCGGACGACGGCCCCGGCGCTCCCCAGTGGTCCGCCGAACAGCCACCGGCCGGCCAGTGGTCGCCACCGGCCCCGCCGGGCCCCCGCGTCACGTCGGCGGGCAGCGGCCACGCCGCGCACGGAGCGGACGAAGGCCCGCACGGCTCGCACCACAGTCCGGACCCCGGCCCCCACCGCCAACAGAACCCGGGCCAGAACTGGGGCCAGAACTGGGGGGCGCCGCCCGACGCGGCCAAGCCCGGAATCATTCCGCTGCGCCCGCTGGGCGTCGGCGAGATCCTGGACGGCGCGGTCTCCACCATCCGCACCCACTGGCGCACGGTGCTCGGCATCAGCCTCGCCGTCTCGGTGGTCTCCCAGCTCGGAATCATCCTCGTCCAGCGTTTCCTGCTGCCGGACCCGGTCACCGTCGACCCGGACGCCACCGACGCCGAGATCGTCCGTCAGTCGCTCGACTCGGCGCAGTCGGCGCTCCTGTCGACCCTGCCGGTCTCGTTGTTCACGATGATCGCGACGCTCTTCGTCACCTCCGTGCTCACCGTCGTCGTCAGCCGCTCCGTCCTGGGCAGGCCCGTCACCCTGTCCGAGGCATGGGCCGAGGCCCGTCCCCAGGTACCGAAGCTCATCGGCCTGACTCTGCTGCTCGCCGTGATCAGCGTCGCGATCCTCGCCGTGGGCCTGCTCCCCGGCCTGCTGATCGGCTCCGACGCCGGTGCCGCGCTGGCCCTGCTGGGCTTCCTGGCGGCGGGTGCGGTCGTCGTCTGGCTCATGGTCCGCTTCACGCTGGCCGCACCGGCCCTCATGCTCGAACGCCAGTCGGTGACGGCGGCGATGCGCCGGTCGGCCAAACTGGTCGACGGCGCCTGGTGGCGCATGTTCGGCGTCCTGATCCTCACCTACCTGCTGGTCTTCATCCTGACCATGGTGATAGCGATCCCGTTCACCCTGATCGCCACCGCGTTCGACGGCGAGAGCCTCAGCGCGATCGCCTCCGGGGAGACCCCCGCGCCGAGCTGGACCTTCCTCGTCGTGACCGGCCTCGGCGACGTCGTCGTCTCCACGCTGATGTACCCGTTCAGCGCGGGGGTCGCCGCCCTGCTCTACATCGACCGGCGCATCCGCCGCGAGGCCCTCGACCTGGACCTCGCACGGGCCGCCGGGGTCCCCGGCTACGACACCACCGGGGGCTGATGCCGTGTCGGCTCCGGGGGGAGCGGCGGCGCGCGGATACCTGTCGACCGGTGACACACCGGTCGACATCCCGCGCGTCCCCGCCAGGGAAGCGGCCGAGACCGAGCTGTCACGGCCCATGTACCACGAGAACGATCCGAACCTTCTCCAGCGTGGACTCGACGCCCTGCTCTCCTGGCTCGGCGACCTCTTCGACTCCGCGGCGGGCGCCGCGCCGCACGGCCCGCTCGGCGCCGCCCTCCTCACCGCCGTCGTCCTCGGCATCGCCGGAGTGCTGTGGTGGCGTCTGGGCGCCCCGCGTCGGGTCTCCGGCACCAGGACGGACCTGTTGTTCGGGGCGAACGCTCTCCGCAGCGCCGACGAGCACCGCGCGGCCGCCGAGGCGCACGCGGCAGCCCGGCGCTGGACCGAAGCGGTCCAGGAACGCATGCGCGCCCTGGTCCGCTCCCTGGAGGAACGGACGCTGCTCGAACCGCGGCCGGGCCGCACCGCCGACGAGGCGGCGGCCGAGGCGGGCCGCACCCTCCCGGAGCACGCCACCGCCCTGCGCACCGCCGCCCGTGCCTTCGACGACGTCACGTACGGCGGCCACGACGCGGACCAGAACGCATACCTCGGCCTGCGCACACTCGACTTGACCCTGCGCGACGCCCGCCCCCACCTGCCCGCCGCCCGCGCCCTCGCGCCGAACCTGCCGAACCCGCCGGGCCCGGCCTCCGGAGACCGGGCATGAGTGCCCCGACCGGCAGCAGGCCCGCCACTTCCGCCCCCTCCGCCCCGTCGACGTCCCTCTCCGCCCCACCCGGCGCGTTCTGGAAACGCGCCCGCAGACCGCTGCTCGCCCTTCTCGTCCTCACCGTCGGGGCCGTCGCCCTCGCCACCGCGCGTTCCGGCGAGCACCACGGCAGGCTCGATCCGCGCTCCGCCGCCCCCGAGGGCAGCAGGGCCGTCGCCGAGCTCCTGAAGGACCGGGGCGTCGGCGTCACGGTCGTCACCGCCCTGGACGCCGCCGTCGCCGGGGCCGGTCCCACCACCACCCTTCTCGTCACGGCACCGGACCTCCTCACCGCGTCCCAGCGGGACCGGCTGCGGAACTCCGTCGCCGACTCGGCGGGCCGGACCGTCCTGATAGCCCCCGGCACTCCCGCCCTGCGCGCCCTCGCCCCAGGGGCACGGGTCTCCTCCACCCCCGCCGAGGTCACCCCTCGGGACCCCGGCTGCGACCTCCCGGCCGCCCGCGCCGCCGGATCCGCCCTTTCCGGAGGCGTCCGCTACGACGCTCCGGCCGGCTCCCGCTCCCCCGGGACCGCCGCCTGCTACCCCGCCGACGGGCTCCCCACGCTCCTCGTCCTCCCCTCCCCGGAGGGACGGGGCGACACCGTGCTGGCCGGCTCCCCCGACTTCCTCCACAACCGTCGTCTTGCCGACGAGGGCAATGCCTCGCTGGCTCTCCAGCTTCTCGGCTCGCGTCCCCATCTGGTCTGGTACCTCCCCTCGTTCTCGGATCCGACCGCCACCGACGGCGGTGCCGACGGCGGCGACGCGGCAGCCGCCGACGGTGAGAGCTTCGTCGGACTCCTCCCGTCCGGCTGGCTCTGGGCGGCCTTCCAACTCGCGGTCGCGGCCCTGCTCGCCGCGCTCTGGCGGGGCAGGCGCCTGGGCCCGCTGGTGGTCGAAGACCTCCCCGTGGTCATTCGCGCGTCCGAGGCCACCGAGGGCCTGGCCCGCCTCTACCGCAGGGGCGACGCCCGCGCCCGGGCCGCCGTCTCCCTCCGTACCGCCGCCCGCCGGCGCATCGCCCCCCTCGTGGGCGTCTCTCCGCGCGACGCGCACTCCCCCGACGTCCTGCTCCCCGCCCTCTCGGCCCGGCTCGCCGGCTCCGTCCGGCCCTCCGTCCCCGCCGACCCCCTGCCCGGTCTTCTCTTCGGCCCCCCGCCGCCCGACGACGACGCCCTCGTCCGTCTCGCCGACCAACTCGACGCCCTGGAAAGAGAGGTGCGCACCTCATGAGCGCCCCGACCCCGGAGCCCGCGGGGACCCCCGCGGCCCATGACGCGCCCGCGCCCACCGACGATCCCCGAGCTTCGCTCGAAGCTCTGCGTACCGAGATCGCCAAGGCAGTCGTAGGCCAGGACCCGGCCGTCACGGGCTTGGTCGTGGCACTTCTGTGCAGGGGCCACGTCCTGCTCGAAGGCGTGCCCGGCGTCGCTAAGACCCTGTTGGTCCGCGCACTGGCGGCAGCCCTCGAACTCGACACCAAACGCGTTCAGTTCACCCCCGACCTGATGCCGAGCGACGTGACAGGCTCACTCGTCTACGACGCCCGGACCGCGGAGTTCTCCTTCCAGGCCGGCCCCGTCTTCACCCACCTCCTGATCGCCGACGAGATCAACCGCACCCCGCCGAAAACCCAGTCGTCCCTCCTCGAAGCCATGGAAGAGCGGCAGGTCAGCGTCGACGGCACTCCCCGTCCGCTCCCCGACCCGTTCCTCGTCGCCGCAACGCAGAACCCGGTCGAATACGAGGGGACCTACCCTCTGCCGGAAGCCCAACTGGACCGCTTCCTGCTGAAACTGATCATCCCCCTGCCCTCGCGGACCGACGAGATCAGCGTCCTTACCCGTCATGCCGAGGGATTCGACCCCCGCGACCTGCGCGCGGCCGGCATCCGCCCCGTGGCGAACGCCGCGACCCTCGCCGCCGCCCGCGAAGCGGTCGCGACCGTCAAGGTCTCCCCCGAGATAGCCGGTTACGTCGTCGATGTCTGTCGTGCCACCCGCGAATCCCCCTCCCTCGCACTCGGCGTCTCCCCCCGAGGAGCCACCGCTCTGCTCTCCACCGCCCGCGCCTGGGCCTGGCTGACCGGCAGGGACTACGTCACCCCCGACGATGTGAAGGCCCTCGCCCTACCCACGCTCCGCCACCGCATCCACCTTCGGCCCGAGGCCGAGATGGAAGGAGTCACCGCGGACTCCGTCCTGACCGCCGTGCTCGCCCACGTGCCCGTGCCCCGATGAGGAGGTGACCATGGCCCTCACCGGACGCGCCGCGCTGCTCGCCGCCCTGGGGTCACTCCCCGTAGGCATTCTGGCCCCCAGTTGGACCGGCATGCTCGCGGTGAATGTCCCCCTTTCCTTTGCCATTCTGTGTGACTACGCCCTGGCAGCACCAGTGCGAACGCTTCGTTTCACCCGAACCGGTGACACATCCGTTCGACTCGGCGAGCAGGCCGAGGTGCGACTCAGCGTGACCAACCCTTCGGTCCGGCCACTGCGTGCCCAGATCCGCGACGCGTGGCCGCCGAGCGCCCTGCCGGGCGGTGGCGAGGGCGGGAACATCGTGGAGGCACCGCGACAGCGGTTGACGGTGCCGGAGGGAGAGCGCCGTGGCTTCTCCACCGTCCTGCGCCCCACGCGCCGGGGCGACAGGCGCTCCGGCCGGGTGAGCGTCCGCTCCTTCGGTCCGATGGGGCTGGCCGCCCGCCAGGGGCACCACGACGTTCCGTGGACGGTACGCGTGCTCCCTCCGTTCACGAGCCGCAAGCATCTGCCGTCACGGCTGGCCAGGCTGCGTGAACTGGACGGGCGTACCAGTGCTCTGACGCGGGGTGAGGGGACGGAGTTCGACAGCCTGCGTCCCTACGTGGCGGGGGACGACACCCGGTCCATCGACTGGCGCGCGACGGCTCGCCAGTCCGCGGTCGCGGTGCGCACGTGGCGACCGGAACGGGACCGACATGTTCTCGTCGTCCTCGATTCCGGCCGCACGTCGGCGGGGCGGGTCGGTGACCAGCCTCGGCTGGACGCCGCGATGGACGCCGCGCTGCTGCTGACCGCCTTGGCGACGCGGGCAGGTGACCGGGTGGACCTGCTGGCCTACGACCGTCGCGTCCGGGCCCGGGTTCAGGGGCGGACGTCGCCGGCGGACGTACTGGCGCGGGTCGTCGACGCCTTGGCCACCCTGGAGCCGACGCTGGTGGAGACCGACACCGCGGGTCTGGTCGGGGCCGCCCTCGCCGCCGCGCCGAAGCGATCGCTGATTGTTCTGCTGTCCACCCTCGACGCGGCGCCGGTGGAAGAGGGACTGCTGCCCGTTCTGCCGCGACTCACCCGACGACACACGGTGGTCGTGGCCTCGGTGGCCGACCCCCGCGTCGCACACATGGCCACGTCCAGAGGCAACCTGGATGCGGTGTACGAGGCCGCCGCCGGCGTCCAGGCCCAGGAGCAACGCGGCGCGACCGCAGAGCTTCTGCGCCGCCGCGGCGTCGTGGTGGTGGACGCCCCGCCCACCGAACTGGCGCCGGCGCTCGCCGATACGTACGTCGCCCTCAAAGCTGCGGGCCGGTTGTAGGCGGACCCCGTAAGGCGGCCCTGATTGGGGGGCCGTGTTCTTTAGCCGCCCCCGAGGGCGCTCAGGAGACCGGAGTACGGCTGACCACGACATGACCGCCGAAATGGCTCCGGAACGCGGAAAACCCCCGTGCCACCAGGCACGGGGGTTCCCCACAAAAATTGTTCGGCGGCGACCTACTCTCCCACAGGGTCCCCCCTGCAGTACCATCGGCGCGGAAAGGCTTAGCTTCCGGGTTCGGAATGTAACCGGGCGTTTCCCTAACGCAATGACCACCGAAACACTATGAAACAAACAACACCGGAAAAAACACAGCCAGTTGTTATTTCAGAACAAACACAGTGGACGCGAGCAACTGAGGACAAGCCCTCGGCCTATTAGTACCAGTCAGCTCCACCCGTTACCGGGCTTC
>NZ_CANLBS010000002.1 GCF_947488945.1 uncultured Streptomyces sp.
GACCAAGTCCGCGCATCCCCCACCAGATCACTCACACACCATCAACGAGCCTGCACCCAAAGCGTTTCGGATCAATAGCGCCGTATGAGCGCAAGCGCCGACGCGGCACAGGCTTCGCGATCCCAGTTATCGACGCCTACCTGGCCAACCCGCCGGCGCGCCGTCCAGAAGCCCGTGTCATCCGCGGGCGGGATGATGCCTACCTGCCGACCTCCTGGGCCTTCATACACGATGCGCAGGTGGTCAAGCGCGGGTATGTGGGGTGGTTGTGAGCGCTCCGCAGCAGGCCAGTCGCCAAGAACAAGCCCTTCAGGATCTGGCCTGCCGCCCATGCGCGGGATACGGGCCTCAGTGCTCCAGCAACTCTGCGCTGATCCGGTCCCAGGTCGGTCGGGGGTTCTCGACCGAGCGTACGACCGTGACCAGGCGGCCGTCGAGGAACGTGTCGAGCCGATCTCCTGTCAGGGTGGCCAGTCGCTCGCGCTGAGCACGGTGGTCCAGTTCCACGCGCTCGCCCAAGATACCGAGCAATACCTCGTGCCGCGCCTCACCAAGGGTGTCGCCCGGGATCCAACGCCCCCGGACAGGTACGCCAGCAAACGTGCCGATCTCCTCCTCCTCGCGGCTGAAAGCCCGGTTCATCGCTGCCTCCGCCGCCGGCCCCACCCGGCTGATCGCCGCCCTGGTGGCAGCCTGACCGCTGACCACACGAAACGGAGCCTGGATCGCGAAGTCTTCCTCCGGGGACGGGTCGGCCATGCGGCGGAGGTCGGGTCGGGGGACGCGGAACTGCCAGGGCTTCCCGCCTCCCGGTGTCTCGATCCATCCGGTCTTGAGGCCCTTCAGGGCGAGGGAGTCCTCGGGAAGGAAGATATCGACGTAAACGCCGCCCTGGCCGATCCAGACCCAGCTCATGAAGTAGGCATGATCACCGTGGTCGACGGACCACTGGGCGAGCTTCTCCAGACGCTTCCGCTGCTCCGGGGTGCCTTTGCCTGCCGGGAACATCTGCTTGGCGCGCCTTCGCCGACCCCGTGCTTCTCCGGCGACCGGCCCGTCGGCCAAGTCGTACAGGAGATCCGGTCGCACGCCCGTATTCGCGTAGACCCCACGGAGCTTTCCAGGCAACACGTCGAAGCTGCTGAGCCCGCTGGTCGTGTGCTTCCAGTCGAACAGGACCTCACTGGCAGCGCTCATCACACCGAGCCCGGTGCACTCGCTGACGAAACGCTGGATGTGGCCAGCGCTGGAGTCGAGGGCGTAACACTCGGCACCGAGCTGCCCCTTGCCCTGATCGCCGACGATGTAGCTGAGCAGCAGACTGATCTCGTGATCGCGTACACGCTGGTCGACCGTCTTGCGCAGGTCACAGGCAAGGGCATTGACGTTGACCATGGCGGCCAGGGAAACCGGCAGCGGGCCCTGCCCGATCTCGACGGCCCGGACAGCCTCCGCGCCAGCCTTCCCCTTCTCGATCGTGAAGCGCCACACCCGGGCGCGCACTGTGCTCATGAAAGAAGCCTAAGGTCTGCTTTTCGTCGTGAATTACGCGTCACCGCACAGGTTTGGGACCGGTGTCCAGCTCGCCGTCCAGAAGGGCTTGGATGATCCTCTGAGTGCGGGCCCGCATCTCGTGGCTGAGGCCGGCGAGATTGCGGTCAAGTTCGGCCTGCGGCAGGTCAAGCACCTGCTTCATCTCGCCTACCAAGGTCGGCCATCGCGCCAGTGTGGCAGCCAGGTCCTCCACGTTGCCGAACCAGTCGGCCCCGCGTGCACCCAGGACGAAGGCCATCAGGAGGACGGCCATGAGGGGCTCGCTGTCCAGCGCGGTGTGTCCGCCCATACCGGCGAAGTTCTTGTTGCCGGTCATAGCGGCGACAGCCCGGCTGAAAACGGGGAGCTGGAGGAAGAACGCCGCAGCTGATGAGCGAGCTTCCTTCCATTCGGTATCGGTGGCGTCGGTGAGTGCTTCGGTCATCCGCGGCAGGGAGACGAAGTCGGCAGCGCCGACGAGGACGCTCGCCGGACCGGTCAGCCAGGGGCCGGCGTCCTCCACGCGATGCCGTCTGCCCGGAGAGACGCCAAGGACCTTCTCGACCGTCTCCGCCTCGTCTTCGGTCACGTTCGGCTGGGTGCCGAGGGCGAAGATACGAAGCAGCTGCGCGACGGCGGTCGCCCGTTTGCCTGCCGGGACGCGGATCGGGCGGGGCAGAGCGTCCTTGCCTCGCTTCGCGGCCATAGTCTCGGCGACGGCGTCCACAACCGCGTCCTGGTCGTCAGCTGGGTCGAGGCCCCGGCTGGATGCCTCCGTCTGCAGGAGCTGCTCCAGCTCGTGCGACAGGCCGTCCATCACGGCGGTCGCGGAGGCCCGGACAACGTCAAGGGCGAGCGGGAAGCCTTCAATCCACAACACGACGCGCAGCACGTTCACATTCGAGGTGTGCCTGCGCCAGCGCAGGAGCTGGACCAGCTGGCGGTCGCTGCCCGGCGGGTAGATCCAGACCGGACGGTGCCCGTCGTTGCCAACGCGGACGGGACGGGGCATCAGGCCGTCGCGTCGAAAGTCCTCCAGCCGCCGCTCGGTCATTACGCTGAAGCCGGCGGACGTGGCGGCGAGAAGGAGGTCGTCGCGCCGCAGAACACGGAGTTCAACTGCCATGCGGAGCAACGTTAGTGGCGCAGTGGGCGACCGGTCGAACCGAGTACTCCCGTCCCGGGCCGCTCTAACTTGCAAACGCACCTATGCCCGTTGTCACCAGTGGCTTTGCTCTGCTTCTGTGAGTGAGCGGCGCCAATTCGAGCGTCTCTCCCTTCTCTCGGAAGGACTGACCTATGTCCAGGAATCAGGTAGCGGCCGTGACTGGAGTGATCGTCCGTGCCCTCGCCAAACGGTGGGCTGACGCGAACGGCGTCAGCAGGAGCCAGAGCCTGCTGCTCGCCTGGGCGGCTGGCGCCCTTGCGTCGGTGGTCGTCATGCGTGTCTGACCCAGTGGATGGAGTAAACGGCCGCCTCCGCAGATGCGTCGAAGGCCCTGGGAACCATGGATGGTCCCCAGGGCCTTCGAGCCGGAGTGGATGTGAACGGGTAAGGCGGCAGATGCTGGTGCTGGGTCCTGCCGACGCGCGGGGGGACTCAGAAACTGCCCTCGTGGTGCCATTTGCCGAGCTTCGGCGCGTCGCCGTTCGACGTCGACGGACACAGTTCGCCGGGGGCAGACAGGAAAGAGTGCGGAAAGACTGGCCAACGGCCGCGAGGGCATGTCAACGTAGACAACCTTGCAGAAATCCCCAGGTCAGAGAGGTGTTTGCCTATGACCGCACCCCCTGCGGGCCCCGGTTTCTCCACCACCGTTGAAGCCCTGCGGCTGCGTGAGTGGCAGCTTGGCCCCGGTCGGCCCACGCTGGTCCTGGACCAGTTCTCTGCGGAGGACTTCCACCTGATCGTGGACGATCGCGCGGACGTGCATGTCAGCTCGAAGGACGGCCGTTTCTACCTCGGCTGGTTCCCGGACGGCCGCCCCGGCACCGACGGTGAGGGATGGACGATAGCCGTCACCGGCACGGCCGAGGTGCCCGGCTACCACCTGTCGTTCGACACCGAGACGCCGGCTGACATCGTCGCCGCCGCCGTGGCGCGAGTGTTGGAGACGTCGCGGCGCGTATGACCGTGCAGAACTCAGCGGAAGCCCTCGCCCGGAGGACCGGCTTCCTGTCGGCCTTCTTCGCTCCCCGTCCCCTCACCCCAGGAGGCCCTTCGTGACGTCCCCGGAGATGACCGTCGGTGATCTCATCGATCTGTTGTCCGCCTGCGACCGAAGTGCTCCGGTTCGCCAGGCCATGAACCCATTCTTTCCGATGGCACACCGGCTGGCACAGGTCGTGCAATCGGTGGACGAGACCGGCCGGACCGTCGTCTACCTGGCCGAGGGGCGGGACGAGAGTGCACAGCTCGGCCATTTGCCGCCCGAGGTGGCCGTTGCCCTGACGTGGCAGGGCCCTGTCCAGGCACCCCCACGCCGACCCCGCCGCCGTGCCGGCGGCAAGTAGAACCCGCATCGAGCCTTTGGAGGCGCCCCTGTACCCCGACTTCCCTTTCGACCCGTCCACTCCGCGTGGCGGCCAGCCCGCGTTCTGGGTCGGGCCCCGATATCTGGCCGGTGATGATGGGCGCCTCTACGACGCCGTCGCCAACACGCTTTCTGGCCTGGGCTGGACGAGCCTGACGATCGTCCGCGGTCGTCACCAGCCGGACGAAGCAGATGAGGACCGCCAGGTCCTGCGCAGTACCATCCTGCACATCAGCCCCGACACCCTCCGGTGGGCACAGTGGAGCTTGGCGGACGAGCCGTTCCACCTGGGGGATCTGCCGATCGCCTGGCAGGTTTCCGCCCGCCCGGACACGAGCAGCCCGCTCGCTCAGTGGTCGGCGTACTTCACCTGCGGCGTCCCTGGCGAGTCCGTGGCCGACTTTCTCGTCGCACTCGATGCCCGCGACCAGCCCGCCGTGCCGATCGCGGGCCCCGAGCTGGTCCTCGACGCCGTCGCCTCACACGGCTGGTTCCGCGACATCGACCAGCCCCGGGCGGCGGCGACGGATCCGACGTTCACCTCGCACATCAGCCTCGGCGAGGTGCCGCCCCTCATCCAGGACGGCGACCCCCGCGCTTTGACCACCGAGGTCGACGAAGTGGGATCGGCTGGGTGGCAGGCGTGGGCGGAACCCGCGCTCGGCGCGCCGTGCCTGTGGGCGGTGTCCTTCGGCGCGAGCGTCCCGCACGACCTCGTCGCGGCCTTCGCCTCCTCCCTCAGCTCGACCGCGCCGGTCCTGCGCCGGGTGCTGCCCGAGGCCACCCAGGCTCGCCTTCTGCGCGCGCCAGCCATCTAACATCCAGCCAGCCCCTCCCGACGCCCGCAGCCCGGCGCCCTCCTCATTGGAGGGCGCCGGGCTTCCTGCTTCCCCGACCGCGACAGTCGCGGTGCACCGTTGATGTCCACAAGGCTTTGCCCCTGGGACGCACTGCTGCCCCCGACGCACAGCGTTCGGAGGCAGCAGCAGGGCGGATGGGCAGGTCAGCTCGTTGTCGTGGCCTTGTCGAGGGCCTTGTCGAGGTGCCGGTCGACGAGGGCCGGGGAGCCGGAGACAATCAGCAGCAGACTTCCGTCGCGGATGGCGGTCTGCTTGACCACGGTGCTCCGTTCCCTGGTGGAGAACGTCAGGAGCTGGCTCCACTGCTCGTCGCCGAGCTTGTGGGGCGGTATCAGCTTCTGCGAAGCCATGTCGATGGGGGTGCCGCCGACGACGACCTGATAGGTCGGGCACCCGGTCATCGCGTCGAAGATCCGGCCGATACCGTCGGACAGCTTGGTCGGGTTGTCGCTGTACAGCTCCTCGGAGACCTCTGAGGAGCTGCCCCCGTAGGTGAACTCCGCCTTCGCCTTGCGCGGGAAGCTGAGCGTGCCGCCGGTCGCGGCGTCGCCGCCCAGCTCGCTCAGGGCTGGACAGCCGATGACGGTGACGTCGTCGTCCTGGGAGGGGCGTTCAGGCTTGCGGAGGTAGCCCCTGCCCAGGTCGCTCTTGTTGAGCAGGCGCGTCTCGAGCGCGGCCGACGAGAGCAGGGCAGTCTGCTGGGCTGTGTCGGCCTGCTTCCCGGGACGGGCGGACGGTGTGGTGTCGGACGGGTTGCCGACGGTGTCGGTGGAGCAGGCCGGTACGGCGAGGAGGGCGGCGGTGATGCCGAGGATGGTGGTGGCGACGCGAACGCGCATGACGGAACTGACCCCTTGGTGCTAGGCGACGGGTGGTCAGTGCGGGCCCGAAGGCCCGGTGGGGTCGTAGGAGTGGTGGTCAGTGCCCAAGGTGGCGCAGGCAGTCCTCGAACGTGGCGTGCGTCGCGTCCGCCGGCCCGCTGTTGCGGTTGTACCAGGCGGTGTCGAGGCGCCTCTCCTGCTGCTGGTGGCCCGCCCGGCAGCGCAGCCAGATCTGGTCGCGGGTGGAGAGGATGAGCCAGTTCCGATACGCCCCGCACTCGGCGCAGGCGACCATCTCGCCGTCGAGGACCAGGGGCTGCGTCCACGGCATCATCTTGCCACCGAGCTGGTCGTGGCTCGGTACGCGCAGCTCCGGCGGGAGGAAGTCGTCGACGACGGCGACCGGCTCGGTGTGCTCCGGTGTAGCGCGCGGCGCCCCGAGGCCCGGCGGGACCTGGTTCTGCATCCGCGCAAATACCTCGGCGAACTGGCGCTGCTCCTCGCTCGGCCCCTTGGCCCTGCGTCGTATTCGGTGAAACACCCTGGCGTCCTCCTCTTGCCTCAACCGACTCGCTTCATGATCGTGCCTCATGCCCCTGGCGGTTTCAATTCACAAAGTTCACAGTCACTTTCCGCAGGTCATGAGGTGTTTCCTCGCTTCTTGGGGGCTGGCGTTGCTCCAGGCGAGGCGCTTCGAGCGAGGTGAGGACCGTCTACCGTGGCATGACATGACTGTTCTTGTTGTCGGCGGCGGCGGTTTCCTGGGCGCCGAGTTGGTCCGCCAGGCATCTGCCGCTGGACATCGCGTCGCCGCGACCTTCGCGACCAGGCCGTGTGATGGTCCGGAGGCCACGTGGTACGAGGTGGACCTGCGGGTCGGCGACGGTGTCGAGGAGATCGTTGCCTCGCTCGCCCCCTGCGTGGTCATCAACGCGAGCAGCGGCGGCGCCGACTGGGCCGTCACGGCCGATGGCTCGGTCCGCCTGGCGATGGCTGTGGCGAAGTACGGCTGCCGCCTCGTCCACGTGAGCAGCGACGCCGTGTTCTCCGGCGCGCGAGTCCACTACGACGAATCCTGTCGTCCCGATCCCGTCACCCCGTACGGCGCAGCGAAGGCCGCGGCGGAGACCGGCATCCGGCTTCTGGCTCCGGACGCCGTCGTCGCCCGTACCTCTCTGATCATCGGCGGCCTCCAGTCCGAGCATGTACGCCTCGTGCACGACCTCGCGACCGGCTCCCGATCCGGAGCCCTGTTCACCGACGACATCCGCTGCCCCGTGCATGTCGGTGACCTCGCCGCCGCCCTGCTGGAACTGGCCTTCACCGACGCCCGCGGCATGCACCACCTTGCGGGTACCGATGCCGTGAGTCGTCACAGCCTGGGTGTGCTGATCGCTGAGCGGGACGGCCTCGATGCTTCCCGACTGCCGAAGGGCCTCCGCGCCGGCACCTCGCTTGCCGGCGCACTCGACGTCCGGCTCGACAGCCGGGCCACCCAGGCGAAGCTGCGCACGACACTGCGCGGCGTCCACGAGTTCCTCTGAGGCGCAGTTGCACCGGCGGCGGGGGCTCATCGTGTGTGGCCGGGTGCCTCTTCACCGAAACGGCGACCAGAGGTGGTGGCTCGGGCCGTTGCCGGGCGCACCTTCGCCGGATTTTTTACCGTGCGATTCTTCGGTACCCCCGTAGCGTCGGCCGGTAGATCCGCTCGCCGCCGCAGTCGCCACACCAGGACGTCACTGACCGAGTCCGCAGTGCCCAGTTCTCGGCTCTCCACGGCGTCGGACAGGAGTGCTGCCGAGTCGTGGCCGGCGGCGTCGGCTTCCACGATGGTCGCGGCCAAGGCGTACCAACCGGGCTCGGCGAGAATCTTCTCGGCCAGGCTCGGCAGCGTTTCGCGCAGAAGCGCCGTCTGTCGTCGGAGTACCGGCTGGCTCAGGCGTCGGCCGCGCTGGTAGAGCACGCCGAGTGGCTGAGCGGCGGCGGGCCGGTAGGCATTGCGCAGGTGCTCGGCGGCCCGGCTAGCGGCTTCGGCTTGCTGGGCATGGCCCTTCCTCGCATGCCAGTGGGCGGCGGCCGTGACGAGGAAGAACAGCATGTCGATCACCATCGCGGTGCTGGCGCCGTCCTCGCCCCGGCCGAGGGCCGGGCCTCCGTGGACGAGGTCGCGTGCAGCCTGCCGCAAGGCCCGGTCGTGTCCGCGTACAGCGCGTATGTGTGAGCGCGAGGCCCGCTCGAACGCGTTGGCAGCATCGCGTAGTTCGCTGCGGGTGTGGGCGGCGGACGTTTTCGCGAGGGCGTCCAGGACCTCGCCGGTTGCGGCGACGTACGCAGCAGCGACTGCGTCGTCACCGTCCTCGACGACCCCGATTGCCACCCACGCAGCCGTGGCCGTCCGGCGACGCGCGGCAGAAGGGCTGTGGGGCGATGCACTGCCGGGGGAATCCGGCGCCCCCGTCTTGTCGGAGTCGGCGGACCAGCGCTCCCGGATGCGCGGCAGGGACAGATCCGGGGCGAGGCGCGCGCCGGGGTAGAACACGGGCTCACCGTTTTTGTTGCGGTCATCCGGCAGGGCCACCTTGTAGCCGAGCAGGTCGCCGGATGGCGCCTCGCGCTTGCGGATCAGCAGGCCGGCTGCGGCGAGGCGGTCGAAGAACTCCTCTTCGCTTCTGGCGCCGGTCACTGCTCGACGTACGCTCTCGCGCAGTTCTTCGCGCGCGGTGCGCTCGCGGCCCTGTCGCTGGGCCTTGTGGCGCTCGGCGCTGGTCGGGCGCTGCGCTGCGGTCCCATCCCCGGTGCTGAGCTGCTTGAGCCCGTACTCGGCTTCGATCAAGCGGGCTTCGGCCTGCGACCGCTTGGCGTCGTTGTTGAGGCGCGGGCGCCGGCCGTCCTCGCGGACGAGTGTGGCGATGATGTGGATGTGGTCGTCGGCGTGGCGCACGGCTGCCCAGCGGCATCCCGCCTCGTCGGCGGCCGGTGCGATGCCGGTCGCGGCGACCATGCGTCGGGCGATCTCGCCCCATTGCTCGTCGGAGAGAACCGGGTCATCCGGTGCGGCCCGGACCGAAAGGTGCCAGACGTGCTTCGCCGGGCGGCGCGACTCCGCGAGTGCCTGGACGGGCTGGTCCAGGAGCTGCTGCAGATGCCGCTTCGTGGCCTGCGGATCGCGACCGGGGTCGGGAGCGAAACTGTCCCAGGCCGCGACGAGATGCGGGTCGACATGCTCCTCATGGGTCCCTTTGCCGTAGAGGTAGTTGATCAGGCCGAACGTGTTCGAGCCTCGCTTGTGGACGCGCGGGATCATCCGGATCGGGTTTCGGTGTTGAGGTAGTGCTGGATGAAGGCGTCCACGCGCTGGGTGGCGCGCTGGACGGCGCCGAGTACGGCTTCGGCGTACGGGACGTCGGCACCAGAGTTGGTGGCCTTGGCTACCTGGTTGACGTTGTTGCCGATGTGGCCGAGGTGCCGGCGCAAAGCGAAAAGCTCGTTGTGGACTTCTCGTTGGGCGGCGATTTCCGCCGCCGTACGGTCGAGGTCGCCGGCGGCTTTAAGAGCGGCGTGGGCGAGGAAACTGGCGACGCTCATGTTGCACACGGCGGCTGCTCGGGTGAGGAGTTGGTACTCGTCGTCGTTCATGCGGCAGCTGGGCTGGCGTATGCGTTTGTTCTCGTCGCGCAGGCGTTCACGCTGCTGCACGTGCGGCTTCGAAGGGGCGGTGTGCGTGCAGTGCGCACTGTGGCAGCTGTGTTCGTCCTGCTTCCCAGGATGCGAGCCGCCCTCGGTCGCATCCTCACGGATTGGCGCCCCCCGGTGCCGATCCGCTCCCGCCGCCCCAGGGGCGGGGGACGCAAGAGCATTGCTCCCGGCGGGAGCAATGCTCTTGCGATAACTTGCTCGCCCCGAGACCGAGTTGGAGTCGGGAGCGGGTTGCGGGGTGGTGTCGTTCTGGGGCGTGTTCGTCATCGGGATTCGGACCTCGTGGAGCGGTTGCGATGCTGGATGGTTGCGGCCTGCGCGACGACGTCGGCCGGCCCCGAGAGGATGCGGACGGGCCTCTCGGGCCGGTCCTGGTTGAGCCACTGGCCTGCGGCCTGCAGGAGCCGTCGGCGGACCAGGACATCCGCCCAGGCGCTGGCCTCGGCGGCGGTGGGCTTGGACGAATGAGGGATCACGGCGTGTCTCCCAGAGCGGGGAGGTGGCCCGGCACGGAGCCGGGCCACCGATACTGATAGGGGCGATGAGCTGGTCTTCTGCCAGTTCAGCCGCACTCGGGGCAGCGCCCGACGTGGCTGCTGAGCGCCCGGGCCATCCGCTGTTTCGCCGAGGCTGCCTGCTTCGCACTGGACTTCGCCGCCGGCCTGCCCTCGTATCGCTGGGAGTGAGCGAGCATGTAGCCGATCTCTCGCTCATACTCCCCGCGGACGGTGTTGAACTGGTGGCAGGTCTTCATGTGGTGCCCCTTGTCGTCGTAGTGTCCTCGCTCCGCAGTTCCTGGAGGACGAGGGTGATTCGGTCGTTCCGGCAGCCCGTCAGGCCCTCGCGGCGGATGATTTCCCGCAACTGAACCCGAGTGATCGCTCCGTTGCCGTCCCGTGCGAGCAGGCCAGTGACGTGGGGACGGACATCTTGAACGAGCTGGCGCTCCGGCGGCTCCAGCTCTCGTGGCGGGCGCTGGGTCTGCGGGGTACGGGACCGGCCGCGTTTCCCCTTGCTCTTCGTCCGGGGCTTCGTGATCGGCTTCCGACGGAGAGGGACCTTGTGTCCCCGGTCCCCGGTGGGTTCGGTCCCCGTGTCGGTGGTGGTCGGTCCCCGGTCCCCGGTGGGTTCGGTCCCCGTGTCGGTGGTGGTCGGTCCCCGGTCCCCGGTGGGTTCGGTCCCCGACTCGGCGGCAGTCGGTCCCCGATACGAATCAGGGACTTGAGCAGGCACTTTCTGCACGGGACGGTCGGTCCCCATGCCTACGGCGCCCTCCTGTGTCCCCTTCCGTCGAGAGGGTCCTGCCCCCGGGGCCGCGCCTGCTTCTGGAGTCGTGGTCCCCACGATGGTCCCCGCGTACCCGTCCTCGGTCCCCGGGCGTTCTTGCGCCGTCAAGGTCTCGACTTCAAGGACCGGTCCTTTCGCGTCGCTCGGTCCGCGGTCCCCGTTCGTCGTCGGCTGCGGGGGGACGGTGGCGCCCGGCGCGGTGTCGGGTTCCGGGGACCAGGGGGAGGGCAGCGGGACCGTGGCGAGCGCGAGTGCGTGCCGTCGTGCGGCGAGCTGGTCGAGTAGTTGTGTGCGCTGCAGCGGGTCGGTGCCGACCGAGGCCCTGCCGACCGCTGTCGACAGGCGCCGGGTGAGACGCCGCCCGCGTCGGCTCTGCTGCTGCTGGGGTGTGCGCTCGGCGAGCTTGGCGGCGAGGGTGACCGCGCGGGCGGTGGCTCGGTCCCGGGTGATCTGCGCGGCGTCGCGGTCTCGGGCGGCGATGCCGAGGCGGGACAGGAGCCGTTCGCGGGCCTCCCGGCCCAGGACGGCGATCAGCCCGTGGGAGGCGGCACCAGGAGTGTGCAGGCGCAGCTCGATCCCCATGGCGAGATGCCACAGCATCGCCGCCATGATCGGTCCGACGAAGGCCCGGACCGTGCCGCCGACGAGGCCGCTCTCAGCGAAGGCGGGGATCACCTGCACGCCGGTGATCACCCAGACCAGCGTGCCCGGCAGGCCGGGGGCGCCCTGGGTGGCCAGGTTCTGCCGGGCCATCAGGGCGGTCGCGAAGAGTGCCAGTTCGGCCGCGGCGAACATCATGATCCGCTCGGCGGTGCCGGCCATGTCGAGGTAGTCGGCGGCGAAGCGCCAGCTCGTGTCGGCGCTGTAGGCGGTGCAGCCGAGGGCGGCGAGCGCTGCGACCTTGACCGCTGGCCCGCCGCGACGCTTCTGCGTGCGGGTTGTCCGGCGCCGGGCCGCCCAGGCGGTCAGTACGACACCCAGGGCGGCGGGCACGACGGCGGCGAGGAGGAGAGGGAGGTCCGGAGCGACACCGAGGGCCAGGACGGGATGGGTCATGCGGCCTTTCCGAGAGGGGACGTCGCCGGCGTCGATGCTGCCGGGCGGGGTACGGCCTGCTGGGTGCAGGGCTTGACGGGTGCAGGGCCGCCTGCTGCCGGAGCGGTCTTCTTCCGCTTCTTCTTGGGCCGTGGCACGCCGTAGGTGCGGTCGCGATCGAGGACCTTGTTGGCGGACTGCCGGAGCAGGTCACGGGCGTGCTTGCGGCTGATCTGCAGGGCGGCCCCGAGCCGGTAGGGACTCCAGCCACGGACGTAGGCGTGGTCGATGACGACCTGCCGCTCGACTTCGGTGAGATGGACGTCGCGTCCCCGGAAGAAGGCCGTTACGCGCCGGTAGTCCAGGCGCTGGGGCAGACCATCGTGCAGGGGACGCCGCTCGGCCTCGGTGAGGCCGCCCCAGACGCCCTCCTTGAGGCCGTTCTCCAGGGCGAAGTCGAGGCAGTCATGTCGTACGGGGCACCAGCCGCACAGTTCCTTCGCCTCCGCGATCTCTTCGTGGTCCCGGGGGCCGGGGAAGAAGACCGCCTCGGCGTCCTCGACATCCAGGCCGTAGCAGGCTCCGCGGGTGTGCCAGCTGGTGTCTCCGATGCCACGCAGGCCGGTGGCCGGCGCGTCGTGGGTGGTGATGTGGTGCAAGGGGATCTCCGATGTGCTGCCGCGTCGGCCGCGGGGGCCGGCCGCGGGGGCCGTCGAGGCGGACGCGGCGTCGGGGGCCGGCTGCGGCGCGAGAGCGGGCGCCGCAGCCGGGGCGGGAGGGTGGTGTGGGGAGGGCGGTGCACCGGACGGGATGTACCGGCCTTGCTCGCAGGTCAGGCCACGGCGGGCTGCTGGACCTGCGCGGTCTGCCCGGCCTGCTGGGCGGCAGCGAGGTCGAGGCGGCTGGGATGAGGCGCGCACTGGGAGGTGCCACGGGCACCGCCGTCGGGGCCGATCCTGCGGCGGCGGCACGGCTCACCGGGCTGGGCCAGGCACCCCTCCCACTCGCACGGGACACTCAGAGCGTCCGGCAGTCCCTGTGCGACGGCTGCCTCGCGTGCTGCTCGGGCGGGCCGGTAGGGCGCGAGGGCGGCGCGGGCGGCGGGCGGTATGCAGGAGCCGACCTCCCGCAGCCTCGCCTTAAGCCGCGGATTGATCCCGTCACGACCGGTGGTAATCGCTCGGGCCTGGACGGGCTGCGCGATGCCGACGGCGACGGCGCGCCGGGTGCCGACCAACTCGGCGGTCCAGGCCGCCTGGTCGTCCGGGTTCGCGGACGGTGTGGGGTCGGAGTGGAGGGCCAGGCGGTTGCGCCGGTAGCTCTCCCAGGGGCGGACCACGTCCGCCGGCTGGATTTGGTAGGGCGAGGTGCGGTAGTGCTGGCGGGCGGCGACGCGGGCGTCCCAGCCGTGCGGGGTGGCTATCGGCACGTCACCGAGCAGCTCGTTCCACTGGGCGAGCTGATCGCGGGCCTCGCCCTCGTCGGTGCGGATGCTGCGGGGGTCGAGCCGGCCGATGTAGGCCAGCAGGGCGGCTATTTCGCGGCGGTCCACGGTCAGCCCTCCAGTCCGGTCGGCTCGTCGAGAGCGGCGAGAAGGGCGGCGGTGTGGGCCTCCGCCCGCGTCATCCCGCCAGGCGCAGCGGTGTTCTTGCCGGGCACGGCGTGGAGGTTCGGGCGGCTGGGGGCGTGCTCCCGGGTGATCCAGGAGCGCCAGTCGGCAGCCCAGGCTTCCGCCGGCCTCGGAGCATGGCCTGCCCGGTGTGCACGCCACTTCGCGTCGGCGGACTGCAGGCCCTGCTCGCCGAGGCGGTCGAGGTGTCCCTGCTGGCGGGTCCAGGTGTGGGTGGCGGGGTCGACCTGCCACTCCGCAGCCGAGGTGACGGCAGCACCACTACTGCTGTACCTCCGGTTCAAATCAGGTTCACTACGGTTCTGTGTGCCGGTAGCCGGTACATCGCTGTGCCGGTGGCCGGTACGCCGCTGTGCCGGTTTCCGTCTGGACCTGCCGGTTTCCGGTACTGCCGGTTTCCGGCCCCTCGCGGGGGATTCCGGCACCTCACGAGGGCGGATTCCGTACCGCCGCAGAGCCGAGAGCCGGAGCTGCGCAGGGGCGGCGGGCTCGTCCGACACCGTTGCGTCCCCGTCCTCCCCCTGCTGCTCGCACCGGGCCTGTGCGAGGGCGTCGGCGGCGAGGGGCAGGCGGTAGACGGTGCTCCGCTGCGGACCGACGAGGTCGTCGAGCTGTTCCAGCTCGTCGGCGAGGATCAAGCGCTCGATGGCTTCGCGCACCGTGGAGACCGAGGCGCGTGTGCGCTTGGCCAGGCTGGACAGGGAGGCCCAGGAGATGCACTGGTCGTCGGCCACCCGGTCGGCGATCGACAGCAGGACCAGACGCGCAGCCCCTCGGCTTGAGCTGTGCTCCCACACCCACTCGCGGGCTTCGCTGCTCATCGGCCGCTCCCGAGGAGCAGGCGAGACCGGCGGCTCGCCGGGGCCAGGAGGATGCGGTCCGACTCGGGGAGCTGAGGCGCCGAGGCGGAGGTGGCTGCCGCGCAGGCCGGGGGGAAGGGCCTTTTGCGCAGGGCGGAGCGCATGTAGGGTTCTCCTTTGGTGTTGCCGCGCTGAGACGCCCCGTGGAAGGGATCAGCGTGGTGATGGTGGCGATCTCCGCCCTTGCTGGGGCGGGTACAGCCGTTAGGCGTCGGCGTCCGGGAGTTGCTGCTCTCGGACGCCGTCGCTGTGTCCAGGGACCTATGAAGCCTGGAGGTTGTACACGTCATTGCTCCTGGGCTCGTCCATGCGGGCGGTCTGCCCGGCGGGGACGACGAACATACGCACGGCGCCGCGTCAAGGTCCAGAGTTGGTTCTTAAACCCTGTAGAAGTCGCTTGAGCTGCGACGACGGGGGCGGAGCGATCATGGGCGGGTCCTAGCGCGTACGTATGCCGCGAAGACCGAACAAGGAGCGTCTGCTGCACCCTGCCGCCTCGCAACACTTCAGTGAAGTCTTGATCGGAAACCTACGCCAAAGTGATCCCTACCTGTCAACACTGAAGTGAAGGTCATCGGTCTTTGGCCTCAGGAACTGCACTGCAGTACAGTCCAGGGTCCAACGTCTAGATGGGAGGAGTTGGTGATGTCGGAGTCCAGCGGACCGGCGGAGGTGCCCGGTGGCGCGGCCGACGCGCGACGCTCTTTGGCCGACAAGCTCAACCACCTGTTCGAGACCAGGAAGAACCCGGCGACCGGGAAGCGCTACACCAACGCCGAGGTCGCACGGGTGATCTCCGTGTCGGAGAGTGCGATCTCGCAGTTGCGGACCGGGGCCAAGCCCAACCCCACCCTGAAGACCGTGGAGCGCCTCGCGGGCCACTTTCACGTCGAAGCGCAGTATTTCTTCTCGGACTACGACGCCGATGAGGCCGAGAAGGTGCGTGCCTCCATGGAGCTGATCGAGGCTGTGGCCGACAGTGAGGTGCGCGGTCTTGCGCTTCGGGCCAATGGCCTCTCGGCGGACAGCTTGAAGATGATCACGAACGTGATCAATCAGGCGCGCCGGTGGGAAGGGCTCGACAGGCCCGGTCAGTGATGTGACCTCTCTCACCTGCTGGGTGGATTTGCCTGGTATGCCGTACGTGATCCTTCAAGTCGCCCTGGGCAACCATCTGAACGTATGTAAAGCTCCGCTGGAACCGCGCGGAATGGTGGGTTCCGGTTAGCGCAGACCGTGCCAGCGCTCATTCGGGGGCTACAGCAAGGATCTCGTCCATGTTCAATCGGCGATATGCGCGCAGAGAGGCGCAGCTGAGGCAGCTTTGTGAAGAGCAGTTGCGGGGGGTCGAGATATCTGATCCCTACGCGGTGGATGAAATATGCCGACAGCTCGCCATCCAGCGTGGCCGCCCCCTGTACCTACACGAATTGCCTGAGACCGGAGGGGCTAACGCTCCCTGCGGGATGGTTCTCTCTTTCGACCATGGGGATTACGTCTTTCACGTGGCGGCTACGAGCGAGCGCCATCGTGCGCAGATCGTGCGTCACGAGCTAGCGCACCTGCTGCTCGGGCACGCCGGTAGTAATGAGAGCGTCGTTCAGTCCTTGCTGAGAGTCCTCCCTGACGGGGTCGACCCCTCTGCTGTGCTCTCTGCTCTCGGCCGGACGAGCTATGACAGCGAGACCGAGTATGACGCCGAGATGGCTGCCTCCTGCCTGGGGGAGCTTTTCCATGATCTTGCCCACTCGGGCCGCGAGCACGGCCGGTCCGGCGCGGTGTCGCGGCTCGAAGACGCTCTCGTCCATCCACGGAGGAACCGCCGCTCATGAGCACATCCACCATCGTCGCCGGCGTTCTCTGGCTGGTGGCTCTGTGGCGACTGCCGTCTATCCGGCACTCTCACAAGCAGCGAAGCCTGGCGCTGACCCTGGTGACTCTCGCGGTTGCCATGACGTTTGAGGTCCCGCCAGTCAAAGAGGCGGTTGATGCCGCCGTCGGTGCAGATGCCAGGCTATCGCCGCTGTTGAAGCACCTGCTCGGCGTTACCTCGGCGGCGTACCTGCTCGACTTCGTCATCGCAGTCGTTCGACCCCAGGGCCTGGCGCGTCGCACACGACTGGTGGCGGCCGGCGTGACGCTGCCCCTCATGCTTGCCTTCTACGCCTTGGCTAACTGGACGCCGGGAGGGCCGGTCAGGCTCGGGGGAGGGCGTGCTGCCCTCTTTCCTGTCCTCTATATGGCGGTCTTCACGCTGTACATCGGCATTGCCATGGTCGTAGCCACGTGGCTGTTCCTTAGCGGGGTGCGTCACAGCCGGACTCTCCTTGGGAAGGCCGGCCTCGGATTCCTGGGCTTGGGGACCCTGTTGGGAAGCCTGTACGCCATACAGCGCATTGTCTTCGTGACGGTTCAGCTCGCCTCTGGTGCCAACTATCCGGACTTGGAGAACCTGCTCTCCACAGCGCTTAAGCAGGCGACGGTCCTGTCGGTCGCGCTGGGTGTCTGCTTGCCTCCTCTCTCCGTCGCCGTGGAGTACGTCGCGGCGTGGAGCACTCTGCGGAAGCTGCGACCCCTCTGGGTGCAGCTCACGGAGGCAGCCCCGTATGTGGTGCTGGCGACCTCCGTAGCCAGGAGGCGCATCCCCTTCCGGTTGGAACGCTGCGTAATCGAGATCGAGGATGCCTGCCTAGCGCTCCGCGAGTACGTGTCAGTCGACGTTTACGCAGAGGCTCGGAAATTTGTCCGCCAGGAGGGGGTCGACGCGCAATACTCCGATGCGGTTGCGGAAGCCTGCTGGTTGCGTACAGCCGCCCAGTGTGCTCGAAGTGGGGTTCGTCTGCAGGGTGTTGAATATCCGCCCCTCGGTGTCACAGGGCGAGACAGGGCGAGTGAACTTTCATGGTTGCGTACCGTTGCCAGCGCATATCTATCCTCGCCGGTTGTTTCAGCTTTTGCCCGGCAAGAAAAGTCGTCTGTCTTCCGTGGGCAGGGCGATGCGGAAAGGATCTCTTCGCATGACAACTGATGTTCGCGCCAGCGAGTCACAGCTGGCCCGCCGTATCACGGACTGGCTTGAGCCGAAGAACTGGATTATCGCCGTCACGCTGTTGGTCGGTTGGCACACCGCGCAATGGGCGGGTGTGGCGTGGGGAGTGGTCGGTGCTCTTTTCGCGGCTGTCATCCCGATCACCTTCATTAAGTATGGAATTCGCAAGGGCCATTGGGGCGACAGACACGTTGGGGCGAAGCGTGCGCGTCTCATCGTGATGGCTGTCATCCTGCTCTCCGTAGCTACTGGCATCGTCTTGATGCTTGTTGCGGGGGCGCCTCGCACCATGGTTGCCCTCATCGTCTCGATGCTCGTGACGTTGGCGATCCTCACCGCGATCACCTTTGCCTGGAAGATCTCCGTCCATCAGGCCGTGTCTGCGGGCGCCTGCGCGATGCTTGTGCAGACTTACGGCCCGTGGATGGCTTTCGGCTTTCTCTTGGTCGTTGTCGTTGGCTGGTCCCGTGTCGAACTGCGTGACCACACACGCAACCAAGTGATCGCAGGGACGATCCTTGGCACCATCGTGGCCGCAGCCGTCTTTCACCTGGCGCGTTGATCTGACACCGTCCGCCGGGAGCGAGATGGTCGGCTTCTTCGGCGGCAATGATCATCTCGGGCTTCGGCTGGTTGGTGGATCCAACGTTCGACTAGCTCTTTTGCGTTGGTACGGAATTCCATGAGCTGCTCTCCCACCAGGAACGGATGGGAGCGGCTCCGCTGCCCTTGGCGAGGGATCCGTCCGGACGGCGGTCAGGCAGGCCGAGGAGTTGCTGCTCGATCGGGGTGAGGGCGGCGTCTTTGCGGAGGTTAGTGGTGGGGTCGTCGACGGGGTGGAGCCAGCGGTAGCCGTACTGGAGCATGAGGGCGATGCGGGGTTGGCCGGAGAGGTTGATGCCTCCGGTGTGCCAGACCCTGTTCTCGAAGAGGACTGCGTCGGTCCCAGTGATGTCGGGCGTGACGGCGCCGGGCGGGTCGATTGCGCCGGTGGGAACGACGGGTTCCTCGGTGAGGAGGTGGCTGCCAGGGAGGAACATGGTCAGCCCGCAGCCGGGGGTGACGGGGGTGAGGTAGTGAGCGGCCTTGATTGCCATCCGGGGGGTGCTCGGGAAGCCGAGGTCGGCGGTTACGCCGTACATGTCGCGGTGCCAGCCGTGGCGCCCGGGGATGCGGATGGTGCGGGGCGGGCCGCTGGGCAGTGCGATGAGGTGGGCGGAGAGCAGGTGGATGTTCGGGCTGAGGAGCTGGACGACGGTGGGCAGGACGGCCGGGTTGGCGAGGAGCGGGAGGAAGGCGCCGTCGAGGTTGAGGCATCCGCGGAAGCCGTCCTTGCCGTCGCCCCCTCGGTCGCGGCCTTTGGTGATGTCGCTGGCTAGCAGCTTCTCGGCGGCGGTCAGGAGCCGGTCGCGAAGGGCCGGGGTAATCGCGTCGCGCACGACCGTGTACCCGTCGCGTTCGAAAGCGTCGAGGGTGCCTGCGTCTGGGGCGACAGGCGGGAGCGGGGACCTCATGCCGGTATCTCCTTCGGGTTGTCGGTGAGGTTGGTGGCGAGCTGCCACAGGCCAGCGTCGTCAAGACCGCAGAGCTGGCGAAGGCGGTTCTGGGAGACGGGGCGGCTGGGGTCGCGGTAGCCGAGGACGGTGAGCCGGGGCCCGGGGTGGCGGCGTCCGAGGAGCGCGTGGATGTCGGCGGGGTGTCCGCTGGTGGCCAGGACGATTGGCGCTCGGGTGCCGAAGTGACGAGCGAATGTGTCCGGGGCGAGGGCGAGAGGGCGGGAGCCGTCCTCGGCCAGGACCGTGAGGTCGTGGACGTGGACGTACTGCACGCGCAGGCCGGGGCGTTCGGCGCGCAGCCGCTGGGCGAGGGTGGTCAGGGCCTCGGCGGGCAGGTCGCCGGCGGAGGCGAGGACCAGGCCGGGTTCGCCTGAGCCGGGTTGGGTGAGGTGGGGCCAGATCGCGATGCCGTGCCGCAGTTCCTCGTCGAGTGTCCCCAGGGGGTGCTGGACCGTGGTGTGCTTGCTGGCGACGACGATCGTGCACCGGTCCAGCTTGCGCAGGGCGAAGGTGAGGGTGGCGGCGGTGCGCGCGGGGTCAGCGGGGGTGAGGACGTGGAGCGTGGGGTCGCCGCTGGCCAGAAGCGCCGAGGTAAGGCTGGGATTTTGGTGGGTGAGGGTGTTGTGCCAGCCCAGGCTGGTCAGGAGGTAGACCAGGCTGGGCAGCGGGGCGAGCCCGGCGTGCCGGCGCACCGCCCGGTGTTTGAGCTGCTGCTGGATGAGGCTGAGCGTGATCGGCGCGAACGCCTCGTAGGTGGCGACGAGCGCGTGCCGGCCGGTCTCCGTGTAGCCCTGGGCCCAGGCGTGGCACAGCTCCTCGCTGAGGACTTCCACCGCCCACGGCGCCGGGCGTCCGTGTTCGTCGGTGAGGTCGAGGCGGTTGGAGGCCAGCTCGTCGGGGCTGAACACGCGGAACGCTCCCTGCCCGGCGCGGGCTCGCAGGACCTCGGGGACTACCTGCGCGAACGGGCGCCCGGCGGCTTGGGCGGCGACCTGGGTGGAGGCGGCGACGCACCCGCGCGGTGCCGGGAGGCCGGCGGGCTCGGGCCGGGGTAGGGGGAGCGCGGGCAGCAGGTGAGGCCGGGGCCGGCCGCTGGGGGTCAGGAGCTGGGCGGGCTGGTAGGAGGCCAGCCAGTCGGCGAGCGCGTCGAACTCGGCGGGCACTTCGGCCGGGTCGCGCAGCGGCGTCTTGTGGACCGCCGGGGTACCGGCGAGGTGGGCGGGGGCGCCGTGGCCCTTGTCCAGGGTGAGCACAAGGACGCTGGAGGGCCCTGGGATGCCCAGGGGCTGGGCAGCGCCGAGGGCTTCGGTCACTGCCTGGCGGAGCTGGCCGATGTCGAGGCCGTCGCTGTAGACGGGCCGGTGGCCGAGGCCGGTGAAATAGGCGGTGAGTTCGGTGCGGCTCAGGGTGGACAGTACGCTCGGCCCGCCCATGCGCATCCTGTTGAGCAGGACGACGGGAAGGACGGTGCCGTGGTCGCCCGTACCGTGCAGGGCACGGGTGGCGAGCCAGGAGGCGGCGGTCGTTCCGGTCTCGCACTCTCCGTCGCCGATCAGGACCACCGACAGCCGGTGGGCGGCGTCGAGGACGGTGCCCTGCCCGATCGCGAGGGCGGGCCCGAGCTGGCCTCCGGTGTGCAGGTGGCCGGGGATCATCGGGGTGATCTCCCCGCCGATGTCGGCCCGGGGGAAGCCCGCGACGAGTTCGCCTAGCCCGGCCTCGCCTTGGGACAGATCGGGATGGGCGCGGCCGAGCCGGCCGGTGAGGTAGGCGTGGGCGAGGGCGGAAGGACCGGCGTGCCCGGCACCGTGCAGGACGTGCAGCTCGTAGCCTTCGGGCACGGCTGCCTGGAGCGGGCCCAGGGCGGCGAGCATCCGGTTGACGGGCGGGCACACCCCCCAGTGGCCGACCGGTCGAGTCTTGACGTCGGCCGGGGCCAGGGGCCGGGCCAGGAGCGGGTTGTCGCGCAGGTAGAGCTGGGCGAGACAGAGGTAATCGAGCGCGTCGGCGACGGCGGCCACCGAGACGTCGGGCACCAGGCGGTTCGAACGGCGGGCGAGGTCAGCCCACATAGGGTCCTCCTGCCGGGGCGAGCGCGGCTTCGACAGCGCGGGCGTGGACGGTGCCCTCCCGTTCCAAGCGCGCGGCGGCGCCCGCGGGGCAGTCGACGATGGTCATGTGCCGGCCGTGCGGGCAGATCCCGCCGTCAACGACCGCGGCGATGCCTGCCTCCGTGGTCTGGTCGAAGGCGGTGACGTGGTCGGCGGTGAGGGCCGGGTGGTCCTGGTCGCCGGCGGCAGGGGCGGAGATGCTGCACACGGCGGCGGCCAGCGGTTCGCCGACCAGGGTGACCAGCTGTCCCAGGATCCCGTTGGGGCAGCCGACGAGCGCCGGGGAGCCGACCGCCGCGACGGGCTCCACCCCGGGCTTCCACGGAAGACGTAACGCGAGGTCCCCCGGCCACAGGCCACCGGTCAGTAGGCGGGCGTCGTCGCTCAGGTCGAACAAGGTCTCGGCCGTGGCCGGGTTGTCGAGCAGGAGCAGCAGCGGCTTGGTGCGGGGGCGCTGCTTGATTCGGAAGACCGCGCTGGTGGCGTCGGTGTCGGCCGCGCGGGCACACAGCATGTACCAGCGGGGCGTGGGCACGGCGACCACCTTCCCGATGGCCAGGAATCGGGCGGCCGCGTCGGGGAGCTGGTCGCGGGCGAGGATGTCCATGGCGTTCTTCCCTCTCACACGGTTCCGGGGCGGGTGAGTGCGGCGAGTGCCGGGTACTCCAGCCACGGGTCCGACAGAGCGCGAAGGGCGAGGTCGGGGTGCTGGGCGTGGCTGACGCGGAAGTACGCCATCACCCTGGGTGTGCTGCTCGCGTTGATGCCGACCCGGTGGGGGACGAGGTGGTGCATCACGATCACGTCGCCGGGCACGGCAGTGAGAGCGGTGCCGTCCTGGTTGTTGATGTCGTCGGGGGTCTGGGCGGGCTGACCCAGGACCCAGTCCGTGGCGAAGTAGTCGGCCATCCGGTGATGCCCGCCGGGCACGTAGTGCAGAGCGCCGGCGTCCGCGGTGGCGCCGCCGTCCAGGACGACGCCGACGATGAACGTGAACGTGCGCAGATCGCGGGGCTCCAGGTGCGGGCAGGAGACGCCGTCGACATGCATCCGCTTCACCGGCTGCTCTGCGGAGTGCGGCATCCGGATCTGGATCTGTGCCCGGGTGACCGGGGCGGTCCTCGCGGGCCGGAGCAGGTCTCCGGCCAGCTCGGCCAGGCCGCTTTGCTGGTAGAGGGCGAGGAGGGCGGGGTGTTCTTCCAGTTCGGGGGCGAAGCTGCGGTCGGTGTAGGCGGTGAGCCGCGCGGGGTCGTACGCCTCGGCTAACCAGTCGCTGACGAGGTCACGGGCCCGGGACAGGACTTCGCCGTGGACCAGGCCACGGCGTATGAGGACGCCGTCGTCGAGGAACCGGCGCCGCTCGTCGTCGCTCCACGTCTGAGGTCGGGGCATGGTGGTTCTCCTTCCGGAGGGACGGGACATAGAGCCGGAGCGGGGAGTGGGCCGCCCCGGCGTAGAGGGAAGAGCGGGTTAGCCGCGCCGACCGAGGACGACCTGGAAGGAGGCGTGCTCGATCAGCCCGCCTGCGGCGGTGTGTTCGTCGAGCAGAGCTCGGGCACGGCGCTCGAAGTTCTCGACTCGCTCGCCGAACAGTGGCCGGGCGGCGAAGGAAGTCGAGTACAGGTAGCCGATCACGCCGTCGGTGGTCCACTCTCGCTCGACCGCGATGGTGTGCTCCTCGACCTGGCCGAAGGCGGACTCGGCGAGGATCTCGCTGTATGGCCGGTCGTGCGCCTCGTACTTCTTGCCCACTCCGGCTCGACGCTTCTCGCCCAGGTACTCCTGGATCAGGGCCCGCAGGGCGTCGGTCCACCCGGTGCGTGCGGTCCACAGGCTGCCGTCGCCCATGACCGCGACGGTCGCGTCCGGCGCGGTCATGCCCTCCAGACGCGACAACACCACCTCCTGGTCCATCCAATGGAACGCGCGACAGACCGTGACGAGATCGGCCCGGGTGGAGGTGCGCGGAGTGAACTGCTCGGCCGAGGCGTTGTGCAGGCGGACGGTGACCGGCAGCCCAGCGAGCGCCTTGTCTGCCTCGGCGAGCATGCCCGCGTCCTGCTCGACGACGTCGATCTCCGTCACCGTCCCGGCCAGGGCGAGGGGGACCTGTCCGGTGCCGGACCCGAGGTCGAGCAGGACCCGGTGCTCCTTGCCGGCCACCCGCCGCGCGAGCAGCTCGACGGCATCCTTCGGGATGCCGGGCCGGTAAGCGGCGTAGAACGGGGCGGTGGTGTCGAACTGGCTCACGGGGTGGTGCTCCTGATCGTGTGGGGTGACGGAAGGACGGTTTGCTCGATGTGCCCGACCGCGCGAGCGAGGTCCGGTACGACCGTGACCCGCCCGGGGTGCTCGGCCAGCAGCCGGAGGGCTTCGGCCGACGGCGGGCGCGGGGTGATCCACAGAGCTTGGGCTCCGGCGGCGAGGGCGCCGCGCACGTCGTAGTCGAGGCTGTCGCCTACGTGCAGGACCTCTGAGGGATCACGCTCGTGCAGCAAGGCAACAGTCTGCACAGCGCGTGGGTCGGGCTTGGCGAACCCGAGCTGCCAGGAGGGGTGGTGGGCCCGCAGGTGAGGGGCGAGAAGGGCGGCGACGTCGGTCTCCCGCTCGTCCCAGTGGCTCACATTCGACAGGGTGACCACCGGCACGACCCGGGCGATTCGTGCCACCGCCACCACCGCGCCGGGCCACAGAGCGAAGCGAGGCGGGCGGTGGTCGTGGGGGAAGGCAGACGGCCCGAGACCCAGAGCGGCGCACACCGTCTGCGGCCCCGCCGCATCACGGCGCGGGTCCAGGGCGTGCAGGATCCGCTGAGCGACCTGCTTCGCCTCACGGGCCGGGAGCGGGGACAGCTCCACCAAACGCTGCGTCAGCGTCGTCCCCGACGGCTCGCCCAGGGTGTATCCGACATCGAGGCTCACCAGCCGCACCCCACCCGCGTTCACGACAGACCCGCCAGAGCCGCGATGATCAGGCCGATCCGCTCGGTGCGCACAGGTCCGGAACCAGCTTCGCTAAGGAAGGTCAGCAAGTGCCGGGCTTCGGCCGGCGACCAGCTGCTGGTGTCGACACCGGCCTCGGCAGCAGCCTGAGCGAGGTCCTCGGGGATCGTCGGCGGGCGGGCGCCGTGCGGAATCAGCAAGGTACCGCCCCACTCCTCCCCGTCCTGCGACTGGGGCAGGACGGAGACGAGGGGTGCCAGAACGGTGACGTCGTCGAACGTGAGGATCCGGACAGGGAGGTCAGGAAGGCGCACCGGCTGGTCGAGGCGAAGAGTTGTCGACAGGAAAGTGTCGTGTCCGCTCAGCCGCTCGTCCACGACGAGCAGGACGGCTCCTTCGCGCCGCTCCAGTCGTCCGCGAACCATTAACTTACCTGTGTGTCGAGGCATTACCAGCGCACCTCCATCCCGAGACCGGGCCGGTCGGGTAGGGCCACATGCCCGCCCTCCGGCCGGAGCGTGCCGCGCAGCGTGCGCTGCCGGCGTGGCTCCCACACCACCTGGTACTCCACCGCGCCCGCCGCGTGAGGGAAGGCCGCAGCCAGGTGCACGGCGGGAAGGAACGCCCGCCCGTGCAGATGGACGGGCACCCCGGCATCGTGAGCGACACCCAGCCAGTCCCGCGCTTCGGTGATGCCGCCGCACCACACCGCGTCGAACGTGAACGCCTCGAGTCGGCATCGCCTCAGCAGGACTGCGACCTCCTCCAGGCAGGACAGCCGCTCGCCCACCGCGACCGGCAGACCTTTCGTCTGCCTGCGCAGAAGCGTGTAAGCGGCCAGATCGGTCCGCGGGAGCGGGTCCTCTACCCAGCGCACGGCCTCCAGGGTGAGCCGCCGTGCAACTTCCCCGGACCGTGTGTGGCCCCACGTGCCCAGTGCGTCCACCGCCACGCTCTGCCCCGCCCACTCCGCAGCCCGTTCGGCCAGAACCGCCAGTTCGCCGGCTTCTGCCTCGCGCAGCGCCCATTTGGTGAAGGCGAACCCCTGGCTAGCCGTGGCCTTGACCGACTCGACGGCCGAAGCCGCGTTCAGGTCCAGGGAGAGCCAGGAGGCGTACACCGGCACCTGTCCTGCGGGACGGTCGCTGAGCAGGGCCGCGACCGGGAGGCCGGCGAGGTGCCCGTGCAGGTCCCACACCGCGCAATCCAGCGCCCCGACCGCCCAGCGTCCGAGCCCCGCCGCATGCGGACCGAGTTCGCCCAGGAGTTTGCGCAGCAGACCGTCGTGGTCGACCACCGGGTGGTGCAGAGCGCTCTGCCCGAGCCGGGTGGCTACCAAGGCGGCGGGCAGCTCGTCGACCGGAGCGAACACTCCGGCCACCCCGCCGGACTCGACCACCACCGCGAACTGGCTGTCACCGGCCTCCCATGGGCCCGCCCCGTTCTCGTCGAGGCGCTCGACTCTCACCCGGTCGATGACCGGGTCAGCGAAGCCCATCGACGAGGTCCTCTCCCGCGTAGGTGAAGTACCACAGCGGCCGGTAGCACTCCCAGCCCACCGGCCGCAGCCCGGTCGGTGCCATGGCCCGCTCGATCACCGTGCGCGCCTGCAGGTAGTACTCCAGGCTCTCCGCTGCCGGCGTCCGCATCCCCTGCATGATCAGGTTGTGTGCCTGGAAGACCTGGATATTCGGGAACGCGGTGACCTCGTCGACCAGCTCGTTCACACCGCGGGCGAGGTCGTCCATCGGGTCCAGACCCACGATGTACGTGTACGAGGTGTCCAGCCCCGCCTTACGCGCCCGTGCCAGCAGGTCCGGCATCTGCTCCGGCTGCAGGTCGGCCTTGGTGGCCTTCATGAGGGCCTCGCGCCGAGTGAAGTGCTCGGCCGTCAGCCGGAGCACGAATGGCGACACCTGCGACGCGATGGTCTCGAACGCCTCGTCGGTGCGCAGCACGGAGGTGAGGAAGCCGATCCGGGCCGTGACGCCGGCCCGCTCCAAGGCGGGACGCAGGGCGGTCAGGTGCGCGACGGCGGCGCCCTCGCGCTCGAAGCAACCGGTGGAGACGGTGACTTCTTCCAACTCGGCCAGTCTGCGCCGGGGGTGCTGCTCCTCAAGGGCCAGTAGCAGGGCATCGAGCCCTTGGTCCTCCTGCATTCTCGGATCGGCGGCGGCTTCCAGAGTGTTCGGGCACCAGCCGCACCCGACGCAGCGGCTTCGGGCGTTGGGGTTGAGCGTTGCGGCCCGGCCGTCGTTGCGGAAGTACCCGCCGACGGCCTCGTCGGCATCGATGCGCTCGACGTGCGCGACTAACGAGCCGTTCAGCGACAGCTCGTCGCCGCGGAGCCGGAACGGGCTGGCCGGTTGGTTCAGCGGGACGATGATCTGCCAGGCATTGTCGGGGCGTCGTACGAGCCGGAGGTTGACCCGGGCCCGGTGCCGGTCGTGGTCGGAGGTGATCCCGTACAGGTTGACGGCGATCAATAGCACGTCCTCGACGGGGACTCCGTGGCGCAGGGCAGCCTGCTCCAGATCGTGCAGTCGGTCGGCGCCGACGGCGCCGTCCGAGGATATGGACCGGCGGATGGAGAGGTGCGGCATGGGAAACTCCAGCTTGAAGTCGAGCGGTATGTGTTGCTACCGGGGTGCGGCACCGATGTCGTGTCGCAGGAGGGCACAGGGGGCGACTGACGTGTCAGCGGCGCCTATGTGGCAGGGGTAAAGGCGGTGAAGTGCGCTGGCGGGTGGTCAATGGGCAGGTTGGGACGCCAGGCCGTGAGGATCTGGGCGCTGCACACGAACAGTCCGTCGGGGAGCTGATCGACCGGGTACCACTCCCAGCCGCCGACGCTCTCGTTCGGCTGTGTGGCCGGCTGCCCCTGCCAGGCGTGGACGAGCGCGCCGACGGTGACTCGCAGGACACCTTCGACGTGGTCGACGAGCGTGCCCAGCAGTTCCACGTCGCCGGTTCGAGCGATCAGGCCGGTTTCTTCCGCGAGTTCTCGGACAACCGCGTCCTCGAAGGATTCACCAACGGCCTCGACGCTTCCGCCGGGCAGTTCGATGGTGCCCCGGCGGTGTTGGCCCAGCAGAATGCCCTGCTCGCTGAGCAGGATGGCTCCGACGCCGACTGCCGCGTGGGCGGCCGGGGCTTGGGTGCTGCGGGGTCGGCTGGAGACGCGCGCCGGCCGGTCGGGAAGGCGTCGGGCGCGGATGAACTGCTGGATGACTGAGGCGCTCTCGTCGGGATGCGGGAACAGGTCGATGGCCTCGACGCGGAAGCCGTACTCGGTAAGCAGGTCCTCCCACAGTTGCGGTGCCAGGACCCACATCTGCGTCAGCAGCGGCGGGTCGTCGCGCAGCAGGATCACCTGGTCGCGCGGCGCCACCTCGGTGGACGGACCGCAGCCGTGCAGGTCGGTGTGCAGGAGCGAAAGGATTAGTGGGGCGCCAGGAAGCAGGCCGTCGCGCAGTGCCGGCAGCGAGCGGTGCGGGTCGATGAAGGCCAGGGTTCCGATCGCGTACGCCGCGTCGAACGGCTCGGCTCCGGCCAGGTACTCGGTCACGTCTGCTTGGACGAACTCTGCCCCGTCCACGCCCCCGTGGGCGCCGACGGCGCGTTCGTGCTGCGTCGCGGACAACTCGATCCCAGTGACACGCGCTCCGTGTGCCTGGGCGAGGTAAACGGCGTGGTGGCCAGCCCCGGAGCCGATGTCCAGGACACGGCGGCCGGTGACGTCACCGAGAACCTCGGCTCCCGGTCCAACACCTTCCCAGGACGTCCAGCTGAGCCGGTCGGGTACGGGAGGAGTGTAGGCGCGGGCGAGTTGGCGCTGGCCATAGATCTGCCAAGCCCGGGTATTGGTGTCCTCGGCGTGCACGGTTGCCTCCTGGGTGGCGAGTGACGAGTGGCGAATGGCAGGCATCAGAGGGCTTGATCAGGTAGGTGGGCTCCTCGCGCTGGTCACTCGACGGCGTTGAGGCGAGGCGACGGCCTGCCCCACCCCGGTGCACGCTCCGAGGCGGGGCAGACGGGTCGAGCTGGCGACGTGTTGAGGTCGCCGAGCAAGGGTGCGAGCAGGCGGTAGTCCCATGGCGCCAGGTAGGGCGGGAGTAGCCAGTGGGGGGTATCGCCGGAGGGGGAGGAAGACCGCGGCAGTGGAGGTTTGTAGTCGGGGCGCGCGAGGCTGCCGCACTGCGGGCGGCCGTCACCGACTGTCGAGGGGGCGAGAAAGAGACGGACGCACCTTGCGTACGGGTCGATGATCGCGGGACCTACGTCTGTGGGGGCGATGCGGGCGAAGAGGTCACGGGCGTCGTGCAGGCGCAGGGTCAGGACCCGCGCCTCCGGCGGGACCGCGGTGTGGTCTGGGCTGAGGGTGGCCAGCTCGCGGGGGAGGAGATCGAACAGGGCGGGTCGTGGTGTGCGGGTGGCAGCAGGCATGCGCGTGAGGGCCGAGGTACTGCGGACCGGGACCTGTTTCCGGCGGGTGATCGGCAGGTGGACGACGAGTTCGTCGTCGGCAAGGATGCCCAGTTCGTACCCAATACGGACGCAGGCCGGCAGCTCAACCCCAGTTAGCCGCTTGATGGCAGCCAGCACCGGCCTGATCGTCCCGGCAGTCAGTCCGAGCCGGGTGGCGATGACGGCGGGCAGGTAGTACTGCGTCTCGTCGATGGGAAGCAGCCGCCACACATCGCGCTGCAGCGGGGTCAGGACGTCCGGGTCCACGCGCTGGGCGCCACTGGGCGAGATCAGCCCGACCTGCAGGACTCTGTGCACCAAGGCCCTGTTGGTGCCCACGCCTGCGGCGTTGCGGGCCTCCAGCACGATCCGCCGCAGCTTGGTCTGGGGCATCCGAAGGTTGGCGGCTATCTCCTTGTCCACGAGGCCGTCAGCCAGCAGTGTGACGGCCCGCAACTGAACCGGGCTCAGGTGCAACTTGTCCGCGGTGACGATCATTGGATACTCGCTCGCTCACTGGTTAATTACTGCGCTTGTGGGGTGGATGGGTGGACCGGGTCGACCCGCCTCACTGCGGGGATGTCCTCGTCGTGGCGCTAGGCTGCGCGCGGCTTTCGAAGGGCTTGGGCAGCGCCAGTCGCGGCCCCGGGATGCGCATGCGGGGCGGCGGGGCGGGTGGCTCGCGTTCGGTCCGGCCGGTGGCGACGTGGCCGGCGTCCACGGTCTGCAGAAGTCCGTCGCTGACCAGCGTCCGCAGAACTCGGCGGAGTTGGCTCTGCGGCGCGCTGAATCCGTAGGCGAGGTGCCGCACGGAGAGGCGGGTGCCCTCTACATAACGGCCTGCGCGGAACCGGTCTCGCAGTTCGCGGTCGATGTAGAGGAAGAGAGGGCATCCGGCCGGGAGCTCCCACCCCGTGCCCGCGACGTTGAGACGCCACCCGAGCGGAGGCTGGTACTCGACCAGGTTCTCCTCCCGCAGATGCACGAGGACATTCCGCAGATCCATGTACACCGGGATGCCGGGCACCAAGCCCGCGACCGAGTTGGCTTGATAGAGGTCCCCCCGCCGCCATTTGTGCAGATGTATATACGTGCGCAACCGGTGGGCGGCGTCCTGCTCACCGCCCGTCAGGAGCGGCAAAGGCGCCTGCGGCGTGCCGGGCGACGGGATGGCGACCGCCGTTGGCCGCCCCCCGGCTCCCATGACCAGCAGGCCGCTCTCGGCGAGGGCCCGCACGGCCATGTAGACCGGTGTCTGCGACATGGAGAACTCGGCGCAGAGGTCGGCCTGTCTAGGGAAAAGGGAACCAGGCGGGTACTCCCCTGCCTCCAGGCGGCGGCGCAGAATGCCCTCAATCCTCCGGGCCTTCACCGCCACGCTGTCCAGTACACCTGGGGGCGAGCCGGCCGTGGAGCGTCTGACGGGTGATGTGTCCGCTGACGACGGCGGGGAGGGTGCCTTCGTCATGCCGATGGGCAGCCATCCGCGGCTGCTCCGCTCGACAAGGCCGTCCGCGGCCAGTGCGTCAAGGACCCGCCGCATGGTGCGCCTGTCCGTCGAGTAGCGCTCTGCGAGGAGACGCAGGACCAGGGCGGTACCTGTGGGCCAGTCACCGGTGCTGATCTGGTCCCGGAGGAGAAGGCTGAGGATGGCCTCCAACTCCACCGGGTGCGTGGACTTTTTCGTCATCGGGCGGACTCCGGTGTTGCACAGGCGCCAGCATCGTGTGCAGCCTGCAGCAGGTTCTCCAACTCTGTCTCGGCGTGGTGGACCGTGCTCGTCAGTGCCTCGTGGTGGCAGGCGGAGAGAACTCCGGATTCCAGTCCCGCCGTCGTGATCACTGCGTGAAGTTCGTCTGTCGCGCGGTCGTCCAGGGCGGACGCGGCGAGTGGGTGGTGCAGCGCTTCCCGTGCGGCGTAGGCGTCGAGTCGGGCGACGCCGACGAGGCAGTCGAGGATGCGTGCGGTATGGCGTCCGGTGTGGTCGAGTTCCAGGGCTGACAGGCCCACCCGGGTCTGGAAGGCGGCGGTCGGCGGATCGGGGAGGTCAAGGAGCTGGAGTGCCTCTTCCAGGGTGCGGTCGAGGTCGGGTGCAGGCACGGGGACGTCTGCGGGCTGACAATGGGCGTGCAGGAGGAGGGCGACGGCTTCCTCCCACGGCTCGGTGGGCTGGGTGGTGTCGATCAGGGCGCGGGCCTGCTCGTCCAGGCCCTGCTCCATCAAGGCCATGATCTTGATCTGGCGGCCGTCGAGGAGCCGGTTGCCGATGCCGCGGTGCTGGGCCATGGCGTCCGCGGCTTCGGTCCACCGTCCGATGCGGGCGAGGGCGCGGGCACCGTCCACGAGCAGGGTGATGTACAGCTCCTGGCACACCGCGCGGTGGTCCTCGTCCGTGTCGGTCAGAGCCGAGAGGTCGACGCTGCGGCCGTCGACCTCGGTCTTCTTCCGGTGCCGCGCGGCATCATTGAGACGGACCAGCAGGTCGTGAGCGGCTTCCCCTTGACCGGCGCGGATCCGCAGCCGGGCGAGGTTGACGAGTGGCATCAGCGACATGACCGCGATCCGTCCGCTGAGGCGTCCGGCGTCGGCGAAGACCTGGTGCTGGCGCCAGCACAGGTCGGTGGCCAGGTCGGGCAGGCCGACGTCGGAGGTGATGAGCGCGGCGTAGTTGAGGACCCCGCAGGTGCGGGCCACCAGGTCGTGGTGGCTCGCACCTGCGGGTGCGACGGTCAGCCCGGTGAGGTGGTTGAGGCGCTCGTCCAAGGGGAGCGCGGGCGCCTTGGTCCGGAGGACCAGGGGGATGCGGCTGGCTATCGCGGGGATCATCGGCTCAGCCCTTGCGCGCCCAGTCGACGACCAGTCGGCTGTAGGGCTTGTCGACGACGAAGCGCGGGTCGCCCGCCGTCAGCAGGTCGCGGGAGTCGGCGGTGGCCATCCGGAAGCCCGGTGCGGGGGCGTCGTTGCCCCCTGTCGCGTCCCAGGCGCGGATCTCGTCCACGACGTGCTCGGCGAGGCCGGCACCCGCCTCACCGTGGCCGATCACGCCGACCTCCCAGTAGCGGCCCTTCTCGTCCTCGTCCTCCCGGATGGTCAGGTACGCGAGCGATCCGCCGTCGAGGGCGGCCATGGAGCCCCACCCGAAGTGCGGGGTGAACCCGGGGCGCTGGCCGGGCAGGCGGGACAGGCCGTTGGGCAGCACGCAGGCCAGGTACAGGTACAGCCACTCCCAGGCGGAGCCCTGGCGGAACTTCACCCCGGTGTAGAGCTTGGTCTGCTGCTGGTCGAGGACGGTGCGCAGGGCGTCGCGGTCGACGTCCTGCTCGCTGAACGTCTCCAGGCGCACGTTGCCGTCGCCGGCCATCGGCACCAGCGTGTACACGTCGTCGCAAACGCCCTTGCGCAGCGGGATGAAGGTGGCCATCTCGCAGGAGACGGTCTTCCACGTGTCGCCGTCGCGTTCGAAGGCGAAGGAGCGGGAGATGCTGCCGCGGATGCGCATCGGCAGGACCAGCCGTCCGCCGGGCGCGAGCTGGTCGAGGATCTTCACGGGCACGTCTCCGGCGCCGACGGTGAAGACGATCCGGTCGTAGGGGGCGTGCTCGGGCAGGCCGGCCGCGCCGTCGGCCATGACCGCGGTGGCGTTGTCGACGCCGGCCTCGGCGAGGTGCCGGCTCGCGCCGGCGACGAGGTCCGGGTCGACGTCGAGGGTCCACACCTGCCCGCTGGGGTAGACGATCTTGCCGAGGAGGGCGGCGTTGTAGCCGGTGGCGGCTCCGGCTTCCAGGACTTTGTGGCCGGGCTGGGCGTCGAGTTGTTCGAGCTGGGTGGCGACGATGGACGGCGCGGAGATGCAGGAGATCATCTCCCCGTGCTCGTCGTGCTTGATCGGGACCGCGTCCTCCTTGTACGCGCTCTCCAGGTCGATGCCGGGCAGGAACATGCTCCGGTCGGTGGTGCGGAAGGCGTCGATGGCGGCCTTGCTGCGCAGGTGGCCGCTGTCGACGAGCCTCTTGGCGAGGGCTTCGCGCAGCTGGCTGGGGTCGGTTACGGGTGTCACGGTGGTCTCCATTCGAGGGAGGCGAGGGTCCGCGGATACGGACCTGTGGGTAGGCACGTCGGCTCCTTCTCCGGTGGAGAAGGCGACGTGACGGCCGAGCCACGCGGTGGCGGCCTGCGCATCGGCAGGTACGCCCGCGCGGTTGAACGCGAAGATCGCGTGATGGGCGAGGACGCCCCGGACTCCGCGTATCAGGCGTCCGTCGGCGGCGAGCCGGCGCAGGTGATGGCCGGCATCCTCGAACGCGGCGACGCGCTCGGCCCAGCCAGCTTCCGCGTCGGGGCGCAGAGCCGCGTCCGCGTTCATCAGCCGCCGCATCGCGGAGACGGTCTTCTCCAGGGCAGGACCCTGGGGCGGGGTGACGGGGGGTCGCAGGGCGGCCCACTGGGCGTAGACATCTCCGGCTTCGAACGGGTCCAGCCCGGCCGCGCGGATCATGGCGGACAGCAGCATCACGCTGCGCTCGCGGGTGCCGGGGGTGCCGGTCTCGGCGAGCGCGGCCGGGCTGTCTGCGCAGAACAACTCGTGCGCGACCGCCATACCCTCAGAGCCGCCGAAGGCATGAGTCTCCGGCTCATAAATCCCACCCGTCCAGCCGGTGATCAGGCTGTCAGCGATGAGCTGGTCGAGGAGAGCGGTGGCGGGCTGCTCGGTGCGCAGGCGCACGCCAGCGTCCTTGCGCAAGAAGTGAAAGCGGTGTTCGGCCAGCGCGGTCGCCAGGGCCCGAGCGGCGTCCACATGCGGATCGGCGAAAGCCACGGATGCGTGCCACCAGGACGTGGCCGGAGGGATCGGCAGGTTCTCGTCGTCGAAGGTCATAACTAGGAAACTCCTTGCACGGCGGCAGGTTCGGGGTCAGGTGAGCAGGAGGGCGCGGCTCCAGCCGGTGGTATCGGCGGGCTGCAGAGCGAGTTGGGCTCCAGCGCGGCCTTCCATGAAGCCGAGCTTGGGCAGGTGCTGCCAGCCCACGGCCAGCCGTCGGTGCAGGTCCTGGATGATCGGGGTGAAGCGGTCGGGCGCGGGGCTGTCGGCGGCGACCGCGCGGGTGAGCATCACTAGTCCGGCCCAGCCGTGGCAGAGCGTGGAGTCGGTGATGCGGGCGAGCCGCAGCGGGTCGGTCAGGATGGCCGCGACGGTGTCCTCGGCCGCCCGGCGACGGGCAGGGTCACCCAGGGCGAGCCCGGCAAGTTGCTGGGCGCGGGCGATGCCGGGCTGGCCATAGCACCAGGACTGGCGGGCCGGCTCAGGCGCGGCCGGCTGGGCGGCGTCCAGGTATTCTGCGGTGGACCAGTAGTGGACGCCGTGCCGGTCGAGCCAGCTCGCGAACGCGCTGACGGCTTGCTCTTGGCCGGGGACGCTGACGCCTTCGCACAGGGCGAGGGAGAGCACGGCAAGGGGCCCGGCGATGCCGTGGGCCAAGCCGTTGTTGCCGTGACCGCCAGCCATCTCCTTCCCGTCCGGGCCTACCGTCGACCACCACCCGGGCAGCATCCGGCCGTCACTGCGGGCGGGGTCGGCGAGCGCGACGAGGCAGGCGAGCACGTCGGGCAGCCGGTGAGCGGGCGGTTTTCGGGACAGCAGGAGGGCGGCAAGTCCGGTCAGGCCGCGGATGAGGTCCCATTCGGCGAGGTGGGGCAGCACGCCAGCCGCCTGACGGCGGCGGGCGGCGGCGAGCCGGGCGTCCACAACGCGGTCGACGGCCGCGCGGACATCGTCGCCGGCCCCGTTGGCGCGAGCCAGGACGAACTCCAGGGCGGGGGCGCCGTGGAAAAGGCTGGCGTTGTTTCCGGTGCTGACCCCGCGGGCGGTGGCCTGGGTGAGGTGGCGGCGGGCGGTGGACAGGTCATGGCGTTCGATATCGAGCAGAGCCATCCCGAGGGCGCCCTCGGACAGGTCCTGCGTACGGGGCACGGTCGTCGCGGTCATGAGCGCCTGGCCAGGGGAACGACGATGCTGTGGGCCCGGCCGCCGATCCACCCGTCCGCGTCCGGCGGAGGCGCCTCATGCAGGGTGGCGATGCCGAAGGGGCTGGCGTCCAGGTGCGCGCGCAGGAGGTCCAAGTCGAGGGGGCGGGTGAGGTCGAGGGGCAGATGCTGATCGTCCTCCGTGAGCAGCACCCGCTCCGGCACCCGAAACCGATTACGCCAGGAATGGAGTTGGTCCGCCCACTGCTGGAGCGGGGCGGTGCGGGCGGGCAACGTACGGCTGCTGATCTTCCACCGGGCATCGGTGAGGATGGTGCGCCGGTAGGTGAGGGCGGGAGTGAAGGGCAGGGCCCAGGCCGCTCCCCAGTCGAACCAGGTCACCTGCGGGGAGGTCGCCCGGCTGATCTCACCGAGGAAGCGGACCATCGGCGGCGTGTAGTTGTGCCACAGGAAATTGATGGCAGTGGGGGCCAGCAGCTCCAGCGGCTTGCCCGTCGCCGACTCCACCAGCTGGGGCCGGCCACCGGTGACGGTGACCGAGAGGTCCCGGGGAAAGAGGACGTGCGGGGCGGGGCGGCGGAATTCGCCGACGCTCACGATCCGCGGCAGGGCTTGCGGCGCGCGGGTGAGCAGGTCGGCCGGCATCCGACCGGCGTGGAAGGAGAGCTGCAGGAGTTCCGCCTGCGGATCAACGGTCGGCAGGTTCGCGTACGTTGCCTCGGCGCCGGGGAAAAGGTGCCAGAACCGGCCGGTCATCGATCCGGCCGAGCGTGAGACGGTCAGGACACGCAACCGGAAGTCGCCCCGGTCCAAGGCCGTGACGGAGGAGGAGTGGAGCTGTGCAGCCAGTTCGAGGTGGGGCGCGCGGCCGTGAGGCTTGTCGCCGGCCGCTGCTTCCAGTTCCGCGATCATCGCCCCGGTCACCGCGATGGTGCGGCTACCTTCGGCGGCGGCGGTGCCGGCCAGCTCCAGCAGCAGGCGGTCGCGCCGGGACATCGGCCGAGGTGGTTCGCTCGCCTTGACGAACCCTGCCGGTAAGCCCACGCCCCGGTCGGGGTCTGTGGCCACGTCCACCGGTACCGCGGTGTTTTCGCCGTAGCGCTCGGTGAACTGCTCGATCCACCGGCGCCACGTCGGTGTTCCGTTCGGATGGGTCACCAGGCGGGCCAGTACGGTCGCAGCGGTCTCCGCTTCGATCAGTACCTGCTCGGGCAGCTGCACGTCGGCATCCAGCCGCAGGTCGCACGCCGTCCGCAGGCCGGCTGCTTGAGCGCGCGCCTCAGGCGGTAGGACGTCGGTGGGGTCGGCGACGGTGGCGGGTGCGCGCAGCGAAGAGCGCAGCAGCCGCACGCGAAGCAGTTCACCGAGCAGCCGGTCACGCGCGGTGTCGCTCACAGCGGGGAACTCCGCAGCCAGCTTGTCGGACAACTGGCGGTACCCGATGGGCGATCGGGCGAGGTCGAGCACGAGACGCAGTGCCGGGCTCAGAGCGAGGCGGAACTCGGCGTCTCCCTCGGAGGGCACGTGAATGTGCCGGTCGCGCTGATAGATCAGGGTGTTGACGCAGACCTCGATGTCGGCCATGCGTGCGGCGTCAGTCTCCCAGGCGCTGAGGACTGCATCGAGCCCGGCAGGCCCGGGGCGGGGCACGGCCTGGTGCTCGTTACCGATGCGGACAGACGTGGTCTGGGCGAAGGCGAGCGGGGCGACGCCGGCGAACAGGCCGTAAGGGGTGGAGCGGTGGGCGTAGCGGATCGCGTAGCGGGCTGTGGACAGTGCCACCCGGCGCATCCGGCGTGCCTTTGGTGTGCGGCCGTCGATGATGGCCTGCACCTGCTCGGCCAGGTGAGGGCTCGCCTGCGACACGGTCAGGCGGAAGTCGGTGTCGGACCACACCGTGCTCAGCCACGCGCGCCACTCCTCCGCGAGTGCCATGGCTGTCGGCCAGGGCGGCATGGCGGGCTGGGTCGTGTGGACCGCGGCGCGCAGCATGGTCTGCCCCGTGGCCTCGTACAGGCTGGGCCGATGCCGTGTCATCAGGGCTCTCCTCATCTTCTTGCGTGGCGGGCGGGGCGGGCCGGGCGGGGAGAACCCCGTCCGGCCCGCGTTGCCGGGGTGATCCGGCTTACGAGGTGGTGCAGGCGCTGGGGCAGGAGCTGCCGCAGGTGTCGCCGGTGCTGCACATCAGGACCGTCTCGGTCGCCGGCGTGCCCTCGATGAAGGTGATGTCGAGCCCGAACGGGTCGTCGTCGGCCTTCACGAGGTCCGCCTGCGCGGGGGCGGTCGGCCTTTCGGTCTGGATGGCGGTCATGCATGCCTCCTGGGAGTGGTGGTACGGGATGCCGGGGCCCGGTCGGGCCTCGGGGCCTGATGCCAGACGAACAGGCCGGTGAAGTCACCTGGACCATGGCGTCTGAGAGTCGGGTGGGGTGCCGTCAGACTGCCGCGGGTCGCGCCAGCGGGGCGTTCGCGGCGGCGCGGTCTAGTACCCGGGTGAAGTGCTCGGCCCGCTCGTCGCCCTCGGCCTCCTGCGCGCGGAGGTCGCCAAAGCGCTTGCAGTACCGGCGGCTGACGTCGCTTTTCATGATCCACGCGGCGTGGAAGGGCAGGTGCCACTTCGGGACGAAGCCGAGGCGGTGGCGCAGGCTGAGCATGCAGAGGAGCCGGTTGGCCGACATGAGCCGCATGTACTCCTCGGTCTCCATGTTCTCGGGCTTCCAGAGCTCGGCGAGGTCGGGATTGGTGGACACCTGCCCCAGCCAGTCGATCTGGTTGCCCGCGAGGAGCGCCTCGTTGCGTTCGGCCTGGTGCCGCGCGTCCTGCCAGAGCGGGGCAGCTCCGACCACGGCGGTCACGAGGGTGACTGCGGTGCCAGCAACGAGGACGGCGGTGGTGAACTTCATACGGCAACGGTCCTTTTCGTATGAGGGGATCGGTGGGTGCGTCGGATCGGTGAAGTGGGCGGGGCTGGCTGGGTCATGCGACCGCCGCGAGTACGACGGTCGAGGAGTCGTCGACCGGGTGATCCCGGGCGCACCGGAGACGCACCTTCTCCAGGCCCGTGGCGATCGGTGACAGCCCGATGGATGCCCTTCGCTGGTCCAAGGCATCGAGCGCGCGCACCGGACACAGAACAACCCCTGTTGCAGTGACCGCCTGTTGGGTCCCGAACTCCTGGGGGCGACCGCTGTTGACCAGGGTGCGGTCGTAGAGGTGAGCCCAGTGCTGGATGCGCGCGTCGCCGCCCTGGACTGCGCGTTCCAGCAAGATGGTGGCTGCCCGTTGAAAATCGGCGTCGTCGTCGGCGTGAAGAGCCAGGCTCCAGGCGGCACGTGCCGCTTCGGGGCCGACGAGGCGGTGACCGGGCCAGTCGTGTTCGGCCAGGACGCGGCGCAGCACCTTGGCGTCGGCGTGGTCGGCGTGGCGGTCCTGGCCGAGCTGGACGGCGTCGAGCTGGTTGCGCAGGCGCTTGGCTCTGCGCGCTGCCGCCTTCGTGGCTCGGTCGATGAGTTCGCGGGCGAGGTCCGGCCGCAGCGGTTCGGCGGCCGTCACGTGGTGGTCCGGCTGTCTGCGGAGGACTGCGGTTCCTGGACCCGGCAAGATATGAGCGCACTCAGTCCAGAACGTCGCTCGGCGATGAGTTCGAGGTGAGCGGCGCGCTCCTCGTGCTGCCCCGTGCCAGATCCGCGCACGTCCCAGCCCATGTCGGTGAGTCGGCGAAGAAAGGGGGCGATCGGATCAACGTCGAGGGGCTGGCGGGCCAGGGCCTCGGCGCGAACGAGCGGCAGGTCGAGTCGTGCGGCGAAGTCGGAGGCCCACAGGGTGATTAGCAGAATGGTGTCGTCGGAGCGGTCGGGCAGGGTGTGGAGGCAACTCAGGAAGAGACTCGGGCCCGGACCCCATCCGAGGTCAGGCGCTCGCTGCGGAATCATGCAGGCCAGCAGCACACCGTCCTCGAACAGTCCAGCAGGCTTCGACTGAGGATCGCGGAACAGGGGTAGGACATCGGTACGGGCGGGCACCGGCAGGCTGCGCATGGTGAGCCAGCTCTGGCGGTCCTGGACGAGCGCCGCGGCCTCGTCCCGCTCGGCGTCCGTGCACAGAGTCCGCATCTCGTACACGGCTGATAACCGTGGGGTGCGCTGGTGGAGTGATGTGGGCGCGGTCACGGGTGTCTCTTTCTCGTCTGGAAAGGCGTTCAGGGGACTGGGTGCCGCCGGTCCCCGCGGGGGACGGGGGCCGGCGGCACGGGCCCGTGCACGGCGGTCGGGATTCACGGGGTGCCGCGCACGGGGGTTCATGCGGCGGTGGGGTCGGGCTGCGCCCAGGCGGTCTCGGTTGCGAGACGCTCGGACCACTGGATGTCGTCCTCGTCGAAAGCGGCGTCGGCCAGACGTATTCGCTGGACTTCGCCCGTTCCCGCCGGCGGGTGGGTGTGCTGGATATCGCGCCACAGGCGCTGGAGGACGTACTCGCGGTCGAGGGCGTGGGCGCCGTGCAGCTCCATGGCGTCCTGGGCGGACGTCATGGCCCACTGGTGGCCCAGGTACTTTGCGTTGATCAGATCGGCATCACAGGACAGGCCCTGGTCGAGGAGATGCACGGACTGGTAGGCCAGGATGCGTGCCGCGCGCAGGCGGGCCTCCACGTCGCCGACGCGGTCCCGCAGGACCGGCAGATCAGACAGGGCGCCCTGGTAGCGGGGCCGGGCCTTGAGGTAGGAAGTCGTGGTGGCTGCGACAGCCTCGTGGATGCCCAGGCTGACAGCGGCCAGGTTGGGGCGCCCATACAGAATGCTGCTGCTCTGGGCAACGCTCAGCCCCTGGCCGATCTGTCCGATCACGTTGTCGACGGGGACGCGGACGTGATCGAGGTCGAGGCGGCCGGCGGAGAAGCCGTGCAGGCCGAGGCCGGGACGGTGGGCAGGGACGGAGAGCCCATGGCGGTCGGATTCGACCATGAACGCGGTCAGCGCCTGCGAGGTGCGCACGCCCGCCTCGGCGGTCCGGGCGAGCACGAGGTGGGCTCCCGCGAGGTGGCTGTTGCCGATGTGGATCTTGCTGCCGGTGATCAGCCAGTGGTTGCCGGCCTGCTCGGCGGTCGTCTCGATGCCGCCGATGTGTCCGCCGGCGGCCGGTTCGGTCACCGCGATCGACAGGAGCAGCGAACCGTCAGCCACCTGGGGCAGCCACCGGGCTTTCTGCTCAGGGGTGGCGAAGTGCAGCAGGGCGCCGACGGGGATCAGGGTGGCCTGCAGGATGGCTGCGGCAGCTGCCGAGACCCGCGCGATGCGGTGGATCAGAACCGTCTTGGCCACATGGCCGGCACCCAGCCCGCCGAAGACGGGCGGGATGGTGACGGCGAACCAGCCCCGCGCAGCCATCAGATCGGCGACCTTGCGCTCCACCCGGCCCGGAGCGGCCTCCATCCGCACGGCGCGCGGCGCGACGTGCTCGGCCGCGAAGGCGTCCGCCTCGCTCCACAGCAGGTCGTGGCGGGCGGTGAGATAAGGACGCAGCGCCGGAGGCGGCGTGGCGGATGTGGCGGGCATGGTCGTCTCCCTCTCCCTGGATGAAGTTCGCGCGGTGAAGCGGCCGGGTATCGCCTGCGGCTCCCGGGTGGAGGCGGTGGAACGGGTCTAGCGGACGGGCGCTCGGGCGATGCGGCTCATCACCTGCGTGCCAGCGTCGATGACGATGTCTCTGAGCCGTCGGGCCTCGCTCAAGGGCCTTTTCTCGGGGTCGATGACGCAGACCGTGCCCAGCACGGTGCCGCTCTCGTGGATGAGCGGGGCGCCGAAGTAGGAACGGATGCCGACCGCGTCGACCACGTGGTTGCTGCTGAAACGGGGGCTGGCGTGCACGTCGTGCAGCGGGAGGGCCTTCTTGCGTGCCACGACCTCCGGGCACCAGCCGTGGTCGTGGCTCATGGTGCGGCCGACGATGACGTACCCGCTGTCCGCGGGCGGCTGGTGCAGTCCCACGAAGGTCTGCTCCTCCAGGAACAGATTGACGAACCCGTACAGGAACCCGGCTTGCTCAGCCATGTCGCGGGCCAGCTCGTCGAAGTCCGAGCTGGCAGCGGTCGACACGCCCAGGCGCTCCAGCAGCTCGTACCGCTGCGCCAGTTCGGTCGCCTGCTGGGCCTGCGGGCCGGTAACGGCAGCACCGGCTGGGATGGGCAGCCCGTGGGCGCTGTCGCGCATGCCGCGTTGCGGCAGGGACAGCGCGGACGGGGCGGTTTGGGGCCCGAGGTGGGGATCGTTGGGCTGATATGACATCAGGCGTCCTGGAAGGTGGCGGCGGATGTGGGGTGAGCGGGGCGAGCCGGTGTGTTCTGCACTGCGTGGCCGACGAGGGTCAGCAGGACTCCGGCGACATGGCTCGGATTGCGGGCGTCCCACGCGGTTGCCCTCGCGCCCTCCGCCGAGTGGGGCGAAACGCCGGTGACCACCGGTACGGAGGCGGGCAGGTCGAGGGCGGCGCGGACCTGTTCGGGGTGGTAGCGGTGGGCTCCGTCGAAGTGGTTCACGGCGACGACGAAAGGCAGGCCGATGTCCTCGAAGAAGCTGACGGGCGTGAAGCTGTTCTCCAGTCGGCGAGTGTCGACCAGGACGACCGCTCCGACGGCCCCGCGGGAGAGTTCGTACCAGAGGTCGACGAACCGGTCCTGGCCAGGCGTGCCGAACAGGAACAGCTCCAGAGGTACGGGCGCGTCGGGGAGGCTGAGGCGGCCGAAGTCGAAGGCGACCGTGGTGGTCTGCTTTGCCTCGACGCCTTTCAGGCTGTCGACGTCCGTGCTCGCCTCGGTCAGGTACTCCTCGGTGCTCAGCGGGGTGATCTCGCTGACCGCGCCCACTGCGGTGGTCTTGCCGGCGCCGAAGCCCCCGGCGATCACGATCTTAAGCACGGTCGGTGCGCCGGCATGCGAAGTCCGCGAGCCCACGGGCGGGTCATCCGGCCTGGCGGTAGGCGTTGGCATCGGGGAACTTCCTTTTCAGGGCCACTGAGAGGGCCGCCAACAGGTGGGTGGTGGGACGTTCATCTGCGTCGGAGCCGTAGGCATCGGTGACGGAGATGACCAAGGCGTGGGAGTCCAGGAGGTCCGAGACGAGGATCTTGACGGCGGTGACGGGGCGGCCGAGGCGTCCCGCCAGCTCTGTCACCGAGCGTCGGTGATCCCGGCACAGGGCGAGGATCTCTTCGCATTCCTCGGCTTGGCCCGGGCCGGGCCGTCCGGAGCCGGCGTCCAGCACGGTGTCCAGGCCCAACAGGTGCCGCGGCCTGGTGCGCCCGCGCGTCAGCGTGTAGGTCCGCACGAACGTAGAGTCCTCGGCCGCATCGCCGTGGGTGCTCACCGGGGCTCGTCACTCGTGCCGACGCGGACAGGGATCTGCATGTACGGGGCGAACCGCTTCACCAGGCGCCCCATTTCGAACCCGACGGGGCCTGCGTCGGCGTCCGGCGCGGCGATGACGGCGAGGATCGTGTCCACCTCACCGCGTTCGTTGCCGGGGTGGCCGTCGAAGGCCGAGCTGCGGCCGGCGCTCTGGACGAAGAACAGGCAGTCGTCGCGCTCGATGATGATCTGCTTGGCCGGCCGCTTCTGGTGTGTGGGGCCGGTGGCGTTCGACGCGAGGGAGGCCATGCCAGCGAGGGCGGCGGACAGTTCGTCTGCCCAGTCCTTGTCGACGTCGCTGTCCAGGAGCCGCAGCGCGTCCCGCGACAGCAGAACGGCGTGCAGGACGCCCGGGACGTCGGCGGCGAACTGCCGCAGCAGCCAGGCCATGTCATCTCGCTGATGACTCGCCGTCGCCCCGGACGCGGGCGCGATGTCGGTCGTCGGGTTCATTTCAGGGTGGGTGTTCATGAGGATCGCTCCAGAAGGGGGGAAGGGCCGGCGGATATGTCCGTGCCGCCGGGAACGGGGAGAGAACGGGCGATGGTCAGGGCCTGGGCTGCTCTGCCGGAGTGAGAGGAGCGCCGGCGGCCCCGCCGACCTGGATGCCCGTGCGGAAGGCAGCTGCGAGCCCGGGCGTCGGTGCGGTCGCAGGGGCCTGCTCCCGCTCACGAGGTGGGGGGAAGGAACCGGCCTGCCGTGTACGCCGGGGAAGGTCGGGCGCTGGAGCAACGTGCCTCGCCCTGTCGGCTCCCGGCTGGCCTACGGCGGTCGGATGTTGGACCTGCCCTGTCGAAGGGGCAGCCATCGCTGCGGCAGTCCGCCGTGGCGGGAGCGTGGAGGGGCGTGTTTCCGGGCGTCGAGAGTTCGCGTCACCGACGTGGGGAATCGCCACGAGGAGCCGGGCCGGAATGACGACCAGAGCGGTGGTGCCTCCCGTCACGTTCTCCTGCAGGAGAACGGACAGCCCGTGTGACTGGGCGATCTTCGCGGCGACCAGCAGGCCAAGCTGGCCGTCTCGCACCTGACCGCTGACATCGACCTCATCGGGGGCCTTGAGTAGATGGTTCATCTGGGCGCGGGTCTGCGGGTGCATGGGGATGGCCCGGTCCTCGACTTCGACTGCCAGCCCGTTCGGCACTCGTTGCGCTCGCACCATTACCTTCGTTGCCGGGTCGGAGCACTCGCAGGCGTTCTCGATCAGCTCGGCCAGCAGGTGCGTCAGGTCCGGGCCTACATGTCCGGGAAGCCCCAGCTCGCCCCCCACGGACCCCGCCGCGACCACCACGCGCGGATACTGCACCACCTCGGAGATCGCACCGCGCAGCGTGGTCGTGACGGGCACCGGCCGGCGCACACTGCGCAGGGACTGCCCGCCCAGCACCGCCGTGCTCTCCACCTGACGCCGCATCCGCGTCACGAGGTGATCGATCTCGAAGATCTTCGCAAGCAGTTCCGGGTCGTCGGTCAACATCTCCAGCTGAGTCAGTGCTTCGAGTGCTTTCCCGACCAGGGCGTGCTCCCGCGTGGCCAGGCGGCGCAGTACGTCCAGAAGGACGACGGACTGGGATTCGTCGTGCACGCGTATCAGCGAGGCGACGGCCTGCACCTGGAGTGCACCGAGCGCCTTGTCGATTTCTGCGGTCGCACTGGCCGGCTGCGGCATCTGAGTGTCCGGAAGGGGCGGTCGTGTTCCTCGGCACAGTTCGTCCGCCGACCACGCCACCGACTTCTCGATGGCCGCCGCCGCTCCCGCGACGGCGGCCAGTACCGCAGCTCGCCGTTGCTCTGCGGCTGTCTGTACGGCGTCGGCGGCCGTACGCACTCCGCGGGTCGCTACCTGCGTGACCGCGGCCACTCCGCAGACCAGGCCGACCAGGAGCCAGCCGAGAGGCACCGCAGCCGTCGACCAGACGGCGAAGGCGACGCCCACCAGGCCCGAAAGAAGCAACAGGGGCAGCACCACGGCACGACGGACGCAGTGCACCGTGAAGGCATCGGTCCGTCGCGATCGCCGTCGGCGATGGCCGGTCGCGGCCGGCCGTGTCGGGAACGGGCTGTCAGACATAAGGATCCTCGTCAGTGGAAAAGGGGACGGCTAGGCGTGCTGTGACGTCGGGGCCTTGCGGTTCTGTAGCAACCCGAGTGAGGGGAAACGGCGCGCCGGAACCGCCACCGCGCCCCGGTGAGGAGAGGATTGTGCCGCCAGCTGATGCAGCAGCAGAGCGCTCTGGACCAGGCCCATGTGGCTGAATGCCTGCGGGAAGTTCCCGAGTTGGCGCTGCTGGACGGGGTCGTACTCCTCGGCGAGGAGGCCGAGATCGTTGCGCAACGCGAGAAGACGTTCGAACAAGGCATGGGCCTCATCCAGGCGGCCGGTCAGGGCCAGAGCATCCACAAGCCAGAAAGAGCAGAGGACGAAAGCACCCTCATCACCCGTCAGGCCGTCCACCCCGGTGTGCTTGCCTATCGTCGGGTACCGGCGCACGAGCCCGTCCGGCGTGGACAGCTCCCGGCGTACGGCGTCCACGGTGCCGACGACGCGCGGGTCGTCGGGCGGAAGGAATCCGACGCGGGCGATCAACAGCGTGGAGGCGTCAAGTTCCTGAGAGCCATAGGACTGGGTGAAAGTGTTGCGCACCGGGTCGAACCCCTCGGTGCAGACTTCGCGGTGGATCGTCTCGCGCAGCTCGACCAGGGGGACGGGATCCAGCGTTAGGGCGCCGGCCTCGGCCAGGCGGATGGTGCGGTCGATGGCCACCCAGGCCATCACCTTGGAGTGGACGAAATGCCGGCGTGCCCCGCGGATCTCCCAGATCCCCTCATCGGGTTCCTGCCAGCGCTGGACCAGGTGCTCGATGAGCCGCTGGTGCAGGACCGCCGTGTCGGCGCAGTGCGCGACACCGCTCTGGTGCGCGAGGTACAGGGTCTCGACCACCTCGCCATACACGTCGAGTTGCAGCTGGTCCGCCGCCCCGTTCCCCACCCGCACCGGTGCTGATCCCTCATACCCCGGAAGCCAGGGCAGCTCCCGCTCCCGCAGATCACGCTCCCCGGTGATCCCGTACATGATCTGCAGGTTCTCCGGGTCGCCGGCCACCGCCCGCAGCAGCCAACGCCGCCACGCCTGGGCCTCCTGCCGCTTCCCGGTTCCCAGCAGCGCGGCCAGGGTCGTGGAGGCGTCGCGCAGCCAGGTAAAGCGGTAGTCCCACTGTCGTTCGCCACCGATCTCCTCGGGCAGCGACGTGGTCGGCGCCGCAACGATCCCGCCGCTCGGCGCGTAGGTCATGGCCTTCAGTGCAATCGAGGAGCGGATCACGGCCTCGCGGTAGGGACCGTCGTAGGTGCACTCCTGTGCCCAGTCCTGCCAGAAGGCGAGCGTCTCGGCGAGCGCGGACTCCGGGTCGGGAAGGTCCGGTGCCGCTGCGTGGGAGGGGCACCAGCTGAGCACGAATGCCACGCTCTGCCCGGCGGCGATGGCGAAGGTACTGACGATGACGCCGTTCTTCTCCACATGCTGAACGCCCGTGTCGAACCACAGAGCGTCCGCGCCAGCCTCGGCGACCATACGGCCCCCGACCTCGTGGATCCACGGGCTGACCCTGCCGTAACCCGGCCGCGGACGCATAGCCGAGACCATCTCCACCTCGCCGGCCACACCCTCCACGATCCGGATCACTTGCGGTGCCCCGGAGCGCGGCGGCATGAAGTCGAGCACCCGGACCGATCCGGACGGGGTGCGCCACAGAGATTCGAGGACGAGCGAGTCACCGAGGTACCGGCGCTCAGAGACCGCCCCGGCCTCGGATCGACTTGCAGGCGGGGCTGGGGCGATCTGCCAAGCGCCGTGCTCCTGCGTGCCGAGCAGGCCGGCGAAGATGGCAGGCGAGTCGAAGCGGGGCAGGCACAGCCAGTCGATCGACCCGTCGTCGCAGACGTGGGCACTGGTCTGCATATCGCCGATCAGACCGTACTGCTCGATACGCGGAAGACGCTTCATCGTGTGGATCTCCGTAGACCCCGCGGATCCGGGGATGGCATCGGGCCGCCGCAGCGGCCGGGAAGGGTAGGTGAGGAGGGACACGTTGGTCACCTGTGCGGGGAGGGCTTGTTCTGCCCCGGTGCGGAGTCCTCGTCCTGCGGAGCGGAGCGGCAGGACACTCGGCCACCGCGGAGAATCAGCCAGGCCACCGGGCCTAGAACCACCGCGATCAGAACTGCCCCGGTGACGGTCATGCCCGGGGCGCCGACGCGGCCAGAGCCAAGAGGGCGAAGGCGACAGCGAAGACCGAGCCGCGCAGCACGTTGAGCTGTGGCCTCCACCAACGCCGTCTCCGCATCGGCTTCGCGGGGACACCACCGTGAGCTTGCACGGCCGCGACGAGTGCCTGAGTGGCCTCGGCCAGCTTGACCAGATGAACCCTGCTCGGCATGTAGCCGTCGGGGACGCCCGCCGAAGCGAGCTGCTGCGCGCCGCGCAGTGCTGGGGCTCCTGGCGGTACGACGGCCCCGAGCTGTCCGATGTGACCGCGAAGGCGCCGCGCCAGTTCCACCACCTCGCCGGCGCTCTCCGGCAGCGGCGAATTCTCGTCCAGCACGAGCGCCACCGTCTCCGCCGCGGTAACCGCAATATCGCGCTGCGGGCCGGGTGTGGTGCCGATACTGCCCTGCCTGCTCGGGGTAACGCGCGAGCCGGTGTCCCGACGGGAAGTCAGCGGCAGACGCATGACGGAACTCCTCTTCACATCAGACCACTTGGGCTTGGCCGCGACTGGTGCGCCGCCTGGAACAGGGCTCATCGGGGTCCTCCCAGGTGGGCAGCGCAGAAGAGCGCGGCAGTAGCACCGATCACGCTGCCGATCACTCGAAGTGATTGCGCGGTGACCAGCGAACACCCCGTCGCCAAGGCTTGGGAATGACTCTCAGATGACGTTGACCCGTCAGTAACCTGCATTGGGGTGCCGCCGGAGCAGACGGTCCTGACATGCTGGGCGCCATGGTGACTCTCAATGGAAAGCCCGCATCCGTAGACGACCTGCTCCCTCTGGCGCTTACGAACGTCGGGCACTTCACGTCCATGCGCGTCGACTCCGACGGCAGCATTCGCGGTCTGACGCTGCACCTGGAACGCCTCACTCGGGACTGCGAGATCGTGTGGCACGCGGCACTGAACCCCGACCGTGTCCGCGAGTACGTCCGCCAGGCCCTGGGAGGCCAGGCCCTGCCCTGCGTCGTGCGCGTGACGATCTACGACCCGAAGGTCGAGATGGGCCACCCGGCCGACGCCAACGAGCCGCACGTTCTTGTGTCCGTACGCGGCGCCGGCGCCCTGCCTCCGGCCCCGCTGCGCGCCCAGAGCCAGGTGTACGAGCGCGACCTGCCCGAGGTGAAGCACGTCGGCCTCTTCGGTGCTCTGCACGGCCGGGGCGCAGCCCAGCGAGCGGGCTTCGACGATGCCCTGTTCGTCGGTCGCGACGGCTTCGTCTCGGAAGGTGGCACCTGGAACGTGGCGTTCATCGACCAAGAGGGCACCGTGGTGTGGCCCGCCGCTCCCGTATTGCCCGGCGTCACCATGGCTCTGCTCCAGCAGCAAGCCGACCACCGCACAGCAACCGTCACCCTGGACCAGGCGAAGGGCATGGCCGCGGCCTTCGCCACGAACACCTCGATCGGCGTCCGCCCCTTGGCCGCGATTGACGACACCGAGTTCCCTGTAGATCACCCCGTCTTGAGGCAACTCCAGGAGGCATACCTGTCGATCCCCGGCGAGACCCTGTAGGGGAAGGCCATGGCGGGGGTGACCAGGTGGACCGGCCGAGAGGCCGAGTTGCTGCGCATCGCTATGCGCGAGAAGCAGAAGGACTTTGCCGATCTGGTCGGTGTGAACCCGCGCCAGGTCCCTCGATGGAAACGCCGAGGGGAGACCATCGAACTCGAACTGGACAACCAGTCGGCCCTGGATACGCTGCTGTCCCAGGCCCCGACCGACGTCCAGCAGCGATTCGCCGCGCTCATGACCGAACGCGCCGCTGTTGAACACGACGAGCGCGCCGAGGAACTGCTGCGAAGGGACCCGAGCACTCGCCGGCACCCGGTCGACGGGAAGGTCATGGCCCTCGTTGAAGAGGGCATCTTTCTCTCCGGCCCAGACAACCGCTCGGTGTGGTTGGAGCCGTTCCTCATGGACGTCTACCCGACGACCAACGAGGACTACGCGAAGTTCGTTCTGGCCACCAGTCATCGACCACCCCAGCACTGGCCCGACGGCCACTGCCCCGTCACACTGGCCAACCACCCCGTGGTGTGGGTGACGTGGCACGACGCGTTCGCCTACGCTCGTTGGGCTGGCAAGGCGCTTCCCTCCGCGCGGCAGTGGGAGAAGGCCGCTCGCGGACCGCGCGGGCGCATCTACCCCTGGGGCAACGAGCCGACAGCCGCGAAGGCAAACACGGCCGAGACCGGCATCGACACGACCACCCCCGTCTCCCGCTACCAGTCCGGCGCCAGCCCGTTCGGCATCTTCGACATGTGCGGCAACGTCTGGGAGTGGTGCGGCACCGAAGAGGAGCCCGGCAACGGACGGCGTCACTTGAAGGGCTCCGCGTTCACGTCCCCGATCGGACGGGCAGCGCCGTCCCTGATGAACGCTGCCTCCACGTCGATGAAGGACAACGACACAGGGTTCCGCTGCGTCGCTGCCCCCTAGGGCCAGGTCAGCACGCCAGACGTGGACGGCTCTGGCCCTCATGCCTGCCCCTGGCCAGTCTCGGGGATCACCACGGCGACGAAGCCCCTGTGCTCGAACCAGTCGAGTTCCTGCCGGTATTCGTCAACGTGAGAACTGATGACGTCGGCCGTAACCACTACGACCCCATCCGCGTACCCAGCGAGGATCTGCCGCCTTACACCGCACCAACCGGGCCGCGCCGTAGGAGCACCGGCGCCGTGGTGGTCGGCATAAGACTGACCAGCTCCCACCTGCCAGCACTGGCGAACCGCGCACGCAGCAGCTGCGTTGAAGGAGTGCTGGGGCTCCTGGCCCCCGAAGGCCAGCGCGTACAGGCAAACACGCGGCATCCGCCCACGGGCTCGTGCCCGCGCCACGATCTGCTCAAGGTTGTCTCGGCGTGCAGCCGCGAGGGAACCGTATGCATCGGCCCTGACACGGAACCGGTTGGGGTTCAGCCCCTCTTCGAGATCGCGCTCCTGATCCATCCAGGAGGTCGGTTTCCTGCGGGCGGTGCTCTGGCGCATCACGGGCCTCGGCTCTTGACGGGGTGTGGGAGTGTCGGCGCGGCGGTTACCTTCGCGATCCTTGGGTTGGCAACGTGCCGCGCACTAAGCCAGGGGTGAACGGCCCCAGCGGTGGCCGAACGAACCTCTGGTCCGGCAGCCGTAACTACTCTGCTGCGCGCGCTAATTAACATTCAAGGGAATCCCCAAATGAGCCCTAACTGGCATGTGCCAGCTAGTGGGCAGGGGGTGTTGCAGAGAGGACGCGCCGTGTCAGACTCCGGACACAGGCCCCTTGCCGACGCACAGGCATCACGATCTCGCGGGCAGGGGAGAGGACTTGGTGCACGGAGCAGCGAGGTGAGGGGACAGGTGGCGGCACGACGGGGACCGACGTACCTGCGGGTCATGCTCGGTAAGGAGTTGCGCGAACTGCGCGAACGAAAGAAGAAGCAAGCCGAGGCGACGGCCGAGCCCGGTGGCGAGGCGGACTCCTATACCGCCGAAGCTGTCTCCACGAAGCTGAACTTCTCGCGATCGAAGCTGAGCCGGGTGGAGGCCGGCGAGATCCCGCTGCCCAAGCTGGCGGACCTCGAAGCGTTGATGGACGAGTACGACGTCATAGAGCCGTCCGACCGTGACGTCCTGCTCCAGATGCAGCGCGATTCACTCAAGAGCGAACCGTTGACGACCTTCCGGAACGTGCTCCCCTCAGGGATGCCCCGGTACCTCGGTCTGGAGCGGGATTCGGTCCGCATCCGGGGCTTCGAGAACAACGTGGTGCACGGCCTGCTTCAGGACGAGAAGTACGCAAGGGCCCTCATGGGCTCGGCCAAGATCGTGGAGGAGCGAACGACTGACGCCGTCGAGCGCAGCGTTCAAGCCCGCATGGAACGCAAGAAGCTGCTGGACAGCGGTCGCGAAGTACACATCATCCTCACCGAGAACACGCTGCGCACGGTGATCGGCAGTCCTGATGTGATGCGTCGCCAGTACGCGGAGATCATCCGCCTCTGCGAACAGGACAACGTAGAGGTGCAGATCATCCCCGAAGATTTGTCCACCTATCGCGCAGGCTTTTGCTTCACGGTGCTGGAGTTCGATGAGCTGGATGCGGTGGTCCAGGGCGACGGCCACAGATCCATCACCATGTGGTCGAAGCCATCCGATGTTGGGCAGTACCAGAGGCAGTTCGATGCCATGGTCAAGGCGGCGCCAGGGCCCTCCCAGACGCCGTCAATCCTGATGGAACTCGACAAGAAACTGTGGAAATGACTGATCACACGAAGCCCGTTCCCTCTACGGAGTTCGCACCGGAAGGATCCTGGTTCAAGTCTTCGTTCAGCGACCAGGGCGGTGGCAATTGCGTTGAGGTTGCCCGTCGGGGCAACCTGGTCGGAGTCCGTGACTCCAAGGACCGGCAGGGTTCGGCCATGATCCTCCCCTGCGGTGTGTACGCGTCGTTCATCCGAACGGTGAAGAGCGGCGCCGTCGACTGCGAGTTGGTCGGCTAGCAGCAGGCCGGCGCACGGGGCCTGTAGAGGAGGGCCCGCATCCCTGACCTTAACAAGGGGGTGCGGGCCCTTCTCGTGCAAGCCCCATGCCTCCGAAGGCGCGCGTCGGCGTCTTCGCTTCAGCCCTGGTAGGTCCTGCGTTCTGCTGCCGTTGGATGGCAACATCGGTGCATTCGCCCACGGCAGACAGGAAAAAGCGGCGAAGGACTGGATAGCTGGGCGAGGACTATGTCAACGTACAACGTCCCGCAAAAACAACGCCAGGAGGTGCTGCTTCTTCATCGTGATCAGGATCCAAGGCGGTTTGGAATCACGTGCCGCGAATATCGGCCCCTGGTGTGAGTTCCTCTAATCGCCTGCAGCGGGGGGACCGCAGCGACCGCGCGGTTCTCGCGCACGTGGCACGGCGTCCGGGCGCCACAGCCTGCGAGGTTGCACAGGCCACTCGGGATGCCTGAACGTCGCGTCACGGCGAATCTTGGCCGGCTCAACTCGCACACACGGGCTTCTAGTAGTCACCTCGGACGGCACGTCCGGAGCCCCCTGCTCGTACCTCCTCTCCCATGTGGGTGGGGAAGGCGAGGAGACACTTCGAGCGGGTGATGCGGCGGGCAACATAGCCGACGATCGCCGGTTAGCCAAACCGGCGATCGTCGCGACGATTGAGGAGTTCGCAGTAGCTGCGCTTGGCGGTGGAGCTACAGCAGACGCAGCGGATCGCGTCGTGCACTCAGTTGTCAGGAGGAACGGCACTGTCCGCTGTTGCCCAAATGACCGTGGTGTCCGTCGCTAATCCGCAACGGTGCCTTCGCCGATGGAGTGTGACGTAGTGCGGTTTAGGCCAGAAAAGGCCACCGGGGTGAAAAACGTGACGCGTTGACTGCGGGAGGCAGCAATCGTCTGCTGACTCCGGAGGAAGTGGCTGCATGGCTAAAGGTCAGCGAGATCACCGTAAAGAATAAATACCGGTCATGGGGTCTCAAGGCCCAGAAAGTGGGACGCCTTTTGCGATTTCGTGAGCGCGACATCGTCGCCTACCTGGATGAACACTACGGGTAACGGCTGCGCAGCCACGCCCCAGCGCGAGAGAGGAGCCCATGGCCACCGTTTTCCAGAGGTGCAAGACCGACGAGAGGAGCCCTCTTTTTCCATGCGAGAGGGTTCGCTGTGGTCACGACTGGACCGTGAGATACAGAGAGCCAGGCGGCCGGACTGGCGGGCAGCGGGAAGCCAGCTTCAGCAAGAAGACGACGGCAGACAACTTCGCCAGCAAGGTCGAGAACGACAAGAGCGTCGGGACGTACATCGACCCCAACGCGGGGAAGATCACCGTCCGGGCTTACGCGGAGGACTGGCTTAACCGCCGTGTGATCGGGGACTCCACGTACTCGAACTATCGAGGGTTCATCGATACACACCTGATTCCCCTGCTCGGTCGGAAGACTATGGCCGGAGTCGCGAAGCGCGATGTCGAGCACTTCAAAGCGGCCATCAGTAAGAAGCTCGCCGCGAGCACGGTCCACGACCGCATGAAGCTCGTCAAGCACATGTTCTGGTCCGCCAAGGAAGAGAAGGTCATCCAGGAGGACCCGACCAGGGATGTGAAGACTGCTCCGGGTAACCACGCGGTCGATGAGGATGAGATCCCCACGCTTGACGAGGTTCGCCTCCTGTACGAGCACATGTCGCCGCAGTACAAGCTGACCATCTGGCTCCAGGCCGGTATAGGCATGCGGGTCAGCGAGGCCCTCGCCTTCCATGTCGGATGCCTGCGCGACGACGTGATCCGCATCCGCTGGCAGATCAGCTCGAAGGCTCACCGAGGCGACAGCAAGACCCGACTGGTGGCGCTGAAGCACCGTGACGAGGGCGAGTACCGCGATGTGCCTGCTCCGCAGTTCGTCTGCGACGAGATCAATGCCCATGCGGAGGTTTGGGAGCCAGTCCCGCTCTCGTTCCAGAACGCGGCTGGGAGGTCGCGGCAGGTCGAAGTTTTCTTTGCGCCACGCGAGCGGGGTAAAGGCACGATGCCGACTGCGAACACCTACTCGTACCACTTCAGGAAGGCGTCCAAGGCCGCCGGGCTGGTGGATGCCGAGGGGAAGCCCAAGTACCACCCGCACTCGCTTCGCCACTTCTTCGCCTCGACTGCCCTGGCGGCCGGCATCCCGATCCACGAGGTCTCGCGCTGGCTCGGCCACAAGTCGATCAAGACCACTGTCGACATTTATGGCCACCTCGTTCCCGAAGCGTGGGACCGTTGCCGTGCCATCATGCAGAAGGCCATGGGCCCGGTGCTCGGCGACACTCCGGAGGAACCCGGTAAGTACAGCTCGGCGGCCTGAGGTGCTGAGCGTGCTGGATAGCTTCCTACCGTGCTGGATCGGTGCTGGATCCGATCATCAGAAGAAAGGTTTCCGCAGGTGGGAGCCCTGTGCCAAACGTTCCGCTTCAGTTCATGAATTCCACCACGTCGCTGACGTGGTGGAATTCATGTCAGAAGTACAAGCGCCTAACGAGGCCGGGATGAGTTCGTCCCGGCCTCGTCGTGCCGGAGGCTGCGATGGGGAGTAGCCGACTCTGGCGTCGCTACATGTCCCGTACGTGAACGGGAGAGCCCAGTTCCCGGATTCGGTCGGCAAGGCCCTCGGCGGCCTGGCTGCTGACGACCATCTGAATGTTGCCTTGCAGGAAAGAGACGTCTCCTCGGTCGATGACGTCGTACAGTTGCCGGAAGAGCTGGCTCAGCGCCTCGGAGTTGCCAGTGTTATTAAGCATGCTCTGGGTGACAGAGAAGGCGATCTGTTTCTCCTGAGGTGCTGGCAGGGTCTCGTCCTCGCCGCTGCGGTGCTCACCTTCACCATCGCCTTCAGGGCTGGGCGCGGATTCGGGCGCGGAATCCGTCCCGCTAGATGATGGTTCATCCCCCTGAGGGGGTGGAGGCAGGGGTTTGCCGAGCCGGAGCCGCTGGCTCGAGAGGTTAATCTCCGAGACGCCCGTGACCGCTACTTCTTCTCCTTCGCCGTCTACGATGCGCAGCAGGCCGGCCTGGACACCTTCGAAGAGCGCCTGCCGCAGGTCGTTCTGTCCGCCGTGGAGTAGGGGAAGTCGCGGGGTGTTCCAGAACGAATCCCGCAGTTCGTCAAGCGGACGTCCATAGTCCGTTTCCCGAAGATTGTGAAGCAGCGCTTTCGCTGTGAACGTCCCTTGGTCGAATGCCTTGCCCTTCTCAACGAGCGCCTTCCATACGATGGCGCCGTTGAGGGCGGTCTCCGTCTTGTCGTCGAAAGTCACCTCATCTATGACACGAGGTGCGACGTCATCAGGCTGTGCCAGGAAAAGGACATGCTGGAAGGCACGCTTGATCGTCGTCTCAAGGCTGCGCTTCGCCTCGTTCCGCTCAGCTACTGCCTTGGACTTCATGTCGTCATCGTCTTGAGTCTCTTGGACACCAAGGACGCGCTCCGCAGCCAGGTATGCGGTCGCCAGACGACGAGCCGCGTGCCGCTGCTGCGTGTTGGCCACAGCGAAGACCGCTGAGGAGGCCCACCTCGTGGGCAACTTCTCAGCGCCGAGCCCAACCGCCGCTTGGACTGCCTCGCGAGTGGCGCGATCTGCGCCATTGCGCAGGGTGAACTGCGCGGGATCAAGCACGACCAGGCGAGAAACTCGCGCGTCATCAATGCCGGCACTCGCCAGCACTTCCCGTGGCGCCTGGCCCTCCGCGGAAGCCCGCACGAACTGCTTGCGATCGAACGGACCCGTCTCGGTGAGTCGTTCGGCGAAGTCGGCGATCACTGTGTCGCGCTCGGCGTCGGTGATGGTGTCGCGCATCGCTCGCTGGAGCATGACTAGCGTCTGGCTGGTGGACAGGAAGTAGCGGGTCTGCTGACCCTTCTGTCCTGGCGTGGTCTCGATGCTGACCAGGCCGGTCTCGGGGTCGGTGACGTCCTTGATGACGGCATCGGCATCGGCGAACATGTAGGCGGGGTCAGGGACGGCTGTCGCCGCCTTGACCTCTGCATCGGTAGCGCCCCGGCGCCCCTGGCTTCGACCGGACACGATGGACGTGAGGAAGATGGCCGTGGCAGCCCGCTCGGCAGCTCGCGGGTTGGAATGGTGCCAGAGCGCGTCTTCGTCGGCGCCACGATTCGTGTCGAGGAGTCGAGCTGTTCCGCTTGAGTCCTTAACGCCGACGATGTCGTTTTGGGCTAGAGATCGGTAATTGTTCTGGGTCTTTGCGTCGCTGATGAGCCCGGAGCCGATAATGGACTCGCGGACCTGGGTGCTGGACAGGGGAAGGTCGCCCGGCCCGATGAGTGGCGGAGCCCAGGCTCCGCTTTTTCCCCGCTGCTGGAGGGCGAAGACAGTGGCGGCGAAAACCTTTATGGTCGAGCGGACCTTTTGGAAGCCAGTTCGGTTGGCCCATTCATGTTCAGCCATGTGCATGAGCTGAGGGTGGAACGGGTAAGTGCGGCTGACTTCCTCGCTGAAATTTGCCGTCCATGGGGCGTGGAGGGCGTCGTATACCTTGTTTTTCCAAGGTCCGTTGCTCATCGCCTCGCTGTACTTGCGGACAGTGGCATCGACGACTTCCTTGGCAGGAGGCTGAGTGAAGATCCGGCGGCGGAGAATTGCCGCGAAGTCGTCGTTCTCGTGGACGCCTACGGGCTTGCCGTTCCGGTCGAGCAGCCGTTCGAGGTCGAGGCGTCGGCGCTCTCCCTCTGGACTGAGGGAGATGGAGTCCTTGTCTGAGGCGATCATGACGGCCAGCATCGCTGTGCGCGGCGTCTTCGTGACAGCGTCGAGGAGGGCGCGCATGAATGCCTGGTCCTGGGCCGTAAGGGCCTCGTCGCCCACGCCGTCTAGGCCGTTGCCGAAGTAGTTCATGATCTCGTCGACGATGATCAGAACGGGCCTGTCGAGAGACCTGATGGCTTCGGAGATCTTGGACACGTTGCTGAAATGCTCGCGATAGGTGATGTAGCGCGAGTAGTCGCCGTCGAAGAGACGCCAGAGGAAGCGCTCGTAGAGGCTCTTTGCCGGGCCGTCGTGCTCCTCTACGGTCGCGCCCGGTGTCATGTTGTCGCATGGAAGCACGACGACGTGAGGATTCTCAAGATTCTTCGGAAGCGGTCGGCCAAGGATCGTCTCGGCGTGTTCGAGAACGGCCTTACCAACGTCGGTTTTGCCGAGTTTGAGGGGGGCCTTGGCAAGGTGGTAGGCACCGATGCAGGCGTGGGACTTGCCGCCGCCCATGCCCTGGTCGAGCCGTAGGAGTGCGGGGGACTTGGTGTGTTCGTCACCGCCTCCGAGCCTGATTGCGATGCGTGCCAGTAGGTCAGTAAGCGCCCCGGTGGGGTGGGTGATTTCGCCGTAGTACGAGGCGTCTGCGTATTGAGGGCGCTGATCTTCTGTTCCGTACACCGCGTGGTACAGCGACATCTGCACATCAGCGATGGACCCCGAGGCGTCCAGGATCTCAGGGCGGATCCGCAGCGCCTTCCACCAGGGCGTCACGCCGCTCTGTTTCACCACAATTCCTCGTTTCCTGATAATGGTCTTGATTGTAGGGTCAACTTGTGCTGCTTAAAAAAGGGTGGGATGACCCTTTTCAGCAGCCTCGCGTGATGTGCGGATCTGCGCGTTCGCGATGTTTCGTGCGGCGACATCGACGCCGCGTCGGCTGCGCTGTAGACCGTTCCATGCGGCAACGTCGGCCTCGCCTTCGGGCAGTCTGTTTGCCAGGTAGGCGATCGCGGACCACAGGTACTCGTCGTCGTTGTCTCTGGCAGCGTCCACGAGAACCTCGGCGACAGCGTCCAGACCATCCGGCCAAGCCTTCGCCATGGCGAAGGCCACGTCGATGACGGAGGAGTCCGGCGTGACGGTGCTCTTGAACTCCTTCGCGGTGAGGAGGCGGCAGCCCTTGTCCCCCTGGTGGAGCAGGTTCTTGACGTCACCCATGTCCAGATCGCCGGCCAAGACTTGCCATCGGAGTTCCGACTTAGGTGCCAGTTGCCGGCCATAGAGGCGTACCCACCACAGGGCGAAGCGCGTACGCGCGTCGAACGAGTCCAGCGGCAAGGAAACGACTTTGATGTCTGCGGCGTCCTGGACGGCCTTTCGGGCAACGATCAGGAAGCGCTCCAGTCCCACTACAGCGCCCGTCACGTCCAGGATCTGCGAGTAGCGTCCTGTCACTTCCATCGCCGGTCCGGCGGATGCCATGAGCATGTCGGTGTGTGCAAGGCCCGACCGGTCCCAGAGTTCGACTCTTGACTTGACCTCGGCTTTTACCTGCGCCTCTACGGCGGCGAGGCGTCCTTCCCTGCGGTCCGGGGGCGCGGGTCGGCAGGCCATTGTCAGGGTCGTGACGATGTTGGCGGACGTCGCGGAAGCTCCTCCGGCCTCGGTCTTGGCGGGCCACGACCCTGTGAGGATCAAACCGGCTGCCGAAATCGCGCTGAGCAGGCGATGCCAGACTTCGAGGTCCCCGTGCCCGAAGACGATGGTGACGACGCCATCGTCGGTTACGACACGGCGTGCCTCTGCGAACGCTCGGGCGATGCTGCTGTCGTAGTGCTCACGTGTGCGATGGTCCCCGGCGGGTCCGCCGCCCCGCTTGACGATGATCTCCTCTGCCTTGTCCTGGACACCCCCAGGGTGCGTGGTCATGGACAGCATCGGGTCGGCCGTGTTCATGGCGCGCTTCGCCCAGACGAAGAAGACGTCACTGGAGTCGCTGTAGTCGATCATGTCGTCGTACGGAGGATCGGTGACGACAGCATCGAGCCAGTTGGGCCGGAACGGCAGCGTGGTGGCACTGCCACGTTGCACGGACGCTGGCAGGGCTGAGGCCCGCTGCCGAATGTTTCGCAGTGCGGTGACGGTCTGCTTTGAAAGGGATTCCCAGGAACCAGGCCCGGACGACAGCCCGCTTTCAAACCAGTCGTACGAGAAGGAGACTGCCGACTGATTGACGAAGATGTCGCCAACCTGCGCTCCACCCGCTTTTTGAAGGCGTGCTCCGCGGGTGGAGCGTCGGATCTTACGCATCATCGCCGCCGTGGCGTAACCGGCGAGAGCGCGAGCGTAGTCGGTTGAGATGCCGGCCTTCAGGCACTCCTGGGTGACTTCGTTGATGGCGCGGGCCAGCCGGACCAGTCCTAGGGTCTGGCGCGCTTCACACATGTCGCCATAGGTGCGGTCCCCGTAATTAACTGATTGAATCGTTCGCGTGTTACCCGGGGCGATGAGCTCGTCAGGGCGTGCTGGCAACAGGCCGAAAGGCGGTTCATGTTTCAGTGCTTCCGCTGCCTGCTTCGCTGCAGAGAACTCTCGATCGGTGGGCTGGCGGAAGACCTTCGTCTTGTCTTCTGGGTCGATATCGGCTGCCGCGAGGAGCATGTCCTCGCGCATACCTTCGGCGCTCAGGCGAGTGTGCACTGCTTTGGAGTGGACATGATCGCAGAACGGGCACACGGCGACGCGACCGTCTGCCGAGTACTTGCTCTTGCCTGCTTGGACGCGTGTAGGCGTGCCGATCGGCGGGCCGTCGTGGACGAGAGCTTCGCAGATGCCTGTAGTGGGGTCTGCATGGATACGGAAGCTCTGGCCGCTGTCTCCCTTTTTGGGGCGAGGGCGTCGCAATTCCAGTTCGCCGACAAGCGGAAAGCGTCTACCACATTCTTGGCATGGAAGTGTGGAAGCCCAAAGGTATCCCCAGGGGTAGGTTCCGGCGGACTTGGGGTAGAAGTCGTCCATCGATTTGCGGAAGCGGTGCCCGACTTCCTGGAGAAAGGTCTCTACGTCAGTGACGATGCGGTCCCTGTCCCCTTCGAGGGGCAGGGCTCCATTACTCTTTTGGAAGGGCAGGGACGGCTCCCGACGCCAGTCCCGGAAGGGAAGGTCGGCAAGAAGGGAGCCTCCGAGAGCTGCGAATGGGGAGTAATCGATTCCGAAGGCTTCTGCCTGGAGCCGTCCTGCTTCGAGAGGGATCATGGCCCGTCCGGAAAATGGGTCCAGTACCCGAGGCCGCCGACCGTATTCTTTCTCAAGGATGGCCTGGATCTCGGTTGCACCGTCCGTGTGCCCCTTGAGTGCCCTGCGGACGAGGTTCTGCAGGTCGCGCTGGTCAGCCTCGTCGTCAGGCCAGGGCAGGAGACTTGTGAGTACGGCCGCCTTAGCCTGGGCGACGGGACGCTTTGCGAACCACACCCAGAGGCTTGACTCGGTATTACCGCTTCCCCAGCTCTCGGAGCACGCATCACTGACCTCAGCGCAGGGAAACCAGCGTTCGATCATGCGTGTCATGTGGAGCTCTCCTGAGTACGGTCACGGGCGGTCCGTAGTGAGGACCCGGGGATCCGAAAGACGGCGTCGCCGCGGATGTCACCCGCGAATACGTTAATAGGGTCGCGGAAGCTACCGAAAAGCGCCCCCAGGCCGTCGTTGCACTGGTCCACGACGTACAGCCAGTAGTCCCTCCGGTGCTGCATGGCCATGAGCACCTCGTTACCCGTCAGACGGATCCCCCGGGATGCCGCTGAGTCCCATACTCCCTTGACCTCAACCAGTTGCTGGTCACGGCCCCTCACTGCCCGCAGATCGTATCCCCGATTCTCCGTGTGTACGTCCGAGACGATCCATCCGTCCTCCTGGAGGAGGCGCTGCACGTGCCGCATGGCGACGCGCTCGGAGTCCTTCTCCTCGACCGTCTTGTCGACCGCGCTCGCGTAGACCCGCATGCGGCCTACGCAGGTCGGGGTGGTGATCTCCACTTTGCTTAGGCGTTCCAACTCCTCCAGCCGCCGCTGTGCCTGCGCGCGCAGGCGATCGCGCAGCGCCAGACGCTCGTCACGGTTCGGGATCTGGTGCGTGAGATCTACGGGAAGGTTCTGCAGGTCGCGCCGCGCGGAGGCGAACCAGTCGTCGCGTACCTCCTGATACTTCTTACGGGTGTCGCCTGCGAGCTGGTTGGCGCGCTCCTCGGCCAGCTGCTCGCGGGCCGGGTGCGGCGCGCCTCCCGGCTGGGTAGTGGGCACCAGGTTGGCCAGCGTCTCCCAGCGGACGGGATACGCGTCGCCTGTCTCGTCGATTCGAATGAGCCCTGCCCAAGCGGTACGCCGCTTTCCCCCCACCTCGGTCAGGGTGGCCTCGTAAGCGTGCAGCTCGTAGCCCGTAATGCTGGTTGGATCCTCGGCCGCGCCCCCGCGGTAGAGGTCGGGGGCAAGCCCGTCAGCGACATGTCCGATGAGATCGCCGAAGGCCAGGCTGCCGGGGCCAAGAGGCAAAGCCCGAGACGTGTCTGCGCTTCCTGCGTTGTCCTTGAGGGCTTGGCTGCTTGTGGCCACCAGAGCCTGTTGCCCACTGCCCAGCCCTGCGGGGAGTGCGGCGTCTGAGGTGAGAAGCAGAATGCCGTCACCGGCCGCAGTGTTCTGTACACGCAAAAGGTCGGCGGCATCGAGCCGCTTGAGGAATGCCTCGACGATGGCGGGGTTGATGCGTTCGAGGAGGTCTTGCTGGAGGAGAGTCAGTGCGGCCATCGCTTCGACCTTGCTGGCCAGCTCGGCTTCCTGCGCTCGGGCCTGCTGGGCCCGCCTGCGCAAGTCCACCACGGTGATTCGGCGGGCCGCCTCTTCTGCGGCCTGCCGTCGCTCGGCGTCATCGCCGTAGAGAGCCTGGAGCCATTCCTCATACCGGATGCCGGCGAGTTCGGCTACGAGGGAGAGACTGTCGAACATCTGGCCATCGAGCTCGTTGGCAGCAGTAACAAACCGGTCGAGAAGGCGGTGCAAGGTCGCGCCTTCCCGGGTATCGACCGCGACCAGGTTGAACAGTTCGACGTCTCGGGTCTGGCCGACACGGTGGATGCGGCCCATCCGCTGTTCGAGTCGCACTAGAGACCAGGGGATGTCGTAGTTGATCAAGACATGTGCCACCTGGAGGTCGATGCCTTCGTTGCCCGCGTCGGTGGAGACGATGATCTGAAAGTCGCCGCGCATGAAGGCGGCTCGTACTGCGTCGCGCTCGTTGTTGGGCTGTCGGCCGGAGTACATGCGTGCCGTGTAGCCCTCACGCTCAAGCCGCTCGGTGATCCACTCCGCAGTGTCCGCGAACTCCGTGAAGATGACTGCCTGCTGATCGCCGCCGGGTGCGATGCCTTCGGGGGCCAGGCACCCGTCGATGAGTACTCGCCACTTAGAGGGAGCGTTCATCGGATCCTGGAGGATCTGGTCTACCTGCTCGACAAGATCGGAGATGGCCTTGCGCTCGGCGCGGGATGCGGCTGAGTCCGCGTTGACGACCTGGGCTTCCTCGCGGCTGGCGTCGTCCTCACCGTAGGGGTCTGCCTGCACGGAGGCTTCGGCAGCGGCGAGCCGCCCCATGTGCTGCTGTCGGCGCCTCAACGTCTCCTGGAGCGCGAAAAGAGAGGAGGCAGCTCGCTTGCCGTAGACCATACGGGCAAGCGGCTGGGCGTTAGGCAGCATGTAGCGGTCCACCATCGCCAGTGCCTGGGTGTAGACCGAGAGCTCCTGGCGGCTCAGCGGAATACGGTGATTCGTGGCCCGGCGACGTTTGAAGAGATGGCTATGGCCGTCGTAGTCGACCAGGTCCTCCTTCATCCGGCGAAGGAAGTGGATCGGCCCGGGCGTGAGCTTGGACAATTCCTGCGACTGATCGTCGCCCGGATCCGGGTAAATGTCGGGATCCACCAGATGCAGGAGATGACGGAACAGCCACTCGGATCCGCGATGCGGGGTCGCCGTCATGAGGAGAGTGCGAGGCGCCCGGGACAGGAGCCGACCCACCCTGTGATACGTCTGCGCCGTGGGGGTCAGCCTGTGCGCTTCGTCGAATACGACGATGTCCCAGCCTGCGCGGTCTGGACGGATGGCTTCCTGTACGGCGCCATTAACTGCCGCCAACTCCAGTGACACAACCCACATGTCGTGAGTTACATCGAGTGCATGCTCACGGACGGTGTCGGCGGTGATCCGGCGAAGGCCGCCGTCGAAGAACCGGTCGAAGTCTGCCTGCCATTTGGACACCAGGTTGGCTGGCGCGACGATCAATGCCTTGCGGATGAGTCCATACCGCTGCATCTCGCGGAGATATAGGCCAGCCATGATGGTCTTACCAGTGCCCGGCTCGTCGGCGAGCATGAACCGCAACCACGGCTGCGGCAGCATGGCCCCGTAAACCGCGTTCGCCTGATGCGCATAGGGGTTCAAGGGCGACGACGCGAGAAGGGTGCTGCTCGCGTTGGTCGCGGCGGCGCCCATCCATTGCGTCCACATGCCGGCCAAGATTCGCGCGGAGGGCGCGCCGCCGTCCCTCGCCAGCACCTGCACCCGGGCTGCTTCCTCGGCAGTTAGATCGGCTTTGTAGAGAGCTTGGTGATCATCGATGACGTACAGAGACCACCCGCCATCAGGTAGCTTCCGTGCCAAGTCGATGGTTACCCAGCCGGGCACAGTTTTCGGCAGGCTGACGCGCTGCCCCTGCTCGAATGACGTCGCCACGAACCTGCTGCTCCCCGCTATGTGTCACGCTCGCTCCAGTCGACCGTCGATGTCGACGGTGCGGCTATACCACCCTAGTACTGGCTGTGTGTGACTCGCGTGTAGCGCTTGTCGAGCCAGGAGAAGCAGGACGCCGCCGCAAGGCTGTGGGGGCCCTGAGAGGGGGAGCCGGCCACTGTCGGCGGCCGACGTCAGCAGCCATGGCTGCTGACGTCGGCCCGGACCGCACTCAGTCCCAGCCGTCGGAGATCGAGCGAAGCGCGCCGAAGAGTGCTCCATCGAGGAGTAGTCCCGGCAGCCGTGAGTTACCCGGCCGCAGTTCGCACCTGCGGCACCGGTCCATCGACAGTGAGCCAGTGCTGGGGCGACGTCCTGTGCCATGCTCTTGCCGGAAGATCGCCCGGTGTCCGTGATGACGAGGACGGTGCATGACGGCGTCAGGCTCGGCGACAGCGACCTCGAAGTTCGGAGATGACGGCCCTGTCAAACGCGTTGACTGCACCATCCACCGCAGCCACCCGGTCGGCCGCATCTACCAGCCCAATTCCATCTGAACGGGGATGCCGTTCACGACATCGCTCTGAGCCTGTGGGGCCACTCCGATTGGTACGCCGAGCCGGGTGGCGATGGGCGTGTACAGGTCGGTAGAGACCTCTGGGGTGCGCAGGGAGATCAGGAGGGCGTAGCTGACGGGTAGGCCGATGCGGTCGTTGCGCCTGTTCGCCTTCCACCAGCCTCCGATGGGGTAGACGGCGAGCGTGCCGCAGTCGGCGAGTTCGGCCGCCGATCCGCGCCAGATGTCGGCGTGCAGGGAGCCGAGGTTGCGGGCTCGGGGGCCGACCAGCCACTTGCTGTTGGATTCGAATGCCCTGGGGTTGCCGAGGCCGTCGCTTTCGTGTTCCGCCTGTTCGGCCAGTCTTCTTTGGAAGGAGTCGCTGGATTCGGTGGGGCCTTTGATGGCGAAGCGGAGGCCGTGTGAGGCATAGCTGTAGCGGCCGAGCATGCCGCGCCGGCCGGGATTGGGTTCGATCATGTAGGCGAGCGTTACGCGCAGGTCGACGGTGGTCTCGGCCAGGTCGCGCAGTTGTTCCAAGGGCCAGGGCAGCTCGTGCAGCTTGAGTTCGGCCAGGCGAGCCTGCCCGCCCTTGACCTTGTACGGCACCAGGGTGTTCTGGATGATCATCGTGACGGCGTTCGAGGCGCTGCTGCGGATACGTTCGGCGGTGGGCACGCCCCACCCGTACCGGCGGATCACCTGTCGCATCACGTCGCCCTTGGCGAGTTTGGGGGCGCCGGTCTTCTTGAACAGGCCCTGTTCGACCATGGCTGGGGTCCACTGGGCTTCGTGCACGAGAAGGGCCCGAACAGTCTCCGGCCTCAGTCCGGGGTAGGCGCTCATCGCCGTAGCGGCGAGCGCAGCCGCCTGGGCCGTGGCAGCGCTTGTAGCGTTCGTCCATGTCAGCTGACGCGCAGGGTCGTGGTGGGTGGTTGCCACGCTCACCAGATCGTGTGCGTCCAGGATGCTGTCGTCAGGGGCGACGAGCATGTTGCCGCCCTCCAGAACGATGTCGGGCTTGGTGATAGAACCGTTGGTCAGCGCCACCGAGGTCCGGCTGAAGGGGGACAGGGCGCCCGGCGCCGCCAGCGGACGGTATCCCTGGAACAGGGCGGAATCGGGGACGGCGTCCATGTGCGTGCACGCCCCGACGGTGAGTACGTTGTGCGCTTGGGCAGGTTCCTCGATGCGTGACAGGTCGGACAGAAGGAGCGGATCCAGCGTGCCGTCGTCGCGGCGCATTTGGTGGGGGACAGCACCGCGGATGTTGCCGGCGCTGACGATGATCAGGCGTGACGCTTCGGGATCGGGCGCACCGATCAGCTCGATCCGGTCGTCCCGGACAGTGACGTCCGTCCCTGCTGCCAGGGCGTCCAGGGTGGCCGACCACAGGGTTGCGGTGCCGTCTACGCCGTTCTCCCCCTCCCCGGACTCCCGGGTGACAGCCATCGAGAAGACGCGTCCGGACGGTGCTGGGCCCCCATTGCCGATCTCAGCGGTCGCGACCGCGTTCGCGGTTGTCTCCGCACAGCTCCGTGGGGAAGCGCCGGGCGTGTGAGCGTCATTGAGGATCTTCACGGACTCAAGACCGTGACCGAGGACGACGGGACCTTGTGATTCAAGAGCTGCCGCGAAGTCCCCGAAGAGGGCGAGTCCGGCCATCTGCGTGCCGTGCCCGATCCGGTCGGCCGGCGTACTGCCAGGAAGCACGCTGTAGGCGCGCTCGTGCAACGCGGGCTTCAGCAGGGCGTGCTCCTGAGCTATCCCCGTGTCCAGGATGCATACCGCCGGGGACTCCGGTGCGGCCGGCTCGATGCGCGCGGCGAGATCCTTGACGAGGTCCACGCGAAACTCGCGGTCGACGCTGTAGAGGCCCTCGGCGAAGGTAGGACTGCGAAGCTCCGCAGGGCAGGCGTTCGTGGCCAACAGGAACGCCAGCTCGTTGCCGGTCGTCGCCACGTGCGCCACCAGGCGTTCCCCGACATGGATCGCTCGTTCACTGACCCGCCAGCGACGCTCTTCGGCCAGGGAACGCAAAGTGGCTACGGCCGTCGGCGAAATCCGCGGATCGAACCACAACTCCCACCACCGCTCCTCGTCCAGCGGCGGCAGATCCTGGCGCTCCTGCCAGAGGTGCTCCAGCAGAGCCCGCTGGACCTGTTCCATGTTCGCCACAAGCTGGGCCTGCTTAGGGTTCCCGCCGGGGGTGTCATCCGTGAAGTCGGCGATCCGCTGAGTGAACGAGGCGACTTTGTCGAAGGGGATCCAGACCAGCGCGTCCTGCCGAGTGTCGTCGGTCTGCGGGCGGCTGCTCATGAGTGTCAGGCCGGATGCATCCAGGCGCTCCAAACTCAGAGGGTGATCGCGAGCCGCCTCGATACGCACCGCGAAGCCGTCTGGCTGACAGTTCTCGGGCGTCTGCTGCACGAGCTGGGTTGACTCCCGGCGGGCCTTCTCCAACCCGTCCACCAAAGCGTCGGCGTGCCCCTGCCGGTCCGTGTGCTGAACCAGAGCCGGACCAGTCCCGCCAGCAGCCTCGGAGCGTGGCGTGAAGGTGGCAGCCTCCCAGGGCACGATCAGGTGCGGACTGAGCCGTGCGGAAGAGTCGGGCTCAGGCATGGTGGGTGGCGTGGCGCTCGATCAGGGCTTCCAGCAGCAGTTGCTCGTCCACCACATCCCGATCAGCCAAGATGGCTCGTTTGGCCGCTGCTTCCGCCGCTTTGACCAGCTCGGCGTGACTCAGGCCCGATGCACGTTCTGTCACGAGGCCCCACCGTAGTGTGCTTGTGTCCATTCCGGCTAGACGTCGCTGCAGCACCTGTACAGCTTCCTCTCCGGTGGGAGGGCCGTAGGTGGCGATCATGTCGAAGCGACGGAACAGGGCCTGGTCCAGCAGTTGGTGGTGGTTGGTGCCGGCCACCACGAGGCTCTCAGAGGGCGCCTCATCCAGGAACAGCAGAAATGAGTTCAGGATCCTGCGGGCCTCGCCGACGTCGTTGCCTGCCGCCCGTTCGGCTCCCAGAGCGTCGAATTCATCGAACAGGTAGACCGCTCGGGTCTGGGCCACGGCGTCGAAGACCAGGCGCAGCTTGGCGGCGGTCTCGCCCATGAACCGGCTGATCAGACCGTCCAGGCGAATGGTGAACAGGGGCAGCTTCAGCTCTCCGGCCAGTGCCGCTGCCGTCATGCTCTTGCCCGTCCCAGGAGGCCCGGACAGCAGAATGCGGTGCACAGGGGTAAAGCCGAAACGCTCCAGCCGTGCACGCTGTCGCTGTTCGTGCAGCACGCGATCCAGCGAGGCCCGCAGTCCGGCGTCCAGGGTCATGTCGTCGAGCTGGGTGTCCGGGTAGCCTGCCGTCAGGAGACTGGTCAGCTCACCGCGGGGCTGCACGACCGGGGTAGCGGCACGCTGGGTGTCCGGCTTCCCCTGCCTCTGTTGGGCGGCCTCAACCAGCTCGCGCAGTTCTACGGCGAACTTTCCCTGCCCCTGGCGGGCGGATTTTGCCGCAACTTGTAGAGCGACGCTGTAGAAGAGGTCGTCGTTGGCTTCGGAGTGCGCCCGCACAAGAGCTTTCAGGTGATCGGCGTTTGCCGCCATACGCCTGTCACCCTCCGTGTGGACTGCCTGTAATAAGAGGTGTACCCAAATCAGCGGGCACCTGCGCTTGCATCGTACGGCCCTGGGCTCCGGGCTGCTGCCCGGATCCTCCACTGGCCGGGATGTCCGAATGAGTGGATCGCAGTGCGGGAACCCGGTATGACCTGCTGGCCTGGGACCCGTCTCTCACCCAGGCCGCGGACGGGGCCGTCTGTCGGTGATGTCCGAATCGTGCGTGCCGATCCGCGCTGTGCGCAGGAAACCTGCGCGCTCGACGACCCTCCCAGGGCCCGCATCCCTCAGTTCCTCAGTCTGCTTCCGCATCGAGGATCTGTTAGCGAGAAGCGAGCGCTCGCTCCGAAGATCCCGTGCCGCCTCGCCGAGACGCTTTGCCGCCCGCCGCCGCCCGTCAAGGTGGGGCGGGAGGCGGTTGCTCCCTCAAGGGCTGGGTTAAGGGTGCGCCGATCTTTCCCTCGGACTGCACGTTCACCGCAAGGGGTGGTTTGGTCAATTCCCCCTTGCTTGTCTTGAGGAGAGGGAGCACGGTTTCGGGTGCTGGGCGAATCAGGAAGGACTGCGTTCGGCGCACGGTGGCTGGGGTGAGGTCCCTAAGCGGAGCACGCGCCGGTCTGGACGGATCGCTGACGCGGATGACCGTGGGCTGGTGCGCCGCAGGGAGAGGGATGCAGCGGCATGCCTCGCTCTCGGCGCGAGCAGGAGGGGGCATGGGTGGCCAGCGTTTTCCAGAAGTGCAAGCGGGATGTCCGGGACCCGAGCTATCCCTGTGAACGTCCAAGGTGCGGCCACGGGTGGACGGTGCGATATCGGGAGCCGGGCGGCAGACGGGGCCGGCAACGCGAGAAGTCGTTCTCTCGGAGGGTGGGCCTGGACGGTGCGGACGCCTATGTCGTCCACGTCGAGAACGACAAGAAGTCGGGCACATGCCTGGACCCCGCGCGGGGAGCCGTGTGCCTGCAGGTCTGGGCACAGGACTGGGTCGAACGACGAGCTATCGGCGATACGACTCGCCGCAACTACGAGGGCTTCTTCCGCAACCACCTCGTGCCGCGCCTGGGGCAAAGGGTTCTGGCCAGCCTGGCGCGGCGCGACTTCGAACAGTTCGCCAAGAACCTGCACGGATCCGGTGCGGGCCTGGCGGCTTCCACGGTCAACGATCGCATGCTTGTGGTGGCCGCCATGCTGGAAGCGGCCGTGGTCGACAAGCAGATCCCGGACAACCCCGCGCGAGGAGTCCGAATACCCGGAGCGAGGCCGGCGGCAGCGGATGAAGATGAAATCCCGACGCCGGCGGAGGTCGATTTGATCGCGGCACACATATCACCGCAATACCGGCTCGCCGTCTACTTGCAGGCGGGTACTGGCCAGCGTCCCAGCGAGGTCCTCGCCTTCTCCGCCGAATGTCGACGGTCCGGATTCGTCAGGATCCGTTGGCAGGTCAGCGCCATGGCCCACCGTGCGGACTGCCGCACGGTCTTCGTACCGCTTAAAAATCGGACGGAGGGTGAATATCGCGACGTCCCGACCGCCCTCTTTGTTGATCAGGAGATGGACGCTCACCTGTCGACATGGAAGCCGGTGCCCGTGACCTTCGCCGGGCAGAGGGGCAAGCGGCGCAGGCTTGAAGCCTTTTTCCCCCCGCGTTCCCACGGCAAAGGCACGATGCCCACCGCGTCCACCTACGGCTACCACTTCAAGAAGGCGTGCCAGTCGGCGGGCCTGGTCGGCCCGGACGGCAAGGCGACCTACACACCTGGCAGCCTGCGGCACTTCTTCGCCTCGACCGCCTTGGCCAACGGAGTCCCGATCCATGAGGTCTCACGCTGGCTGGGCCACCGGTCGATCAAGACCACGATCGACATCTACGGGCATCTGCTACCGAGCGCCTGGGGCCGTTGTCGTACGGTCCTGCAGAACGCGATGCGGCCGACACCCTTCATCGAGGCAGGCCCGGCTGAGGCACCCGACCGGATCCGGCGTAAGCACCCAGGCGGCGAGTCGAGGGGCGGCCGACGAGGCGACTGAGCTGGGACCGTTGCCGTGCCCTCATGCAGAAGGTCATGGGCCCGGTGCTCGGCGACATTCCGGAGGAACCCCGTGAGTACAGCTCGGCGGCCTGAGGTGCTGAGCGTGCTGGATAGCTTCCCACCGTGCTGGATCGGTGCTGGATCCGATCACTGGAAGAGACGTTTCCGCAGGTGGGAGCCCTGTGTCAAACGTTCCGCTTCAACGTCTGACGCGCAGTCAAGAGATGTGCCCGGCCCGCTTGTTGGCGGGTCGGGCGCAGGTGTGCGTCCGCGTGGAGTCCTTGTGCCGCGGAGCGCTGAGGTGTTGGTGACGGGTCTGGTTGGTGTGACTGCAGCGTTCAGACTTTGACGACCTCTACGGCGGGGCCGCACAGGAGCGTCAGGTCCTCGGGATCGGAGGTCAGGACGGTGACTGGCTGGGGTGCGGTGCTGGCGATGACGGCGAAGGCGGCGTCGATGGCGTACTTGTGGCCGTGGAGGCGGTGGCTGCGCAGGAGGGCTGCGGCCTGATCGGTGATCTCCTTGGTGACGTCGTGAACGTCGACGCGGGAGAGGACCCACTTGATCCGGGCGGGGTGAATGCGCTCGTAGTCGGCCTCGAGGGTGGTCATGGCGCTTGTGGCCACGCGGATGCCTTCCTCCGACGCCGCTTGGATCAGGGCCGTGACGGTGCGGTCCTTGCGGTAGAGCTTGGAGAGGCCTTCACTGTCGAGCAGTAGGGTGCCGGGCATCAGGCTGCGGCCCCGCCGGCCTGCCGGTGGTCATGGCGCAGCAGCGCGCGGGCGGCTTCGACCTCCTCGCGGGTGAGCTCGTCATTGTCGGTCGCGAAGTCGGCGACGATCTCCCGGAGCTTGTCCATGGCGACCCGTTGTTCGAGGGCTTCGGCGACGTAGGAGGAGAAACCGCCGGGCCCGACGTGGGCGCGTGCGGCTTCGGCGAGGTCCTCGGGCAGGCTGATCGAGTACTTCTTGCTACTGCTCATGGTTCCCATGCTACCGGTGGTCGTAAGTCTCGGGGTGTACATGGTCGTGGCCGCGCGCCCCGTGCGGACCGGTATCCGGCCGGTCCGCGGAGAGTCCGCAGGACACCCGTGAGCGCCCGTCGCCGGCCAACGCGAGCCAACGGAGAAATGGCTGGTCAGGGTCCTGCGCGGGGCTCCGCCGCAGGTCAGGACCAGACCGCAGACATTCCGCTCCAATGTGTAGTGGCTGACTCATCACCACGTCGTTGATCTGGCAAGCATGCAGTTCAGAAGGGGCTCGACTCTTCGGAGTCGAGCCCTTCGCTTTTTCCGGTGCTGGGATGGCGCTGGGTTACCTGACTTCTCGTCACCTGCCGTCACCCCTTGTCGTGAGTGCCGTGCTGGGTTTGCGCCGGGACGCGGATGCTCCGCCGGTGCCAGAGTCCACTCTGATGAGCCCTCCCGGGACTACGAGCCGACCGTCGCGGGGAGCGCAGCCTGCCGTGCCTGGGTTCGTTCTTGCCGGCTTCCAAGGCCTTACGGAGTGGCCGCTCCGGCAACGTGGCGTCGATTGGTTCGCCGAGCCCCAGGTCAAGGAGTTCTTCAGGGTCTCGTCCAGGAGTGCTCGCCGGTCGGAAGGCTGATCAATCAGTCCGGGTCGTGCTCCCGGCTCTGATCGAGGCACCCTCGACGCGCTCCAGCATTTTGCTGCCATTTCTTACTCTCAATTGATATCGTTGCTGGAGCGTCGAGCTGTGAAGGGGACAACTGATGGCCAGGACTGTGATCGATCTGGACGAGGAGATCGTCGAGCAGGCGATGCGGGTGTACGGGGCGAGGACGAAGGCCGCCGCAGTGCGGGCGGCCATGGAGGAGGGGGTGAGGCTGCGGCTGCGCCGGGAGCTGTTCGATGCCATTGACGATGGTGAGTTTGATGACGTGTTTGCGGAGATCCGGTCGCAGACGGGGCCGCGGAACCCGGACGGCTCGCTTAAGCGCGAAGGCGGGTCTTCGGCGGCGTGAAAGGGCGCTACCTCATCGACAAGTCCGCGCTGGCCCGCCGGGGCAAACCGGCAGTGCGGGCGCGGCTGGATGTACTGGACCGCGATGGACTCCTAGCAGTGTGCGCCCCGACCGAGTATGAGGTTTTGTACTCGGCGCGTGGAAAGCCCGAGGCGTTGCGCCTGCGTACCCTGCTCCGTGGTTTCGACTACTTGCCCTGCAACGACGAGGAGTTCGAGCAGGCGCTCGCGATCCAGGCGCTGGCGCTGAACGCTGGCTTTCACCGGGCGCTGTCGCTGGCCGACGTCCTCATCGCGGCAACCGCAGAACGGCATGGGGTCACGGTCCTGCACTACGACGGTGACTTCGACATGATCGCCTCGGTGAGCGGGGTGCAAGCCGAGTGGGTCGTGGAGCCCGGCACCGCCGACTGACCGGGAACGCCCGTTCCGGTGAGCGATGGTCTTGCCCACCACCGGGGCAGGAATGGGCTCCCCGCCACGGTGTGCGGTGAAAGGGAGCCTCGGAGGGCCGGCTGTCTACCGGGTCAGCTCCCGCCGTCGTCGTCTTCGTCCCGTGTGCGAGGTGCGAAGGGCCGGTGCGGGCTGTGCGAGGTGTCCCAGAAGTACGGAGATGTCATGTCGTTCTCGCTCGTCTGCCCCCAGTTCTGGTTCCGTTCGCCCGCGCCGCTCTCTGCCGTTCCCGGCGTGAACGTGCCGGCGTCCGCGTTGGCATCCGGGTCCGCGGCCGCGTCGGTGAACGGCGAGTCCTCGGGGGCTGAGAAGCCCGGCGACCAGGGCCCCGTGGTGTACCCCTCACCCGAAGACTCATCCTCCGGCCCCGTGCCCCCACCTTCGTCGGGCATCGGGAAGAAGGTCTGCCTGATCTCCTCGGCGACCTCGTCCAAGCCGGCCGCTTCCAGGCTCCGGATTACACGGTGTACGAACACCATGTACTCGTCCATGTCCGGCTTCAGGCCGACCGCTGCCAGCAACAGGAGCAGTCGATCCGAAACCCCTACTTCTTCCTCGCGGTCGAACGTCCCTCCTCCTTGACCGTATCCATCCCACAGAGGGCCCCCGACAGCCGCTTCGCTGCGCGCGCTCACGGGCGGAACGAGCAGGTGGCGGAAAAGCTCGGGTACCTCCTCGTCGTTGGCCGCCGCCGCGATTTGTGCGAGCGGGCCGATCATGTCGACCGCCTTCTCGATCTCGTTCTCGTGACGGGCCAGCCACCACACCACCGCGCTGCCCGCGCTCTTGAGCACGTCGTCACCGAGGTAGCGACGCTGGTTGCGCTCGTGCTGACGCTCGTACTCCCAGATCTCCTCGTCCTTGCGAAGGTCATTCAACTTTCGTAGGCGCTCGCGGTCGGCGGGGGCGAGAGTCAGCGTCACATCGGCCGCCATGGCCTTCACTCGTCCGCTCCGGTCCGGGAGCGGGACGCCCAGCTCTCCCTCCAGGAGATACCGCGCGAAGCTCGCCCGGCCGGGCTCCTCGCGGTGGACGACCTCCAGGGCCCGACTGACGACCGAGGACACCGCGAGGGCCGGGTAGGCGCCGTCGGACTGGGTGGCGTGCTCGGGGACCGGCCGCCACCACACGGTGGCGGAGAAGAGGAAGTCGTAGCCGTCCGTCGCGCTCGGCAGCGACGCATCGACCACCCGCGTCTCCTGGTACGGCTGCTCCGCCGGTGCTGCCGGCGGCTCGGGTTCCCCCGGCTCGTACGGATCGGCCAACGCGCGGTCACCGCCGAGGACCGTCATCACGAGCAAGAGGGAGCCCGAGGCTGTGACCATGGACATGAAGCCCCACAACCACGCCGACCAATGCAGGAGGTTCCCGAGTGCAACCGGTGCGATGCCGCAGCAAGCGATGAATAGCATGCTGGGAAAGCGGTGTCTCATCGTGCCTCTTCCGTGGTTCGAGGTCCGGCGCCCGCATGCTCCGTGCGGGCGTACTGCGCGTGGTCGATGTGCTGCCAGAAGAGCGCGGCGGCGGCCGCCCGGGGCGGGTGGCGCGTGGACCCCGCCCACTCGCAGGCGATGGCGTAGAGACGGTGGAGGGCGGCCGTGCGGCCGTGCGTCGCCCTGACCATCACGCGCAGTGCCATCTCCCGCGATCTGTCGCTCGCCACGGCATTCAGCCAGCTACTCACCAGCGGGTTCCAGAACTCCGTCGGCTGTTGGGAGAAAATCGTCTGCCAACCCAAGAACAGGTCCGGCCACGGCGGCGGATCCGGTGTCCGGCCGCTACCCAATAGCTCTGTGAGCAGATGGAGATGAGGTTCCGGCCCGGCCGGCTCCCCACGCGTCCTGTCCCGCAGACGGTCGATCAGCAGCCTGTAGAGCCGACGATCGCTGCCGGCGAGGTGGAGAAGCGCTTCCCGGGCTTCGCGCGCCGCCTCCCCTCTCCGTACAGCGAGGTAGTGGAGCCGCACCATCGCCTGGTCCGGGTGCGTCGCGCCAAGGCTCTGGACGCAGGCGGCGGTCAGGACGCGAACGAGACCGTCCGACAAGGGGCCGGACCTCGCACACTCGTACATCCGCCTGCGGAACCATCCCCCGAACCTCTCGTGGCTGAGACCGAGTTCGAGAGCCGCCACGGCTCGTGGGTCGCAGGATGCCCCGGTCGCACGGTTCGCCCAGCGGACTACAAGGTCGAGGAGGTGGTCGGGCCGCCCGACGGCCAGGGACCGCTCGGCGAAGCGGGCGACGACGTTCATCCGGTCGTCGGTGGTCAGACCGCGGAGCGCGGCAGCATGGTCGATCCAGTCCCTGAGGTCGTCGCGTACCCCGGGGAAGTTCGCCCAGAAGTATGTCCGTACCGCGTCGGCGTAGGCCAGCCGCTGGAAGCGGAGCCGTCCGTCCGGGTCCCGTTCGATCCCCAACGCCGCCAGCCGCTCACCGAAATCCGTCCGTGCGAGCTCGGACGTCGCCTCTTCCTCGTGTCTCACCGTCCTCATCAGACCGTGCCACGCCTCGTAGACGATGTCGGCGCGGGCTTCCTCGAACACCGCCGTCGTGAGCAGCAGGGCCCGCTCGGGCGCGGTGCGGACCGTGGCGATCTGTTGGCCTACCTCGCCGGCACGGTCGGTCACCGCGTGCATCGCCTGATCGAGCCATCCCGCGAAGTCGGTCCCGAACCGTCCGCTGTCGCGGGCAGACCTCACCAGGCCCGCAAGCCGCGCCAGTTCCCGCATGGGGGAGCGGTCGTACAGGCGCTGGAGGTCGGCGCTCCGCAGGTCTGCGGAGCGGAAAACCATCCGGTCCATGCGGAGGTGACGGGTCACGACGGCGATGCCCCGGGGGCGTCCCAGCGCCACCGTGTGCGGTTCGAGGTCCGGTCCGTGGACGTGCTCCATGCCCGACGGCAGGACGACGACCATGTGCCCCCCCGCCTCCTGGACTTGTGACCGGCGCACTGCCAGGCGCCGCTGGGCCTTGGCGTACGCCTCCTCGTCGCCGATCCCGGAGAGGTCAAGGAGGAAGCGGTCCCCCTCACCGGGAGCAAGAGACTCCTCGTCCTTGTCCGTAACGGGAAGCTCCTCGAACCGGACCCCGTTCTCGTCGGCGTCCCCGTCCTCACCGAGCCCGTGCAGCAGCATGATCGCCGCGGCGCGGCGGCCGCTGCCTGGCGGAGCCTCCAGCAACACCACCGAACCGGGCTTCTTCAAGCGGTCGGCGGCAACGCGGTAACCCAGCGGTGAAACGAACCGGTCGGCCAGACGCCTCCGGTCCTCGTGGACGATCCGGAGGGACTCGACCCCTTTGCGGATCATCCAATCCGCGCCAACGCCGTAAAAGACGTACTGCGGCCCCACGCCATTGTTCACAGGGCCACGCGGATCGTTGACGGTGACACGATCCTGCTCGGTCATCGTTCGTCGTCCGAGCGCCGGCGCTCGCGCTCGAAACGCTGATGGACCGTACCGCTGTTGTCGCCGGCTGTGAACTGTGCCCCGGTATTGTCGCCCTCGAAGTGAGGGCCGTTGTATTGGTGGCCCCGACCGGTGTTCACAGGCCCCTGCGGCTCGTTGACGAAGGTGCCTGACAGTTCGCCGTTGAGGTTTCCGATACCGCCGCGCACGCGCTGCTCGATGTCGCGCGTCCGCATCCTTGTGTGCCCGTTGTCCCGGGCCGACTTCTTACCGGATTCCGCCTTCGCCCGCTCCCGTACCGCAAGGGCGTCCCGGTCCACCGCACCCAGCTCGGGCAGGAGCCGGGCAAGAGCGTCCCCGAGGGCCGCCAGGTCCGGTTCGGCGTTGCGGTGGTCGAACCGCCTGTACTGGCAGTCCGCCAGCTCCAGCAGATCGTCCGGAAGGATGACGCGGTCGATCCTCGTGGCCTTTCCGACGAGCACGGGGATCACCAGGATCCCGCGGTCGAGCGCTGTCTGAATCTCGCGCCGGGTCCAGTCCTGCTCGGTTTCCAAGGCCGGACGGCCATCGGCGCCCCGTACCTCCGCCCAGCGCGGGCCGATCACGGCGAGGAGCGCCTCACAGTCTTCCACCGCCCTGACCAGTTCCGCGGGGAACCGACGGCCGGGTTCGATCGAGTTGCTGGCGAAGAAGATCCGCTCGTCGCCGAACCGGCGGGCGAGTTCCCGAGCGATCATGGTCGCTGCGGACTCCTCGTCGCCTGTGCGGTAATTGACGAAGACGTCGGGCATGAAGGTTCCCTTCGTGAAGGAGGACCGGATGAACGGGCGCGGGGCTGTGGACCGGGGGCTGCGGTTCGCCCAGGACATGAGGTTCTGACCGTGTGGACGGCATGGCGCATCCACAGGGAGGCGTGCGGATTGAATTGAGGTGTGCCGCCTGGTGCGTCACGGGTCGCGGGCCGCCTGAAGAAGCCAGGGGTGCGGTGCGACGCGTCGAGCGGTGTTCAGAGGGGATCCGTCGGAGACCGTGGGATCCGGAGGGCCGGGGGATGGAGCGGTCCGGCGAGCCGGGCGGTTCGAGGCGGTTTCGGTCGTGGAACGGCTGTCAGTTGTGCGCGGGGGCGAGTACGCGTGCCAGCGCGGGCTGCAGATCACGTACGGCGCGACTGCTCCGGAACCGGGAGAGCTCCCGTGCGAGACGCCGGACGTCGCTGTTCACTGTCGCTGAGGGCACGGCCGGCATCACTCCCAGGAGATCCCCGGCGATCGCGCACGCGTGTTCGACCTCCCCGGAGGCGGCATGGGCCAATGACCGGCGGAAGCCGTACCGGGCGCGGGTGCGCAGCGCCTGCGGCGGGAGGCGGCGGTACTCCCGGTCGAGTACCTCGGCGGCTGCTTTGGGGTGGCCGAGGTCGTACAAGCACCAACCGGTCGACATCGCCGCCGGATCACTCACATGGGAGGTGCCGATCACGGGCTCCGTGCTGCTGCGGGTGTCGTCGCTGCCGAGTAGTTCCCGCGCCTTGTCGAGGCTGCGGAGGCAGTCGACTTCGTTCCCGATGAGCGCGTGCCCCTGGGCCTCTCGTTGGGCGGCGAGTCCCCGGATGCGCGGCGGGAGTTCGCTGCCTTGGGCGCGGCGGGCAAGGGCGACGGTGCCGATCCCGTCCCCGCCGTACATCGTGATCAGGGCGCGACGCACCAGTGCGTAGGAACCGAGGTGCGGGTCACCCCCGGCGCGTGCTAGTTCGGCGGCCTCGCCGGTCCAGCCGAGTGCCGCGTCACTGTCCCCGGCCTCCTGGGCCATCCAACCGGTGAACTCCGCGAACCGCGAGGCGAGCAAGAGCGCGGGGGTCCGAGAAGCGGGCTGGGCATCGGCAGCCAGCCCGGTGATCATGCGGGTCTGCGTCTCCAGCAGGGGCAGCAGGGCCCTGGGCGCGGTGGACTGGCCGAGTTTCCGCAGTTGGTCGAACTGCATGCGGAAGGAGGGCAGGAGGGGGTCATCGGTGGAGGACACCGCCTGACCGCCGAGTGTCAGGCCGAGGTCGATCAGCGCTCCCGTACCCGCTGAGAGGACCGCCCGGCGCGCGACGAGCCATCGGCTCGGCCCGACGGGGGATTCGGCGGTGCCCGAGTCCGAGTCCGTCTCGGGACGAGTGACCAGGCGCTGCAGTTCGCCGTCCGCGCCGAGGAAGGCATCGCACCGGCGGGCCAGTTCGGGGGACGCGGAACGTTCCCCGCGTTCGACCTTACTGAGGTGCCCCTTGTCGTAGTTGAGCGCCACGGAGAACTCGGTCAGAGTCAGCCCCCGCTTCCACTCGTAATCGGCGGAGTTCTGGGCCGAAACTGGAAGTCGTGCTCATCATCAACCTCCTCTTGAACATTGATCGCGAGAGCCGTACGCCCTCACGGGGAGTCGTCATCCGACGACCACCGGGCGACACGAAACCCGACGGTCAACACCCGGTGTGACGGCGTCGTTGCGGTTCGCATCCGAGAGCGAGTTTGGCATGAGGCGCGCCTGGAGAATCGAGGTTCGGCGGTGTTGCCCGTTGCCTCTTTCGTGCTCCGCTATTCCCTGTCCATTCATCGGAGTGACCGGGTTGACGGCGAGCGTGGTGACGCGATCGGGAATGACAGGATCACGGGCGGGTCCAGCCATGGGCGAAGTCACGGTGGAGGTCCGTCCAGCGGTGTTGGTGAAGGCGGCGTCGATGGCGTACGTGCGGCCGTGGAGGCGGTGGCTGCGAAGGTGGGCTGGGCCCCGCCCGTGGCGGCACCGTCCGTGCGCGATTGACCGGTCACCCCTTCCGGTACGCATGAGGCGAAGACGTTGGTGCGTCCCCCCGCGCGTACGGCACACTGAGCCCGCAGTTCATCGCCGTGCGGCGGCAACGCACGGGTGACGCGGGTGACTCGGGGGAGTACGGAATGGATCGCCGCCCGTCCATGGTGCTGGCCGCCTACGGGGCCTGGAACCATGTGATCCTGCTGTCGCTGTTCGACCCGATGAAGCGCCGGCTCACGGGACTGCTGGCCCCCGGCCGGGAGATCGGGCCGGTGCGTGTGCTCGGTCTCTCGATGGACGGTTTCGTGGTGACCGACCCGGGCCGGGTCGCCGGGTGGCTGCCGCAGGTCGTCTTCGTCGTCGCGGGCGGGGTGCTGACCTACGGGGTGTTACGCGGCGCGCGGGGACTCAAGCCGCGACTGCGGACCGTACTCGCCCTGAACGGAGCCGCGTTGCTGGCGGCGGGGCTGGCGGTGCTGATCGGCCCCGCGCTCGATCCGCAGGCGCGTTCGGCCTTCCTGACGTACAACGAGTGGACCGGAAGCGCCCGGATGGGGGCGGTTCCGGCGGCGGCGGCCCAAGCCGCGCTGTGCGTGGTCTGGCTGACCGTCTTCGCCTGGTACCTCATGTGGCGCTACCGGCATCTGCCTCCCGTGCGGCGCTACCTCGGCATCCGGGACGAGACAGGCGGGGAGCCTGCTCCTCTGCTCGAAAGGCCCATAGAACGGCGGCAGTTGATGTGGGCCGGGCTGATTCCGGCGGTGCTGTTGGCCGTGGCGGGCGGCCCGGTGCTGCGGCACTCCGCGCAGCGGTACCTGGAACAGGATCTGTCGGTCACCTTCGACCCCGCACTCTGGGACCCCTACCGGCCGCCGCTCCTCGTCCAGGAATGGAGCGGCGTCCTCTACCCGGCGCTCCGCCTGCGGCCGCTCTCCCACGAGACGGCCGGCGGCTGGCTCGCCACCCTGACGGTCTGCGTCGTCTTCCTCCTCGCCCTGGCACCGGCGCTCCGCTCGGTGGCACGGCACCTGACCGCCGGCCCGGAGGGACGCGTCACCGCGCTGCGCCTGGTCATGAACGGCTGGTACGCGACCCTGCTCGCGGCCGTCGTGGCGGCGTTCGTGGACGGCAGGCTGCTGCAGTGGAGCGCGCCGCGCGTGGAGGCGGAGCAGGCGGAGCTGCGTCCCGGACTGGCGCTCGGCGACGCCGTGCGGTTCGGCACGGCCTGGGGCTGGACCGTCGGGCTCGCCTGTCTGGTCGCGGTGGTCCTGATGCGGCGGCACGCGGGGAGCCGGGCCGCCCGGCCCGGTACGGAAGTGGACGAGGAGCAGCCGATCGATGCCTAGGAACCGACCCGTCGCCCGCAGGACGGACGCCCTCACCCGGGCGAGCGTGCGCAGGAGCGCCACCCGGGCGCCCGCCGGTGCGATTGCCGAGGAGGAGGCGGCGCCCGGCAGGCTGCGGTGGCTGAAGAGCCCGGCGGCCTGGCTGCTCACCATCGTGCTGACGGTGGCGGCGGTGACCTTCCAGGACGTGCTGACCGCGTCGGTGAAGACGATCCTCCCGCTGGACCGGGTGCCGGACCGGCTCTCGCCGCAGGGCGCGATCGAGGTGGTCGAGGTCAAGAACGTCAAGTACTTCGGCTACTACCTGGTGCGCGGCGGGGCGGACGCGGAATTCCGCCGCTCCCTGCCGCTGACCGAAGAATGGCGGGAGGACCCGAGGACCGTCGACGTCGAGACGTCGGAATGGGTGATCACCTTGCAGGGCCGCGCCTCCCAGCAGGTGCGGATCACCGACATCGTGCCGGAGATCGAGGGGGGTTCCTGCAAGGCGGCGCTCACCGGGGACAGCCTGGTCCACGCTCCCTCGGCGGGCGCCCAGGACGTCATCCCGCTGCAGTTGAAGGTCGACTCGCCGCAGCCCCGTCTCGAAGTGGTCGGCGAGAACGGCAAGGGCGGTGAGGACGCCGAACCGTACTTCACCGGGTCCGGGGCCAAGCACATCACGCTGAACCAGAACGAGTCCGAGGCGTTTCTGGTGCAGGCGACGGCGGAGAAGGGCTACTGCCGCTGGCGCTACCGCGTGCACTACCAGGTCGGTGGCGGCGTCGCCGAGACGACGATCAGCGCCCCGAAGGGCAAGCCGTTCGAACTGACGGCCCGGCTGCCCGACTCCGCCGGTTATGACGAGGTCTTCTTCCCGCCCACCGACTGCGCGTCCCCGGGCAAAGAAGACCTGCCGGAGGCGTGGTTCGAGCAGACGGGGGCGGAGTACGCCCGCGACCGGAAGGACCCGAGCCCGCCGTGCCCGGAGAGCTGACGTCCGACTCGCTCGGCCGTCGCGCTGCGAGGTGAGCGAGTCGAGATCGAACGGGACCGGGAACGAGACCGCGAACGGGACCCGGCGTTCGTGACGGCCGCGCAAGGTGCTGGCCGGGTGCGTGCGCGCGGCCCGGGCCCCTCCGCGTCCGCCCCCACGCGTGTCACCGTTCCTCCGCCTCCACCCTGAACTCCGCGATCCCCGCGGGCTTCTCCGGGTCGGCGGAGGTGACGGACACCCGGATCCAGCGGGCCGTCGCGCCCGGGGCGTACGGGCGCCAGGCGCTGCCGTCCAAGGAGGTCTCCACCGTGTGGGCGGCGGGCGGGACGTCCGACCAGGCCGGGGCGGCCGAGGTGATCCGGCGGGGGCGGCCGAGGTCGGTCGTCAGGGTGCCGGTCGCGCCGTCGGGGGCCCAGGTGGTGGCGGGGGAGCCGTCGACCGCCGCCTCCGCGTACAGGCCGGGGGCCTCCGAGGTCGCGGTCGTCGGGCGGCAGCGGGCCGCGTCGGCGGTCGGCGTCAGGTCGGGGCGGCGGGTCGGCAGGGTGAGGGTGCCCGAGAGCCGGCGCGGCCCGTCCGGGGTGTGCACGGTGAACGGGGCGCCCGACGTCAGGCTGACCGTGGTGGTGCGCGCGCCGACGGCGACGTCGTACACACGTCCCCGGTGGCGCAGGCCCCGGACGGTGACGCCCTCGCCGAGCTGCGGCGGCAGGGTCGGGTCCAACCGGATGCCGTCCTCGCGCAGCCGCAGCCCGGTCAGCCCGTGGGTGAAAACCTGGAGGAACCCGCCCTTCCCGGTCAGGAAGTCCTCGGCCGGGAAGCCCGACAGGGGGTCCTGCGCACCGGCCTTCTCGCCGCGCGCCTCGGAGAAGAGCTCGTACGGACCGCGCACGAAGGGCCGGACGGAGCGCTGGAGATAGGTGTACGAGGCGCAGCCCGGCTCCCCGATGGCCGCCGCGTCGACGGCGTGCACCGAGTCCGTCATCGCCGGCCCGTCGGGGTCGGTGCGCGCGGCGTAGTGATCGAGGGTGGCGGCCGCCGCGCCCGGCTCCATCGGCCACTCCAGCGGATACATCAGCAGCACGGTGTCGGCCTGCTTGATGGTGGAGCCGTTGTACCCGGCGTACTGGAGGAACACCTTGCGCGCCGGGTCGTACGGGATGCGCAGGCCGTCCGCGACGCGCGCCCACCGCGTCGGTGCGGCCCGGCCGAGGAGTCCGGCGGCGCGGGTCGCGTGCCGGAGCGCGGTGGCGGCGACGGCGTTGGTGAAGACCCCGTCCGTGACGCCGTTGCTGTACTCGTCGGGGCCCGCCACGTTCCGCAGCGAGTAGCTGCCGTCGTCGTTGGCGGCGGCGCGGGAGGACCAGAAGTCCGCGATGCCCCGCAGCAGCGGCCAGCCGCGCGACTCCAGCCAGGCCCGGTCGCCGGTGGCCAGCCAGTACTGCCAGACCGCCAGCGCGATGTCGCCCTGGAGGTGGATCTGGGTGAGGCAGTGCGGCGGGTCCCAGCTCTGGCACTCCTGGTCCAGCCGCCCCCGGCTCGCGCTCGTCCAGGGGTAGAACAGGCCCTCGTACCCGAGCCGTTCGGCGTTGGCGCGGGCCGCGTCACGGGTGCGGTAGCGGTATTCGACGACCGCGCGCGCCAGCTCCGGGCGGGTCGCCAGCAGCCCCGGATACATCCAGGTCTCCGCGTCCCAGAACACCATGCCCGCGTAGTTGTCGCTGGTGAGACCGGTTGGGGCGACGCTGTCCGCGGAGTCCCGGCGGGTGCTCGCCAGCAGCCCGTACTGGGCCGACCGCAGCCACCGCTGGAGATCCGGGCTGCCCGGCACCAGGACGTAGGCGGACCAGTCCTCGCGCCAGGCGGCGGCATTGTCCTCGAAGACCTTCCGCCACCCCCGCCGGGCCGCGTCCCGCGACGCCGCACGGGCGGCCGCGCGCGGGTCACGGGCCGTCAGACCGGTGTCCACGCCCACGTACTTCTCGAAGGTGTACGTACGGCCTTCGCGGACCTGGTGCGTGGCGGTCGTCGGCTCCGGTGCGAGAGGGCGGGGCCGGCCGGTGGCCGGTGCGGCGGGGCGCACGGTCTGGGCGATCGCGCCTTCGACGTCCGTGCCGCGGGTGCGGAACGTCCCGTCGGCGGCCACCGCGATCCGGCGTGCGCCCCTCGCGTCGAGCGCGCCGCTGACGGTGGCCGGGCCCGACCAGTGCGGGCGCATCCGCAGCCGTACCGCGCCGGCGTGGACGTGGCTGCGGTCCGCGAGCACCTCGTAGGCCAGGTCGGTGGCGCGGCCGTCGGCCGTGGTCCAGCGCAGCGAGGTGCGGACCACGCCGCAGGCGAGGAAGAGGGACTGGCGGTAGTGCGAGATCCGTCCCGCCGGAGTGCCGGAGCCCAGGGTCTCCCCGCCGACCCGCACGTCCAGGTTGGTCCAGCTCGGCAGCGCGGCGACGACCTCGCGTCCCTCGGCGGTGCCCGGTTCCGCACCGTAGAGACCCGAGACGAAGGCGCCGTCGTAGCGCGGGGTGTAGAGCGGCCAGCCGGTTCTCTCCGCGTGCACGGCGTATCCGGCGCCCACGGCCGGGACGCGGTGACCGAGGTAGCCGTTGCCGACGTACGCGTCGTAGCCCGCCGCCTCCCCGTACCGCGTGGAGGTCCGTACCCAGGACGCGTCGCCGCCGGGGCTCCGCTCGCCGCAGACCGGGGTCGCGGGGGTGCGGTCCGCCACCGGGCCGGAGGCGTGCCCGGTGGGGGAGAGGGGCGGCACCAGGAGGGTGCCGGCGACGAGGGGCGCGAGCAGGGCGACGCGGGGGAGTCTCACGCGGCCGACGGTAGGCAGCCGGGGCGTACGCGGGCGCGCGCGCCGCGCGCCATCGGCGCCGGGCCAGCGGTACGGCGGACGGCGCGGAGGGCCGGATGGAGCACGGACGATCCACGAGCGCGGTCCTGGTGGTTCCACCCGCCGTCGCCCCGCGACCTTTCAGCCGACGGTCGGGGGGCGCCTCACCGAGGGTGATCACCGGGTCGGTGACGGACAGGGCGTCCGTGTTACGTCCGGGTGAATTGACGCGCGTAGAGAGAGTGCCGGGATGGGTCGGTTCCGAGGCCGGCGCCAAGGTCCCGCCGGGCTCGGTGGACGGGAAAACGCCAGGTGGGCGGGGCAAGGTCGGTCTGCGGGCCGTTCCGGTGGCCGGGGCGGGACACTCTCCGCCGGGCATGTGGGGGGAGTGTCGTTCGTATGGCGGGTCCGGGGAGGACGCGGTCGTACCCTTGCGTGATCCCCGGCGTTCCGCCAGTCTTTCGCGGGAGGGCGGACGGGCTGGTCCCGTGCCGTGCGCAACGCCGCCGAAGCGTCGTCGGGCGGCCGCGTGGACGGCCGAGGCACCGGCTCGCACCAACGCCGCCCCCGGTCCGCACACCGTCCGTCAGGAGGCTGTCCGTGTCGTCGTCGCCCGGTCACTACGCGCGTAGAAGCGCGCCGGTGACGCTTGCGGGGGCCGAGGCCCGGGGGCCCGTGGCGGAGAGCGGCGGTCGCCCTCGACCCGGCTGACCGCCGCACCCCGAACGCGTCGTCCGGCCCTCCCCACCTACGGGGCCGGGCGGCCCCGCGAACGTGCCGCCCGGCACCCCCCACAGCACATGGCCGGGCGGCACTGTCGCGTGTGCTCCCGGACCGTCCGCCGCCGGCGCGCTAGCCGGGGCATGCGTGAGGCGTGCGGGGGGTGTGGGGCGGGCAGAGTGAACCGGGGGTGCGCGCCGTGTGCGACGGGTGGGCCCCGGTGATCACGCACGCCGCACGTTCATGCAGGCCAGACCCAGGAATCATCACTTCGGGTGAAACTGTGGCCATCGCTTGTGCGGTGCCACCCACGGTTGCGACGCTGTTGCGGTCTGTCAACCTGTTGGGAGTGGCCTGTGACTTTCGGTGAGCAGCCCGCCTATCTGCGCGTGGCGAGCGATCTGCGGGAGAAGATCGTCAATGGTGCGCTGCCTCCCCATACCCGCCTGCCCTCGCAGGCCCGCATCCGCGAGGAGTACGGCGTCTCGGACACCGTCGCGCTGGAGGCGCGGAAGGTCCTGATGGCCGAGGGCCTGGTGGAGGGGCGCTCCGGCTCGGGCACCTACGTGCGCGAGCGCCCGGTGCCCCGTCGGATCGCCCGCTCCGGGTACCGCCCCGAGGGCGGAGCGAGTCCGTTCCGCCAGGAGCAGGCGGCGGACGGGATGCAGGGGACCTGGGAGTCCCGGAGCGAGCAGGAGGGTGCCAGCGCGGAGATCGCCGAGCGGCTGGGCATCGAGCCCGGTGACCGGGTCATGCGCACCCGGTACGTCTTCCGGGACGCGGGCGAACCGATCATGCTCTCCACGTCCTGGGAGCCGCTCGCCGTGACCGGACGCACGCCGGTGATGCTGCCGGAGGAGGGTCCGCTCGGCGGCTGCGGGGTCGTCGACCGGATGGCCGCGATCGAGGTGGTGGTGGACAACGTCACCGAGGAGGTCGGGGCCCGGCCCGGCCTGGCCGAGGAGTTGCTGACGCTCGGCGGGGTGCCGGGCCACGTGGTGATGGTGATCGGACGGACGTACTTCGCGTCGGGACGGGCGGTGGAGACCGCCGACGTGGTGGTGCCCGCCGACCGGTACCGCGTCGCCTACCATCTGCCGGTCAGATGAACGGGGCGCCACGGGAGGCCCGGACGCGCACGGACCCCCCTGCGGACCGAACCGAACCAGACCGCACCGGATGAAGCGGACCGCACCGAACCGCACCGAACCGCACCGGTCGGCATCGCACGGACCGGCGTGGTGCGGATCGGCATCGCACGGACCGGCGTGGCGCGGGTGCCTCCGGCCGCCGCCGCACCGATATCGGTGTGCGGTGTCCGCCCCCGTTCACGCCGAGTTGACCGGCCGTCGGCGCGGTTAACCGGTGGGCAACGCCGCAGCTCGAAGCGTTGACATGTTCATCTCCTATCTTCCCGTTCGTCCCCGCACACCGGACCGACGAACGGGAAGTCACCGATGACGGACACCGCGACACCCACGGCGGCCGACGCGCCGGAGCCGGGGCCCCCGCCGGGCCCCGGCGAAGGCCCTGCCCGCAGTTACGCCAAGCTGGCCGCCGACGAGAGCCGCGAGGACTACTCGCTCCGCTACGCCCCGCACTCCTTCCGCCGCTGGTCGCCCTCGACGGTCGCCGGCACGGCGCTCGGCGGCATCGCCTACCTCGCCGACTTCGCGATCGGCGCCTCCATCGTCTTCACCTACGGGTTCACCAGCGGCTTCGCGTCCATCCTGTGCGCCGCCACGATCATCTTCGTCACCGGCATCCCGATCGCGCGGGCCTGCGCCACGTACGGCCTGGACATGGACCTGGTCACCCGGGGCGCCGGGTTCGGCTACTTCGGCTCGACGCTGACCTCGCTCATCTACGCCTCGTTCACGTTCATCTTCTTCGCCCTCGAAGGCTCGATCATGGCGCAGGCCATGCACCAGGCCGTCGGGCTGCCGGTCGAGGTGGGCTATCTGGTCACCACCCTGATCGTCATCCCGATCGTGTTCCGCGGCATGGGGGCGCTGGCCAAGGTGCAGGCGTGGACCCAGCCGGTATGGATCATCGGCATGGTCCTGCCGTTCGTCGTGCTCGCCTTCGAAGCCCCCGGTTCCTGGAGCGCGTTCACCTCCTTCGGCGGCACCGAGGGCGCGGGCTCCGGGTTCGACTGGCTCGGCTTCGGGCTCGGCACCGGCGTCGCGCTCTCGCTCATCGCCCAGATCGGCGAACAGGCCGACTACCTCCGCTTCATGCCGGCCAAGACCGAGGCGAACAAGCGGCGCTGGAACCTCGCCGTCCTGGCCGCCGGCCCCGGCTGGGTCGTCATCGGTGCGGCCAAGCAGCTCGGAGGCGCGCTGCTCGCCTTCGTCGCCCTGGAAGCGGTCGGCAAGACGCACGCGCTGGAGCCGATCGCCCCGCAGATCGAGGCACTGAAGCCCTGGCTCGGCTCCTTCGCGCTGCCCGCAGCCGCGCTCTTCGTGATCGTCTCGCAGATCAAGATCAACGTGACCAACGCCTACAGCGGCTCGCTCTCCTGGTCGAACTTCTTCTCCCGGCTGACCCACAAGCACCCCGGCCGGGTCTGGTACATCTTCCTCAACCTCGCCATCGCGCTGACGCTGATGGAGATGAACATGTTCGCGGCACTCAACAAGCTGCTGGGGTTCTACTCCAACGTGGGCATCGCCTGGATCGTCGCCGTCGCGGCCGACCTCGTCATCAACAAGCGGATCGGACTGAGTCCGCCCTACATCGAGTTCAAGCGGGCCTACCTCTACGCGGTGAACCCGGCGGGCTTCGGGGCGATGGTGATCGCTTCCGTCGTCTCCATCCTGGCGTTCTTCGGTCTCTTCGGTGCGTACGCCGAAGCCTTCTCCACCTTCATCGCCGCCGGACTCTCCCTGGTCCTCTGCCCGTTGATCGCCTGGGTCACCAAGGGCCGCTACTACCTGGCGCGCCCCAACCCGGTGAACGGGCCCGGTGTCGAGATCGCCGACATCACGGCGACCCACACCTGCACCGTCTGCGAGACCTCCTACGAGCTGCCCGACGTCGCGGACTGCCCGGTGCGGTCCGGCCCGATCTGCTCGCTCTGCTGCTCGCTGGACGCGGAGTGCGGCGACGTCTGCCGCCGTGCACCGGCCGGACCCGTGCTGATGCCGCTGCCGACCGTGCGGGAGGCGGGGCCGACGATCGCGCTCTGAGCCCGCCGGCACGGAACGAAGGGGGCGCATCCAGCCGGATGCGCCCCTTCGCGTGGCCTGATCCGTACCTCTTTGTGTAAATCCGCATCCGCTGAGTAAAGGTCAGGCGTAGGCTCCGGCATATGCGCAAAGAGGTTTCCTGGGGGTCCTCAAGGATGGACATGCGAACAGGGGGAGAGGCGAGATGCTCGGGAGAGGCACGATGAGCGAGAGTGCCGCCGTGCTTCCGTGGCAGGTGGTGCGGCACGACGACGAGACCGAGGGCAACCGCTACCGGATCGCTCGCTTCGCCACACAGGCCGAAGCGCAGAAGATCGCTGACGGCTTCGACACCGAGGGGCAGAAGCACTTCTACCGGGTGGAGCGCGTGGGGCCGGACGGCCACCTCTGATCCACTCGCGCACGACGGTCCGGGGCGGCCGGGCCGCCCATGACCGGGGCGGCCCGGTCGCCCCGTCCGTGCGCCGGAGTGCGCCCCCCGTCTCGAACCCCCGGTCCGAACCCCCCGGCCGAACTCCCGGTCCGGGCCCCGGTCCGAACCCCCCCCGGTCCGAACCCCCCGGCCGAACTCCCCGTCCGAACCCGTCGGCCGAACCCTCCCGCCCGCACCCCGGCCCGCGCTCCTGGCCCGGGTGCCCCGGCCCCGAACCTCTCTGGCCCCCACCCCCGGCCGTGCGCCCGCGGAACCCGTGATTCCCGCCTCCGGCCCCTCGCCCGGTAGGGTCTGCCCCCGGAAAACGGCGCGCCCCGGACCGTCGTACGCCGTACCCGGCCGACGCGTGCGCCGCTCGGACCGGGTGCGCCGCGCAGCGGCCGGAACGCGCCCGCGAGGCACGACCGGCGCGGGACGCCGAGGGCAGAGGTGGGGCGGATGACGGGACTGATCGACACGGTGGCCTGGGTACGGGTGGAGGACGGCAGGATCCTGTGCGCCCGCTCACGGGGCAAGGACGCCTTCTACATCCCGGGCGGCAAGCGCGAGCCCGGCGAGAGCGATCTGCAGACCCTGCTGCGCGAGGTCGAGGAGGAGCTGACGGTGGCCCTCGACCCGGCGACCGTCTCCCGGGCCGGTGTGTACGAGGCCCAGGCGCACGGCCACGAGGACGGCGTGAGGGTCCGGATGGCCTGCTACTACGGCGACTACCGCGGCACGCTGGCCGCCAGCAGCGAGATCGAGGAGGTGGCCTGGTTCTCCTACGCGGACCGGGACCGCGTCCCGCCGGTCGACCAGCTCCTCTTCGACGACCTCAGGGCAGACGGCCTGCTCACCTGACCTGGCACACCGCGCCCCGCCCGCCGACGACCCGCGAAGAATGCGCGATATCCGCCCGCAAACCACCCTTGGTGGTGATCTGTGATACTTCGCGTACCGGAGCGGGTATGGGGTGAGTACCTCTGTAAAGGGCGAGCCCTGCTGCTCCTGGGATGTGGTCGCGTGATCCGTACCGAAGGCGACCGCGCCGAGTGGACCTTCCCCGCGTCCCCCGGTGCCGTGCGTGAAGCGCGGCACGTCGTCCGGGACACCCTGCGGGCCTGGGAGCTGCCTCCCAGCACGGTGGACATGACGGTCCTGCTGGTCAGCGAGCTGGTGACCAACTCGCTCAAGCACGCCACCGGCCCCATCGGCGTCCGGCTGACGCGTCCTGGCGCGGAGAGCCCGGACGGACCGGGGCACGACGGACCGGGGCACGACGGAGCGCGACCGCGCGGGACGCGTCCGGACCCCGGTCTCCGGGACGGCGGCTCCCCGGAGCGGACCGGCGGACGCGGTCCGGGACACGGGCACGGACGCGGTCACAGCCGCGACCACGGCGCGGTCCAGGGCACCGGACTCGTGGTGGAAGTCTCCGATCCCCTTCCGGATCTGCCCACCGAACGCGTCGCCGGACCCGACGACGAGGGCGGCCGCGGGCTGCAGCTCGTGGCTTGTTCCGCACGCCGGTGGGGCACGCGTCACGGCAAGAACGGCAAGACGGTGTGGTTCGAGCTGCCTCTGCCTGGTTAGGAGTGGAGGGGGACACACAGGCGATCACCAGAGGTCGGGCAGCACCTGGCTGAAAGGACTGAGACCTTGCTGTGATCGTCAACGTCGTGCCGGGAGGGCCTGTGGTGCTGAATACTGCGGTCAGGACCGGTCCGGTGTGTGAGCTGGAGGGGACGGTCGTGTGAGCGAAACACCTGGGTCAGCGGGCGGAGTCGTGTGGCAGAGCAGCCCGCCTGGCTCGATCTATGACTACGTCAGGGTCGCCTCGTTCTCGATCGGGCACGACGGCCTGATCGAGCAGTGGAGCGAGAGAGCCGCTGATCTCTTCGGCATGGCCGCGCGCCAGGTGATCGGCCGCGACCCCGTGGAGGCGTTCCTCCCCGACGAGCTGCGCCCCGGCGGGCGCCGCCGTGTGCGTGAGATCCTCGACGGCAAGGAGTGGACGGGCCTCGTCCCGTTCCGGATGCCGGGCGAGGACGGAGCGGGCGGACTCGCCGAGCTCTATGTCATGCCCAGCCTGACCGAGTCCGGCGAACGTGCCGCGCTCTGTATCGTCCTGGACGTACGCGCTCTGCGCAGCATCGAGACGGACCTCGCGGCCTCGCAGGCCATATTCGGCCAATCTCCTTTCGGTTTCGTCCTGTTCGGCAAGGACCTGACGGTGGTCCGTGCCAACGACCGGTTCGCCACCGTCTTCGGCGGCCGGGCCTCCGACCACCGGGGCAGGAGCGTCGACGACTACCTCGCGCCTCCCGAGGCCGATCGGCTCACCGCCACCCTGCGCCGCGTCCTGGACACCGGTCAGGCCGTCACCGACCTCCGGCTGGTCGGCACTGTTCCCGGCGACCGGCAGCGTCGGCACTGGTCGATGAACCTGTACCGGGTGCACGGCGGATCGGGCCGGCCCGTGGGTGTGGCGGGGCTCGCCACCGACATCACCAGCCGCCACATCGCGGCCCGCGAGGCCGCCAGTGCCCGCCGCAACCTGGCCCTGCTCAACGAGGCCAGCGCCCGCATCGGCAATTCCCTCGACCTGGAGACCACCGCCCGCGAACTGCTCGACGTCGCCGTGCCGGGCTTCTGCGACCTGGCCGCCGTCGACCTGTACCAGGGCCTGCTCGCCGGCGACGAGCTGCCGCCGGGCAGCGGGGGCCCGCAGCAGGCGGAGTCCGGCGGCTCGGCGGAGCTGCGCCGGGTCGCCCACGCCAGCGCCGTCGCCGACGCGATGCCGGGCGTCGCCCCCGACCTGGGATCCCACGGTCCGGCCGACGGCCGGACCGACGGGCTCGTGCCGTCGCCCCGTGCCGCGTCCGATCCGGGCGGGTCCGGGGCGCCGGTCACCGGCGCGGCCCCGGCGCTCGGCGACGTACACCGCTACCCGTCCGGCTCGCCCGCCGCCGCGGCGCTGCGCACCGGACGGATCCAGGACGTGCCCGAGGACGGACCCGGCTTCGTGCAGTCCACGCTGGCCGTCCCGATGGTCGCGCACGACACCGTGGTCGGGCTGGTGCAGTTCTCCCGTACGAAGGGGAGCGAGCCGTTCGGCGAACGGGACCGTGCGCTCGCGGTCGAGCTGGCCGCCCGCGCCGCCGTCTGCATCGACAACGCCCGCCTCTACCGGCGTGAACACGAACGCGCCCTGATACTCCAGCGCAGCCTGCTGCCGCCGGGCGATCCCGAGGCCGCGGGCCTCGACATCGCCTGCCGCTACCTGCCGGGCAACGCCGCGACCGAGGTCGGCGGCGACTGGTTCGACGTCATCGAGCTGCCCGGTCACCGCACCGCCCTGGTCGTCGGCGACGTCATGGGCCGGGGGCTGCGGGCCGCCGTCGCCATGGGCGAACTGCGCACCGCCGTGCGGACGCTGGCCCTGCTCGACCTGGAGCCCGCCGAGGTGCTGGCCGCCCTCGACGAGGTCGCGCGCGGCCTCGGCACCCCGGGCGGCGGCGAGCGGTTCGGCGGGGGCGGCGGCGCCCAGTGGCCCTCGCGCGCCGCGCACAAGTCGCGGGAGGCCGACCTCTCGGAGGTCTACCTCGCCACCTGCGTCTACGCCGTGTACGACCCGGTCACCCGGCGCTGCACCTTCGCCAACGCGGGCCATCTCCCGCCGGCCGTGGTCGAACCCGGCGAGTCGGCCCAACTCCTCGACGTGCCGCCGGGGATGCCGCTCGGCGTCGGCGGCGAGCCCTTCGAGGAGGTCGAGGTCGAGCTCAAGGAGGGCGCGCTCCTCACCCTGTACACCGACGGCCTGGTGGAGTCCCGCGACCATCCGCTGGAGGAGGGACTGCTGGCGCTCCGGGAGGCGCTCACCGGTCCCCGCCGGGCTCTGGAGGACGCCTGCGACCATGTGCTGGCGTCGCTGCACACCCGGCACGGCGAGGACGACATCGCCCTGCTGATGGCCCGGATCCAGGGGCTGCCCACCGAGGCGGTCGGCGACTGGCGGCTCCCGCGCGAGCCCCGTTCGGTCGCCCGCGCCCGCGAACTGGCACGCTCCCAGCTCCAGTCGTGGGACCTGGACGATCTGGTCGACACCACCGAACTCCTGGTCAGTGAGCTGGTCACCAACGCGCTCCGGTACGGCGAGGGCGAGGTCCGGCTACGGCTGCTGCGCGACCGCACCCTCGTCTGCGAGGTCTGGGACGCCGGGCTGGTGCAGCCGCGACGCCGCCGGGCCCGCGACACCGACGAGGGCGGCCGGGGCCTGCAACTGGTCGGACTGCTCAGCGCCGCCTGGGGCTCCCGGCGCACCCCGCGCGGCAAGACGGTCTGGTTCGAACTGGCCCTGCCCGACGGGCGACCGGCCGCCGAACTCTCCGTGGAGGAACTGCTGAGCATGTACTGAGCGGGCGGGGCGTCCGGCGCCCGGAGAGGCGACGGACGCCGGGTCCCGGACCGCGACCGCCGTCCGGGAGCATCCCACCAGCGCGCCGGCAGTGGCGTCCCGCACCGGCGTCTCACCCCGGCGCGCAGCCACCGGTGGAGCGGGCGGGCTCAGGGGGTCGGGGACTTCAGCGCGGCGAGCCGCGCCTCCACCTCGGCGCTGTCGCCCAGGCTGTCCAACTGCTCGAACTGGGCGTCCAGCGACGAGGCCGCCAGCTCCTGCTTGCCGACCGCCCTGGCCTCCTCGCGCCGCACCTTGTCCTCGAACCGGCCGATCTCCGTGGTCGGATCGAGGACGTCGATGTTCTTCACCGCGTCCATCATCTGGTTCTGCGCCTGCGCGGACTTGGCGCGGGCCACCAGTTCGTCGCGCTTGGACGAGAGCTGCGACAGCTTCGCCTTCATCTGGTCGAGCCCGCTCTTGAGCTTGTCGACCACTTCGGTCTGCGAGGCGATGGTCGGTTCCGCCGTCGTCGCCTCCTTCTCCGACTGGAGCTGGCGCCCGAGCGCCACCTTGGCGAGGTTGTCGAACTTGTCGGCGTCCGCCGTCGACCCGGCCGACCGCAGCTCGTCCGCCTTGCGGCTCGCCGCGAGCGCCTTGTCGCCCCACTGCTTCCCGGCCCGGACGTCCTCCTCGTGGTCCTGCTCCATCAGCCGCAGGTTGCCGATGGTCGCCGCCACCGCCTGCTCCGCCTCCGCGATGTTGTCGGTGTAGTCGCGGATGAGCTGGTCCAGCATCTTCTGCGGGTCCTCGGCCTGGTCGATGAGGGCGTTGATGTTGGCCTTGGCCAGCTGGGTGACCCGGCCGAGGATGGTCTGCTTGCTCATGGCTCTGCTCCTGGGTGAGGGGGAACGCGGGAACGCCCGTGGCTTGCGCGGGCCGTGTGAGGTGACGCGTACGCCGTACGGGTCCGGTGTGTCGTACGTCCGGTGCGCCGACCGGACAGGTGGTGCCGGAGGGGCCTCGGGTGCGGGAGGTGCGGGTGGTGCGGGTGGTGCCGGAGGGGAGTGGCGGGCGCGCCCGGTACGGTCCGCCGTCAGAACCGGCCGCCACCGCCTCTCCGGCCCCGCGTGCCTCCCCCGCCGAAGCTGCCGGGGGAACCGAAGCCGCCGCCGCGTCCCCCGAAGCCCCCGCCGCCGTATCCGCGGCCCCGGCCGCCTCCGCCGCCCAGCAGGCCGCCGAGGATGATGCCACCCAGCACGGCCCCGCCCATGCCGCCCCCGCCGGATGCCCCGCCCCCGTACCCTCCGCCGCCGAAGCCGCGCACGTCCTGTTCGGCCAGGCTCTGCGCCTGGGCCGCGAACGCGTCGGCGCGCTGGGCCTCGGCCAGCGCCCCCTGCGGGTCGCCGCCCGCCGCGAGCTGCCCGGCCTGTTCCACATGGCGCTGGGCCTCCGCGAGCCGGGTGCGGGCCTGGCTGCCGATCGCCCCCCGGTGGGTGGTGATGAAGTCGGCCGCGGCGCCCACCGAGGAGCGGGCCGCGAGCAACGCCTGGTCGAGCAGCGAACGCGCCCGGGTGTCGCCCTGCTCCCGTTCCCGCGCGCCGGCCAGCGCCTCGTCCAGTGCCGCGTCCGCCTCCTCGACCCGCCGCAGCGCGTCGATCGGGTCGTAGCGCCCCGCCGTCTCCGCCCGCACGTCCTCGACCACCGACCGGGCCCGGGCGATACGGCCCCGCAGGTCCGCGGTGGGCGCTCCGGCGGCGGTCCCGGTCAGCAGGCCGCCCGCGTCCGCGAGGTCGGTCTCCGTCTCGGTGAGCGCGGCCGGCAGCCGTCCTTCCGCCTCGGCCAGCTCGGCTGAGCGCCGCTCGACCGCGTCGACCAGGGTGCCCGCCTGCCCTACCGCGCCCTCGGCGGCCCGTACGTACACCGCGGCCTGCGCGTTGTCCCGGGTGTCGACCGCCTGCCGGGCCCGGTTGAGGCTGGAGGTGGCGAAGACGAGCCGGTCCTTGGCCTGTTCGACGTCCTGGGCGACCGGGGCCGCCGCCGAGTCCGCGTACCGGCTCCGCATCGCGGCGAGCGTCGATTCGGCCGCGGTGACCCGGCCGGTGAGGGCGTGGAAGGCCGACTCCACCGTGGCCACCACCTCCGGGGCGTTCTGCTCCAGGGCGCGCAGCCGGTCGAAGTCCTCGGACACGGCGTCGAGCCGCCGGTCGGCCGCGGTGCAGCGGGACACGATCTCCTCCAGCATCCGCCGCCTGGTCGCGTCGTCCTCGGGGAAGGCGTCGTCCAGTTGCTGGCGCAGTCGGAAGGACGCGGTCAGCTCGCTCTTGGCGCTCTCCACCGCCGAGGCGAAGGGGGCGGCCGCCTCCTCGCCGAACTGGGCGGTGGCGAAGCCCAGTTCCTCCTCGCTGGTGCGCACGGCGTCGTCCGTGTCCACCAGCAGTTGTTTCGCCCGCGCGTCGAGTTCGGGCAGCGGGGTCGGTGGCTCCGCCGCCTCGGCCCCGGCACCCGCGGGCCCCCACCCCTTGGCCGCCGGCGTGGTGCGCCCCGCGGTCCGTCGCCTGCGCCGGGTGAAGGCGTACGCGGCGACCGCTCCGGCACCGCCCACCACGACCGCCGGCAGGATGAAGTCGCCCGCGTCGGTGCCGCCCGAGCCGCTGCCTCCGGGGTCCGCCGGGCCGGGTGTCAGCCCCGGTGCCGGCACCGGCCGGCCGGCGAGGACCGCCTTGTAGCCGTCGGCGGCGCCGATCGCGGCGCCCGCCCAGTCGCTGACCCGCAGCGCCGGCCCGATCGCGGTGCTCGCCACGTCGCGCAGCTGCGCGTCGGTGAGCCGGGAGTCCTGGTCGACCGAGTAGGCGTACTGCCGGTCGTGGGTGGCGACGGCCAGCAGCACGTCGTCCTGGCCGAGGCCGTTGCGGGTGGCGGTGTCGTCGGCCCAGGTCTGCGCGGACCGGCCGGAGAATCCGCGCACGTACACCACGAAGAGCTGCACGCGCCGTTCGTCGTACAGCGAGTCGAGGGCCGCGTCCACCTCCGCCGTGCGGTCGCCCAGCGCGCCCACCCGGTCGGTGATCTGGCCGTCCCGTGACAGGGTCACGGGGTCGTCGGCCCGCGCGGTCACGACGGCGGGCAGGGCCAGGCAGCACAGCGCGAACAGCGCGACGAGCAGGACTGGACCGGGTATCGGGCTCCGGGTGCGGCAGGGGGGCGGCGTCACACGGTGGAGGTTATGTCCGGCTCTGTCCGCCCGCGACCGGAGCCGGGGGCCACCCGGGGAGAGGCGGCGGCAGGGACACCGGGGTCAGGTCCGGTGCCCCTGCCGCCGCCCGGAAGGGGGCCCGGTGGACGGGCTTCGGGGCCGGGGCGGGGACCGTCAGGCGGCCAGGCGGGGGAGGGCGCGGGCGCGGCCGAGGGAGCCGAGCCACTTCGCGGACGGCCGGGCGGTGCGGGCGAAGGTCTCCCAGTCGACGGCGATCAGGCCGAAGGTGGGCGTGAAGGAGCCCCACTCGTAGTTGTCGAGCGCGCTCCAGGCCAGGTAACCCGCGATGTTCAGGCCGTCCTCCAGCGCCGAGGCGACCTCCTCCAGCGCGCCCGCGTAGTAGTCCTCGCGGCGGCGGTCGTCGTCGGTGGCGATGCCGTTCTCGGTGACGATCAGCGGGACGTCCGGGCCGACGATCGAGGCGGTGTGGCGCAGCGCGTGGCCGACGGCGGCGGGGTAGTACTCCCACTGGGTGAGGGTGCGTTCGGCGTCCGCGGGGGCCGGGAGGGGGCCCTCGGGTCCGATCTTGGTGCGGGTGTAGGACTGCACGCCGATCCAGTCGTCGCCGCGCGCCGCCTCGATGAAGACGTCCTCGCGCGGGTGGCGGTAGGCGGCGGTGACCTCCTCGGCGCCCGGCTCGGCCTGGTAGACCTGGTTGGCGATGGTCCAGCCGACCCGGATGCCGGCGTCCAGGGCCCGCACCTCCCGCACGGCGGCCCGGTGCGCGGCGATGATCGCGGCGGTGGTCTCGTCGTCCGGGGTGGGCAGACCGGCCGGGGGGAAGCTGTTGTCCCCGCGCTTGGCCTGGCCCGCCATGACGGCGATCATGTTGGGCTCGTTGATCGTGCAGACGTGCGAGACGCCCTCGGAGATGACCGGCGCGCACGCCGCGACGTACCGGGCGAACAGGTCGGTCGCGCCGTCGGCGGTCCAGCCGCCGCGCGCCTCGAACCACTGCGGCACGGTGAAGTGGTGCAGCGTCACCATTGGGCGCAGGCCACGGGCGATCGCGCCCTCGACCATCCGGCGGTAGTGGGCCAGCTCCGCGCGGGAGAACCGTCCCTCCACGGGCTCGATCCGCGCCCACTCGATCGAGAACCGGTAGTCGGTGAAGCCGAGTCCGGCCAGCAGGTCCATGTCCTCGGGCCAGCGGTGGTAGCTGTCGCACGCGTCCAGGGAGGGCGACTGGATGTGGGTTCCGGCGGCATGCTCCTTCACCCACCAGTCGCAGTCGGTGTTGTTGCCCTCGATCTGGTGGGCGGCGGTGGAGGCCCCCCACAGGAAGCCTTCGGGGAACGGGACGGGGGTGTGCGTCATCGCGACGTGTCCTTCTGGTGCGTGCGTGCGTGCGTGCTTGTGTGTGCGTGCGGGTGCGTGCGGGGGGAGGGGGCGGCGGCGGGGATGCGGGGGCCGCCCGCGGGGCTACTTCATGCCGGCCGTGGCGATGCCCTGGGTGAAGTGGCGCTGGAGCGCGATGAACACCACCAGTACCGGCAGGACCACCAGGAACGCTCCGGCCATCAGCATCCCGTTGGAGCCGCCGGCCTTGTTCGGATCGGTGGCGAACGTCGCCAGCGCGACCGGCAGCGTGTACTTGTCCGGGTCGTTGGTGGCGATCAGCGGCCAGACGAAGTTGTTCCAGGAGCCGAGGAAGGTGAAGATCGACAGGGTCGCGAGCGCGGGCTTCACCAGCGGCATCACGATCCGCCAGAAGATGTACCACTCGCCGGCGCCGTCCATCCGGGCCGCTTCCAGCAGCTCGTCCGGGATCGACTGCATGAACTGCCGCATCAGGAAGACACCGAACGCCCCGGCGGCGAACGGCAGCACCAGTCCGGCGTACGAGTCGATCAGACCGAGCCTGCTCATCAGGACGAAGAGCGGCAGCAGCATCAGGTTGCCGGGGACCATCAGGGCGCCCAGCACCAGCCCGAAGATCTTGTTCCGGCCGACGAACCTCAGCTTGGCCAGCGCGTAGCCGAGCATCGAGCAGAACACCAGGTTCGAGACGGTGACCAGCACCGCGACGATCACCGAGTTCAGGAAGTACCGCGGCAGGTCCAGCTTGTCCAGCAGCTGCCGGAAGTTCTCCAGCGTCCACTCGGTCGGTATCCAGACGGGTGGGCTCGCCGAGAGTTCGGCGGTCGTCTTGAACGACGAGACCGCCATCCACAGGAACGGCGCGGACATGACCAGCAGCCCGGCGGAGAGCAGGACGTAGACCAGCGGGCGGCCCGATCGCCGCCGGCGGCCGCCGGCCGGGGCGGTGGGGGACGGGCCCTTGTGGACCGGCGCGATTCCCGCGGCGCCGGGTGCGTTGCCGGTGCTCATTCGGTGTTGTCCTTCAGCAGTCGGAGCTGGAGCACCGTGATGGCCATGATCACCACGAACAGGACGTACGCCATGGCGCTGGCGTAACCCATGTGGAAGAAGTTGAAGCCTTCGCGGTACATGTTCAGCGAGACGGTGAGGGTGGAGTCGGAGGGGCCGCCCTGGGTCATCACGAAGGGCTCCTCGAAGACGTTGAGGTAGCCGATGGTCGTGATGACGGTGGCGTACAGCATCGTCGGCCGCAGCAGCGGCACCGTGATGCCCCGGAACTCCTGCCAGGCCCCGGCGCCGTCCAGCCGGGCCGCCTCGCGGACCTCGGTGGGGATCGCCTGGAGGCCGGCGATGAAGAGCACCATGACCGTGCCGACGTTCCGCCACACCGCCATCGCGATCATCGACGGCATGGCCAGTGCCTCGGAACCGAGGAAGTCCGGTGCGGTCAGGCCCACTTCGGAGAAGAGACCGGCGATCAGGCCGTCACTCGGGTCCAGCACGAACCGCCAGACCACCGCCACCGCGACGATGGTCGTGACCACCGGGGCGTAGAAGCCGACCCGGAAGAAGGTGCGGGCCCGGTCGATGCCGTTGTTCAGCAGCACCGCGACGACCAGCCCGAGGCCGATCGTCAGCGGCACCCCCACGACCACGAAGTACGCCGTGTTGAGGAGCGAGGTGAGGAACTTCTCGTCGCCGAACAGCTCGGTGTAGTTCTCGAAGCCGATGAAGTCCGCCTCCCACGGGCGCGTCACGTTGCGCAGCCCGAAGTCGGTGAAGCTCATGAGCAGCGTGGCGAGGATGGGGAACGCCATGAAGACGGTGAACAGGACGAGGAAGGGGGTGGAGAACAGCCAGCCGGCCGCGTTCTGCACACCCAGCGGCTTCTTCTTCCGGCCCCGGGCGCCCGCCGCCCCCGCCGGGGAGGCGGTGCTCCCCGGCGGAACCGGCGCGCCGGCCGGCTGCGCGGTCTTGCGGGTCATGGTGCTCATGGCTCCTACTTCACGAGGCTCTCGATCTCGGACTGCGCCGTCTTCAGCGCGTCCTCGGCGGAGGCCTTGCCCTGGGTGACCTTGGCTATCGCCTGGTCGACCTGGTCGGTGACCTCCGTCAGGTTGGGCAGCGGCGGGGACGCCTTGGCGGTGTCCATCTGCTTCTTGAAGACCTGGAGCGTGGCGTCGTCGGCGAGCGCCCCGGACTCCCACGCCTCGGTGTTGGCGGGGAGGTCCTTGGTCCGCGCGTACCAGTCGGCCTGGCCCTCGGCGTCGGTGAGGTAGGAGATGAACTCCGTTGCCGCGGCCTTGTGTTCGCTGTCCTTGGAGATCACCAGGGAGGAGCCGCCGGCCATCGAGGTGGAGGAGGCGTCGGCGGGCACGTTCGCCACCGCCCACTTGCCCTTGATCTGCGGCTGGCCCTCGTCGAGCAGGGTCACGTGCCAGGGGCCGCCGAAGAACATCGGGACGCGGCCGTTGCCGAAGTCCTTCACCACGTCGTAACCGGGCGGGACGGACGTGTCGGAGAGGCCCTGGGCGAAGTAGGAGCCGTACTCCTTCAGGGCCTTGACGGCGGCCGGGCTGTCGATGACGGCCTTGCCGTCCTCGTCGACGATCGCACCGCCGGCCGAGTACAGGAAGGGGTAGAAGCTCTGCACCGTGTCCAGGCCGCTCGGCTGGATGGACAGGCCCCACTGGCTGCCCGCGTCCTTCCGGTACGCGGTGGCGAGGTCCTTCATCTCCTTCCAGGTGGCCGGAGCCTTGTCGACGCCGGCCTTCTCGGCCAGGTCGGTGCGGTAGTAGAGGACACGGGTGTCGACGTACCACGGCACGCCGTACGCGGTGCCGTCCACCTCGCCCTGGCTCCAGCCGGAATCGAAGAAGTCGTTCTCGTCGAACACCTTGGTGTCGACCGGCTCCAGCACGCCGAGTTCGGAGAACTCGCCGAGGTAACTCCCGCCCATCTGCGCGACGTCGGGCAAGGTGCCGGCGGCCGCGGCGGCGACGAGCTTCTGGTGGGCGACGTCCCAGCCGACCGGCGTGACCTTGACGGTCACGTTCGGGTGGGCCTTCTCGTAGACCTTCGCGACGTCGGCGAGCTTCTCGCCCTCGGCCCCCATGGCCCAGACGGTCAGTGTCTGCTTCTGGTCCGCCGCGACGTCGGCACCCCCGGAGCTGCCGCAGGCGGTGATCCCGAAGGCGAGCGCGAGGGCGATGGAGGCGGAGACGGTTCTGGCGGTGCGGGGCATGGAGGGCTCCTCCTTGAGCGATCCGAATGTATGCGCTGCCTGTAAGCGCATACATCACTCTGCCGGGTCGGTCCGGGAATTCGCAAGAGGGTGCTGGGTCACACTCGCGCAACGTGCCGGAGTTCCGGGCGCGCCCCCGTCGCACGGTAAGTGCGTGTCATGTGAAACAACAGCCGGTGTGACCGGATTCGCACCCCTGGGAACGGCGGCACCGGGGCGATATCGTCGCGATCATGGTTTCGTTCGCGCACGACTTCCCCTTCGATCCGGCCTACGGACGCACCCTCGACGACCTGTTGGAGATCCCGGCCCCCGACGGCCCGGACGACTTCGCGGAGTTCTGGCGGGCGCGGTTCGAGGCGGCGCGCGCGGTCGGGACCCGCCCCGAGCTGGGCCCGGTGGAGGAGGTGCGTGACGGCGTACGCGTGCACGGCGTCACCTACACCTCGGTCGGCGGGATACGCATCGGCGGCTGGATCGCGCTCCCGGACGCGGAGGCCGGGACCGCCCCCGGCGCGCCTGCCGGGAATGCCCTGGGCACGGGCGCCGCGCGGGCCGGTTTCGTCGTCGGGCACGGTTACGGAGGGCGGGACGAGGCCGGCTCCGCACTGCCCCTGCCGCTGCCCGGTTCCGCCGCCATCCTGCCGTGCGTACGCGGGATGGCGACCCGGAGCGAGGTGCCGGGCATCCCGACCGCCTCCGCCGGGCACGTCCTGCACGGCATCGGCTCCCGCGACACCTACGTCATCGGCGACTGCGTGGCCGACCTCTGGTGCGCCGCCTCCGCCCTGCTGGAACTGGTGCCCGCGCTGGCCGCGGAGGGCGCACCGCGCCTCGGCTACCTCGGGGAGAGCTTCGGCGGCGGCCTCGGCGCCCTGGCGCTGCCGTGGGACGACCGGTTCGGCGCGGCGCAGCTCACCGTGCCCACCTTCGGCAACCACCCGCTGCGGCTGACCCTGCCGTGCGCGGGCAGCGGCGAGTCGGTGCGCACCCACCACCGGGACCACCCCGAAGTCACCGACGTGATCCAGTACTTCGACGCGGCGACGGCCGCCGCCCGGCTCGCCCTGCCCACCCTCGTCGCCGCCGCGCTCTTCGACCCGTACGTCCCTCCGCCCGGCCAGTTCGCCGTGCACAACGCGCTGCCGGGCGTCCGCGAGCTCCAGGTGCTGACCGCAGGCCACTTCGCCTACGAGGCGGAGCCGGGCGAACGCGACGTCCTGGCGAAGAACCGGACCCGTTTCTTCGGCGAGCACCTGGGCGTGTGACGGCGGGGCGCGGGCTCACGGGGCGGGACGTGTCCCCCTTGCCGTAGGCCGGGACGCGCCCGATCCGTACGGACCACGTGCACGCAGTCCCGGCCCACCCGGCACCCGCGCCCCGGCCGCCCGGAACCCCCCCCCGCGGTCCGTCCGTCCCGCGGCTCACCCGAGCCCGCGGCTCACCCGCACCCGCAGCTCTCCCGCAGGCCGAGGGAGACCGGGAGTTCCAGCGAGACCGGCGGCCCGGCGGGGTCCCGGAGGCGCTGGACGAGGAGTTCCACCGCCTGCTCGCCGAGCTGCCGGATCGGCTGGCGGACCGTGGTCAGCGTGGGGCGGACGATGCGGCCGAGCGGGATGCCGTCGAAGCCGGTGACCGCGATGTCGCGGGGCACCCGCAGGCCCCGTGCGGCCAGCGCCTGCAGGGCGCCCACCGCCATCTGGTCGTTGGCGAAGAGCATGGCCTCCGGGTGGTCCGCGCCCGCCGCCTGCGCGCGGTCGAGCAATGCCTCCGCCGCGCGCGCCCCCTCGGCCTGGGTCATCATCGCGGTCCGCACGTCGGGTTCGGCCGGTTCCGTGAGGCCGGCGTCGCGGCACGCCTCGCGGAAGCCCCGGAAACGGGCCTCGGCGTCCGGCGACTCGGGGTCGCCGCCGACGAACGCGAGGCGGCGCAGCCCGTGATCGTCGACGAGGTGGCGGGTGAGGGCGCGTTGACCGTCGGCGTTGGCCACCACGAGGTGGTCGAGGTGGTCGATGCCGCGCGGCCCGGCGAGCATGACCACCGGGAGGCGCCGCGAGATCACGTCCAGGTCGCTGGTCGGCACCGTCTGCGCGAGCACCGCGAAGCCGTCCACCCGCCCCGCGACCTTCGCCACCAGACTCTCCGGCCCCCCGTCCAGGGAGGCCGCGATGAGCAGGGCGTATCCGTGCCGGCGGGCGGCCCTCTCCATGCCCCGGATGATCTGGTCGGAGTAGAGCATCACCGCGTGGTCGTCGTCCGCGTCGGCGCCGGCCGCGGCGGTCTCGGCGTCCGGGTCCGCGTAGTCGGGGAAGCACAGGCCGAGCACGCCCGTGGTCCGGCTGGCGAGCCCGCGGGCGTTGCCACTGGGTACGTAACCGAGTTCGCGGGCCGCGGCCAGGACCCGCTCGCGGGTCTGGACCCGCACGGACTCCGGGGTGCGGTAGACCCGCGAGACCGTGGCGATGGAGACGCCCGACCGCTCTGCGACGTCGTACACCGTGGGGGCGCTCACTCGACCGACCGTCCGCTTCTTCGTTCCGCGGCGCGCTGGACGCGTGCCGGCTCTTCGTTACGGGGAGGGCGCTGGCGCCCGTGATGAAAGCGCATTCATTCTAGGGCGGCCGGGTGGCGCCAGCAAGGTCGCCCGGCGTGATTCCTGTCGCGCCGGCCCTCGCCGCGATCGCCCCGGCGCCTTGTGCCGCAAGGGGCCGACAGGACGAAAAAGACAGGCTACCTTGCAAGATGGCCTGTACATCTTTACGCTGGAACCATGTCCGACAGGCCCGAAAACCCGACCGGTCGCGCGGCGGCGCGTCCGCGGCCCACCGATCCGGCACCGGAGCAGTTGGCGATCGATCTGGCGTCCGTGGTGGGCAGGCTGCTGCGGCGGCTGCGCACCAGTTCCGCCGAGTCGCTGCTGACCCCGACCCAGCGGTCGGTGCTCGCGCGGCTCGACCAGGACGGCCCGGCCACCACCGCGGCGCTGGCCCGCGCGGAGTACGTACGTCCGCAGTCCATGCGGCTCACCCTCGGCGCGCTGGAGGACCAGGGCATGGTCGGTCGCGCGCCCGATCCGGCGGACGGGCGCAAGTCCGTGGTCTCCATCACCGCCACCGGGGCCGCCACCCTGGCCGGGGTGCGGGCGGCCAAGCACGACTGGCTGACCGAGGCCGTCGCCGCCGAGTTCGACGGGGCCGAGCGTCGCACGGTCGCCGAGGCCGTCGCCCTGCTCGGCCGTCTGGTCGGACCGTGAACGGCGCGGACGCCACCGGGCCGCGTACGACAGAACCGGCCGCGGCTCCGCGTACGACGGAACCGGCCACCGGACCGCGTACGGCGGCGGAGGCGGAGCCCGCCTCTCGCGCGTTGCCGGGGCGCAAAGCCCCCGCCGGGGACGAGGGGACCGGATTCGGCGCCCGGCTGACCGCGCCGCTGATGATGGGCTCGCTGCTCAATCCGCTCAACACCACCATGATCTCCACCGCGTTGGTGTCGATCGGCCACGACTTCTCGATCGGGGCGGCCAAGACCGCCTGGCTGATCTCCGTGCTCTACCTCGCCAGCGCCGTCGCGCAGCCGGTCCTCGGCAAGCTCGCCGACTCCCTCGGGCCGCGCCGCGTCTTCCTGGCCGGGCTGGTCGTGGTGGTGGCGTCCGGGGTGGTGGGGACCTGGGCGCCCGGCTTCGGCTGGCTGATCGTCTCCCGGCTGCTGCTCGGCATCGGGACCTCCGCCGCCTACCCGGCGGCCATGGCGGTGCTGCGCGACGAGTCCGGGCGGCTGGGCCGGCCCACCCCGCGTCCGGTCCTCGCCCGGCTCTCCTTCGCCGCGCTCGGCAGCGCCGCCGTCGGCCCGACGCTCGGCGGCGCGCTCGTCATGCTGGTGGGCTGGCGCGGCATCTTCGCCGTCAACATTCCGGTGGCGCTGGCCGCCCTGGTCGCCACGCTGCTGTGGATTCCGGCGGACCCGCCGCGCGGGCGCCCCGCCGACGGCAGCCTGCCGCGGCCCGACGTCGACCCGCTCGGCATAGGGCTGTTCTCCGCCGCCCTGACCGTCCTCGTCTTCTTCCTGCTGGACCTCGCGCACCCCCAGTGGTGGCTGCTCGCCCCGTTCGCGGTGCTGGGCGCCCTGCTGGTGCGCTGGCAACTGCGCGCCCCGCGGCCCTTCATCGACCTGCGCACGCTCGCCGGCAACGGCGCCCTCTCCCGCACCTACCTGCGCCACGGCCTCAGCTACCTCCTCATCTACTGCGTGATGTACGGCTTCACCCAGTGGCTGGAGGAGGTGCGCGGCTTCTCGTCCGGGCAGACCGGGCTGCTGATGCTGCCGATGTCGGTCGCCGCGCTGGTCTGCTCGTTGCTCGGCGCCCGCACCAAGGGCGTCCGGGGCCCGCTGGTGCTCGCCTGCCTGCTGCTGGGCGCCGGCGCCGGCACCCTCGCGTTCCTCACCGGCGACACCCCGCTGGGCGTGCTGCTGCTGGCCGGCGCCTGCTTCGGCGTCCCGCAGGGCCTGATCGGTACGAGCAACCAGGCCGCGGTGCAGGCGTTCTCGCCGGCCGCGTCCATCGGATCGGCCGCCGGACTCCAGCGCACCGCGCAGTACATCGGCGCGATCACCGCCTCCTCCCTGATCGCGCTGGCCTACGGGCAGGCCGCGACCGACGCCGGGCTGCACCTCATGGCCCTGGTCGCCGCGGTGCTGGCGGTGCTGCTGATCGTCCTCACCGTCACCGACCGAGCGCTGCGCACCGCCACCCCCTGAACCGCCGGCCTTCCCGACCACCGCCCCCGCACCGTCCCGAACAGCACCAGATCCCGAACAGCATCAGACCCCGAACCGCACCATCCCGATCAGCACCGCACCAGATCCCGAACAGCACCAGGAGCACCCCCATGTCCGTCACCGCCCTCGACCCCAGGACCGCGCTCGTCGTCGTCGACCTGCAGAACGGCATCGTCGCGCTGCCCACCGCCCACCCCGCCGCCGACGTCGTGGCCAAGTCCGCCACGCTGGCCGACGCGTTCCGCGCCAAGGGCCTGCCCGTCGTGCTGGTGCGCGTCACAGGAGGGGCGCCGGGCCGCACCGAGGGCCCGCAGCCGTCCGGCAGCCCGGCCGCCGACTGGGCCGACCTCGTCCCGGAGATGAGCCCGAAGGACGGCGACTTCGTCGTCACCAAGCAGCAGTGGGGCGCCTTCTACGGCACCGACCTCGACCTCCGCCTGCGCCGTCTGGGCGTCACCCAGGTCGTGCTGACGGGCATCGCCACCAGCATCGGCGTCGAGTCCACGGCCCGTTCCGCGCACGAGCACGGCTACCACGTCACGGTCGCCGTCGACGCGGTCACCGACATGAACGCCGAGGCGCACGCCAACAGCGTGCAGCGGATCTTCCCGCGCCTCGGCCAGACCGGCACCACCGCGGAGATCGTCGAGCTGCTGGGCTGACCCACAGCCGTCCCGCCCCGTGCCCCGGACCCGGCCCGCCGCCGGTTACCGGGGCACAGGTGCGTCCGGGCCCGTCCGGCTCCGCCGCGCGGGTGACCTTGGCGGGGCCGCACGCCGTGTCTGCGCCGTCGTCCGGGGGAGGACGGTTCAGTGGAGGGGCGCAACCGGTGTGATCAACTGCAAATGCCAAGTACGTCATATCCGGTCCATTCCGGTACGGGGTGGCCCGGTCCCGTTCCCGGAGGTACCAGCCATGTCCCACGTCGGCGTCCCGCGCGGGACCGTACGCAAGCGCCGCATGCTCGCGCTCCTGACGGCCGGGGTCCTCACGGTCCCCGTGCTCGCGGGCTGCTCCTCCGACGACGACGGGCCGGTCGCCGCCCTTCCGCAGGACATCTCCCCGGCCGACCGCCGGCAGGTCGCCGACGGGTCCACCGTCACCTGGGCCGTCGACACGATGCCCGCCACCCTGAACGCCTTCCAGGCCGACGCCGACAGCGCCACCACCCGTGTCACCGGCGCCCTGCTGCCGACCCTCTTCCCGCTGGACGCTTCCGGGCAGCCGAAGCTCAACCCCGACTACCTGGAGTCGGCCAAGGTCATCGAGACCGAGCCCCGGCAGGTCGTCCTCTACAAGCTCCACCAGCAGGCGGTGTGGAGCGACGGCCGCGAGATCGGCGCCCCCGACTTCGTCGCCCAGTGGCGCGCCCTCAGCGGCAAGGACTCCGCGTTCTGGACCGCGCGCAACGCCGGGTACGACCGCATCGAGAAGATCGAGCGCGGCCACGACGACCTCCAGGTCCGGGTCACCTTCTCCAAGCCGTACGCCGACTGGCGCGCGCTCTTCTCCCCGCTGTACCCGAAGGAGGTGACCGGTTCGCCGGACGCCTTCAACGACGGCGCGCGCTCCGCCCTGAAGAACACCGCCGGCCCGTTCAAGCTGAGCCGGGTGGACAAGGACGCCAAGACGGTCACGGTGGTCCGGGACCCGCGCTGGTGGGGCGACGAGGCCAAGCTCGACCGGATCGTCTTCCGCGCGGTCAAGCCGCAGGACCGGGCCGAGGCCCTCGCCGAGGGCGCGGTCGACGTCGCCGACATCGACGCCCCGGACGCCGGGCGCATCACACTCGCCGCCCGCGACGGCGGCAAGAACGGCGGCCTGCCCCTCACCCACGGCCCCGGTTCCGAGCTGACGCCCGCCGCCGCGCTGCGCTCCTGGGCCCTCGCCCACGGCTCGGACGAGGAGGCCGCCGAGGACGCGAAGGCGGCCCGCGAGCAGACCCGCCTGGCGGCCGAGCGGTACGCCACCGAGCAGGAGGGCCTGCGCGCGTACACCGTGCGCAAGTCCCTGGAGCCGTCGTACACCCAGCTCGCGATCAACGGGGAGTCCGGGCCGCTCTCCGACGAGCGGGTGCGGCGGGCGGTGGCCCGCGCCCTGGACCGGCAGGAGCTCGCCGACTCCGTGCTCAAGCCGCTGGGCTTGCCTTCCCGGCCGCTGGGCAGCCACCTCGCCGTGTCGGGCCAGCCGGCCTACCGTGACGGCAGCGGCGCGCTGGGCGACCAGGACGCCGACGAGGCGCTCGCGCTGCTCGCCGACGCCGGATGGAAGCCCGGCGGGGCCCGGAAGCCCGCCGCCACCGAGGCGGGCAGCGAGGCGGAGAAGAAGAAGGGCTCCGGCGACGCGGACCAGGACGCCAAGGACGCCGAGAACCCCGCGGAAGCCGAGGACGACGCGTCGGAGAAGCCCGCGGAGGCCGCCGGCGACGAGGACGCGGACGCCGGCGACGACGGCCTCTACATCGTCGGCGACGACAACAAGGCGGGCGACGACAAGCCCGGCGGGCTGAAGGTCGTCGACGACGAGGACGCGCACCCCGCCCTGGTGTCCGCCCAGGACCGGCGCCCCGGCGGCGCCCCCGGCGCCTACGCCCCCGCGGGCACGGCGGCGCCCGCCGCCCCCGCCTCGGTGCGCGGTCCCCTCGGCAAGGACGGCAAGCCGCTCACCCTGCGCTTCGTGCTCCCGTCCGGGCCCGGTTCCCAGACGCTGCGCAGCGTCGGTGAGCGGATCGCGTCGATGCTGGACTCGCTCGGTATCCGCACGGAGATCAGCAAGGTCTCGGACGAGAGCTACTTCAAGGACCACATCGCGTCCGGCGAATACGACCTGGCGCTCTACTCCTGGCCCGCCACCGCCTACCCGGCCACCGACGGCCGCCCGATCTACGCCAAGCCGGTGCCCGCGTCGGACGGGTCGCTGCTGGTCGAGCAGAACTACACCCGCGTCGGCACCGACCACATCGACCAGCTCTTCGACCAGGCCGCGGCGGAACTGGACGAGGGCGCGGCCCGCGACCTGATGCGCCAGGCGGACGCCCGGATCTGGGCGGCGGCCGGTTCGATCCCGCTCTACCAGCGTCCGCAGCTCGTGGCGGTGGACAAGAAGCTCGTCAACGTCGGCGCCTTCGGCCTGGCCGGGCCGCGCTACCAGGACATCGGTTTCCGGGGCAGCGGAGCCGCGGGCGCACCGGCCCGGCCGGCGAAGCCGGCCGGCGAGGGAGCCGGGGACCAGGAGCGGGAGATCGCGCGGTAGGCGCTGCGACAAGCCCTCCACACCTGCGGACAAGTCCTCCACAACATCCCGCAAAGACTCCATGAATTCGGAGAACCAGCAGGTCGGAGCCTTGCCCAGGCTCAAGAAAAGCTCTGGAACCCTTGCCCGCCGACCCTGTCGGCGGGCAGAGTGGTCTCTGCCCCGACCCGGGCTCTTCACCCCTGCTCCACCGCGCCCCGCACCACCCGTGCGTCTCCCGTTCCCCAGCGGGCGGACCCCGGACTCCCCGCAGATCCCCCGGCGATTCCCGCAGCCCCCGCCGCGCGCCCGCGCATCCGCTCCGACCGGTGCCGATGCCCCTCGCGTCCGGCCCGGAAGGCGTCGGGCCGGAGGTGGGATATCGGCTGGATCCCGGCGGAAGACCGGCCTCCCGCATCGGCCGGGGAAGCCTCCGGCGCGCCGGGCCCGTACCATGGGACGAGCCGTGGCGCGTCCGCCCGGCGGGCGTACGAGGACCTGAGACCGACTGCGACGCCTGATCCCCGATCCGAGAGAAGCGCAAGCCACCCATGCCCACGCGCCACGACATCCGTAACGTAGCCATCGTCGCCCACGTCGACCACGGCAAGACCACGCTGGTCGACGCCATGCTGAAGCAGGCCGGCGCCTTCGCCGCGCACGCCGCCGAGCACCTCGACGATCGCATGATGGACTCGAACGACCTGGAGCGTGAGAAGGGCATCACGATCCTGGCCAAGAACACGGCCGTCAAGTACCACCCGAAGGATGGCGGCGACGTCATCACGATCAACATCATCGACACCCCCGGCCACGCCGACTTCGGTGGTGAGGTCGAGCGCGGCCTGTCGATGGTCGACGCGGTCGTGCTGCTCGTGGACGCTTCCGAGGGCCCGCTGCCGCAGACCCGCTTCGTGCTCCGCAAGGCGCTGTCCGCGAAGCTGCCGGTCATCCTCTGCATCAACAAGACGGACCGTCCCGACTCGCGGATCGACGAGGTCGTCAACGAGACGTACGACCTCTTCCTCGACCTCGACGCGGACGAGGACCAGATCGAGTTCCCGATCGTCTACGCCTGCGCGCGTGACGGCGTCGCCTCGCTGACCAAGCCCGAGAACGGCACGGTCCCGCAGGACAGCGACAACCTGGAGCCGTTCTTCTCCACCATCCTCTCCGCCGTCCCGGCCCCGGAGTACGACGAGAACGCCCCCCTCCAGGCGCACGTCACCAACCTGGACGCGGACAACTTCCTCGGCCGCATCGCGCTCTGCCGCGTCGAGCAGGGCGAGCTGCGCAAGGGCCAGACCGTCACCTGGATCAAGCGGGACGGCACCCAGTCCAACGTCCGCATCACCGAGCTCCTGATGACCGAGGCGCTCACCCGCAAGCCGGCCGAGAAGGCCGGTCCGGGCGACATCTGCGCCGTCGCCGGTTTCCCGGACATCATGATCGGCGAGACGCTGGCCGACCCGGAGAACCCGATCGCGCTGCCGCTCATCACGGTGGACGAGCCGGCCATCTCGATGACCATCGGCACCAACACCTCGCCGCTGGTCGGCAAGGGCGGCAAGGGCCACAAGGTCACCGCCCGCCAGGTGAAGGACCGCCTCGACCGCGAGCTGATCGGTAACGTCTCGCTCCGCGTCCTCGACACCGAGCGCCCGGACGCCTGGGAGGTCCAGGGCCGCGGCGAGCTCGCGCTGGCCATCCTGGTCGAGCAGATGCGCCGCGAGGGCTTCGAGCTGACCGTCGGCAAGCCCGAGGTCGTCACCAAGCAGATCGAGGGCAAGACCTTCGAGCCCATCGAGCGCATGACGATCGACTCGCCGGAGGAGCACCTCGGCGCCATCACGCAGCTCATGGCGACCCGCAAGGGCCGCATGGAGACGATGACGAACCACGGTTCGGGCTGGGTCCGCATGGAGTGGATCGTGCCCTCCCGCGGCCTCATCGGTTTCCGTACGGAGTTCCTGACGCAGACCCGCGGCACCGGCATCGCGCACTCCATCTTCGAGGGCCACGAGCCGTGGTTCGGCGAGCTGCGCACCCGCCACAACGGCTCGCTGGTCGCCGACCGTTCGGGCTCGGTGACGCCGTTCGCGATGGTCAACCTCCAGGAGCGCGGTGTCATCTTCACCGAAGCCGGCACCGAGGTGTACGAGGGCATGATCGTCGGCGAGAACTCCCGCGCCGACGACATGGACGTCAACATCACCAAGGAGAAGAAGCTCACCAACATGCGTGCGGCGTCCGCGGACACCACGGAGAACGTGGTCCCGGCCCGCAAGCTCTCCCTGGAGCAGTCCCTGGAGTTCTGCCGCGAGGACGAGTGCATCGAGGTGACCCCGGAGACCGTGCGCATCCGCAAGGTCGTCCTGGACCAGAAGGAGCGCGGTCGCACCGCGTCCCGCGCCAAGCGCTGACCCCGCCCGCGTCGCGGCCCGTCCGGGCCGCCCGCAGACGGTGACCCGCTGCTGAGCCACGGCTCCGCACGGTCACCGGCGCAGGTGGCATCGACCGGAGGCCCGGTCCCCACGCACACGTGGGGGCCGGGCCTCCGTCAATTGATTTACGTCACTCTTTCGTCCGGTTATCGGGTTCCCCGATCCGAAAGGTGTGTTAACAGTCCGTTTCGCGGGTGTCTGTCTGCACTCACTTTGTCCGGATTTCGGGCATCCAGGCTGTGGTGATGTTGTCAAACCGAGACCCTTTAAGTGTGGTTTACAGCCCGGCTGTGCCCAATAGTTGGCTCCATTGAGCTCGGGTCAATGGGTCACGCACTGTGGGGAGTGCGCCGACTCACGAGCACACTCGGGGCATCACGCACACCACCCTCGGAAGCGAGGGCGTTGCCGTGCGGTGTCCCTCTTGAAGTCAAAAGTGGACTCATGAGGAGGAAACCCATGCGCGGTGCCAAGAGCGCCAAGTGGGTCGCGGGAGCGGCAATCATCGCCCTGGCCGCGACGGCCTGTGGTGGCGGCGACGACGACGCCAAGGACAGCAAGAGCGCCAAGGGTGCGGTCGACGCCAACGGCATCTTCTCCATCGAGGTCGGTGAGCCGCAGAACCCGCTGCAGCCCGCCAACACGATGGAGTCGAACGGCAGCATCGTCACGGACGCGATCTTCTCGCAGCTCGTCGACTACGACCCCCAGGGCAAGCTGGAGATGGTCAACGCCGAGTCGGTGGAGACCACCGACTCGAAGCTGTGGACCGTCAAGCTGAAGGCCGACTGGAAGTTCCACGACGGCACCCCCGTCACGGCCGAGTCCTACGTCAAGGCCTGGAACTGGGCCGCGAACATCACCAACGCGCAGACCAACGCGTCCTGGTTCGCGGACATCAAGGGCTTCGCCGACGTGCACCCCGACGGTGAGGGCGCCAAGCCGAAGGCCGACGCCATGTCCGGCCTGAAGGTCGTGGACGACACCACGTTCACCATCGAGCTCAACTCCCCGCTGCCGTACTTCTCCTACAAGCTCGGCTACACGGTGTTCTCGCCGCTGCCCGAGTCCTTCTACGCGGACCCGAAGGCCGCCGGCGAGAAGCCGGTCGGCAACGGCGCGTACAAGTTCGAGAGCTGGGACCACAAGAAGCAGATCAAGGTCGTCCGCAACGACGACTACAAGGGTCCGGACAAGGCGAAGAACGGTGGTGTGATCTTCAAGAACTACACCACCCTCGAGACCGCCTACGAGGACCTGAAGTCCGGCAACGTGGACGTTCTGCGCCAGATCGCGCCGAAGGACCTCCCGGTCTACCGCGACGACCTCGGTGACCGCGCCGTGGACCAGGCGTACTCCGCCATCCAGACGCTCGGCGTCGCCATGTACTCGCCGACCTGGAAGAACACGGACCCGAAGGTCCTCCAGGGCCTGTCGATGGCGATCGACCGCGACACCATCACCAAGACGGTCCTCCAGGGCACCCGTGAGCCGGCCACCGGCTGGGTCGCCAAGGGCGTCCTCGGCTACCAGGACAACGTCGCGGGCGAGGTCACGACCTACAACCCGACCAAGGCCAAGGCCCTCATCAAGGAGGGTGGCGGTGTTCCGGGCAACAAGGTCTTCATCCAGTTCAACGCCGACGGCGGTCACAAGGAGTGGGTCGAGGCCGTCTGCAACAGCATCACGCAGGCGACGGGCGTCGCGTGCGCCGGCGACTCCAAGACGGACTTCCAGGCCGACCTGAACGCGCGTGACGCCAAGGAAGTCAAGTCGTTCTACCGCGGTGGCTGGGTGCTCGACTACCCGATCAACGCCAACTTCATCAGCGACCTGTTCCGTACGGGTGCGGCGGGCAACAACGGGTTCTTCTCGAACAAGGAGCTCGACAAGCAGATCGCGGCCGCGGACTCCGCCGCCACGCTCGACGAGTCGGTCAAGGGCTACCAGACCATCGAGAAGGAACTGGTCAAGTACATGCCGACCATCCCGCTCTGGTACTACAAGGTCAACGCCGGTTACTCGGAGAAGGTCCAGAACGTCCAGTACGCGCAGGACGGCGACCCGATCCTGACCGAGGTCGAGGTCAAGAAGTAACACCGACGTAGTCCGCGGGTCGGTGCCGGACCGGATCTGACATCGGACCTGTACCAAGCCTGCACGCAGTGGCCGGGGGGCCCTTCCGCACCTCGGACCGACCCATCGGGAAGGTCCGTCGCACGGGAGGGCCCGTCGGCTGCCGCTTGCCGATTTACATGGAGGCACGATGGGGCGCTATGTCGTACGACGACTGCTCCAGATGATCCCGGTCTTCATCGGGACAACCCTGCTGATCTTCCTGATGGTCTACACGCTGCCCGGCGACCCCGTGCGCGGGCTGTTCGGGGACAAGGGCGCCGATCCGGCGACCCTGGCGGCGATGAGACACCAACTCGGGCTGGACCAGCCGATCCTGGTGCAGTACTGGGACTACATGAAGGGGATCGTGGTCCACTTCGACTTCGGTACCCAGATCGCCAGCGGACGCCCCGTCACCGACGTGCTCGGCGACGCGTTCCCGGTCACCCTGCGCCTCGCCGGCATCGCCTTCGTCATCGAGATCGTCCTCGGTGTCGGACTCGGCATGCTCGCCGGTCTGCGCGCGGGACGGCTGACGGACAACATCGTCCTCGTCTTCACGCTGCTGATCATTTCCATCCCGGTCTTCGTGCTCGGCTTCATCGTGAAGTCGGTGTTCGCGTTCCAGCTCGACTGGATCTCGCCGAACGTCTCCAACGAGGCCACCTGGGGCGAGCTGATCACGCCGGGCATCGTGCTCGGTTCGCTGTCGCTCGCGTACGTCGCCCGGCTCACCCGGACGACGATGGCGGAGAACCTGCGCGCCGACTACATGCGCACCGCGGTGGCCAAGGGCCTGCCCAAGCGCCGCATCGTCGGTGTGCACCTGATGCGCAACTCGCTGATCCCCGTCGTCACCTTCCTCGGCACCGACCTCGGAGCCCTGATGGGCGGAGCGGTCGTCACCGAGGGCCTGTTCAACGTGAAGGGGATCGGCGGCACCATCTTCGAGTCGATCGTCCGCCGCGAGGGCACCACCCTCGTCGGGCTGGTCACCATCCTGGTGCTCGTCTACCTCCTCATGAGCCTCATCGTCGACCTGCTGTACGCGGTCCTGGACCCGAGGATCCGGTATGCCTGACATGACCAAGACCGCGACCACCCCCGAGGACGCCAAGGCGGCGGCCGTCACCGGGCAGCCGGTCGCGCCCGTCAAGGCCGAGAAGGCACGCAGCCTCTGGGGCGACGCCTGGATCGACCTGCGCCGCAACTGGTACTTCGTGATCTCGGCCGTCCTCATCGTGATCCTGCTCGTCATCACGGCGTTCCCTGGCTGGTTCACCAGCGCCTCGCCCACCTCGGGCGACCTGGTGCACCACTTCCTGGGCAAGCCCGAACTGAGCAAGGTCGGTTCGGACGGCTGGCTCGGCTGGGACGGCCAGGGCCGGAGCGTCTACGCGCGTGTCATCTACGGCACCCGTGCCTCGGTGATCGTGGGCCTCGCGGTGACGCTGCTCGTCACCCTGTTCGGCGGGCTGATCGGCATGCTCGCCGGTTACTTCGGCGGCTGGGTCGACGCGCTGCTCTCCGGATTCACCAACATCTTCCTGGGCCTGCCCTTCCTGCTCGGTGCGATGGTCGTCCTCCAGGCGTTCACCGAGCGTTCCATCTGGGTGGTCGTCCTCGCTCTGGCCTTCCTCGGCTGGACGCAGATCGCCCGCGTGATGCGCGGCGCGGTGATCACCATCAAGCAGGCGGACTTCGTCCAGGCGGCCCGAGCGCTGGGAGCGGGCACCCCCCGCATCCTGTTCCGGCACATCCTGCCGAACGTCCTGGCCCCGGTGATCGTCGTGGCGACCATCTCGCTCGGCGTCTACATCTCCGCCGAGGCCACCCTGTCCTACCTGGGCCTCGGCCTCGCCTCGCCCACGGTCTCGTGGGGCATGGACATCTCCGGCGGCGCGAGCCAGATCCGGGTGGCGCAGCACATCCTGCTCTACCCGTCGATCATGCTCAGCATCACCGTCCTGGCGTTCATCATGCTCGGCGAAGCCGTCCGTAACGCCCTCGACCCGAAGACGCGATAAGGAGGGCGCACGTGACCAGCATCGATCAAATCGCAGAGGTCCCGGCCGCGCGCTCGGGAGACGACCACGTCGGTCCCCTGCTCGAAGTACGTGACCTGCACGTGGAGTTCCACACCCGGGACGGCGTGGCCAAGGCCGTCAACGGCGTCAACTACAGCGTGAACGCCGGGGAGACGCTCGCCGTGCTCGGCGAGTCCGGCTCCGGCAAGTCCGTGACCGCGCAGGCGATCATGGGCATCCTCGACATGCCGCCGGGCAGGATCCCGCAGGGCGAGATCTTCTTCCGCGGTCAGGACATGCTCAAGATGTCCTCCGAGGAGCGTCGTCAGATCCGCGGCCGGAAGATCGCGATGATCTTCCAGGACGCGCTGTCCTCCCTCAACCCCGTGCTGAGCGTGGGGTACCAGCTCGGCGAGATGTTCCGGGTGCACCAGGGCCTCTCCAAGAAGGAGGCCCGGGCCAAGTCCATCGAGCTGATGGACCAGGTCAAGATCCCCGCCGCCGCCGCGCGCGTCTCGGACTACCCGCACCAGTTCTCCGGCGGCATGCGCCAGCGCATCATGATCGCCATGGCGCTGGCCCTGGAGCCCGACCTGATCATCGCCGACGAGCCGACCACGGCCCTCGACGTGACGGTCCAGGCCCAGGTCATGGACCTGCTCGCGGAGCTCCAGCGCGAGTACAACATGGGTCTCGTCCTGATCACGCACGACCTCGGCGTGGTCGCGGACGTCGCCGACAAGATCGCGGTGATGTACGCGGGCCGGATCGTCGAGACCGCTCCGGTGCACGAGATCTACAAGCGCCCGGCGCACCCCTACACCAAGGGTCTGCTGGAGTCGATCCCGCGTCTGGACCAGAAGGGGCAGGACCTCTACGCGATCAAGGGCCTGCCGCCCAACCTGCTCAAGGTGCCCTCCGGCTGCGCGTTCAACCCGCGCTGCACGATGGCGCAGGACATCTGCCGCACCGACATCCCGGCCCTGTACCAGGTGACCGAGCGGGACGGCGCCGAGCTGGTCGGCCGCGGCAGCGCCTGCCACTTCTGGAAGGAGACGATCCATGGCTGACATCGACAAGGGGACCATGGACGCCGACGCCACCCCGAACGTCACCGCGGTGGAGACGGTCGACGCGGCCACGGAGGACGAGGCGGTCGCCGCCATCGACGCCCCCGCGACCCGGGGAGAGCCGATCCTCCAGGTGCGCAACCTGGTCAAGCACTTCCCGCTGACCCAGGGCATCCTGTTCAAGAAGCAGGTCGGCGCCGTCAAGGCCGTCGACGGCATCTCGTTCGACCTCTACGCGGGCGAGACGCTCGGCATCGTCGGCGAGTCCGGCTGTGGCAAGTCCACGGTCGCCAAGCTCCTGATGACGCTGGAGCGGGCGACGGCCGGCGAGGTCTTCTACAAGGGCCAGGACATCACCAAGCTGTCCGGCAGGGCGCTGAAGGCGGTCCGCCGGAACATCCAGATGGTGTTCCAGGACCCCTACACCTCGCTCAACCCGCGCATGACGGTCGGCGACATCATCGGCGAGACCTTCGACATCCACCCCGAGGTGGCCCCGAAGGGCGACCGGCGCCGCAAGGTGCAGGAACTGCTGGACGTCGTCGGCCTGAACCCGGAGTACATCAACCGGTACCCGCACCAGTTCTCCGGCGGTCAGCGCCAGCGCATCGGCATCGCCCGCGGCCTGGCGCTCAACCCGGAGATCATCATCTGCGACGAGCCGGTCTCCGCGCTCGACGTGTCGGTGCAGGCCCAGGTCATCAACCTGATGGAGAAGCTCCAGGACGAGTTCAACCTCTCCTACCTCTTCATCGCGCACGACCTGTCCATCGTCCGGCACATCTCCGACCGGGTCGGGGTCATGTACCTCGGCAAGATGGCGGAGATCGGCACGGACACGGAGATCTACGACCACCCGACGCACCCCTACACCCAGGCGCTGCTGTCGGCGGTCCCGGTCCCCGACCCCGACGCCCGTGACGGCCGTGAGCGGATCATCCTCTCCGGGGACGTCCCCTCGCCGGCCAACCCGCCCTCGGGCTGCCGCTTCCGCACCCGGTGCTGGAAGGCGGAGGACCGCTGCGCCACGGAGGTCCCGCTGCTCGCGGTTCCCGAGCGCTTCAAGGGGGCGCAGACCCCGGCCGCACACGAGTCGGCGTGCCACTTCGCCGAGGAGAAGGACGTCGTCCACGCGGCCTGATCCCGTCCTCTCCCGCACGGGCCCGTGCGCGCGGAACGCCACAGCGTTCCCCGCGCACGGGCCCGTCGGCGTTGCGCCGTCCGGGGCGCGGCCGCCGCGCCCGTACGGGCGAGGTGAACATGCGGCAAAGGTGCATATGGGTTCCTATGGGCTGAGCTACTCACAGGACTCACAGGAGGCACTCCATGCGCGGAGCCACACACGCCAAGTGGGCCGCTTGCGCGGCGGCCGTCGCCCTGACGGCGACCGCCTGCGGCGGCGGGGACGACAGCGGTGGCGGAAGCGGTGGCGGTGGCGCCGACGGCATCGTGAGCTCCTCCTGGGGCGACCCGCAGAACCCGCTGGAGCCCGCCAACACCAACGAGGTCCAGGGCGGCAAGGTCCTCGACATGGTCTTCCGGGGGCTCAAGCGCTACGACCCGAAGACCGGCGAGGCGAAGAACATGCTCGCCGAGAAGATCGAGTCCGACGACGAGCAGAACTTCACCGTCACCGTCAAGGACGGCTGGACCTTCTCCAACGGCGAGAAGGTCACCGCCGACTCCTTCGTGGACGCCTGGAACTACGGCGCCGCGCTGAAGAACAACCAGAAGAACGCGTACTTCTTCCAGTACATCGACGGCTACGACAAGGCCCACCCCGAGTCGGGCTCCGCCTCCACCGACAAGCTCTCCGGGCTGAAGGTCGTGGACGACAGGACCTTCACCGTCAAGCTCTCGCAGAAGTTCTCGCTCTGGCCCGACACCCTCGGCTACGCGGCCTTCTCGCCGCTCCCGAAGTCCTTCTTCAGCGACCACGACGGATGGCTCTCCAAGCCCGTCGGCAACGGCCCGTACACCATCGAGAAGTACGCCAAGGGCTCCTCGATGAACCTGCGCAAGTGGGACGGCTACCCCGGCACGGACAAGGCGAAGAACGGCGGCATCGACCTCAAGGTCTACACCGACAACAACACCGCCTACACCGACCTGACGGCCGGCAACCTCGACCTCGTCGACGACGTTCCCGCCTCGCAGCTCACCAACGTCGAGTCCGACCTCGGCGACCGCTACATCAACACCCCCGCGGGCATCATCCAGACCCTCACGTTCCCCTTCTACGAGAAGCAGTGGACGACCGACGACGCCCGCAAGGTGCGCCAGGGCCTGTCGATGGCGATCAACCGGGACCAGATCACCAACCAGATCTTCCGCAAGACCCGTACCCCCGCCAGCGACTGGACCTCCCCGGTGCTCGGCGAGGAGGGCGGCTACAAGAAGGGCCTCTGCGGCAAGGAGTGCACCTACGACGCCGCGGCGGCGAAGAAGACGATCGAGGACGCCGGCGGCATCCCCGGCGGCCAGCTCAAGATCGGCTACAACGCCGACACCGGCTCGCACAAGGAGTGGGTCGACGCCGTCTGCAACAGCATCAACAACGTCATGGGCGACAACAAGGCCTGCGTCGGCGCCCCGGTCGGCACCTTCGCCGACTTCCGCAACCAGGTCACCCAGCAGAAGCTGACCGGCCCCTGGCGCGCGGGCTGGCAGATGGACTACCCGCTGATCCAGAACTTCCTGCAGCCGGTCTACTACAGCAACGCCTCGTCCAACGACGGCAAGTGGAGCAACCAGGAGTTCGACGACCTCGTCGACAAGGCCAACGCCGAGTCCGACAGGGCGAAGGCGGTCTCCACCTTCCAGGACGCCGAGAAGGTCATGGTCGAGCAGATGCCCGTCATCCCGCTCTGGTACCAGAACGGCAGCGCCGGCTACTCGGAACGCGTGGACAACGTCGAGCTGAACGTCTTCAGCGTCCCGGTCTACAACGAGATCACGGTCAAGTGACCCGCTGAAGGCCGGGCGGCGGGTGCGGAGCTCCGCACCCGCCGCCCGGCGCACCCCGTTCCGACCGACCGCCCCGACCCGCCAGGAGCCCTTCATGGGACGTTATGTGATCCGGCGGCTGCTGCAGATGATCCCGGTCTTCTTCGGCACCACGCTGCTGATCTTCCTCATGGTGAACGTGATGGGCGACCCCATCGCGGGCCTCTGCGGCGACCGCCAGTGCGACCCGGCCACCGCCGCCCAGCTCCGCTCGGAATTCGGCCTCGACAAGCCCGTCTGGCAGCAGTACCTGACCTACATGGGCAACGTCTTCACCGGCGACTTCGGCACCGCGTTCAACGGGCAGAAGGTCACCGAGCTGATGGCCACCGCCTTCCCCGTCACCATCCGCCTCACCCTCATCGCGATCGTCTTCGAGATCGTCATCGGCATCACCCTCGGCGTGATCACCGGCCTGCACCGCGGCCGCCCGGTCGACACCGGCATCCTGGTGCTGACCCTGGTCGTCATCTCCGTGCCGACCTTCGTCACCGGCCTGCTGCTGCAACTGCTGCTCGGCGTGAAGTGGGGCGTCATCAGCCCCTCGGTCTCCTCGGAGGCGCCGTTCGACGAACTGCTCGTTCCCGGCCTGGTGCTGGCCTCGGTCTCCCTCGCCTACGTCGCCCGGCTCACCCGCTCCTCGATCGCCGAGAACGCCCGCGCCGACTACGTGCGCACCGCGGTCGCCAAGGGGCTGCCCCGGCGCCGCGTCATCGTCCGTCACCTGCTGCGCAACTCCCTGATCCCCGTCGTCACCTTCATCGGCACCGACGTCGGCGCCCTGATGGGCGGCGCGATCGTCACCGAGCGGATCTTCAACATCCACGGCGTCGGCTACCAGCTCTACCAGGGCATCCTGCGTCAGAACTCGCAGACGGTCGTCGGGTTCGTGACCGTCCTGGTCCTCGTCTTCCTCGCCGCCAACCTGATCGTCGACCTCCTGTACGCCGTACTCGACCCGAGGATCCGCTATGCCTGAGCCACTCGAACAGGACGGGGCGATCTCCCCGGCAGGGGCCGGCGGGGCCATGGACCTCGCCCTGGCCGAGGGGACCAGCCTGGAGAAGACGCCGGGCGGCCCCGACGGCACCGGCCCCACCGAGAAGCCGCGCAGCCTCTGGTCGGACGCCTGGCGCGACCTCCGTCGCAACCCCGTCTTCATCGTCTCCGCCCTGGTGATCCTCTTCCTGGTGATCATTTCCATCTGGCCGTCCCTCATCGCGAGCGGCGACCCCCTCCAGGCCAACCTGGACGACGCGCAGAAGGGGTCCGAGCCCGGCCACCCGTTCGGCTTCGACCCCCAGGGCCGCGACGTCTACACCCGGGTCGTCTACGGGGCGCGCACCTCGGTCACCATCGGCGTCTGCGCCACCCTCGGCGTGGCGATCCTCGGCAGCGTCCTCGGCGGCCTGGCCGGCTTCTTCGGCGGCGGCTGGGACGCCGTCCTCTCCCGCATCACGGACGTCTTCTTCGGCATCCCCGTCGTCCTCGGCGGCCTGGTCTTCCTGTCCGTCGTCAGCAGCTCCACCGTCTGGCCCGTCGTCGGCTTCATCATCCTGCTGGGCTGGCCGCAGATCGCCCGCATCGCCCGCGGCTCGGTGATCACCGCCAAGCAGAACGACTACGTCCAGGCGGCCCGCGCGCTCGGCGCCTCCCACTCCCGGATGCTGCTGCGCCACGTCACCCCGAACGCCATCGCCCCGGTGATCGTCGTCGCGACCATCGCGCTCGGCACGTACATCTCGCTGGAGGCGACCCTGTCGTACCTGGGCGTCGGCCTGAAGGAGCCCGCCGTCTCCTGGGGGATCGACATCTCCGCCGCCTCCACCTACATCCGCAACGCACCGCACATGCTGCTCTGGCCCGCCGGAGCGCTGGCGATCACCGTGCTCGCGTTCATCATGCTCGGCGACGCGGTGCGCGACGCCCTCGACCCCAAGCTGCGCTGAGGAGCCGGTTGCCATGTTGCTCGAAGTGCGCGATCTGCACGTGGAGTTCCACACCCGCGACGGAGTCGCGAAGGCCGTGAACGGCGTCGACTACTCGGTGGCGGAGGGAGAGACGCTCGCCGTCCTCGGCGAGTCCGGCTCCGGCAAGTCGGTCACCGCGCAGGCGATCATGGGCATCCTCGACATGCCACCGGGGAAGATCACCGGCGGTGAGGTGCTGTTCAAGGGCCAGGACCTGCTGAAGCTCAAGAAGGAGGAGCGGCGCAAGATCCGCGGCCAGGAGATGGCCATGATCTTCCAGGACGCGCTCTCCTCGCTCAACCCCGTCGTCACCGTCGGCCAGCAGCTCGGGGAGATGTTCACCGTGCACCGGGGGATGTCCCGCAAGGACGCCCGCGCCAAGGCCGTCGAACTGATGGACCGGGTGCGCATCCCCGCCGCCAAGGAACGCGTCGGGAACTATCCCCACCAGTTCTCCGGCGGCATGCGCCAGCGCATCATGATCGCCATGGCGATGGCGCTGGAGCCCTCGCTGATCATCGCGGACGAGCCCACCACCGCCCTCGACGTCACCGTCCAGGCCCAGGTCATGGAACTGCTCGCGGAACTCCAGCAGGAGTTCCGCATGGGCCTGATCCTGATCACCCACGACCTCGGCGTGGTGGCGGACGTCGCCGACAAGATCGCGGTGATGTACGCGGGCCGGATCGTGGAGAGCGCGCCCGTCCACGACCTCTACAAGGCCCCCGCCCACCCCTACACCAAGGGCCTGCTCCGCTCGATCCCGCGCCTCGACCAGAAGGGCCGGGAACTCTACGCGATCAAGGGTCTGCCGCCCAACCTGCTCCGCATCCCGCCGGGCTGCGCCTTCAATCCGCGCTGCCCGATGGCCCAGGACGTCTGCCGCACCGACGTCCCGCCGCTGTACGAGGTGGAGCGAGACCGCCGGAGCGCCTGCCACTTCTGGAAGGAGACGCTCGATGCACGCTGACCACTCGCCGGGACGCCGGGAGGCGCGCGCGGAGGGCGAGATCGCCTCCGAACTGCTCTCCCATGCCCGCCACGAGTCCGCGCGGGCGGGCGGCGAGCCGATCCTGGAGGTCCGCGACCTCGTCAAGCACTACCCGCTCACCCAGGGCATCCTCTTCAAGAAGCAGGTCGGAGCGGTCAAGGCGGTGGACGGGGTCAGCTTCGACCTCTCCGCCGGCGAGACCCTGGGCATCGTCGGGGAGTCGGGCTGCGGGAAGTCCACGGTGGCCCGGATGCTGGTCCACCTGGAGCGGCCCACGGCGGGCGTGATCCGGTACAAGGGCGAGGACGTCACCGCGCTGTCCGGCCGGGCGCTGAAGGCCGTGCGCCGCAACATCCAGATGGTGTTCCAGGACCCGTACACCTCGCTCAACCCGCGCATGACGGTCGGCGACATCATCGGGGAGCCGTACGAGATCCACCCGGAGGCCGCCCCGAAGGGCAGCCGGCGGCAGCGGGTGCAGGACCTGCTCGACGTGGTCGGGCTGAACCCGGAGTACATCAACCGGTACCCGCACCAGTTCTCCGGCGGCCAGCGCCAGCGCATCGGGATCGCCCGCGGGCTGGCGCTCAACCCGGAGATCATCGTGGCCGACGAACCGGTCTCGGCCCTCGACGTGTCGGTCCAGGCGCAGGTCGTCAACCTGCTGGACCGCCTCCAGGCCGAGTTCAACCTCAGTTTCGTCTTCATCGCCCACGACCTGTCGATCGTCCGGCACATCTCCGACCGGGTCGGCGTGATGTACCTGGGCCGGATCGTGGAGACCGGTTCCGAGGAGGAGATCTACGACCACCCGACGCACCCCTACACGCAGGCGCTGCTCTCCGCGGTGCCGGTGCCGGACCCCGAGGCGCGCGAGTACCGGGAGCGGATCATCCTGCACGGCGACGTGCCCTCGCCGGCGAACCCGCCGTCCGGCTGCCGCTTCCGCACCCGCTGCTGGAAGGCGCAGGAGCGCTGCGCCCAGGAGGTGCCGCTGCTGGCGGTCCCGGCGGCCTTCCGGCTGACGCACGGGCCCGAACACCACGACTCCGCCTGCCACTTCGCCGAGGAGAAGCGGGTGGTCCCGCCGGAGGGCGTGCTGGAGGCCCCGGAGGCGCCGGAGGCGGGCGCGGCGGACGCGGGTGTCGCTGACTCCGGGTCCCCGGCTTCCGGCTCCACCGCTTCCGGCTCCACCGCTTCCGGCTCCCCGGGTTTCGGCTCCACCGCTTCCGGCTCCACGGCGGCGGACGTGCGGGAGGGTGGCCGACCGGGCGGGGAGGGGCCGCCGGAACCGCCCTCCCGGCCGTCCGACGGACCCTCCGACGGGCCGTCCGCGCAGGATCCGGGCGGGCGGTCCTGAGCGCGGCGGACGAACCGCGCGGTCGTTAACAGCCAGGCAACTCGCCCGTCGCCACACCGATATACGAACGCGCCACCATGGACAACGTACGGCCGTGCGGGTGCCGTGAACCGGTCGGAGGGGCTTCGTGTCCCTCCGGCCGGTTACCCATGTCCCGCCCCGCCCGACACGCCGGTGCAGGCCCCCTTGTTCATCCGTTCGGGTGCGTGGAGGATCGCACGCGTGACACTCACACGGGGCGCACGCATCACGGGGACGATCCTCTGCATCGTCCTGGCCGTCATCGACGCGGGCTGGATCGTCCGTGACCTCCGGGCGCTCGACGGGGCGGCCCGTCTCTGGGACAGCTGGGCCGGAGTGGGCCGCGGCGACTTCGGGCCGCTGCCGGCCACCGGGGCGGTCTCCGCCGTGCTGCTGGTGGCGACCCTGGTGGTGGCCGCCACCGTGCCGCGCTCCCCGGTCGCCGCCTCCGCGTTGGCCGCCACCGGCATCGTCACCGTCCTGCTGCGGCTGCCCGGCGTCTGGTCCATCGGCTCCTCGTGGCTGGAGGGGCGGTACGAGGACGAACTGCGCACCCGCGGCTTCCTCTCCACCTTCGTCACCCTCGCCGCGGCCCTCGCGCTCGTCGTCATCGCCGCGGCGGGCCGCCGCCCGGCCGAGGAGGCCGGCGGCCCGCCGCCGACGCGGCCGGACCGCGGCGCCTCGGTCCTCGCCTTCCTGGCCCTCGGCGTGGCCGGCGCGGTGACGATCGCCTGGGAGATCCGGATCGCCTCCGTCGTCCCCTCGTACATCTATCCGGAGTGGTACACCGGCGGGAACGGCATCGTCTCGGTGCTGACCGAGGGCACCAGCGGCTGGAACGGCCTCGTGGTGGCGCTGCTGTGCCTGGTGGCCGCGGTGTCGGCCCTCGTGCACGCGGTGCACGCCCGTCCGCTCGGGATGATCGCGGCGGCGCTGACGCTCGTCTCCGGCGGACTCGGCGTCTACCGGGCCTTCGAGCTGGAGCAATACGACGTCTTCTCCCGGATGCGCACCGAGGAGCAGCTCTCGCTGCTCTCGTCGCACCTGCTGCTGGTCGCCGGGGCGGTCGCGCTCGTCGCGCTGGCCCGCCGGGGCGTGGTGGAGGTGCCCGGCGCCCGCGGCCCCGGATACGGGCCGGGCGAGTACGGGGCGGGCGGTCCCGCGCCCTGGCGCGTACCGGGGCCGCAGGGGGCCGGATACGGCTATCCGCAGGGCTCCGGGCCGGGCTACGGCTACCCGCAGGACCCCGGATCCGGGCCGCGGCAGGGCCCGGCCCAGGGCCCCGGTCACGGCTACCCGCAGGGCGGCGGCCAGGGACCGCCGCCGCCCTCCTCGCCGCCGCCCAACTGGTAGGCGCGGCCCATCGGTTCAGGCGCCGGTCGGCAGTCCCAGTGAGCGCTTGAGGAAGTCGACCTGGAGCAGCAGCAGGTTCTCCGCGACCTGCTCCTGCGGCGTCATGTGGGTCACCCCGCTCAGCGGCAGCACCTCGTGCGGCCGACCCGCCGCCAGCAGGGCCGACGAGAGCCGCAGGGTGTGCGCCACCACCACGTTGTCGTCGGCGAGCCCGTGCACGATCATCACCGGGCGTACGGTCTCCGCCGCCCCGGACAGCCCCTCGTCGGTCACCAGGGAGTTGCGGGCGTACACCTCCGGTTGCGCGGCTGGGTCGCCGAGGTAGCGCTCGGTGTAGTGGGTGTCGTAGAGGCGCAGGTCGGTCACCGGGGCGCCCACCACCGCCGCGTGGAAGACGTCCGGCCGGCGCAGCGCCGCCAGCCCCGCGAGGTAGCCGCCGAACGACCAGCCCCGGATCGCCACCCGGGACAGGTCCAGCGGGAAGCGGTCCGCCAGCGCGTGCAGCGCCTCGACCTGGTCCTCCAAGGTGAGCGCCAGGTCGTCGCGCACCGCCTTCTCCCAGGCGGGCGAGCGGCCCGGCGCGCCCCGGCCGTCCGCGACGACCACCGCGAAGCCCTGGTCCGCGAACCACTGCGAGGTCAGGTGGGCATTGTGGGCGGCGACCACCCGGCGGCCGTGCGGGCCGCCGTACGGGTCCATCAGCACCGGGAGCGGACCGTCCGAATCCGCATAGTCCCGGGGGAGCAGCACGGCGCACGGAATGCGGCGTGCGCCCCCCTCGGTGAGGGTGATCCGGGGCGACAGCAACGGCTCCTGCGCCAGGTTGGCGACGGACGCGGCCGGCCTGCCGTCGCGCAGCACCCGGACCGATGCCCCCGGCCGCTCCAGCGAGGTGGAGACGAGCACCGTCACGGCGCCGGAACGCACCGCCGAGTGCACCCCCGCACCCTCCGAGAGCCGCTCCACGCCCAGTTCGTTGACCCGGTAGACGTGCGACTCGCCGGTCTCCGGGGCGGCCGCCTCCTCACCCGCCACGGCCTGCACCAGGATGTCGGACGCACCGACGTCGAGCACCGCCTGGAGGTGCAACCGGGCCCCGGTCAGCGTCCGGTCGCCCACCGCGAGCACCCGCGCGCCCCCCTCGTCGGCGATCCGCACCAGCCGCCCGTCCGGCGCCCACGCGGGCACGCCGGGGAACAGGTCGAGCCACACCGGGTCCTCGTCCACGTGCACCGTACGCGTCGTGCCGGTCTCCGGGTCCACCGCCAGGTAGGCCTGTTCCCGCTGGTCGCGCGCCTGTACGAGGAGCAGCGGGGCGCCCGCGGACGACCAGTGCACCCGGGCCAGGTACGGGTACCGCGCACGGTCCCAGACCACCTCGGTCCGGGCGCCGGCGAGATCGGTCACGAAGAGCCGTACCTCGGCGTTGGGCGTGCCGGCCGCCGGATACGCCACCTCGGCGGGCTTGCGCTCCGGATGCGCGGGGTCGGCGATCCACCACCGCCGCACCGGACTCTCGTCGACCCGCGCGACCAGCAGCCGGTCCGACTCCGGGGACCACCAGAAGCCCCGGTGGCGGTCCATCTCCTCGGCCGCCACGAACTCCGCCAGGCCGAACGAGACCTCCGGTCCGTCCGGTTCGGCCAGCGCCCGGTCGCCCTCGCCGTCCGCGCCCACCACCCGCAGGGCGCCCTTCGCCACGTAGGCGACGTGCCGGCCGTCGGGGGAGGGGCGGGGGTCGATCACCGGGCCGGGCACCGGCAGCGCCCGTGCGGTGCCCGCCCGCAGTTCCGCCACGTACACCTTCCCGGAGAGGGCGAAGGCCGCCAACTCGGCCCGCCCGTCGACCGCGTAGCCGACGATGCCGGCCGAGCCCTCGCGGCTGCGCTCGCGCCGGGCGCGCTCCCGCGCGGACAGCTTCTCGGCCGAACCGCCCAACAGGACGGCCGGATCGGCGACGATCCGCTCCTCGCCGGTCGAAAGGTCCAGCATCCACAGGCGGTTGGTCGCGTCCTCGCCCGAGGTGGAGCGCAGGAAGATCACCCGCGTCCCATCCGCTGAGACGGTGAACGCCTTCGGCGCCCCGCGGGTGAACCGTTGTGAACGGGCGTGCTGGCGGGGAAAGGTCAACTTTTCCGAGGTCATGGCCCCGAACCTAGCCCGGACCGGCGGCCCGTGCGCCCCTCGTGCTGCTGTGACCCGAACAATGCCTTGGCACGGATAGTTATGATCCGTAGCGCTGGGTGGGTAAGAACCTGCCGACTCACGTCTGCTGTCCGTCCCCGACCGTACTGATGGAGGTGAACCGCCGTGGCACTCTCGATTTCGGCGGTGGTGCTGCTGGCGATCGTCGTCTTTCTGCTGATCCGGAAATCCGGACTGAAGGGCGGACACGCGGCGGTCTGCATGCTGCTCGGTTTCTACCTGGCGAGTTCCTCGATCGCGCCGACCATCACGGACTTCACGTCGAACGTCGCCGGCATGATCGGCGGCATCAAGTTCTGACGCCGGGGAGGCCCGGGCGTCCGTCGACCCCGGGCCGCGCCCCCCGCCGCCGCGTCCCGCCGGCGTGCGGGGTCCCGCCGTCCGCCGGTCGCGGCACGCCCCGCGCGGGCCCCTGTACCCCCTGCGGCGGCCGTCCGCCCCCGTACCGGCACGGCCGCACCCCGGACGTGTGAACCGCGGACACCTGTGCCCCGCCCTCGCGGCCGCAATCGTAGGGTGGTCCCCATGAAGGACCTTCCCGCCCGCCGTCTGCTGCTGGTGCACGCGCACCCCGACGACGAGTCGATCAACAACGGCGCCACCATGGCCAGGTACGCGGCCGAGGGCGCCCACGTCACGCTGGTGACGTGCACGCTCGGCGAGGAGGGCGAGGTCATCCCGCCGGAACTGGCGGGGCTCGCCGCCGACCGGGGCGACCGGCTCGGCCCCCACCGGGTGGGCGAACTCGCCGCCGCGATGAAGGAGCTGGGCGTCACCGACCACCGCTTCCTCGGCGGCCCCGGCCGGTTCCGCGACTCCGGGATGATGGGCGCGGAGCAGAACGCCCGCCCCGGCGCCTTCTGGGCGACGCCCGTGGACGAGGCTGCGGCCCCGCTGGTCGAGGTGATCCGCGAGATCCGCCCGCAGGTCCTCGTCACGTACGACCCCCGCGGCGGTTACGGCCACCCCGACCACATCCAGGCGCACCGGGTGGCGACCCGCGCGGCCGGGCTGGCCGCCGACCCCGCGTACGGCTCCGGGGCCCCGCACGCCATCGCCAAGGTGTACTGGAACCGGATGCCCCGCCCGGTGGCCGAGGCCGCGTTCGACCGGCTCCGGACCACCGCCGCCGGCGCCTTCCCCGGGATCGCCGAGGTGGACGACCTGCCGGGGGTGACCGACGAGGCGGACATCACCGCGGAGATCGACGGGTCCGCCCACGCCGCGGCCAAGACGGCCGCGATGCGGGCGCACGCCACCCAGATCACCGTCGAGCCCGTCGGAGGAGCCTGCTTCGCCCTCTCCAACGGCTTGGCGCAGCCCCTCTTCACCACCGAGTACTACCAGTTGGCGCACGGTGTCCCCGGCGGGGACGGCGGGCGCGAACACGATCTCTTCGCGGGCGTCCCGGACGCCGCAGAAGTGCCGGGAGCACAGGCATGAGCAGCAGCAAGGACCGCGCCCGCGCCGGGGCGGAGGCACGCGCCCCGCGCACCAACGCCCCGCCGCGCACCGCCGGATCGACCCGCGAGGTGCCGCCCGCGGTGACCCCGGCGAGGGTCGCCGCGTACGTCGCCCTGGTGGTCCTCGGCGCGCTCGTCTCGCTCGCCGGTTCCCTGCTCCACGACGCCTGGTTCCCGGGCGGGCTGCTGCTGTCCCTCGCCGCGGCGGCGGGGGTGTTCTCCGCCGGACGGATGCTCACCCGGACCCAGTTCGGGGCGCTCGCCCCCGCCGCCGGATGGCTGGTCGGCATCGTCCTGCTGCTCGGCGGACGGCCGGAAGGCGACTATGTCTACGGCGACAGCGTCGCGTTGCTGCTGTTCATGCTCGGCGGGATGGTGGTCGCTGTGATCTGCGCCACCACCTCGCGGCTTCCGGTTTCGGCCACCGACGGCGGGTGAACCGGGGCCTGATGAGCACAGAACGGTCGCACGGGAGCATGCACGGGTGTGTGGCCGGGGTGGAGGTTTCCCCCGGCCGAGAAGTGCCGCCGCGCGGCGGCCAGTATGGTGGTGCGCGCGCCGAGCCGTCCCCTGGCCTGCGGCATGGGGGAAGTACGGGCGGCGGAGCCAATCGGGAGAGCCTGCTTTGAGTCGTGAAACTGACAGTTCGTCCTCCGGGCCCCAGGGGCGCGGTGGTGCCGCGTACCCGTCGGGCACGCCGCCGTACGGATCACGCCAGTATCCGTCGCTGAACCCGACGCAGGAGGAGCCTTCCGAGGCCCCCGAACCGGCGGAGCCGCCCCGGCCCGAGGAGAAGAAGACCGAGACCACGCTGACGACGCGGATCCGGATCAACATCCCCGGTTCGCGGCCGATCCCGCCGGTCGTCATGCGTACGCCGATGGGCGAAGGCGAGGGCGAGAGCGCGGGCGACCGCCCGGACCCGGAACGCACCGTGGCCACCCCGGCCCCCGGTCCGGTCCCCGGCGCGCCCGCGCCCGGCGCCCCGGCCGCTTCCGGGTCCGAGGGGCCGGACTCCGGCGCCGACGGTCCGGCGCCGGCGAAGAGCGGCAGCGACTGGTTCGCCCCCCGCAAGAACGCCCCGGCTCCGCCGGCGGGCGAGAGCGGCGGTCCCGCGGACCGGAGCGGCGGCCCGTCCGCGGCCGGCGCCTCCGGCGACCGGCCGGCCGGAACCCCGCCCCGTGCGGACCTGCCGGGCTTCCCGGGCGGACCGCAGCAGGGTTTCCCGGGCGGGCCCCCGCCCGGCGGCACCCGTGACGGCGGCCCCGGCGGCCCGCGTTCCACCCCCGACTTCGGCGTACGGCCCCCCGGTCCGGGCGGCCCGACGACGGGCCCCGCGGCCGGAACGGCGTCCTTCGCGCCCGGCGGCCAGGGCGGTCCCGGCCAGGGGCCGGGTGCTCAGGGGCCGGGTGCGCAGGGGCTCAGCGGCCAGGGTCCTGGTGCGCAGGGTCCGCGTGCTCAGGGCCCGGGCGTCGGTGGTCCCGCCGGGGGGCCGGGTGGTCCCGGCGCACCCACGGGTCCGGCGGCGGGCAATCCGTTCGGTCCCGGTCCGGGCGGTCCCCACGGGGGCACGGGCGGCCCCGGTCCGGGCGGCCCGGGTGGCGGCACGGGCGGCCCCCGCAGCGGTGTGCCGCCGCGGATGTCCGACGACACCGCGATCCTGACCCCGCAGCAGCCGGCCCCCGAGCCGCGCGGCGGGCACGTCTCCGGCGACACCCTCACCGGCGGCATCCCGGTGATCCCGGGCGGTCCCCGGCCGTTCCCCGGCGGCCCCGGCTCCCCGGACGGCCCGACGGCCGGCGGACCGGACTCCCCGGAGCCCGCCCGCCGGACGCCCGCCCCGGCCCCGGCCCCCAGGAAGAAGGGCCGCTCCAAGGTCACCCTGCTCGGCGTGGCCGCGGTCGTGCTGCTCGGCGTCGCGTACGGCGCGGGTCTGCTGCTGAACCACTCCGAGGTCCCCAAGGGGACCAGCGTGCTCGGCGTGGACATCGGCGGCGGCACGAAGCAGGAGGCGGTCGACACCCTCGACAAGGCCCTCGGCAAGCGCGCCCAGGCGCCGATGACGCTCTCGGTGGACGGCAAGGAGGCCCAGCTCGACCCGGAGAAGGCCGGGCTCGGACTGGACGCCGAGGAGACCGTGCGCGGCGCGGCGGGCAGCGACTACAACCCGGTCTCGGTGATCGGCTCCCTCTTCGGCGGGGACCGTCCGGCGGACCCGGTGATCCCGGTCGACGAGGAGAAGCTCGGCGCCGCCCTCACCGAACTGGCGGGCGTGTCCGGAACCGCCGGCGAGGGCACCATCAAGTTCGAGCCGAACAAGGCGATCGCCGTGCCCGGCAAGTCCGGGCAGCGCCTCGACGTCAACCAGTCGATCATCTCGGTCCGCGACGCCTACCGGGCCCAGGTGCAGACGGGCAAGGCCTCCACGGTCGAACTGCCCGTCAGCACCCAGGAACCCACCATCACCCAGGCCGAACTGGACCGGGCGATGAAGGAGTTCGCCGAGCCCGCGATGTCCGGCCTGATCACGATCAAGGCGGGCCCGAAGGAGATCCAGTTCGGCCCGGCGCGGTCGCTGCCGCAGATCCTGTCGATGAAGGCGATCGACGGCAGGCTCGTCGACCACTACGACAAGCAGGCCATCGAGACCCTGTGCGACGGAGTCTTCGACGGCATCATGGCCGTCAAGGCGGACGGCAAGAAGCACCAGGTCGGCCCGGACGACGTGGCCCAGGCCATGAAGACCGCGCTGACCGGCAAGACGCCCGCCGAGCGGACCGTCACGATCGACCTGACCGGCGCGGGCTGACCCACGTCCGGTTCGCCGTTACCCACCGCCCCCGCCCCCGGTGCCGCCTCGCGGCCCGGGGGCGGGGGCGTACGTCGTCGTTGTGCGTCGTACGGCGTGCTTCGTCGGCGGTGGCGTACGGGGGCCGGGGGCAGGGGCGTTGTCGGTGCGGGCGGGTACGTTCGGCCGGGTCCGGCATTCCTCCCACCACGAGATTCGGGAGACTCTCATGGCGACCCCCTGGGCCCTCACCTTCGACTGCGCCGACCCGGTCGGGCTGGCCGCCTTCTGGGCCCTGGCCCTCGGCTACGAACCCGCCCCGCCGCCCGAGGGGTTCGACACCTGGCATGCCTGGTACGCCGACCAGGGCGTCCCGGAGGCGGAGTGGGACGACGGCGCGGGGCTGCGCGACCCCGAGGGCATCGGCCCCGGCCTCTCCTTCCTCAAGGTCCCCGAGCCCAAGCGGGCCAAGAACCGCCTGCACCTGGACATCAAGGCCGGTGGCGGCCGCCAGACCCCCTGGGAGACCCGCTGGCCCCGCGTCACGGCCGCGGTGGACCGGCTGACGGCGGCCGGCGCACGCGTCGCCTCCGTCGAGGAGCTGAACGGCCGGCCGGACCACTTCGTGCTGGAGGACCCGGAGGGGAACGTCTTCTGCGTGGTGTGAGGGGAGTGCGCTGGGTGGTGGGCCGGCCGTGTGGCGCCCGGACACCGGCTCGGCAGCGACAGCTCGAAAGAGGGAATGGCGGGAGCTGTCGCTCCCCCTTCCGGCCAAGTGGTGGGCGTGATCACCGCCTACTGCAACGGCATGCCGAAGTGCCCACACCGGGTGAATGAATAAGCCGGTGAACGAAGACGACCACGAGATCGAAGACCTGCAGAGGGAAGTAGCCGGCCTTCTGTTGGAGTACGTCTACGCGCCACTGCTGGAAGACCAGCACGTACGAGGGGTCCTGCCCGCTCCGGAGGGTGCCCCCGCAGTCCGAGTCGCCCTCGGCGACAGGGACGAGTGCGTGCCCTCCCGGCTCACGATGTACGAGATCCCCCTGGGCGCGGGTGATGAACTGCGTACCTCGCACGACGTCGTCGCTCTCCTTCGGGCTGCACACACCGGGACGCACATCTACCCCTCGGACAGAGTCACTTCCGTCATGGGAATGGATCTGTACCTGGTCGACCCCGGCCACTCTTGAAGAGGCGCCGTTCACCACGCACGACTGGGCCTCCACCCTCCTGCGGTGCCTTGCTCGGCCGCCGGACGGGCGCCCGGAGACAGGGCTACGCGGATTCCTGTTCACAGCAGGAGGGCTGTTGCGCCTTTACCTGGACAGCGCTGACGTACGTGGTGTCGTCGGCGCTGACGTACGGCCCGGCGGTGCACTGACCGCCCTCCTGGCGGCGCTGCCCTCACTGCTCGGGCGGGAATGGGGGACCCCGGACACGCTCGACGACCCTCACTGCCGGTACGTGGTGGATCTCACCGGATGGTGAGCAGCAGAGGCACGAACACTCGGCACACGGTTGTAGTGCGGGTCCGGCCGGGGAGAGGAGCGGCTCAGCGGCTTTTGGCCGACGGGTAGACGCTGAGGTCGCCGTAGTCGGACAGCACGCCGGCCAGGTCACCGGGGGTGTGCCGGAGGGTGGCGTCCAGGAAGGCGAGGGTGGTCGCGGCGACGACGTGCGGGCTTTCGTGGCGGCCCAGGGAGCCGACCGTCGAGGGCACAGGCGGCAGGTAGAGGGGGCTGTCCATGAAGGTGAGGTGTGCGGCGCCGGGGACAGTGAGTCGGTAGCTCGTCGCGGTGCCGGCCCGGAGGGCCTCGGTGAGACGGGGCAGGTAACGCGGGTCGGTCGCAGGAGTGATGGCCTGGGTGAGCGCGAGGGCCGGCTGCTGGAGGGCGGGGAGGGCGGGGCCGTGGGGGTAGCCGTCCAGATCGATGACGGCGTCGAACCGGCGGTCCTGCCGCGCCGCTTGCAGAGCGGCCGCGCCGCCCATGGAGTGCCCGGTGACTGCGACCCGACCGGTGTCCAGGCGCCCGGTCAGCGGGTCCGTGTTCTCACCTCGGTCCAGATGCTCCAGCTGGGTGAGGGCGAAGCGGAGATCTGCGGCCCGGACGGCCGTCCAGCCGACCGCCAGCCTGCCGTCCTCGTCCCGGTCTCCGGTGGAGGCGATCTTGGCGTGGATCGTTCGGCCGTCGGCGAGTACGACGGCGGCGGAGTCGTAGGGGTGGTCGAGAGCGACGACCACATAGCCGTGGCTGGCCAGTTCTTCCGCCCACGCGGTGTTCTGGGTACGCACTCCGCCCGATCCGGGAGAGAACAGCACCACCGGGAACCGTTCGCCCCCGCCGGCCACCGGAGCGCCGAAGACCGCATGGGTGCGGGCACGCGGGACGCCGTCGACCAGGAAACCGGGCAGGCCGGCCTCGCGGGCGAGGGCATCGGAGACGGTGCGCGCCTCCTGCTCCGTACGACCGAGGTACTGGGCCCGCTGCCCGCCCGCGGGGCCTTTCCGCGCGGGATACCAGAGCTGGAGCACGACGGTGCGCCGGTCGTGCGGATCAGCGGTGAAGCTCTCCGGGCGGAGCGGGTCGGTCCACTGCACCACGCGGGTGCCGACCGCGAAAGGGCCCGAGGGCTCGGGAAAGACGGGCACGGGAAAGGCCCAGGCTGCCACCGGACCCATGGCGATCAGGCCGACGCAAGCCACTGACCCCGGCATCGCAAGCCACCATCGGGCCCGCCGCGTCGGCCGTCCGGTACGGCGTCGCAGCAGGGGAGAGAGGGCGAACGGCGACGCGACGGCAGCACCTGCCACTACCGGCAGCATCTGCCAGCGGATCCCTGTCACGCTCAGCACGATCGCGGACGGCACGAAAACCGCCGCCGCGGCCATCGTGACGCGTGGGCGGGCGGCGGGAGCAAGCCAGCGTGCCACCACCAGCGCGACGGCACCCAGCAGGACAAGGAGTTCCAGGGGGGACAGGTACAGCCCCGTGATGTTCTCGGCCACCCGGTCATACTCGACGCCGGGCACGCGCTGCCACATCGCTCGCGGGTCGCCTTCGTGTGGAACCGTGGTCGCACTCCGGGGCAGGTCCCCGTGCGACCGGAGTGGTACGCGAACCCGCCGGATCAGCGGCCGCACTGCCACCCGGGAGGTACGGGAAATCCTCCTGCGGTCGTGGCGTCGCACGGTGCCGTCGGACGACCCCGGAGGTGAGAGGGGCAGGTGGGAGGGGCGCGGCCGTGTCTCGAACGGGTGCCTCGTCACGCGAACCCGCTGTCGCCGTACGGGCCGGGGCCGTTCACCGGGAGGTCATGCGCCGGCCGGGTGGACTCCGTCCGGAAGCGGCATGGTTGCGCGGCGGCGCGCCTCCGGGGTGCGCCCGGAGACGAAGGCAGGGCGCATGACACCCATCAGCCGTAGAGGATTCGTAGGACTGGGCGCTTCCGTGGCCGCGGGGATGACACTGGGCGCGGCTCCGGCTCCGGCTCCGGCCGCGGGCACGCGGGCGGGCGCGGCGGCCGCCGCCACGGGGACGATCAAGGACGTCCGGCACGTGGTGATCCTCATGCAGGAGAACCGCAGCTTCGACCACTACTTCGGACGGTTGAAGGGGGTGCGCGGGTTCGACGACCGCAGCGGCATCACCCTCGCGGGCAACCGCTCGGTCTTCGACCAGCCCAACGGCACCGGCCGCCAGTACCCGTGGAAGCTCAGCGCGACCCCGGCGGCGGGCGGCCAGCCGGGCCCGGTGCTGGCCCAGTGCAACGGCGACCTGCCGCACTCCTGGTCCTCCCAGCACACCGCGTGGAACAAGGGCCGGATGGACAAGTGGGTATCCGGCGTCGGCAGCGTCCGCTCGCTGGGGTACCTCGACCGTGCGGACCTCCCCTTCCACTACGCGCTCGCCGACGCCTACACGGTGTGCGACGCCTACTTCTGCTCCACCCTCAGCGCCACCGGCCCCAACCGCACCTACCTGTGGAGTGGAAAGGTCGACGCCTCCAGCTACGACGGCGGCGACGAATCGGGCCTGACGTGGCAGAACTACGCCCAGGCGTTGCAGGCGGCCGGGGTGAGCTGGAAGGTCTACCAGAACGCGCAGGACAACTACGGGGACAACGGCTGCGCCTACTTCTCGGCGTTCACCAGTGCCAAGGCGGGCAACCCGCTGTACGACCGGGGCATGTCCTCCGTCCCGAAGGTGACCGGCTCCACCCCGGACGACATCGCCGCCGCCATCAAGGCGGACGTGCTGGCGGGCACGCTGCCGCAGGTCTCCTGGGTCGTCCCGAACCAGGCGTTCTCCGAGCACCCCTACGCGCCGCCCGGCGACGGGGCGCACTTCATCGACCTGGTCTACCGGGCGCTGGCCGCGGACCCGGACGTCTTCGACTCCACCGTCCTGTTCCTCAACTACGACGAGAACGACGGCTGCTTCGACCACGTCCCGCCGCCGGTCCCGCCCGCCGGTACCGCCGGTGAGTTCCTGAACGGTGTCCCGTACGGGTTCGGGTTCCGCGTCCCGATGACGGTGATCTCGCCCTGGACGCGCGGCGGCTGGGTCTCCTCGGAGGTCTTCGAGCACACGTCCGTGCTGCGCTTCCTGGAGACGTGGACGACCGCACTCGGCACCCCGGCCGCCTGCCCCAACATCACTGCCTGGCGGCGCAAGGTGAGCGGCGACCTGACCGGTGTGTTCGACTTCGCACACCCGGTCTACGGCGCGGTCGCGCTGCCGGCGACGAGCGTGATCGGGTACGCGACGTGCGGTCCGTTGTCCAACCCCGTGCCGACGACCAATGCGCTGCCCGCCCAGGAGCCGGGCACCCGCCCCTCCCGTGCCCTGCCCTACCAGCCCAACGGATACCTGGACCGGCTGGAGTTCGGGACCTCCGGGAAGATCCTCGCCTGGTTCACGATGGCCAACCAGGGCGCGCCTGCCACCCGGGCGGCCCATCTCTCCATCCACCCCAACGCCTACCGCGACACGACGCCGTGGCAGTACACCGTGGACGCCGGAGCCACCGCCACCGACTTCTTCAACATCGGCTCGGGCAACGGCGACGGCAAGTACGACCTCACGATGACCGGCCCCAACCGGTTCCTGCGCCGCTTCAAGGGGGACGCCACCAAGGCGGGCAAGTCGGCGGAGGTGCGCGTCAGGTACGCCACGGCGTCCGGCACCGGGAAGCTCGCCGTCTACTTCGCCATGGTCAACTCCGGTACCGCACCGCTCACCTTCACCCTCACCTCCAACCACTACCGCACCGACGGCCCGTGGACCTACACCGTCGCCGCCGGCGCCACGGTGGAGGACTTCTTCAACGCGGCCGCCTACCAGAACGGCTGGTACGACTTCACCGTCACGGTGGACGCCGACGCCACCTGGTCGCGCAGGTTCACCGGCCGGCTGGAGACGGGATCGGCGAGCGTCAGCGGCTGACGCCCGCCTCCGCGCGGCGCGTGTAACCATCTGGAAGCCCTGGTTCCGGAAGGCCGTCCCCGCGTGCGCGCGCGTGGGGACGACCGGGGGCGGGCTCGGGCGATTTCCCTTGTGTGGCCGGGTGGTTACCGGGCAATGAATCGTGACCTATGGTGACTCCTTTACCTCTCCACCGTCCCTACGGCTCAGTAGATTGCCCGTGCTGCCCACGCGGGTGCGTACCCTGCGGTCTTTTCTGTGAGGGGCGGCGGGGGGGTGGGGCCATGGAACAGCCAAGGGGAGCGGGCGGACCGGCCGCGAGCACGGCGGGCATGCGATGTCAGATCGACATCGACGGCGAAGGGGGTTACGGCTGGCGGCTGATCGCGTCCAACGGGCGGCCCGTGGCGGTGGCGCAGGTGTCGTACGCCTCGCACGCACGGTGCAGGAGCGCGTTCGTCGCCCTGTGCGCGACGCACGACCGGCACACCGGGGGCATCCAGCACAGCGCGGGAGGCGGCGGCTGGGTCTGGGTGCTGCGGGATCTGCGCGGAACGGTGGTGGCCGCGTCGTCCCGGACGTACGAGCGGCACGCGACCTGCCGTACCGCTTTTGAGCGCTTCCGTTCGATGCTGCCCGAACTGGAGCCGGAGAAAGGCGCGTTGTGGGGGGAGGCGTGAAGAGGTCCGGTCGTCGGCCGGCCTGAGCAGGCCGGGGCGGACCGTCTCGATGTTGCCCCGCGGGGTCCCCTCGTTCACCTTTCGGGCCGAGCGCGTCAATCGGGCGGGGCGAGCGTCGGGGTGTGGATTCGCCGAAGATGTTCAGACGCACCGCGAAGGACCGGACACGCGCGGGGCGGCCCGCCGACGCCCGGCCCGACGCGTTCGACGGGCCGCCCGAGGACGTACGGTCCGGAGGCGTGCAGCCCGGAGGCGTGCAGCCCGGAGGCGTGCAGCCCGGAGGCGTGCAGCCCGGAGGCGTGCACCACGGAGGCGCGCAGCCCGGGGACGTACGGCGCGGAGACGTATCGCACGGGGACGTACCGGACAGCGCCGGGGCGGTCGCCGTGGCGCTTGCCGCACCGGTGACGGACGCCGTCCCCCGGCGGCTGTACGCCGATCCCGGACTGCCCGACAAGGTGTTCCGCACGGTGGCCCGCTCCGGGGGCGCGCTGGTGCTGGTGGTCATGCTGCTCGTCGGCGGATTCCTGTTCCACCGCGCCCGGCTCGCACTCGAAGAGGCGGGCTGGTCGTTCCTCACCACCGCCCAATGGGCCCCGGACGCGGGCGACTTCGGCATCGCGGCCGTGCTCGTCGGCACCGTCCTGATCGCTCTCATCGCCATCGTGTTCGCGGTGCCGCTGGCGCTCGGATCGGCGCTCTACATCTCCGAGTACGCCTCACCGCGCCTGCGCCGGACGCTCATCAGCGTGGTGGATCTGATGGCCGCCGTGCCGTCCGTCGTCTACGGCCTCTTCGGCTTCTTCTTCCTCCAGGACAAGGTGGTGCCCACCGCCCGGTGGATCGCCACCTACCTCGGCTGGATCCCGCCGCTCGGCGTCGAGGGGGCCGACCCGGACGACCCGCTCGCCCCGGCCAGCGTCTACACCTCGTCCTCCCTGCTGGCCGGTCTGGTCGTGGCGATGATGATCGCGCCGATCATCTGCTCCATCATGCGGGAGGTCTTCTCGCAGGCCCCCGCCGGTGAACGCGAGGGCGCCTACGCGCTGGGCGCCACCCGCTGGGGCATGATCCGCAGCGTCGTGCTGCCCTTCGCCAAGGGCGGCATGATCGGCGGCACGATGCTGGGGCTCGGCCGGGCGCTGGGGGAGACCATCGGCGTTTTCATGGTCATCTCGCTGACCTTCGACGTCCAGTGGCACGTGCTGCAGGCCGGCACCAGCTCCGTCTCCTCGCTGATCGCCCTCCGGTACGGGGAGGCGGGCGAGTTCGGGATGTCCGCGCTGATGGCGGCGGGGTTCGCGCTGTTCGTGATGACGCTGATCGTCAACTTCGCCGCCTCCTCCATCGTCGCCCGCAGCCGTTCCGGGGCGAGCAGCGACGCCTGAGCGGAGCCGTCGTCGCGGGCGGCGGGCGCACCCCGACGACCGCCGGGCCGCGGAGCCGGCCGGGCCCCGAAACCACCGAGTCCCGCGAGACCCCGCCGCCGACCGAGTCCTGAAGCCCGCCGAAGCCTGAAGCCGCCTGAAGCCCGCCGCAGACCGTGGCCGCAGACCGCGCCGCACGCAGCCTCCCGCCCGCCGAGTCCTGAAGCCCGCGCCCGGTTCCGCCCGGAGAAAAGAGCCTTCCGACCATGACCCTGGCCCCCGAAGCGCCCCGCGCGTCCGGCGGCGCGGACCCGGCCCGCGACCCCGCGCCCCGTACCGTCCTGCCGGGACCCGCCCGCACCAAGGACCCGGCGGGCGAGCGCCGGCGCGCGCTGTCGCCGCTGCGCGCCACCGACGTCTACGCGCTGATCGGCTCCGCCGCCGGGGCGCTCTCGCTGACCTGGCTGGTCTTCGACCGGCTCACGCCCTTCAACGGCGCGGTGGGGTTCGTCGTCGTCGCGTACGTCCTGTTCCTGACGCTCTACGGGATCGTCGTCTCGCTGGACGAGGACGGCCCCGCCGTCGTGGACCGGATCGCCGCCGCGCTGATCCGCTCGCTGGGGCTGCTGCTCGTGGTGATCCTGGTGTTCGTCGTGGTGTACGCCCTGTTCGAGGGCCGCAGCGCGCTCGCGCACCTCAACTTCTTCACCGAGGACATGCGCTTCGCGGGACCGCTGGAACCGCTCAGCGTCGGCGGCGCGCTGCACGCGGCGGTCGGCACCCTGATCATGATCACCATCGCCCTGGTGATCACCGTGCCCGTCGGGCTGGTCTGCGCGGTCTTCCTGAACGAGGTGCCCGGACCCTTCGCCCGCTTCGTCCGCACGGTCGTGGAGGCGATGACCGCGCTGCCGTCCATCGTCGCCGGGCTGTTCGTCTACGCGACGGTGATCCTCGGACTCGGCATGGACCGCTCCGGGTTCGCGGCGGCCCTCTCCCTCTCGGTGATGATGCTGCCGATCGTCATCCGGGCCGCCGACGTCGTCATCCGGCTGGTGCCCGGCACCCTGCGCGAGGCGTCGTGCGCGCTGGGCACCTCCCGCTGGCGGACGGTCTGGCACGTCATCCTGCCCACCTGCCGCTCCGGGCTCACCACCTCGGTCATCCTCGGCACCGCGCGGGGCATCGGCGAGACCTCGCCGGTGCTGCTCACCGCCGGATTCACCGCCGAGATGAACTGGGACCCGCTCTCGGGGCCCATGGTGTCGCTGCCGCTGGCCACGTTCACCTTCGTGCGCTCGCCGGAACCGAACATGATCTCCCGCGGCTTCGGGACCGCCGCCCTGCTGATGGCCGTGGTGCTGCTGCTGTTCGTCGCCGCCCGCGTCATCGGGGGCCGCGGACCGGGGCAGCTCACGCGGGCCCAGGAGCACCGCCGGGTGACGGCCTCCCGGCGCGACGCCGCCCGCTTCGCCGCGCGGCACGCCGCCGGCCCCACGGCCGCGCCCGCCACCGCACCCGCGCCGCATCCGTCCGATCCGCCACCACCGGAGCCGTACCGGACCGACCCGCCGTCGTACCGCTCCGACCCGCCGGCCGCGCCGTGACGCGCGCCGAGCGACCTCCGCCGGGGCGCCCCTCGCGGCGCCCCGCCCGGAGCGACGCCGCCCGCGCGGCGCGTCCGCCCGCACCGAACCCGTACGCCCTGAAGGAGTCCGTCGTGAGACCCGCCACCGCCCTGTCCCGTCCGGGGGTGATGCTGATGGCGCTGCTGCTGGTGTTCGGCGCGCTCTCGGCCGTCCGGGCGCCCGCCGCCGAGGCCGCCTCGTACGCGAAGATCACCGGTTCCGGCTCCACCTGGAGCGCCAACGCGGTCACCCAGTGGGTCCGCAACGTCAAGGCCAACTTCGGCATGACGGTCAACTTCACCGACAACGGCTCCTCGCAGGGCCGCGAGCAGTTCCGCAACAACGTCGTGGACTTCGCGGTCTCCGAGATCCCCTACGGGCTGAAGGAGCAGGGCGTCGTCGACACTCCGCCCAAGCGCGGCTTCGCCTACATGCCGATCGTGGCCGGCGGCACGGCGTTCATGTACAACCTCAAGATCAACGGCAAGCGGGTCACCAACCTGCGGCTCTCCGGCCCGGTCATCGCGAAGATCTTCACCGGGCGGATCACCCGCTGGAACGACGGCGCGATCAGGGCGGACAACCCGGGGCTGACCCTGCCGGCCCGCCAGATCATCCCCGTGGTGCGCTCCGACGGCTCGGGCACGACGGCGCAGTTCACCACCTGGATGGCGAAGAAGGAGCCTGCCGCCTGGAACGCCTACTGCGCCAGGACCGGGCGCGGCTCCGCCTGTGGGATGACCTCGAACTACCCGCTGCTCAGCGGAAGTTCGATGATCGCCAAGTCCGGATCCAACGGTGTGGCGGGGCATGTGCGCCAGGAGTCCGGTGAGGGCGCCCTCACCTACGTCGAGTACTCCTACGCGCTGAAGACCGGTTTCCCGGTCGCCAAGATGCTGAACACGTCGGGCTTCTACGTGGAGCCGACCGCCTCCAGCGTGGCCGTCGGCCTGCTCGGCGCGCGGATCAACACCGACAGGAGCAGCCAGTCCTACCTCACCCAGATCCTGGACGGCGTCTACGACAACCCGGACCGCCGCACCTATCCGCTCTCCAGCTACAGCTACATGATCCTGCCGACCAAGGTGGAGCAGGGCTTCACCGAGGACAAGGGCAACTCGCTCGGCACGTTCGGGCGTTACTTCCTCTGCGACGGTCAGCAGCAGGCCGAGGAGCTGGGCTACTCCCCGCTGCCGAAGAACCTCGTCCAGGCCGGTTTCCAGCAGTTGCGCAGAGTTCCGGGCGCGCCCGCCTCCGCGATCGACATCAACAAGTGCCGCAACCCCACCTTCTCCGCCGACGGCAGCAACACCCTCGCCAAGAAGGCCGCTTACCCCAAGGCGTGCGACGCGAAGGGCCGCACGCAGTGCACCACCGGCACCGCCGGTGACACCTCGGCGACACCGGTCAAGCCCGCCGCGTCCGGCGGCGGAGGCACTTCCGGCACAGGGACGGCGTCCGCCGGAAGCGGGACCGCCGCCGGCGGCGGCTCCGGGACGGGCGGCGCCACCGGCGGCCGGGGCACGGGAGGCACGGCCGGTGCTGCGGCCGACGCGGACGGCGACGGCGCGGCCGACGCCGTGGCGGCGGGAGGCGCGGCGGCCGGAGGCACCACGATCGACCCGGACACCGGTGAGGTGATCGCCGACTCCGGTACGTCCGGCGACAGTTCGGTGGTCGCCAACCCCGTCACGCTCGCCACCGGGGACGCCTTCGGGATGCGTGGCGCGCTGATGGCGCTGTCCGCGGTGCTGCTGGTGGCCCTGGTCGTCGGTCCGCCGCTGACCGCGCGGGCCCTGGCGGCCCGCGCACGACGCCGGGGGGAAGCGGCATGAGCGACGCGACGACGTATCCCGGCGCACCGGGGGCGGGGCCCGCGCGCGGTGTGCGGGTGGGGAGCGCGGGACGGCTCGTGCCCGTCCGGCGCCGACTGGTGGCGGGCCTCGGCGCGCTGGCTGCCGCCCTGGTCCTCGCCGTGGTGCCGCTGCCTCCGGGCGGCGACGCGCGGGCGAGCGCGGCGGAGCAGGGCTCGGCCGTGACGAAGACCGGTACGAAGGGACCGTACGACGACTTCTCGCAGGTGAAGGTGACCGTCGGCCAGACGGCCGACCTGCGGGGCCAGGCGGTGAAGGTGTCCTGGACGGGAGCCACCCCCGGGACCACCGAGAAGGCCCGCGACTTCATGCAGATCATGCAGTGCTGGGGCGACGACCCCGAAGCCGGGCCGTCCCGCGAGCAGTGCGAGTTCGGAGCGGGCGGCACGGCGACGCCCGGCGGCACCCGCGCCCTCGTACCGGGCTCCGACATGGACCCCGGCGAGGACGGCTACGGGGACGTTCCGACCGAACCGGGGGTCACCGACCAGAAGTACGTCCCGTTCCGGCCGGCCGACGGGCCCGCGACGACGAGTGCCTACGACTACACCTACTTCACCGGCGGGGACAGCAACTCCCTGCCCTGGGTGCAGAACGACTCCGACGGCTCGGGCGAGGCGATCTTCGAGGTGACGACCGCCTTGGAGGCGCCGCACCTGGCCTGCGGGGCGCGCCGGACGGCCGACGGGAAGGTCCAGCCGTGCTGGCTCGTGGTCGTGCCGCGCGGCGACCACAACCCGGACGGCAGGCTCGCCGAGTCCGGCACGTCGCCCCAGGCGGCGAGCGGGCTGAGCCGGTCGGTCTGGGACCAGCGCATCGTCTTCCGCCTGGACTTCCTGCCGGTGGGCGACAACTGCGACGCGGACAAGCCCGAACGCCGCACGATCGGCTCCGAGTTGGTCACCGACGCGATGACGTCCTGGCAGGGGGCCCTGTGCACCGCGGGGACCCGTCGCTTCACCTTCACCCAGACCGGCGAGGACACCGCCCGCTTCGCGGTCACCTCGCCGACGGACACCTCACCGGGCCTCGCCTTCACGGTGGACCCGGTCGAGTCCGGGGCGGCCGGCGCCGCCGTCGTGCACGCACCGGTCGCCATCAGCGGCCTCACGATCGGTTTCCTCTGGAACTACGACGAACCGGAGACCGACGCCTCCCGCCACGTCGGCCGGCTGCGGCTCAACCAGCGCCTGCTGGCGAAGCTGCTGACGGAGTCGTACGTGGAGAACGTCCGCATGACCATGTTCAACCAGCCCCCGCCCGAGACCGTGGCCGGAAACCCCCTCCGGATCTCGACCGATCCGGAATTCCTGGAACTGAACCCGGACATCAAAGCGGGTCGCAATGCGCCGAATGGAATGATCGTCGGTCTGGAGAATTCGGACACGGCCCGGATGCTCTGGCGCTACCTCATCGAGAACGACGCTGCGCGCGCTTTCCTGGAGGGCGAACCGGACCCCTGGGGAATGCGGATGAATTCCAGCTACACGTCCCTGGAACTCGCGGATGAGCCGATCAACTACTACCCCAAGAGCGACACCACCGCGACCGGCACGCTGTGCCCCGACGTCTCGTACACCAGCCAGAACCTGGTGCCGTACGCCAACGACCTGCACGCGGCGGCCCTGAAGATACGCCGCGGCTACTCGGGACTGGCGTTCCTATGCGACCGGACGACCGTTCCGGTGGGGTTGCAGTCCACCCGTCCTCCGCTGGTCGGCGCCCATGAGATCGGTATCGCCGACTCCGCCTCCGCGCGGCGGTACCTGCTCGACGTGGCGGCCCTGCCCAACGCCGACGGGACCTTCGTGAAGCCGACCGACGCCACCCTGCTGAAGGCGGTCGCGCAGATGCCCGACTCCTCGGTCGAGGGCGTCAAGGCGGCCGACCCGTCGAAGGCACGCGGCAGCGCGTACCCGCTGACCTCCGTCGTCTACGCGGCGGCCTCCGTCGACCAGGCGCGGGACGCCCGCGACGACTACGCCAAGGTCATCCGGTACGCAGCGGGCCCGGGGCAGCGGCCCGGCACGGCGGCCGGCGAACTCCCGGCGGGATACGCCCCGCTGCCGCAGGCCATGCGGGACCAGGCGCTCGCCGCGGCGACCGCGCTGGAGAAGGGTGTGGCCGCCGGGGGCGACGACCCGGCGGACGGGGCGCCGCCGGCCGGCGGCGCGCAGGGCGCGGCCGGCGGCGGTTTCCCGGCCGGTGCCGCGGACGGCGGCGGGGGCGACGTGGGCGGGGCCGCCTCCGGCGCGGGCGGTGGCGCCGGCGACACGGCGGACGCCGACGCCCCGAGCGCCGCGCCGCCCGGCGGTGCGGGCGGCGCGGGGCAGCCCGTCGCCGAGTCCGCGGTCGGCGGCACCACCCCCGGCCAGCTGCTCGGCGCGGTCCGCTGGGTGCTCCTCGGCGTGCTCCTGCTGGCCGCCGCCGCCTCCCTCGCCGGACCGGTCCTGCTGCGGCTGGCGGCGCGCCGGGGCGGGACGGGGGCGGTCGCCGGGTGAGGCGCCGGAACCGACGGGGAGCGCGCCTTTCCGGTCCGGACCGGCTCCGGTCGGGCGCGCTTTTCCAGCTCCGTCACGCGCACCTCCAAGGGTGGCCCAGGAAAGAATTCATTCATCTGATCCGCCCCTCGGATTTGTGGCCACCGGGACTTCGTTCGGGAATCGTAGGCATCGCCGGCCGACGGGCCGGAGGCAAGGAAATCCGGATTGTTTCACGCTCCCTTCATCGTCGTCCGTACGCATGGAATCCGTTTCCACGGAGGAGAAATCAAGTGAACGTCACGTCTCGTGCTCGTGCCGGTGCCGTCGTCGGTGCTCTCGCTCTCGGTCTCGGCGCCCTGGCCGCCCCCGCCGCCGTCGCCGACCCGCCTGCCGCCGAGTACCGCACGCTGGCCGGTGCCGGTTCGGACACGACCCAGGACGTCGTCAACGGCCTCGGCAACGTGGTCCTGGGCACTTCCGGCAACAAGATCATCGCCTCGTACGACGCCACCGGCTCGGCGACGGTCAAGACCCGTGCCACCGGCTGTGTGATCAACCGGCCCAACGGCTCCTCGGCCGGCATCACCGCTCTGGTCAACGACGTCGCCGCCGGCACCAACTGCCTCGACTTCGCCCGCTCCTCGCGCGGCGTCAAGACCGCCGGATCGGCCCTCACCTGGATCCCGTTCGCCAAGGACGCGGTCTCCGTCGCGGTGCGCACCGACAGCGCGCTCTACGCCGCCGGCGCCCAGAACCTCACCACTGCGCAGCTCAAGGCCATCTACCAGTGCACCACCACCACGCTGAACGGCGTGACCCTCACGCCGCTGCTCCCGCAGGCCGGCTCCGGCACCCGCTCCTTCTTCCTGGAGAAGATCGGCCTGACGGACGCCCAGGTCGGCGGCTGCGTCGACCAGACGGTCCAGGAGAACAACGGCGTGGCCCTGAACACCGTCGGTGACATCGCCCCGTACTCGGTCGCGCAGTACATCGCGCAGGTCAACGGAGCCGTCACCGACATCCACGGCGCCACCGACGTGATCAGCGTGAACGGCACCGCTCCCTACACCTCCTCCTTCACCCTCAACACCGGCTTCACCTACGCCCGTGACGTCTACAACGTCGTCCCGACCGCGAAGCTGACCAACGCCACCGTCGCCTCCACCTTCGTCGGCACGTCCTCCAAGGTCTGCGCCGCCACCTCCACCATCACCGGCTTCGGGTTCGGCACCCTCGGCACCGCCTGCGGCGCCACCTCCATCAAGGGCGCCAACTGACCCACCGCACGCTCACGCGCCACGGCCGGGCACCCCACGGGTGCCCGGCCCCCCGGCGTATCCGTCCGCCTACCGCACTCCCCGGGGGGAAACCCATGAACCGCCTCGCACCACTGAGACCGCCCGTGGCGCTGCTGACCTGCTGCGCGCTGCTGTTCGCCGCGCTCGCCACCGTGCTCGCCCTCGCCGCGCAGGCGCACGCGTACACCACCATCGGATCGCTCACGCTCACCCCGACGAGCGGGAAGACCGACGACCCGCTGTTCGCCACGCACGCCGAGACGGACGGCCCGTGCCCGGCGGACTCGCTCTCCTCCACCCTGACCCTGGTCGACCCCGGCACCGGCACGGGCCTGATCCTCGCCAAGCTGAAGTCCCCGCCGAGCGTCACCGGGCCCTTCTCGGACGACCTGGTCAAGGGGGTCCCCGCGGTGGTCTACCAGTCGCTGGGGCAGCGGCTCGCCCAGGCCGTCCCCGACGGGAACACCGACGGCGTCTACACCATCGGACTCAACTGCGGTCTGGGCACGGCCGACGCCCCCGCCTTCACCACCCTCATCAAGGTGGAGGGCGACTCCTGGTCGGTGCTGGAGCAGCAGGCCACCGGCATCACGCTGTCCACCGCCCCCGATCCGGTCCGGGCGGGGAAGCCGTACACGCTCGTCGCCACGGTGGCACCCGAGGGCGCCGCCGGGAAGGTCACCCTCTCCACCGCGGCGAGCGAGAACGCCGAGTACACGGAGATCGGACAGGCGGACGTGTCCGGCGGCACGGCGGAGTTCGCGCTGACCGCTCCGTCGCAGGCCGGCCCCTCGTACGTACGGCTGGCGTTCACGCCCACGGATCCGCAGAGGTACGCCGCGTCCCAGAAGGACGGCTTCATCGAGATCACCGCGGTGGAGACCCCCACCACCCCGCCCCCGACCACCCCCGCCCCCGGTGAGTCCGAGGACCTCGACGTCACCGACGCCGAGGGCAACGCGCTCGACGCGGACCCCGTGCTGGAGCCCGGAGACGCCGTGAAGATCACCGCGCGCGGCTTCACGGCCGCGGCCGTGGTCAAGGTCGACCTCGACGGCGGAACCACCTTCGCCGACGCCACCGCGGACGCCGAAGGCACCGTGAAGGAGTACGCGTTCACCGTGCCCGACGACGTCGAGGACGGCGCGCACACCCTGACCCTCGGCGAGGAGGCGGCCGACGGGCACAGCGTCGCGTTCCTCTTCACCACGGGCGGCGACCCGACGGACGCGCCCACCGACCCGGACGGCGACCCGAGCGACACCGCCGGCACCGGCGACACCTCGGGCGGTGCCGACGGCGGGGCCGGCCAGGGCGCGGACGGCGGCTCCGGCGGATCGGACGCCGGCGGCCCGGGCACCGACTCCGGCTCGGGCTCCGGTTCCGGCACGCTGGCGTCCACCGGCGCGCGGCTCGGCACGGCCGCCCTCGGCGGGCTTGCCCTGATCGCCGCGGGCGCCGTCCTGGTGATCCACGTCCGCCGCAAGGGACTGCTCAGCTTCGCGTCCGCCCGGCACTGAGCCGGTCCGCCGCAGGCCCGGGTCCGCCAGTGCCGCGGACCCGGGCCGGGGCCGTCCGGGTGCCCGCGAGCCCGTCGCGCCCGGCGGCACCGGAGCCCGTAAGGGGCTCACACCCCCACCCGATCCGCCCGCCCACCAGGAGTGCACCCACCGTGTCCGTGACCGTGTCCGCGCCGCCTCCGGCCGCCCCGCCCGACGAGAAGCAGACCTCACCGGCCGTGCCGCGCGAGCCGGCGCCCCCCGCGCGCGCCGGGTTCGCGCTGGCCGGGACCGTGCTGTGCGTGCTCGCCGCCGTGCTGTTCGGCTTCGCCGCCAACCTCACGGTCGCCGGCCACCTCCAGCACGCCCGGGACCAGCAGGTCGCGCACGACACCCTGCGGGAGCAACTGGCCCTGGGTACCGCGCCGGTGGGGCAGCAGACCTTCGACGGCAAGGCCGTCGGGCTCGGTGCGCCCCTCGCGCTGCTGCGTATCCCGGTGCTCGGCGTCGAGGAGGTCGTCGCCGAGGGGACCACCTCGACCGTCCTCATGTCGGGTCCCGGCCACCGCCGCGACACCCCGCTGCCGGGCCAGGCGGGGACCTCGATCCTGATGGGCCGCCAGTGGGCGTACGGCAGCCCCTTCGGCCACCTCCACGACCTGCCGCCCGGCGCCGCGATCGAGGTGATGACGGGCCAGGGCAAGGCGGTGTACCGGGTCACCGGCATCCGCAGGGCGGGCGAGAAGCTGCCACCCGCGCTCGCCGCGGGGGAGGGCCGGCTCACCCTGATGACGGCGACCGGCGCCCCGTACACGCCGTCCGGCGTCCTGCGGGTCGACGCCGAACTCGTCACCCCGGTCCAGCCCAACCCGCCGCGCCCGCTGCGCACCGGATGGATCTCCGGAGCCGAGAAGCCCCTCGCGGGCGAGGAGGGCGCCTGGCTCCAGGTGTTCCTGTGGACGCAGGGCCTGCTGCTGGCCGCGCTGCTGACCGTCTGGGCCCACCGCGTCTGGGGCCGCTGGCAGACCTGGATCTGCGCCGTCCCCCTGCTGGCCGCCCTCGGTCTCGCGGACGCGGGAGCCGTGACCGCCCTGCTGCCCAACCTGCTCTGACCCGGCGACGGACCCGTGACGGGCCTACGACGGGCCCGCGACGGACCCACGACGGGTCCAGGACGGGTCCACGAAGGGTCCCGCCCGACCCGCACCCGCCCCCCGTACCCACACCCCCGCCCCACCCCTCCGGACCGCCCACCGAACGACCGAACGACCAGGAGTCACCATGACCGCCATCGACACGACCGGCGCGGCCCCCGACCGCGACGCCTTCACCGACACCCTCGTCCAGCCGCGCGTGATCCGGGGTCCCGGCCCCGCCACGCTGGAGGCCGAGGAGATCTCCGCCTGGTTCGGCGACCACAAGGTCCTGGACCGGGTCTCGCTGACCATGCCCGCCCGCCAGGTCACCGCCCTGATCGGACCTTCCGGGTGCGGGAAGTCCACCTTCCTGCGCATCCTCAACCGGATGCACGAACTGATCGGCTCCGCCTCGCTGGCCGGCCGGGTGCTGCTCGACGGCGAGGACGTCTACGACCGGGGCCGCCGGATCACCCGGGCCCGCCGCAACATCGGCATGGTCTTCCAGAAGCCGAACCCGTTCCCCGCCATGTCGCTGTACGACAACGTCCTCGCCGGCCTCAAGCTGAACGCCATCAAGGCCGGCCGTGACGCACGGGACGACCTCGTGGAGGAGTGCCTCACCAAGGCGGGGCTCTGGCGGGAGGTCAAGGACCGGCTGCGGCAGCCCGGCGGCGCGCTCTCCGGCGGGCAGCAGCAGCGCCTGTGCATCGCCCGCTCGCTCGCGGTGCGCCCGCGCGTGCTGCTGATGGACGAGCCCTGCTCCGCGCTCGACCCGACGTCGACCCGGCGCATCGAGGAGACCGTTGCGGAGCTGAAGTCCGAAGTGACCATCGTCATCGTCACCCACAACATGCAGCAGGCCGCCCGCGTCTCCGACACCTGCGCGTTCTTCCTCGCGTCCCAGGGCACGCCCGGCGTCATCGTCGAACACGGCGACACCGGCGCCATGTTCACCGCGCCCCGCGACCCCCGCACGGCGGACTACGTCAACGGGCGCTTCGGCTGAGCGGACCGCGGGGTGCGGGGCCCGGGGGGTGCGGGGCGCGGTCCGGCCGCCGGGCCGGCCTCAGTTGAGCAGCGAGCGGGCCGCGCGGGCCTCGCCGCGGATCAGCTCGGCGGACGCCGGCTCCACACCCGCCACCACGTCCGCGTACTCCTCCATCGCCCGCGCCCCCGCCAGGTAGTCGCCCCTGCGCACCAGCACCCGGGCCCGCTCGAACCGCAGCCGGGCCGGGTGCGAGGGCAGCAGCAGCGACAGGTCCAGCGCCCACAGCGAGACGTCCGAGCGCTCCGGACGGGCCTCGGCCCACACCCGGATGTTGGTGAGCACCCGCGACACGACCTCCAGCGGCCGGGCCGGCTCCCAGGCCCGCTCCGTACCGGAGGGCCAGGAGCCGGTCGCACCGGCCACCAGGGCCCTCGCGTCCTGCCCGGACAGGGTCACGCCCCCGGCGAACGGATCGGCCAGCACCCGGTCGTGCGCGTCGCCGAACGCGACGACGAAGTGCCCCGGCAGCGCCACCCCGTGGACCGGGGCGCCGGCCCGACGCGCCACCTCCATCCACACTACGGACAGCAGGATGGGCAGCCCGCGCCTGCGCCGCAGCACCTCCTGGAGCAGCGAGGACTCCAGCCGCCGGTACTCGGGGGCCGCGCCGCCGAAGCCGTACCGGCCGCCCAGCAGGTCGGCCAGCGCCGCCGCCCAGTCGCCGGGACTCCGCGTCCCGTAGGGGAGTTCCCCGGCCAGCCGGTCCAGCTCGATCTCCGCCGCGTCGATCCCGTAGGGGTCGGGTCCGGAGCCGTCCCGTCCCGGGCCGGGCTCCTCCGCACCGAGCAGCAGGCAGAGCCGTGCGAGGTCCGGCCGCTCGGCGCGGGCCTCCTCGGCGAACAGCCGGCGCCGCTCGACGCCGGCGGGATCACGGGTGGTCATCGCGGCCCGCTCAGCCGGCCAGGAAGTGGTGGTACACGTGGTGGGCGGCGAAGCCCATCCCGTCGTACAGCCGGCGCGCGCCGGTGTTGTCCTGCTCCACCTGGAGCCAGGCGGCCGAGGCGCCCTCCTCCAGGCTCCGCCGGGACAGGGCCGTCATCACGGCCGTCGCCAGTCCGCGCCGCCGGTGCTCCGGGGCCACCTCGACCGCCATGAAACCGGCCCACCGCCCGTCCACGACGCACCGTCCGATCGCGGCGGGCGGATCGTCCCCCCGGTCGCCCGGCACCGTCGCGAACCACACCGAGGGGCCCGCCTCCAGCACCTGCCGCTCGACCCGGCCCGCCGTGCCGGTCCGCTGGTACCGCGCCAGCCAGGCGTCGTCGGGGGTCCGGCTCAGCCGCACCCCGGAGACGTCCGCCGGAAGGTCACCGACGGGCGCCAGCGCGGCGATCCGCACCTCGGCCGAGACCTCCCGCCGCCAGCCGTGCTCTTCCAGGAGCGCGCACAACCGCTCCTGGGCGTCCGCCGCGCCGGTCGCCGCCTGCACGTACGCCGGCAGACCGCGCTCCGCGTACCAGCGGCGCACCAGGTCCAGGGCGTCGGGGAGCGGCAGACCCGGATCGCCGAGCGGCAGGGCGGAGTTGGCGCGCCGGGTGAAGCCTCCGGCGGCCCGCAGCCGCCACTCGCCGAGCGGGGCGCTCTCCACCGGCTGCCAGGCCCGCGCGGTGACCTCGGCCAGTTCGCGGAAGGAGGCCGCGGGACCGCGCCTGCGGGCCGGGGCGGCGGGCACCACCTTGCCGGCGACCACCGAGGATTCCGCGATGCGGACACTCTCGCCGCCCCGGCGCGTGATCCCGAGCACACCGTCGTCCCACGATGTGAGAACTCCGACCGTGTCGGTGAACTTCGGTCCGGCGGCGATGTTCTCGGCTTCCTCGACACGTTGCCTGACCGACACCCTTTTTCCCAGATCAGCCGGGTTGATCCGGACTTCCATCCGTCCGCCCATGGTGAATTCCACCGCCTTCACCGCCCCTCCTGTTCGGATCGTGCCCAAGAACGGAGATACTAGGTGAGGGCATCATCGACGCCGCGCTCCCGCGCGAGAGCCAACGCCCTACCGAGGAGGAACGACAGCGTGACCTACGTCATCGCGCAGCCTTGTGTCGACGTGAAGGACAAGGCCTGCATCGAAGAGTGCCCCGTCGACTGCATCTACGAGGGCCAGCGGTCCTTGTACATCCACCCGGACGAGTGCGTCGACTGCGGCGCCTGTGAGCCGGTCTGTCCCGTCGAGGCCATCTTCTACGAGGACGACACTCCCGAGGAGTGGAAGGACTACTACAAGGCGAACGTCGAGTTCTTCGACGACCTCGGCTCGCCCGGCGGCGCCTCCAAGCTCGGCCTGATCGAGCGCGACCACCCGTTCGTCGCCGCCCTGCCGCCCCAGAACCAGTAGGCGGCCGGTCCACGCGCGCCGCCCGGTCCCGTACGGCTCGCCCCGTACGGGACCGTGCTGTTTCCGGGCGGTGCGTGCGCCCGGCGGCGCCCGCCGCACGTACGAGAAAGCAGAGATCCGTGTCCGCAGTCTCCTCCCGTCTCCCCGCCTTCCCGTGGGACAAGCTGGCCCCCTACAAGGCCACGGCCGCCGCCCACCCGGACGGCATCGTGGACCTCTCCGTCGGCACCCCGGTCGACCCGGTGCCCGCGCTGGTCCAGCAGGCGCTCGTCGACGCGGCGGACAGCCCCGGTTATCCGACGGTGTGGGGCACCGAGGCGCTGCGCGACGCGCTCACCGGCTGGGTGGAACGCCGCCTCGGCGCCACCGGGGTGACGCACCGCAACGTCCTGCCGGTCGTCGGTTCCAAGGAGCTGGTGGCCTGGCTGCCGACCCAGCTCGGCCTCGGCGCCGGCGACAAGGTCGCCTACCCCCGGCTCGCCTACCCGACGTACGAGGTCGGCGCGCGGCTCTGCGGCGCGGAGCCGGTGGTCTACGACGACCCGACCGAGCTGGACCCGGCGGGCCTCAAGCTGCTCTGGCTCAACTCGCCGTCCAATCCGACCGGGCGGGTGCTGCCGAAGGACGAGCTGACGCGGATCGTCGCCTGGGCCCGCGCGCACGGCGTCCTCGTCTTCAGCGACGAGTGCTACCTGGAACTCGGCTGGGAGGCCGAACCCGTCTCCGTGTTGCACCCGGACGTTTGCGGGGGCGACTACGCGGGCGTGGTGGCCGTCCACTCGCTTTCCAAGCGCTCCAACCTGGCCGGGTACCGGGCCGCGTTCATCGCGGGCGACGCGGCGGTCCTCGGTGAACTGCTGGAGATCCGCAAGCACGGCGGGATGATGACGCCCGCGCCCGTCCAGGCCGCGACGGTCGCCGCGCTCGGCGACGACGCGCACGTGGCGGAGCAGCGGGTCCGGTACGCCGACCGCCGCTTGGCGCTGCGCGCCGCGCTGGAGGGCCACGGCTTCCGCGTCGAGCACAGCGAGGCCAGCCTCTACCTGTGGGTGACCCGCGACGAGCCCTGCTGGGACACGGTCGCCCACCTGGCGGAGCTGGGCATCCTGGTCGCGCCGGGCGACTTCTACGGCCCGGCGGGCGAGCACTTCGTGCGGGTGGCGTTCACCGCCACCGACGAGCGTGTGGTCGCCGCGGTGAAGCGGCTGTCCTGACCCCGGCCGGGCCGGGCCCCGCGGGACCCGGCCCGGCGGCGCGTCCGCCCGCCGGGTGCGGGTGGGCCGCCGCAGCCGCAGGCGGCGTCGGCGGGTGGCCCGGCGCGGCCGTACGCGGCGTCCGTGCGGGCTGCCGCGGCCGTGCGCGCTAGCCGAGCTCCGGGTCCCGCGGCTCCGGACCGGTGCCCTCGGACGTGCGTACCGGCTTGGCGTGCAGGACGTCGCGGGCCTGTTCGGCGGCGCGGGTGATGCTCTCGTTGACGAAGTCGACGAAGCGGGCGATGTTCTCCAGCCGGTTTCCGGCGGGGGTGTCCGAGCCCAGCACGCCGACGCCCTGCCGCGCCGTCACCGCCAGTTGGGCGGTGGAGCGGGCGCTGGCCATCATCGACCGGTACCAGACGTCGTCGTCCACCACGTACCGCTCGCGGCGGTTCGTGTCGCGTTCCCGGCGGACCAGGCCCTGTTCGTCCAGGTAGGCGATGGCCTTCGACACGGACGCCGGGCTGACCCGGAGCCGCCGGACGAGTTCGGACGCGGTGAGGCTGCCCGCGTCGGTGGTGTAGAGGCAGGTCATCACCCGCGACATCATCCTCGGCATGCCCGAGGCCGTCAGGACGGCGGTGAACACCTCCTCGTACGCGCGGACCGCCTCGGCGTCGCGTCCGTGCGGCTGCGGGTACGCCTCCGGGTCCCCCGGGGCGGTCCGCGCGCGGCGGGCGCGGTGCTCGGTGGCGCGGTGGGCCCGGTCGGCCCGGTAGGAGGTGGGACCGCCGTTGCGCATCACCTCGCGGGTGACGGTCGAGGTGGGGCGGTCGAGCCGGCGGGCGATCTCGGCGTACGCCAGCCCGTCCGCGAGGCCCAGTGCGATCTGCCGACGGTCCTGCTGGGTGAGTCTGCCTCCCGGCATCACGTTCTCCCTCGTGCCGTTCTCCCGTTGTCCCGGTCCGCCGCGGTGCGCCGCGCGGGCGGGGGTCGCCACCCTAGCGTTCACTTCCATGCCATTGCAATGGATGCGGGGGTCGGCTGTTGCGTTAGCTTCGATGGCGTTGCAACGATTTCTCGAACCGGACCTGCAATAACGGCAGTTAGAGCCTGTAAGTGCGTTGCCGAGATCGTGAAGGCAACGTAGCGTTTCCGGTGTCAGAAAGAAAAAACGACGAAGGAGAGAACGATGCAGAAGTTCGACACCCCCGCCCAGGTCTCCGTCGTCCTCGACATCCCCGCGGGGCGCGTCCGGTTCATCGCCGCCGACCGGTCCGACACCACGGTCGAGGTGCTGCCGGCGAACCCCTCGAAGGGCCGCGACGTGAAGGCCGCGGAGCAGGTCACCGTGGCCCACTCCGACGGCGTCCTGCGGATCGGCGCCGCGTCGGCGAAGAACCGGATCCTCGGGGACTCGGGATCGGTCGAGATCACGGTCCAGCTCCCGGCCGGGTCACGGGTCGAGGCGAAGGCCGCCAGCGCCGAGTTCCGGGGCGTCGGCCGCCTCGGTGACGTGGTCGTCGAGGCCGCGCACGGCTCGGTCAAGTTCGACGAGGCGGAGAGCGCCCGGCTCACCGTCCAGGCGGGCGACGTGACGGTCGGCCGCCTCGGCGGGCCCGCCGAGATCAGCACCCAGAAGGGCGACCTCCGGATCGCCGAGGCGGTGCGCGGCACCGTCGTCCTGCGCACCGAGTCCGGTTCCATCGAGGTGGGCGCAACCCGCGGGGTCTCCGCCACCCTGGACGCCGGCACCGGGTACGGGCGCGTCGACAACGCGCTGAAGAACGCCGACGGGGCGGACTCCGCGCTGCACATCCGCGCCACCACCTCGCACGGCGACATCACCGCCCGCAGCCTCTGAGCCGGCCGCGCCCGGCACTGCGGCCGGTGGTGGGACAGGGCGAGGGCCCCGGGACACGTCCCGGGGCCCTCGCCCTGTCCGTGCGGCGGTCGGCGGCGCACCGTGCGCCGGTCGTCCCGCCGCGTGTCAGCCGCCCAGCGGCAGCCCGCCGACCAGGCTGCCGCCCTTCGTCGCGCTGTCGGCCGCCCCGCCCAGCACCTCGGTGGCGCCGCCCGCGGCCTTGCCCAGGGTGTCCTTGGCCTCGGGGCCGGCCACGCCGCCCGCCTCGCCCACGGTCTTGGCGGCCACCGGCACGGCGGTGCCGACGAGCTTGCCGCCGGTCTCCCGCACGGCCTCGGTGCCGTCCTGGGCGGTGGCCTCGGCGGTGGAGCCGAGCGCGGAGGCGCCGTCGAGCTGGGTCAGGCCGCCCAGGTCGGTGGTCTGCGGGAGTCCCGCGGCACCCGCGGCACCGGCCGCGCCGACCACGGGGGCCGTACCCGCGGCGATCAGCAGCGCGGCACGGGCGATCCGACGGGTCAGGGGGAGGGACATGATGCTCCTTCGACAGGGTCTCGGCAGGATCGGAACCTGCCTGTCCGGTGCTCCGGACGGACTGATCAACCGTGGCGGGGGCGGGGGAGGTTGCGGTGCGGGCCGGTAAAGAGTGGGCAATGCGTCAGATAATCCACAGCGGGCGGACCGCCGCCCGGGGGAAGGCGGAGCGTCACCCGGTGGACCGTCACTTCCCAGTCCCCGTAAGGGAAATCAGGGGTTCGGCAGGTCATCGGGGGCGGTGTCCCGGCGCCCCGACGCGGTCCGCCGGGGATCACCCCCACGGGCGACCCGTCCGTTCTACTGTGCGATCCGCATCCGGACCTCGGAGCCGGACGTGTCCGCACCCTCTTCACGTTCCGTGCGCCAGCCCTCCCCGGCCCTCCACACCCGGTCCCCGAAGACCACCCGGTCGATCCGCAGGGCCTCCGCCCGCGCGACCGCCCAGTGCGCCAGCTCCCACCCCCTGCGGTCCGCCCCCTCGGCGTCCGCGCCGCTCTCCCGCACCCGGGCGACCGGCACCGACACCGTGTCCCCGCCCGGCGGCCCGGCGGCCTCCGTCGCCGGCAGCACCCCGTCGCCGAAGTCCCGCACCAGCTCGGCCCGGACCTTCGCCGCGTCGCCGGGGCCGGCCGCGGCCGCCTGTGAGGGCGCGCAGTCCAGCGTCGCCCGCGACCGGCCGGTCAGCGCCGCCGCCAGCAGCGTCGCGTCCGGCTCGTGCTTCGCGTACGCCTGCGGGAACCCGCTGCGCTGCACCCGTTGCGCCGCCTCCGTCAGCGGCAGCCGCGAATAGCCCGGCACCTCGGCCAGGTGCTCGTAGAACTTCCCGGCGGAGTACACCGGGTCGAGGATCTGCGCCGGGGTGCCCCACCCCTGCGAGGGCCGCTGCTGGAACAGGCCGAGCGAGTCGCGGTCGCCGTAGTCGATGTTGCGCAGCGCCGACTCCTGCAGCGCGGTCGCCAGGGCGATGGTCACCGCCCGCTCGGGCATCCGGCCGGTGGTCCCGACGGCGGCGATCGTCGCCGCGTTGGCGGCCTGGTCGGCGGTCAGGGTGTACGACTCGCCCTCGTCGTCCGCGCTCCGGTCGGCGGGCGCTCCGGCCGCCCGCACGACACATCCGGACAGCCCTTTGCCGCCGGGCACGCAGCTCACGGCGACATAGCCGGCCAGGCCGAGGAGCACCGCGCAGCCGGCCGTGACACGGACCAGGCGGCGGCGGCCGGCGGAGCGACGGGGGACGGCGGTGTTCCGAGGCACGCGCCCACCGTACTGGAGGTCACGGACGGCTCCGAAACCCTTGTCCTCTAGGGTCGTGGGCATGACCGACAGCACGCTTGACCTCACGCTCGACGGCCCCGCGCTGACCGCATGGCTCGTCGATCACCCGTCCGTGAGCGGGGACGAGAAGGGGCTCGCCGACGCCATCGAGACGGCGCTGCGCGACCTCCCCCACCTGACCGTCGAGCGGTTCGGGAACAACGTCGTCGCCCGCACCTTCCGGGGCAAGGGCGAGCGGGTCGTGCTCGCCGGCCACATCGACACCGTGCCGATCGCCGGCAACCTGCCCTCGCGGCTGGACGAGAACGGCGTGCTCTGGGGCTGCGGGACCTCCGACATGAAGTCCGGCGTCGCCGTCCAGCTCCGGATCGCGGCCACCGTGCCGGAGCCCAACCGCGACCTCACCTTCGTCTTCTACGACAACGAGGAGGTCGCCGCCCACCTCAACGGTCTCGGCCACATCGCCGACGCGCACCCGGACTGGCTGGAGGGCGACTTCGCCGTCCTGCTGGAGTCCTCCAACGCCGAGGTCGAGGGCGGCTGCCAGGGCACCCTGCGGGTCTTCCTGCACACCGAGGGCGAACGCTCGCACTCCGCGCGCAGCTGGATGGGTTCCAACGCCATCCACGCCGCCGCGCCGATCCTGGCCAGGCTCGCCGCGTACGAGCCGCGCCGCCCGGTCATCGACGGCCTCGAATTCCGCGAGGGCCTCAACGCCGTGCGCATCGAGGGAGGCGTCGCCAACAACGTCATCCCCGACGCCTGCACGGTCGTCGTGAACTACCGCTACGCCCCCGACCTCAGCGAGGAGCAGGCCCTCGCCCACGTGCACGAGGTCTTCGACGGCTGCGGGGTCGCGGAGTTCGTCGTGGACGACCACTCCGGCGCGGCCATGCCGGGGCTCTCCCACCCCGCGGCCAAGGAGTTCATGGAGGCGGTCGGCGGCACCGCCCACCCCAAGTTCGGCTGGACCGACGTGGCCCGCTTCGGCGCGCTCGGCATCCCCGCGGTCAACTACGGCCCCGGCGACCCGCTGTACGCCCACAAGCGCGACGAGCACGTGCGGACCGACCGCATCGTCCGCTGCGAGGAGCGTCTGCGCTCCTGGCTCACCAGCTGACCCACGGCGTTACTCCCCGCGTAACCTCCATGGATCTACGCTGGCCCGGAGAGTCACCAGCAGGTCGGTGGAGGGAGCAGGTCATGGGCAACCCCGAGGACGCGCGCATTCCCGAAGGTGCGGAGATCCCCGAAGGCGCGGTCAAGCCGGAGGAACAGCGGATGGGACCGGTGCTCCGGCGCAGGGAGCAGGTGCAGCCCGGCACGACCGATCAGCGGCTGCTGGACACCGAGGGCGACTCCGAATGGGTGCACACCGACCCCTGGCGGGTGATGCGCATCCAGTCGGAGTTCGTCGAGGGCTTCGGCGCCCTGGCCGAGCTGCCGAGCGCGATCAGCGTCTTCGGCTCGGCCCGCACCCCGGCCGGCACGCCCGAGTACGAGGCGGGGGTGCGGATCGGCAGCGCCCTCGTGGAGGCCGGCTTCGCCGTGATCACCGGCGGCGGGCCGGGCGCCATGGAGGCCGCGAACAAGGGCGCGCGCGAAGCCAACGGCGTCTCCGTCGGCCTCGGCATCGAGCTGCCCTTCGAGTCGGGGCTCAACCCGCACGTCGACATCGGCGTGAACTTCCGTTACTTCTTCGTCCGCAAGACGATGTTCGTGAAGTACGCACAGGGCTTCGTGGTGCTGCCCGGTGGTCTCGGCACGCTCGACGAACTCTTCGAGGCGCTCACCCTCGTCCAGACCGGCAAGGTGACCCGCTTCCCCATCGTGCTCTTCGGCACGGCCTACTGGGGCGGCCTGGTCGACTGGCTCCGCGACACGGTGATCGCCCAGGGCAAGGCCTCGGAGAAGGACCTCCTCCTCTTCCACGTCACCGACGACATCGAGGAGGCGGTCATGCTCGTCACCAAGGAAGTCGGCCGCTAGACGCGCACGGTCCGACGGCGACGGCGGGGGCCGGGACGCGGCCCGGACCCGCCGGGGGCTACGCCAGCCCCCGGCGCGCCACCGCCGGCGGCCGGTGGCCCGCGATCGACGCCACCATGTCCAGCACCTGCCGCGTCTCCGCGACCTCGTGCACCCGGTACACGCGCGCGCCCAGCCACGCCGAGACCGCCGTGGTCGCCAGCGTGCCGATGAGCCGCTCCTTCACCGGCCGGTCGAGCGTCTCCCCGACGAAGTCCTTGTTGGAGAGCGACACCAGCACCGGCCACCCGGTCGCCTCCATCTCGCCGAGCCTGCGGGTCGCCTCCAGCGAGTGCCGGGTGTTCTTACCGAAGTCGTGCCCCGGATCGATCATGATCCCGTCCGGCCGGACCCCGAGCGCCACCGCCCGCTCCGCCAGCCCCACCGTCACCCGCAGCACGTCCGCCATCACGTCGTCGTAGGCGACCCGGTGCGGCCGGGTACGCGGCTCCGCGCCGCCCGCGTGGGTGCAGACCAGGCCGGCCCCGTACCGCGCCGCGACCTCCGCCAGCTTCGGGTCGACCCCGCCCCACGCGTCGTTCAGCACGTCGGCGCCCGCCTCGCAGACCGCCTCGCCCACGTCGTGCCGCCAGGTGTCCACGCTGATCACCACGTCCGGATGGCGGCGGCGCACCTCGGCGACGAAGCCCACCGTGCGGCGCGCCTCCTCCTCCGCGGTGACCTCCTCGCCCGGACCCGCCTTCACCCCGCCGACGTCGATGATCGCGGCGCCCTCGACGACCGCCCGCTCCACCCGCGAGAGCGCCGGCTCGTCCAGGAACGTCGCGCCCCGGTCGTAGAACGAGTCGGGGGTACGGTTCACGATCGCCATGATCACCGGCTCGTGCGGCCCGAACTCCCGCCGCCCCAGCCTCAGTGCTCCGCCGTCCATCGCGTCTCTCCTCCTCGGGTGGTGCCGGTGGCCGGTGGTGGGGCCGCCCGCGGGTGCGGCCGGGGGTGCGGCCCCGCGCGGGGAGCGGCCACAAGATCCCGACCGGAAGACCCTAACCGTCCGCGGGCCCCGACCGTCAGTCCCGCATGGCACGATCGGAGCCGGACAGATTTCCGCCCCGGGGAGATGCGCGTGTTCTGGTTCTTGCTGCTCACGATGGTCGTGGTGATCGCCGCGGTCACCCTCGCGGTGGTCGGCGGAGGGGAGCGCGCCGTGCTGACGGACGCACCCGCCGAACATCTCGTCGATCCGCTGCCCGCCCACCGCCCGGTGGGCCGTGCGGACATCGAGGCGCTGCGGCTCCCGCTGGCGGCCCGCGGCTACCGCATGTCCGAGGTCGACGAGGCGCTGGACCGCGTCGGTGCCGAGCTCGCCGAGCGGGACGCCCGGATCGCGGAGCTGGAGTCGGAGCTCGCGGGCGCCCGTGCCGCCGCGGCCGGCGGGCCGGACCTCTTCAAGCGTCCCGGCGATCCGGAGACCAGCGGCCACGACGAGGACGGACGATGAGCGGCGGGACCGTACCGGCGGCGGACGGCCGCCCGCGCTGCCCCTGGGGCGTGTCCACCGAGGACTACCTCGCCTACCACGACGACGAGTGGGGGCGGCCCGTCCACGGCGACGACGCGCTCTTCGAACGGCTCTGCCTGGAGGCGTTCCAGTCCGGGCTGTCCTGGCTCACGATCCTCCGGCGCCGCGAGGGCTTCCGCGCCGCCTTCGCGAAGTTCCACATCCCTGCGGTGGCCGCGTTCACCGGCGCCGACCGCGAGCGCCTCCTCGCCGACCCGGGGATCATCCGCAACCGTGCCAAGATCGACGCCACGCTCGCCAACGCCGAGGTGCTGGCCGGTTGGGCCCCCGGCGAGCTGGACGAACTGATCTGGTCGTACGCCCCCGATCCCGCCACCCGGCCGGTGCCCCGTCTGCTGACCGACGTCCAGGCCGTCACTCCGGAGTCCACCGCGCTCGCCAAGGAGCTGAAGAAGCGCTCCATCCGCTTCGTCGGACCCACCACGGCCCACGCCCTCATGCAGGCGTGCGGGCTGGTCGACGACCACCTCGCCGACTGCGTCGCCCGGGGAGACAGAGGAGCCCGGGAAGACCAGGGAGCCCGGGAAGACCGGGGAGACCGGAAGGTCTGATGCCCGGTGGACCACCGCGTGCGGGGGCGGCCCACCGGGTCACCTGCTCACTTGCCGAGGTAGCGCGGCTTCTCCTTCGCCAGGAACGCCTTCACCGCGATGACGTGGTCCTCGGAGGCGCCCGCCCGCGTCTGGAGCTCGTCCTCCTTCTCCAGCGTCTCGGCCAGGGTGTGCCCGGCGCCGTACGCCATCGACGCCTTCAGCGCCGCGTAGGACACCGTGGGCCCCTCCGCCAGCGCACGGGCCACCGCCGCCGCCTCGGCGGCCAGGTCCGCCGCGGGCACCACCCGGTTGACCAGCCCCAGCTCGTACGCCTCCGAGGCCGGGACGGAGCGCGGGAAGAACAGCAGGTCGGCGGCGCGGCTCGGGCCGATCAGCCGCGGCAGGGTCCACGACATGCCGGAGTCCGCGGTCAGCGCCACGCCCGCGAACGAGGTGTTGAACGAGGCGGTGTCGGCGGCGATCCGGTAGTCGGCGGCGAGCGCGAAACCGAAGCCCGCGCCCGCGGCCACGCCGTTGACGCCCGCGACGACCGGCTTCTCCATCTCGGTCAGTGCCCGCACGATCGGGTTGTAGTGCTCGGAGACCGTGGAGAGCGCGTTGCCCGAGCCCGTCTCGCGGGCGGTCAGCAGCGAGGTGACGTGTTCCTTGAGGTCCTGGCCGACGCAGAAGGCGCGCCCGGTCGCGGTGAGCAGAACGGCGCGCACGGCCGAGTCGTCCGCGGCGGCGCGCAGCGCGTCCCGCAGAGCCACCTTGGCCGCCCTGTTCATGGCGTTCATGGCGTCCGGGCGGTTGAGCGTGATCGTCGCCAGCCCCTCCTCCACGTCGTAGAGCACGGTGTCCGTCATGTCGTCCGCCATCCTTCATCCCCTTGCTGTGCAGGCAACGTTGCCCCGTGGGGCAAGCATGGCGGACGACCGGCGGCGCGGACATGTGACCTGCGTCTAACGATTGGCTCTCGGCTGGAGCCCGGAAGCGGCGCAGTATCGCAGCCGGATCGCCGAAATGAGTGGTTTTGACTGCGTGCGTTGCGCAAGCGATGCCGAGCGATGTTGGTCATCGGGGTGTCCGATGCGGGATAATGGCCTGGAAGCAATGTGTTCGATGCCGGTGAGGCAGCGCCTGTCATGGGGCCGCCGGTTGCGATGAGCTGGTTTCAGGAAGGGGAACGAGCATGGCGGCCATGAAGCCGCGGACGGGCGACGGCCCGCTCGAGGTGACAAAGGAGGGGCGGGGCATCGTCATGCGCGTTCCGCTCGAAGGCGGCGGTCGGCTTGTCGTCGAGCTGACTCCGGACGAGGCCGAGGCCCTCGGTGACGCGCTGAAGAAGGTCGTCGGCTGAGGCGGAACGCCCATCACCTTCACCACTGCCCCGACGCGGAACACGCGCCGGGGCAGTGGTGCGTCCGGGGCCGGTGGCCCACCGGGAGGGGTCCGGCGCCCGGCCGGCGTACCGGCCGGGAAGAACGCACGGGTCAGCCGCGCCGCACCGCGCAGAGCAGCCCGTCGCCCACCGGAAGCAGCGTCGACATCAGCTCCGGGCTCTCCCGGACCGTCCGCAGCAGCTCCCGCACCCGCTGGACCTCGGCCGGCTGCGCCGACGAGTCCACCGTGCGGCCGTCCGCGAAGACGCCCTCGAAACAGACCACCCCGCCGGGACGCAGCAGGCGCAACGATTCAGCGAGGCACTCCAGGCTCTCCAGCCGGTCGCCGTCGCAGAAGACGAGGTCGTATCCGCCGTCGGCGAGCCGGGGCAGCACGTCGAGCGCGCGGCCGGGGATGAAGCGCGCCCGGTTGGTCGCGAAACCGGCGGCGCGGAACGCCTCCCGGGCGAACTGCTGGCGCTCGGGTTCGGGATCGACGGTGGTCAGCACGCCGTCCGGCCGCATTCCCTGGAGCAGATACATGCCGGACACGCCCGTGCCCGTACCGATTTCCGCCACCGCTTTGGCGTCCGCGGCAGCCGCGAGCAGGCGCAGCGCGGCGCCCGTTCCCGGGGTCACCGGGCGAAGCCCTGCCTCCCGCGCCCGTTCCCGGGCCAGGTGCAGCGCGTCGTCCTCGGCGACAAAGGCGTCGGCGAACGCCCAGCTCGTCTGCCGGTTGGCGGTAATGACCCTCTCCTGTCCCCGTAGTTGGCGCAACGGTGACTGTATCCGCTGCGGCCGGGAACCCGCAGATGGGACCGGACGTTGGGGAAGCACGGGGGAAAGCGCCCGGGAACGACCCGCCGATCGGGTCCGTGATCCGGCGCGGCACACCCGGGCGAGGCCCGGTCCCCCAGGAAAAAGGCTTATCCGGAGCTAACGGGCGAGGTGGCTATGGTAGGGGCTCCACTGGACACCACCAGAGCCGACAGGGGAGGTGCGGCTGAGCCTGTGGATCGGGGAGGAGCGCTGCGGCGCTTTCTCAGGTCGGCGGGCGAGCCGAAATCCGTGACCAACATCGCTGACCGTTCTTCCAACGATTCCGCAACGACCGCGACCTTCGCCTCCGATGCGGATTCCCCGGCGTGGACCCCGCCCTCATGGGAAGAGATCGTCAGCACGCACAGCGGTCGCGTGTACCGCCTTGCCTACCGACTGACGGGAAACCAGCACGACGCCGAGGACCTCACCCAGGAGGTCTTCGTCCGTGTCTTCCGTTCGCTGTCCACCTACACCCCGGGCACGTTCGAGGGCTGGCTGCACCGCATCACCACCAACCTCTTCCTGGACATGGTCCGCCGCAAGCAGCGGATCCGCTTCGACTCCCTGGGCGACGACGCCGCCGAGCGGCTCCCCAGCCGTGAGCCGTCCCCGCAGCAGGTCTTCAACGACACCCACTTCGACGCGGACGTCCAGCAGGCGCTCGACACCCTCGCGCCCGAATTCCGGGCCGCGGTCGTGCTCTGCGACATCGAGGGGCTGAGCTACGAGGAGATCGCGGCCACCCTCGGCGTCAAGCTCGGCACGGTCCGCAGCCGCATCCACCGCGGCCGCTCCCACCTGCGCAAGGCGCTCAAGCACCGGTCGCCCGAGGCCCGTGCCGAGCAGCGTTCCCTGGCGGGCGCGGTCCTGGCGGCGGAGGGAGGCACGGCGTGAGCGGCACAGGCCCCACCCCCGCCGAACAGCATCTGGGGGACCGGCTCGCGGCTCTGGTCGACGGCGAGCTGAAACACGACGCCCGTGAGCGGGTGCTGGCGCACCTGGCCACCTGTCCCAAGTGCAAGGCCGAGGCCGACGCGCAGCGCCGCCTCAAGAACGTCTTCGCACAGACCGCGCCCCCTTCGCCTTCGGAGGGGTTTCTGGCGCGGCTCCAGGGCCTGCCCGGCCGGCCGGGCGGCGACGAGCACGGCCCGTTCGGCTCCGGCGGCTTCGCCGACGAGTACTTCACCACGCCCGGTGGCCGCGCCGGCTCCCCGCTGGGCGTCGGCTACCTCCCCACCGCCCACCCCGCCGCACCCGTGCGCGTCGCCGACCGCGGCTTCCGCATGCACGACGTGGTCCGCGAGGCGGAGCGCTCCCCGTGGCACGGCCGCAGGTTCGCGTTCGCCGCGGCCGGCGCCGTCTCGCTGGCGGCCATCGCGCTCGGCTCCACCATGCCGACCGGCACCTCCACCGAGGACCAGCTCCGTGCCGAGGGCACCGGCTCCGCCGTCGTACCGCTGAACGCGGACGACCGCGCCGCGCGCACCCTCTCGGGCGCCGGACGCGGCGGCGGGGCGCTGTCGGTGGACGGCGGCCCGCAGTCCCCCCTGCCCTCTCCCACGGCCTCCGTCATGACCGAGGTGCTCGCCGCGTCGCCCCCGCTGACGGGAGCGACGGCGTACGCCGGTGCCGGGCAGGCGTCGCCGCTCGCCGCGGCGGCCGTCTCGGTGGCCTCGCTCATATGCCCGCGCACCGACGGCCCGCTGCTCGCCGCGGTCGCCCCGCCGCGCGCGAGCGAACCGGCCACGTCCCTGCCGTCGACGCACCAGGCACTGCCCCGGCGCTGACCGGCAGCCGGTCCCGATGCGCCGATCCCTGCGCATCCCGTCGTCAACCTGGTTGAATCCCGGCGGGGAGTGGTCTCCCCGCCACGACGAGACGCAGGCCGGCAACGGGGGAGAACATGGACGACGGGAAGCCCACCGGGCCGCGGGCGAAGTGGTGGAGCCGCCCCGCAGGAGGCCCGGACCGGTCCGGACGCGGCGACGCCATGGCCCCCGCGCCGCAGCCGGAAGCCGAAGCGCCGCAGCCCCGGGCCGAAGCGCCGCAGCCGCAGGCCGACGCTCAGGCCCTCGCGCCGCAGGCCCCGGCGGTCGACCCCGCGGCCCCGGAGCCGGTCCCGGCCGCCGCGCACGCTCCCAGGACGGAGATCCCCGCCGCGCAGGCACCGGCCGCCGCGGAGGCCCTCGCCGCCCAGCCCCCGGCCGCCGCGCAGACCCTCGCCGCACAGCCCCCGGCCGCCGCGCACGCCCCCGCGTCGGTCGCGCCGGGAACCGGGCCCGCCCCGCATCCCCGGCCCGTGCCGCTGCACGAGCCGGACGAGTACAGCACCCCGCCCTACGGCGGCCCCGGCCCGTGGGCGCCCGCACCGCCGGTGCAGCGCCCCGTGCCCACCCCGCCGCACGGCATCCCGCTTCCGGCCGCTTCCACGCCCCCGTACGTCCCGCGGCAGGCCGGGACCGAGCACCCCGCGCCGCAGCCCGCCCCCGCCGCCTGGCACCGGTACGACCCCTGGGGCACGCCCCGGCACCCGCTGACCGGCACCGGTACCGGCACGGACCGGCCCCGCCGCTCCCGCCGGGGCTCCCGGACGGCCGGCGCCGTGCTGCTCGCCCTGGTGGCGGGATGCGTGGGCGGCGGCATCGGTTCGTACCTCGAACGCAACGGCGGTGTCGGCACCGCCGTGGAACTGCCGCAGGCACCCGCACAGGCGGGTGACCGCGCACCGGGCAGCGTGGCGGGCATCGCCGCCGCCACCCTGCCCGGCGTGGTCACCCTGCACGTCAGCGGCGGCTCCGAGTCCGGCACCGGCACCGGCTTCGTCCTCGACGCCCGCGGCCACATCCTCACCAACCACCACGTCGTCGCCCCCGCCGGTTCGTCCGGGGACATCACGGTGACCTTCAGCGGCGGCGAGACCGCGTCCGCCGAGGTCGTCGGCACCGACAGCGGCTACGACCTCGCGGTGGTCAAGGTGGACCGGGTCTCCGGGCTCCGGCCGCTGCCCCTCGGCAACTCCGACGGCGTCCGGGTCGGCGACCCGGTGGTCGCGATAGGCGCGCCCTTCGACCTGTCCAACACGGTCACCTCCGGCATCATCAGCGCCACGGAGCGGCCGATCACGGCGGGCGGCGAGGACGGCGGGGCCGGCGACGTCAGCTACGTCGACGCGTTGCAGACCGACGCCCCGATCAACCCCGGCAACTCCGGCGGCCCGCTGGTGGACGCCGGCGGCCGGGTCATCGGCGTCAACAGCGCCATCCGTGCCGCCGACAGCGTCGGAGCCCTCGGCGGGCAGTCCGGCTCGATCGGCCTCGGCTTCGCGATCCCGATCAACCAGGGCAAGCGCGTCGCCGAGGAACTGATCAACACGGGCCACGCGACCCACCCGGTGATCGGCGTGACGCTCGACATGAAGTTCACCGGCGACGGCGCCAAGGTGCGGGACGGGGAGACCGACGACGGCGGGGCGCCGGTGACCCGCGGCGGCCCGGGCGACGAGGCGGGGATCGAGCCCGGGGACGTCGTCACCGCGGTGGACGGCGCACGGGTGCACAGCGGTGAGGAACTGATCGTGAAGATCCGCGCGCACCGTCCCGGCGACCGGCTCCGGCTGCGGGTGGACCGCGGCGGCCGGGAGCTGTCCCTGACCGTGACGCTGGGCACCTCCACCGGCGGCTGACGGGCGGCCGGGCGGCGGCGGAACCCGCTCCCCGGCGGCGGGGGACCCGGCCGCCGGGCACCTCCGCCGGGCCGCCGGGGCCCGTGCGCGCCGGGACGTCACGCAACCCGGGGGCCACCTGGAGCTACCGTCCTGACAGCTTGGGAAGGTACCGTTTGCACAGTCCGGGCCCAGACCCGGTCGCCGGTGACCGGGCGAGGGACACGGAGCACACACGAGGAGCGGGCAGAGTGTTCAATGACATAGGCGCACTTGAGCTCGTGACGCTCGGGATCCTCGCGGTGCTCGTCTTCGGGCCCGACAAGCTCCCCAAGCTGATCCAGGACCTCGCCCGCACCGTACGCAAGATCCGTGAGTTCTCGGACAGCGCGAAGGAAGACATCCGCTCCGAACTCGGTCCGCAGTTCAAGGACTTCGAGTTCGAGGACCTCAACCCGAAGACGTTCGTCCGCAAGCAGCTCATGGAGAACGGCGGCGACGACCTCGGCATCAAGGAGATCCGGGAGAGCTTCGACCTCCGCAAGGAGATGACCCAGCTCACCGACGTCGTCAACGGCAAGGACAGCGTGTCGGCCGCCGACACCGCCGTGGCCGCACCCGCCGCCACCGCTCCCGACCTGCTGAAGAAGACCCCTCAGCCGGTGAAGGACGACCGCCCGCCGTTCGACGCGGACGCCACCTGAGGCCGGTCAATCCCGGCTCGTCCGGACGGTATGGCTATTCTCCATCTGTCCGGTTGCGAGAACGCCCATGCCCGCGGGGGGCGGGCCGCTCCGGATCCTGAGAGATCGAGGAGGCGGCCGGACAGATGGAGACCACGAGTCGGGCAGGGGCGGACAGCGCGCCCAGCGAGGTCATCGCGGATGCGGAAGGCGTGGCCGGGGAGGCCGTCGCCGAGGCGGAAGGGGTGCCGGCGGCCCGGCGCACGGTCGACGGCTACGCACGGGCCTCCTTCCCCTGGTACGGCCTGGACGACGCCTTCACGGGCCCGCGCTGGCTGATGCAGGTCGGCTCCGCGGCGGACGGCACCGTGCAGCACGGATCCGTCGGCCACGGTGACGAGCCGTCGGTGCGCGCCGAGTCGAACGTCGAGAAGGAGCGCTTCGCGGTCGTCGTGACGATCGCCAGCAGCCCCGTACGGCGCACCGGCGACGGCACCGGGGTGCTGGACGCCACCACCGTGTCCTCGGCCGCCTGGCTGGCCGGTTCGGGCCTGCTGGCCTACACCTGGCCGCCGCAGCTCGACCACAGCCTCCGCGACGACTGGCTGGACCAGCAGACGGAGACCGCGTTCACGCTCGCCGACGACCTCGACCAGGCGCCCTGGTCGACGCTGTCGCTGCCGGTCGACGGTGTGCCCGTCGACTTCCACTACCGCGAGTCCGAGTTCGGCTGGGTCCTGGCCGGTTCCGCCCCCAGCGGGGTGCACATCGGCGCGTACGGGCGCGGCCTGAGCGCGTACGGCCTCGGCTTCTCGGTCGTCGAGGACCTCGGCGTCTACGCCTGACGGGCGCGGCGTCCACCGGGCCGCGGGGCCCGGAACACGGCCCGGACACGGCCCGGACGCGGCGACGCCGGGGGCGGCCCGCATCGGCGGGCCGCCCCCGGCGTCGTACGGCCGGGAGACTCAGAACTTGTTGCGCGGCGTGATGCCCAGCGACATGCCGGACAGGCCGCGCTGACGGCCGCCCAGCTTCCGGGCGATCTCGCGCAGCGCGCTGCCGGCCGGCGAGTCGGGGTCGGAGAGGACCACCGGCTTGCCGTCGTCGCCGCCCTCGCGCAGCCGGACGTCGATCGGGATGGAGCCCAGCACCGGGACCTCGGCGCCGACCGTCTTGGTCAGCCCGTCCGCGACCCGCTGTCCGCCGCCGCTGCCGAAGACGTCGATCATCTCGTCGCAGTGCGGGCAGGGCATGCCCGACATGTTCTCCACGACGCCGACGATCTTCTGGTGCGTCTGCACCGCGATGGAGCCGGCCCGCTCGGCCACCTCGGCGGCGGCCTGCTGCGGGGTCGTGACGACCAGGATCTCCGCGCCGGGGACGAGCTGCGCCACCGAGATCGCGATGTCGCCGGTGCCCGGCGGGAGGTCGAGCAGCAGGACGTCGAGGTCGCCCCAGTACACGTCGGCGAGGAACTGCTGGAGCGCCCGGTGCAGCATCGGGCCGCGCCACACCACCGGGGCGTTGCCGGGGGTGAACATGCCGATCGAGATGACCTTCACGCCGTGCGCGGACGGCGGCATGATCATGTTCTCGACCTGGGTCGGCTTGCCGTCCGCGCCGAGCATCCGCGGCACGCTGTGGCCGTAGATGTCCGCGTCGACCACGCCGACCTTGAGCCCGTCGGCGGCCAGCGCCGCCGCCAGGTTGACCGTCACCGAGGACTTGCCGACGCCGCCCTTGCCGGAGGCGACGGCGTAGACCCGGGTCAGCGAGCCGGGCTGGGCGAACGGCACCTCGCGCTCGGCGGTGCCGCCGCGCAGCGAGGTCGCGAGCTCCTTGCGCTGCTCGTCGCTCATCACGTCGAGGGTCACCTCGACCCGCGACACGCCCTCGACACCGCCGACCGCCTCGGTCACGTTCCTGGTGATGGTCTCGCGCATCGGACAGCCGGAGACCGTGAGATACACCGTGACAGCCACCACACCGTCATCATCGATCGCGACCGATTTCACCATCCCCAACTCGGTGATCGGTCGGTTGATCTCCGGGTCGTTCACTGTCGCCAGCGCTTCGCGCACCGCGTCTTCCGTAGCCATGGGACCGATGGTACGGCGCGGCGTCCTACGCGCGGGTAACCCGTCAGCGGTCGGCTTCGTCACTTCCGCGTGCGACGGGCCCGTGGCGCTCGTCCAGCTCCTTCACGAGGTCCTGGAGTTCGGACCGGATCCAGTCGCGCGTGGCGACCTCGCCGAGGCCCATCCGCAGCGCCGCGATCTCGCGCGTGAGGTACTCGGTGTCGGCGATCGACCGCTCGTTCTGCTTGCGGTCCTGCTCGTGGGTGACCCGGTCCCGGTCGTCCTGGCGGTTCTGCGCGAGCAGGATCAGCGGCGCGGCGTAGGACGCCTGGAGCGACAGCATCAGCGTCAGGAAGATGAACGGGTACTCGTCGAACCGCACCGACCGCGGCGCGAAGATGTTCCACACCACCCACAGGACGATGATCAGCGTCATCCAGACGATGAACCGGCCGGTGCCCAGGAAGCGGGCGATCCGCTCGGAGAAGCGGCCGAACGCCTCCGGGTCGTACTCCGGCAGCAGTCGGCGGCGCGGCGCCCTCGGCTGGTCCAGCCGGGCGCGCGGCGGGCGCACGATCCCCGAGGAACCCGTCGTCGCTGCCTTGGCGCGTTCGTCAGCGGCCACCGGCGATCCCCTCCTCGCCGTGGAACTCGGTCTCGCGCCAGTCGTCCGGCAGCAGGTGGTCCAGCACGTCGTCCACGGTCACCGCGCCCACCAGCGACCCACTCGCGTCCACCACCGGCACCGAGACCAGGTTGTACGCGGCGAGGTAGCTGGTCACCACCGGCAGCGGGGTCTCCGGCGGCAGCGGCACCAGGTCGCTGTCCACGATCGAACTGACCAGGGTGAACGGCGGGTCGCGCAGCAGCCGCTGGAAATGGACCGTGCCGAGGTACTTCCCGGTGGGCGTGTCGTCGGGCGACCGGCACACGTACACCTGGGCGGCCAGGGCGGGGGAGAGGTCGGATTGGCGGACCCGCGCCAGCGCGTCGGCGACGGTGGCGTCCGGCCGCAGAATGATCGGCTCGGTGGTCATCAGACCGCCCGCGGTGCGCTCCTCGTACGACATCAGCCGGCGGACGTCGGCCGCGTCGTCGGGGCGCATCAGGGTCAGCAGCCGCTCCTTGTCCTCCTCCGGCAGCTCGGAGAGCAGGTCGGCGGCGTCGTCCGGGTCCATCGCCTCCAGCACGTCGGCGGCCCGTTCCTCCTTGAGCTTGCCGATGATCTCGACCTGGTCGTCCTCGGGCAGCTCCTCCAGGACGTCGGCCAGCCGGTCGTCGTCGAGGGCGGCCGCCACCTCGGCGCGGCGCTTGGGGGTGAGGTGGTGCAGCGCGTTGGCCACGTCGGTCGGGCGGAGCTTCTCGAAGGTCGCCACCAGGCTCTCCGCGCCCTGACCGGTCTCCTCCAGCGAGAAGTCCTTGACGGCCGACCACTCGACCGTCAGCGTCTCGCCCTTGCGGCGCAGCGCCCCGCCCCGCCCCTTGCGGACGAAGCACTTGTCGATCTCCCAGTCGCGGCGGGCCGGAAGCTGCTGGATCGACACGTCGAGGACGGTGACCTCCTCGTCGGTCTCCGCGAGCCGCACCCGGCGGTCCAGGAACTCGCCGAGGATGAGGCGTTCCGTGGGGCGCTGTTCGAAGCGCCGCATGTTGACCACGCCCGTGGTGATGACCTGGCCGGACTCGACGCCGGTCACCCGGGTCATCGGCAGGAAGATGCGCCGCCGGCTGACGACCTCGACCACCATGCCGAGCAGCCGCGGCGGCTTGCCGCCGACCCGGAGCATCGCGACGAGGTCGCGGACCCGGCCGACCTGGTCGCCGTTGGGGTCGAAGACGGGGACGCCGGACAAGTGCGAGACGAAGACCCGGGGGGTGCCTGCCGCCATCGTCCGCGTCTCCCTTCGTGTGGCCGTACGGGTCGGACCGTACGGGCCGTCGCCGTCGTGGCGGCTCGGACCGTCGCCCGGGCCGTCGCCGGGGCCGTGGCCGGCGGTGCGGCGTGCGATGCCGGTGTGATCATTCCACGGCGCGTCCTGTGCGGCGATTCGGTCCGTCCCGCGGTGCTCAGGCTAACCGGAGCCCGCACACGATGCCTTCGCGGACCGTCCGCACGGTCTCTGCGGGACGGCGTAGGGGGCACCGGTACGCTGCGGGTTGCCAGCCCCCTACATGTGGACGAGAGGCAGTGCGCGTGACCTCCTTTGCCCCCGGCGTACGGGCCCGACGCAGGACGGCGCTCGCCGCGGTGCTCTGCGCGGGGCTCGCCGTGACGACGCTCACGGGCTGCGCGGGAGACGATCCGGACGCCGGTACCAACGGCCTCGGCAAGCTGTCGGCGACGGAGATCGACCGGAAGGCGAGAGCGGCGGCGGACACCGCCGCCGCCGTGCGGCTGTCCGGGAAGCTGATCAGCAAGGGCGGCGACTACACCCTCGACATGCAGCTCAACGCGGACGGCGGCACGGGCTCGGTCACCTCGAAGGACAACACCTTCGCCCTGCTGCGTGTCGGCGACGACCTCTACCTCAAGGCCGATGCCGCCTTCTGGGCCCAGCACGGCGAGGGCGAGGACTCCGCGACCGACGGCGAGGCCGCCGCCAAGCTGGATGACAAGTACGTGAAGGTCCCCGAGGACGACCCCACCTACGACCAGCTCCGCGGCTTCACCGAGAAGAAGACGCTCCTCGACGGCCTGCTCACGCTGCACGGCAGCGTCAACAAGGGGGACCGGGGCAAGGTCACCGGGGTCCGCACCATCGAGATCATGGGCGGAAAGGGCGAGGGCGGAGCGCTCGACGTCTCCCTGGAGGGCTCCCCCTACCCCCTGCGGGTCGCGCGCGGCGGTGGCGGCGGCACCATCACGCTCGCCGACTGGGGCAAGGCCTTCGCGCTGGAGGCGCCCTCCGAGGACGACACGGTCGACTACGGCGGCCAGCTCCCGAAGTCCTCGGGCTGACCCCCTCCCCGGCGGGGCCGGTCAGCGCGAACGGCGACGACGGGGCCGGTCAGCGCGAGCGGCGGCGCTTCAGCAGCAGCCGGGGGAGCGCGGCCGGGACCGGCCGCCGGGTGGTCGCCGCGGTGGCCGGCGGCCGGGCGGCCAGCGAGCCCGAGGGCAGGTCCGTGGTGGAGGCGACGGGCGTCAGCCGCAGCACCCGGCACTCGTCCGCCCAGCGGTCCACGATCCGTTCGGCGTCCGGCGCGTTCAGCCGCTTGCCCTTCAGCTCGGCGACCGCCGCCTCCCACGCGGGCGTGCGCGGGGCCGGCTCGTCCACCGCCGCCGTCCAGGACACGATCCGCCCGCCCTTGTCCTTGCTGCGCACCGTCACCTCGGCGGTCTGCCCGCCGGCGAGTCCCTCGGGCAGCGGCTGCTCGCCGGGCCCGTCGCCGACCAGGTGCGCGGCGCCGTCGAGCCACACGTGCCACACGGCGCGGGCGGACCCGGTGGCGCGTACCCAGATCAGGCCGGACTTCTTGGTGGCTTCTTCGACCAGGGCCCGGCCGAGCGGCGAGTCAGCAGCAGTCATGGCCCCGAGCTTATGCGGGGCGCGGCAGCGGCGGACCCGGGGAGGCGGCACGGGCTGCCACGACGGAAACCCGGTCGCCCCCGTGCGCCCGGTGCGACGGGACGGGCGGCCGTCCCGCCGCGAGCACCCGGCGGACGCGGCGCACGCCACGGGCCTGCGCCGCGTCCGTCCTCACCTGCCGCTGTAGACGGGGAACACGGTGTGCTCGCCGTAGTCCACGTCGTCGAGGTCCCGCAGGACGTCCATGTCGGCGCCGGAGATCTCGAAGTCGACCTCCGCGTTGGAGCGCATGTGCGCGGGGTTCGCCGTCTTCGGCAGCGACACCGTGCCCAGTTGCAGGGTGTAGCGGATGCACAGCTGGGGGACGGACACGCCGTACTTCTCCGCCATGCCCCGGACCCGGGCGTTGTCGAGGATCGCGCCGTGGGCGATCGGCGAGTACGCCTCGACGAGGATCTCCTGGCTCTCGCAGTAAGCCAGCAGCTCGGAGGGGGTGTTGCCGGCGTGCACGAGCAGCTGGTTCACCTGCGGGGCGACGGTGGCGTCCTGCGCGATGTTCTCCAGGTCGTGCCGCTGGAAGTTGGAGACGCCGATCGAGCGGATCCTGCCGGCCCGGTGGGCGTCCTCCAGGGCGCGCCACGCCTCGCGGTTTCCCCGGGCGTAGTCGCCGCCGCGGAAGTCGTCCCACGGCTGCGGGCTGTGGATGAGCATCAGGTCGACGTAGTCGATCCCGAGCTTCTCCAGCGACCCGTCGATCGCCTCGACCGCCCGGTCGTAGTCCTTGATCTCCGCGGCGAGCTTGGTCGACACGAACAGTTCGGCGCGGGGCACCCCGCAGGTGCGTACCCCCTCGCCGACGCCGCGCTCGTTGCCGTACGCCTGAGCGGTGTCGAGGTTGCGGTAGCCGGCCTCCACGGCCGCGCGGACGGCGTCGGCCGCCTTGTCGTCGTCGATGAACCAGGTGCCGAGTCCCAGCTTGGGGATCTCGACGCCGTTTGCCAGCGTGTAGGTCTCGTCCAGGACGGTCATGCGGTCGCTCCGTTCTTCGGCAGTGCCCCGTACACCTCGTCGGTGATGGGTTCGAGCCATTCGTTGCGGACGTCCTCACCGGGGGTGAGGAAGGCGAGGTGGGAGAACCACGCGTCGGCCTTCGCGCCGTGCCAGTGCTTCGTGCCCGCCGGGACGCGGACCACCGTTCCCGGCTCCATGCTGACGGGCTCCCCGCCCTCGGCCTGGTACCAGCCGCTGCCCGCCGTGCACAGCAGGATCTGGTCACCGCCACCGTCCGTGCCGTGGTGGACGTGCCAGTGGTTGCGGCAGCCCGGCTCGAAGGAGACGTTGCTGACGGGGACGCTCCCCGCGGCGAGCGGGGCCAGGTAGCTCTGGCCGGTGAAGTACTGCGCGAAGGCGTCGTTCTTCTCCCCGAGCGGGAAGATCTGGTCGAATCCGTTGGCAGACATGCGGTCCTTTCGTCCTTTCGTCCTTTCGGCGCGCCCCACCGGGCGCGGTGCGGGTGCGGGTGCGGGGTCCCGGGTCCCGGCCGGCCCGCGCGGGTCCCCTAGCGGTTGACGTGGGCCATGTGCTCGGCGTTGTAGCGCTCGCCGCTGACCCCGACCCGCCGGGCGAGGCCGTCGAGGTCGGCGACCTCGTCCGCGGACAGCGCGAGGGCCGTCGCGGCGTTGTTCTCCCGGACGCGCGCCGTGCGGCGGGTTCCGGGGATCGGCACGATCCAGGGCTGTTGCGCGAGCAGCCAGGCCAGGGCGATCTGGCCGGGCGTCGCACCCTTCGCTTCGGCGAGCCGCCGGACGTGGTCGACGAGCGCCCGGTTCGCGGCCAGGTTCGCCGCCTCGAAGCGCGGGACCCGGTGGCGGATGTCCCCGTCGCCGAACCTCGTGGTCGCGTCGACGGTGCCGGTCAGGAAGCCCTTGCCGAGCGGGCTGAACGGCACGAAGCCGATGCCCAGCCCGGCGAGCGTGGGCAGCACCTCCGCCTCGGGGTCCCGGGTCCAGAGCGAATACTCGCTCTGGACCGCGGTCACCGGCTGGACGGCGTGTGCGGCGCGGATGGTGGCGGCCGAGGCTTCGGAAAGCCCGAAGTGCCTGACCTTTCCCTCGGTGATCAGCTCGCCGACCGTGCCCGCGACGTCCTCGATCGGCACCGTGGGATCGACGCGGTGCTGGTAGAACAGATCGATCGTCTCGGAGCGGAGCCGCCTCAGGGACTCCTCCGCGACGCGGCGGATCCGCTCGGGACGGCTGTCGAGGCCGACGCTCCGGCCGCCCTGGATGTCCCACCCGAACTTGGTGGCGATCACGACCCGGTCGCGGACCGGCCCGAGCGCCTCGCCGACCAGTTCCTCGTTCACGTAGGGCCCGTAGACCTCGGCGGTGTCGAAAAGGGTCACGCCCTCGTCGACCGCGGAGCGCAGCACCGCGATCATGTCGTCGCGGCTGCCGGGGTTGGGGCCGTAGCTCTGGGACATGCCCATCGCGCCGAGCCCGACCGCGGAGACGTCCAGGCCGTTTCCGAGCGTTCTGGTGTGCATCGTCATTCCTCCGGAGCGGTGATCGGGTCCCTGGCGTCCATGCCTTCCACGCTACGGCGCGGGGCCCCGGTGAGGGATGCCCTGCCAGTACGCCCCTTGCCGAGGACTCCCTCGCCCGGCCCCGGGCGACCCGGACGCGGACTTATCCGCTGGAGACGGATCGGGAGCGGTCACTATGCTGCGCCGGAGCCGGGGCCCGGACGTGGGCGGCCCGCTCGGGATCGGAGACGTACCACCATGATGAGCCGTCTGCACGCGGTCTGCTTCCGGGCGGACCGCCCGGAAGAACTGGCGCGGTTCTGGTCCGGGGTCCTCGGGTGGGAGGTGGCGGGCGAGCCGGACGGGGCCGCGCTCCTGCCCCCGGACGCCTCCGGGTTCCGCGTCCGCTTCGTACCGGGCGGACGGCCGAAGACCGTGCGGAACCGGGGGCACTTCGACCTGACCAGCGCCTGTGCCGAGGACCAGCGGCGGACGGTGGCCAGGGTGCTGGAGCTCGGTGGCCGGCACATCGACGTGGGCCAGACCCCCGAGGACGCGCACGTGGTGCTCGCGGACCCCGAGGGCAACGAACTGTGCGTGATCGAGCCGGACAACGCGTTCCTGGCCGGCACCGGTGCGATCGGGGCGCTGGCCTGCGACGGCACGCAGGAGGTCGGCCACTTCTGGAGCCGGGCGCTGGGGTGGCCGCTGGTCTGGGACCAGGACGAGGAAACCGCCGTCCAGTCGCCGGACGGCGGTACGAAGATCACCTGGGGCGGCCCTCCGGTGGCGCCGCAGACCGGAACCGACCGGCTGTTCCTGGAGCTGGCGGTGTCCGGGGACGGCCCGCGGACCGGGGACGGCGGCCTGGAGGCGGAGGTCGACCGTCTGCTGGCGCTCGGCGCGACCCGCGCCGCCGACGGCGACGGCGAGGAGGACGGGCGCGGCGTCCGGCTGCGCGATCCGGACGGGAACGCGTTCGCCCTGCGCGGGTCCCGGTGAACGGTGCCCCGGTGAGCGGCCCCCGGTGAGCCGCGTGCGTACCGCGCCGGCCGCGGGGCGACGCGTACCGGCGGGCGAGCCCCGGTGTCCGGGGCCCGCGTCCGCTCAGAGCCAGCCGTTCCGCTTGAGCGTGCGGTGGATGGAGAAGCACACCACGGCGATGACGCCCAGCACCGCCGGATAGCCGTAGGTCCACCGCAGTTCCGGCATGTGTTCGAAGTTCATGCCGTACACGCCGCAGATCATCGTCGGCACGGCGATGATCGCCGCCCACGAGGTGATCTTGCGCATGTCCTCGTTCTGCGTCACGGTCGCCTGCGCCAGATTGGCCTGCAGGATCGAGTTCAGCAGTTCGTCGAAGCCGACGACCTCTTCCTGGACGCGGGCGAGGTGGTCGGCGACGTCGCGGAAGTACTTCTGGATGTCCGGGTCGATCAGCCGCATCGGCCGCTCGCTGAGCAGTTGCATGGGCCGCTGGAGCGGTGACACGGCCCGCTTGAACTCCAGCACCTCGCGCTTGAGCTGGTAGATGCGTCCGGCGTCGGAACCGCGCTTGCCGCCCTTGACCGGGGTCGAGAAGACGTCGATCTCGACCTCGTCGATGTCGTCCTGCACGGCTGCCGCCACCGCGATGTACCCGTCGACGACGTGGTCGGCGATGGAGTGCAGCACGGCGGAGGGCCCCTTGGCGAGCAGCTCGGGGTCGTCCTGCAGCCGGTGGCGCAGCGCCCGCAGCGAGCCCTTGCCGCCGTGCCGGACGGTGATGACGAAGTCCCGGCCGGTGAAGCACATCACCTCGCCGGTCTCCACCACCTCGCTGGTCGCGGTCAGTTCGGCGTGCTCCACGTAGTGGATGGTCTTGAAGACGGTGAACAGGGTGTCGTCGTACCGTTCCAGCTTGGGCCGCTGGTGGGCGTGGACCGCGTCCTCGACCGCGAGCGGGTGCAGGCCGAACTCCCGCGCGATACCGGCGAATTCCTCCTCGGTCGGTTCGTGCAGGCCGATCCAGGCGAACCCGCCGCCCTCACGCACCCGCAGCATCGCCTCGTGCGGGGTCTGGCAGGCGGCCGCCTCCATCCGGCGCCCGTCGCGGTACACCGCGCAGTCGACCACCGCGCTGGACGCCGACGGGTCGCGGGTGGCGTCGTAACCGCTGTACGGGGTGGGGCTCTTGCGGAAGTGCGGGCGCAGGGACGGGCGCACGGCGGCACGGAGGTCACGGATCATCGACATGGCTGACTCCTTCACGGAGGGCCGTGCGCGCAGGCGTGGAACAGCCCGGAATGGGGACGTGCGCTCACGTCCACAAAGCGGGCGGCACCGCGGCGGCGCGACGACGGCGTTCGCTGCGGACAGGCAGAAAGGGAATGCTCTTCCGTCGTGCGAGAAGCCATGAGCCCTGACCGGGAGGGCTGAAGATCACCCGATGCGGGTGGGGGCGGAAGAGCGGTTGGTACTGCACGGTCGACTTGGATCCATGGCAGTCCCCACCTCCTCCGGCCGGTCCCCCGTGGGGGACGACGTGTGTCGGGATCAGAAGGGCGTCGATGTCAGACGCTGTCCCGACCGGCGCCCAGGCTATCAGCCGGGTTGGGCGGATCTCTTACTTTGCCCATTCCGGACGGGTTCTATGCTCGCGGCATGGCAGAAATTCTCGCTCTGGTCGAAGCCAGGCTCCGCACGGCCCTGGGGGAACCGGACGCACGCGCGGCCGTGACCTTCCTCGGCACCGACCGCATCGAGGTGCTGCGCTTCCTGGACGGCGACGTGGTCCGCTACGCGACGCTCGGCATGTCCGCGCAGCCGATGGCCGATCCGACCTCGCCGCTCGCCGATCCGGTGAAGGGGCCGCGCGCCGAACTGGTCCTGTCGGTGCGCGTCGGTCTCGCCGACACCGACCAGGTGCTGCGCCCGCTCGCGGTGCTGGCCGCGTCCCCGCAGGTGGAGGGCTTGATCGTGGCGCCGGGCGCCTCGCTGGACCTGGGTGACCCGCTGTGGCCGGGCGCGCCGTTCTCCTCCGTGCTGGTGGCCGAGGCCGGCGGGCTGGTGGAGGACCTGGAGCTGGACGCCCCGATGGACCCGGTGCGCTTCCTCCCGCTGCTGCCGATGACGCACAACGAGGCCGCGTGGAAGCGGGTCAGGGGTGCGCAGGAGCTCCAGGAGCGGTGGCTCACCCACGGCACCGACCTCCGCGACCCGATGCGGAGCTCGGTGGCCCTGGACTGACCCCGGTGGCCGTCCTGCACACCGCAGGCGAAGCCGGGGGCCGGACGTGGCCCCGGCGTCCACGTCCCGTGCGGCCGTGGAGGCCGACGTCGTGCTCGGGGAAGGCGCCGGTGTCGTCGCGCGCGAACGTTGCCGTGGTCGTGACGGGGCCTTTAGGGTCGGTCGGGTGACTGCCGGGTCGGCCATGGGCCATGCACGAGTGAGGCGCCCGGCCCCGGCGTGAGTGCGGGGCGGGCGAGAGCCCCGCCGACGCCTCCCTGTCTTTCCTCCCGGCGCCCGCACGCGGCGCTCGACAGCGGACCCAAGACTCGGAGACACGTCCACCCATGCCCTACGAAGAGCGACGCCGGCAGGAAGCTGAGCCGTCGGCCAACGCCATCCAGCTGAACCACACCGCCGTCTATGCCGCGGACCGGCACCTCTCGGCCGAGTTCATCGCCGCGATCCTGGGGGTGAGGGTCGGCGCCCCCTTCGGGCCGTTCTTGCCCGTCGACCTGGGCAACGGTGTGACGCTCGACTACTACGAGAAGCGGGACGAGCCGATCCAGCCGCAGCACTACGCCTTCCTTGTGCCCGACGAGCACTTCGACGCCATGATCACCCGCCTGGAGGCGGTCGGGGTCGCCTACTTCGCCGACCCCCAGCACACCGAACCGGGCCGGATCAACCGTCTCTTCGGCGGACGCGGGGCGTACTTCGACGACCCGGGCGGTCACAACATGGAGATCATGACCCGGCCGTACCTCCGGCCCTAGCGGCCGGGCGGCGGCCCCGTCAGGGCCTCACGCCGAGCGGATCCGTCCACGGCGCCGGTCCCGGCGTGTGCCCCCGGGCAGGGCGGAGCCCCGCCGCGCGGCCAGGAGGGGGAGCTGCGGGCGGGGCGGTCGGTGCCCGGTCCCCGCGCGCGGGGGCGCGGGTCCGGAGGTTTCTTGGCGGCTCGTCAGCCGGCGAAGGCGGAGACGCCGTCCTCGGTGGCGTGCCGGGGCTCGAGCTCCTCGGCCTCGTGGGTGAGGGCGGTGCGCCGGACCCGGACGACCAGCGCGCCGATCACCGCGGTGGCCGCGGCCACGACGAACGGGATGTGGACGTCGCTCCACTCCTCGATCTTCGGCGCGAGGAAGGGGGCGGCGGCCGCGGCGAACCAGCGGACGAAGTTGTAGCCGGCGCTGGCCACCGGGCGCGGGGCGTCGGAGACACCGAGGGCGAGTTCGGTGTAGACGGTGTTGTTCATGCCGATGAAGGCGCCGGAGAGGATCGTGCAGACGATCGCCGCGGTGTGGTCGCCGTAGCCGAGCACCAGCAGGTCGACGGCGAGCAGGACGAGCGATCCGCCGACCACCTTGAGCGAGCCGAAGCGGGCCTGCAGGCGGGGCGCGACGAGGACCGAGAAGACGGCGAGCAGTAGGCCCCAGGCGAAGAAGACCGCGCCGGAACGGTAAGGCGTCATGTCCAGCACGAACGGGGTGAAGGCCAGGATCGTGAAGAACGAGTAGTTGTAGAAGAACGCCGAGGTCGCCACCGAGGCGAGCCCGCCGTGGCCGAGCGCCTTGACCGGATCGAGCAGCGAGGTCTTCTTCGCGGGCCTGGGCTGCTCCTTGAGGAACGCGGTGATGCAGAGGAAGCCGATGGCCATCAGGACGGCGGTGCCGAAGAACGGGTAGCGCCAGCTCGCGTTGCCGAGCAGGGCGCCGACCAACGGGCCGCAGGCCATGCCGAGGCCGAGCGCCGACTCGTAGAGCAGGATCGCCGCCGCGCTGCCGCCGGCCGCGGCGCCGACGATCACCGCGAGCGCCGTGGAGACGAAGAGGGCGTTGCCGAGGCCCCAGCCCGCCCGGAAGCCGACCAGTTCGCCCACGGACGACGAGGTGCCGGAGAGGGCGGCGAACACGACGACGAGCGCGAGGCCGAGCAGCAGCGTCTTGCGGCCGCCGATGCGGCTGGAGACGAAACCGGTGACGAGCATCGCCATGGCGGTGATCAGGAAGTACGAGGTGAACAGCAGGGACACCTGGCTGGGGGTGGCCTCCAGTCCCTTGGCGATGGACGGCAGGATCGGGTCCACCAGCCCGATGCCCATGAACGCCACGACGGATGCCCCCGCGGTGGCCCAGACCGCCTTGGGCTGGTGCAGCAGGCTGCCCGCGCCCTCGTCGAACGGATCCTTTCCCGGCATGGGATGACTCGCCTCTCTCCGATGAAGTAGCTGTGTTATGCACAGAATAAGTTAGGGGCACTAATAAATGCAAGCTACATTTATTTACGCGGGTGAGCGCCTTCCGGGCGTCGCACCTCCGGGTGGTCCGTAGGGGGAAGGGGTCTGCCCGGAGGGTCCGTGCCGGGGGCACCGGGCGTCGGTGCGGACGCCGCCGCCACGGTCGGGTGACTCTGCTTTTCGGCAGGTGATCCGCCTTGACGGGACGCCGGACGGGGTGGACCGTGGAGCGCTATGAGGGGCGAACCCAGTTGCCCGAGATGCGGTGGCCGGGTCAGGGCGCCCGGTCTCTTCGCCGACTCCTGGCAGTGCGACGCGCACGGCCGGGTCCATCCCCTGCAACCCGTGGTGCCGCCGGGCGTCGAGGTGCTGGGCGCCGTCGTCGGCCGCGCCCAGGTCCCCGTCTGGATGCCGTGGCCGCTGCCGGTCGGCTGGCTCTTCACCGGCGTAGCCCACGCCGGGGACGACCGGGGCGGCAGCCGTGCCACCGCCGTCGCCTGCTCCGGGCCGGGACCGCTCGGCGGCACGGGGGAGATGCTGCTGGTGGCCGAGGAGCCCGGCGTCGGACTCGGGGCGCGGTACGCGGGACTGGAGGGTCCCGACCCCGGCCCCTCCCTCCGGCTCGACACCGTCCCCGAGGCCAAGGTCCACGCGGCCGGCCGGTCCACCCCGCTCTGGCACGTCCGGTCGGCCCCCGCCGACCGCGCGGTCTTCGCCGGGGAGGCGCGCGGCATCTGGCTCTGGGCCGTCGTGCGGCCCGAGCGGTCCGCGATCCTGATGTACGACGAACTGGTGCTGACGGACCTGCGCGACGCCGGGGCCGAGGTGGAGCTGGTGCCCTGCGGGGCGCTCTCCCCGCAGCTGCTCGCCGCCCCGGACGCCCCGCCCCCACGGGCGCGGCCCGGCGCCTAGGGGGATGCCCGCGCGGGTCGGGGCGCGCCGGAAGGGACGGTTATCCTGGAGCGTCCCCTTCCGTCGCCAGCAATGGAGCGTCCGCCGTGCGCATCGATCTGCACACGCACTCCACCGCCTCCGACGGCACGGACACCCCCGCCGAACTGGTCGCGCACGCGCGGGCCGCCGGGCTCGACGTCGTCGCCCTCACGGACCACGACACCGTCCGCGGCCACGCCGAAGCCGTCGCCGCGCTCCCCGAGGGGCTCACCCTCGTCACCGGCGCCGAGCTCTCCTGCCGTCTCGACGGCGTCGGGCTGCACATGCTGGCGTACCTCTTCGACCCCGAGGAGCCCGAGTTCGCCCGCGAGCGCGAGCTCGTCCGGGACGACCGGGTGCCGCGCGCCCGCGCCATGATCGACAAGCTCCGCGGGATGGGCGTCCCGGTCACCTGGGAACAGGTCGCCCGGATCGCCGGGGACGGCTCGGTCGGCCGCCCCCACATCGCGACCGCCCTGGTGGAACTCGGCGTCGTGGACACCGTCTCGGACGCCTTCACGCCCGAGTGGCTCGCCGACGGCGGACGCGCGTTCGCCGAGAAGCACGAACTCGACGCGTTCGACGCCGTCCGGATGGTCAAGGCCGCCGGCGGCGTCACCGTCTTCGCCCACCCGCGGGCCGTCAAGCGCGGCACGGTGGTCCCGGAGAGTGCCATCGTCCGGCTCGCCGAGGCGGGGCTCGACGGCATCGAGGTCGACCACATGGACCACGACGCCCCCACCCGGGAGCGGCTGCGGGAGCTCGCCGCCGGGACCGGACTGCTCACGACCGGCTCCAGCGACTACCACGGCAGCCGTAAGACCGTCCGGCTCGGTGAATACACCACCGACCCCGAGATCTACGGCGAGATCACCCGGCGCGCCACGGGAGCCTTCCCGGTGCCGGGCGCCGGCGGAGCGCTCCTGCGCTGACGCCGCCGCGGGCCGCCCGGACCCGCGCGCCCCGTCGCGTACCCGCCACCGCCCACGCGACGCCCTCCCCGCCGGCCGCCGGACCCCGCCGGTGGGCGGAGCGCGCCGTGCGCGGCCCTCTCCTTCCCCCTGCCCCACCTCTCTCGCAAGGCTCACCCGTGTTCGACATCGCTGTCTTCGGATCCCTCTTCCTCACGCTGTTCGTGATCATGGACCCGCCCGGAATCACCCCGATCTTCCTCGCGCTCACCGCCGGGCGCCCCGCCAAGGTGCAGCGCCGCATGGCGCTCCAGGCGGTCGCCGTCGCCTTCGGCGTGATCGCGGTCTTCGGCGTGCTCGGGCAGCAGATCCTGGACTACCTGCACGTCTCCGTGCCCGCGCTGATGATCGCGGGCGGGCTGCTCCTGCTGCTCATCGCGCTGGACCTGCTGACCGGCAAGACCGACGAGCCGACCCAGACCAAGGACGTCAACGTCGCCCTGGTGCCGCTCGGGATGCCGCTGCTCGCCGGGCCGGGCGCCATCGTGTCGGTGATCCTCGCGGTACAGCACGCGCACTCGCTGAGCAGCCAGGTGTCGGTGTGGACGGCGATCGTCGCCATGCACGTGGTGCTCTGGCTGACCATGCGCTACTCGCTGCTGATCATCCGCGTCATCAAGGACGGCGGAGTGGTGCTGGTGACCCGGCTCGCCGGCATGATGCTCTCCGCCATCGCGGTGCAGCAGATCATCAACGGCGTCACCCAGGTCGTCCGGGGCGCCTGAGGGCGGCCGTCCCGCCCGCCCGTCCGGCCCCGGACGCACCGCACCCCCGCACGGATGAGTCCGTACGGGGGTGCTTCGTCGACGGGCCCTCCTGCGCGGCGGGCCGTACTGCGGGAAAAGGGTTACGAAGCCGAACTGTCGGCCGGCCGGATATAGATACGCTGGCCCATCGCTGCGGCCTGCTGCACGATTCGGTTGACGGAGGCGGCGTCCACGACGGTGCTGTCCACGGCGGTACCGTCGACATCGTCGAGTCGCATGATCTCGAAGCGCATACGGCTTCCCTTCGTCTGATCCTCCTGCTGGAGAACTGCTGGTCGGACGGGGGGTACCCATCCGCAAGGATATGAGCGCAAGGCGTCTTCGTCCTGCGCTCCACAGTGGGTGCAACGGCTTGCCCGCGACAAACATTCCCTACGCTAAGGAAAAGTTTTGGATGTCTAAGTACCCCTTGTGTCTGCGTATGCTTCCCCGTTTCCGCATGATCATGGGTGCCGCGTGAACGACACGGGCCCACACCACCACGACCAAGACGCACTCCACGAACGTCTCGACCTCACCAACGAGCTGCTGCAGCGCGTCCTGGCCGAGGTGTCCAAGACCCCGTCCACGCACGCGATCTTCGTGGACGCCGGATACGTCTACGCCGCGGCGGGACTCCTCGTCACCGGCACCGAGGACCGGCGCTCCTTCGACCTCGACGCGGAGGGGTTGATCGACGCCTTCATCGACAAGGCGCGCACGATCTTCGCCGACAGCCGGCTGCTGCGCGTCTACTGGTACGACGGCGCCCGGCGCCGCATCCACACCACCGAGCAGCAGACCATCGCCGAACTCCCCGACGTCAAGGTGCGGTTGGGTAACCTGAACGCCAACAACCAGCAGAAGGGCGTCGATTCACTCATCCGCACCGACCTCGAATCGCTCGCCCGGCACCGCGCCATCAGCGACGCCGCGCTCGTCGGCGGCGACGAGGACCTGGTCTCCGCGGTCGAGGCCGCGCAGGGGTACGGCGCCCGCGTGCACCTCTGGGGCATCGAGGCCGGGGACGGCCGCAACCAGGCCGAACCGCTGCTCTGGGAGGTCGACAGCTCGCGCACCTTCGACCTGGACTTCTGCCGACCCTACGTCACCCGCCGCCCGGTCACCACCTACGAGGACGACGGCGGCGGCCCGATGCCGTCCCGCGAGGACGTCCGGTTCGTCGGCGCGCAGATCGCCGCCGCCTGGCTGGTCGCGCGGGGCCGTGAATCCCTCGCCGACCTGCTGCCCGGCCAGCCCTACCTGCCGGGCTCCGTCGACCAGGACCTGCTGGTGGAGGCCGAGCGCCTGCTCCAGCGCTCGCTGCGCGGCCACGCCTCGCTGCGCAGGGCCCTGCGGGACGGCTTCTGGCAGCACCTCCAGGCGCAGTACTGAGCGGGACGGGGCCCCGTCCTCCCTGGGCCCCGTCCGGTCAGAGGCCGGTCCAGAACCCCACGAGCGCCGCCGCCGTCTCGGCCGGGCGACCGGTGTTGGGGGAGTGCTCGGCGCCCGCGACGACCGTCCGCCGCGCGGAGAGCCGGTGCGCCATGGTGTCCAGCAGCTCCACCGGCCAGACGTCGTCGCTCTCGCCGGAGATCACATGGACGGGCAGACCGGTCGCGGCCAGCTCGTCCACCCGGTCCGGCTCGGTGCACAACTGGGTTCCGGTGGCGACGAGTTGGGCGGGGTTGTGGCGCAACCAGCGCAGCCGCAGCCCTTCGCCGTCCCCGGTGTCGGCGTCCTCGGGCGGGTCGAGCAGCCGCATGGCCTGCCAGACCTCGGCCATGGTCAGCACGTCCAGCGCGTCGCTGAGCATCTTGACCTTGTCCTGCTGCGCCGGGGCGATCTCGGCGGGCCCGGAGGACATCAGGGTCAGCGAGCGGAACGCGGTCGGCGCCCGCAGGACGGCGGCGCGGGCGATCTGGCCGCCGAGGGAGTGGCCCAGCAGGTGCGGCGGCCCGCCGCCGTTCAGGGCGGCCGCCTGCGCCAGTACGTCCTGCGCCAGCCCGGCCTGCGCGTACGCCGCCCGGTCGTCCGGCCCCGCGCTCTCGTACTGGCCGCGGCCGTCCACCGCGACCGTGCGGAAACCCGCCAGCGCGAGCGGCTCGAGCAACGCGACGAAGTCCTCCTTGCTGCCGGTGTAGCCCGGCAGCATGAGCACCGTCCCGCGCGGCGGGGCGGACGGCGCGGCGTCGAGTACGGCGAAGTCCCCGCGCGCGGTCCGCAGCGTACGGGGGCGGGCGCAGGGGGGCGGGGCGAAGGTGGACGGGCGGCTCATGCCACGAGGTTAAGGGGTGGCCGGTCGCGCGGCGGGTGCGGGCATGCGCGACGGCCCCGCCCCCGGCGCCGGTGCCGTGGGCCGGCATCGGTGTCGTGGGGCGGGGCCGTCAGGGGATCCTGCGGACCGGGGCGGATCAGCCCTCGGTCGACTGCACCTCGGTCTTCGGCCGGGTCGCACGGCGGCGGCGCGGCTTCGCCGGGGCGGCCTCGGCCTCGGCCGGCGCGGCGGCTGCGCCCACGGCGGCCTCCGCGGCCTCCGCGGCGGGGGCCCGGCGGGTGCGGCGGCGCGGCTTCTCCTCGGCCGGGTCCGCGGCGGCGGACTTCGGCGCGGACGCCGCCCGCGTCTCCGTCTTCGGCTGGGCGGCCGTACGGGGGCGACGGGTACGCGAACGGGTCTCCGGCTCGGGCTCCGAGGCGGGGGCGATCTGGAAGTCGACCTCGTCCTCGGCCGGCTTCACGACCCGGGCGCGGCGGCGCGGCCGGGTGACCGGCGCGGTCTCTTCGGCGGTGCCGGCCGCACCCGCGACCGTCTGGAACTCGGGTGCCGCCACGGCCGTCTTCGCGGGAGAGCGGCGACGGCGGGCCTTCGGCTCGGCGACCGGCTCGGCCGGAGCGTCGACGGCCGGAGCGATGACCGGGGCGACAGGGGCCTCGGCCACGGCCGCGGCCACGTCCGGCTTCTCCGCCACGGCCACTGCGGCCTCGGCGGCGACGCCCTCGGCCACGCCCACCCGGCCGCGACGGCGGCGGCGCGGCGTGCGCGTCTCCGGCGCGGAGCCGGCCTCGGCGGCCGGAGCCGCTTCGGTGGCCGGAGCCGCCTCGGTGGCGGGCGCCGGGACGGTCACGGTGTTCTCGACGGCGCCGGTCCCGGTCTCCGTCGAGCCGCCACGGGTGCGGCGGCGCTGGCGCGGCGTGCGGGCCGGGCGCTCCTCGCGCTCGCGGGCAGGGGCGGCGGCGGGACCGGAGGACGACTTGCGTCCCCGGCCACCCGTCTCGCCCAGGTCCTCCAGCTCCTCGGCGCGCAGACCCGCGCGGGTCCGCTCGGAACGGGGCAGCACGCCCTTGGTACCGGCCGGGATGCCCAGGTCCTCGAAGAGGTGCGCCGAGGTGGAGTACGTCTCCGGCGGGTCCGGGAACTTCAGGTCCAGCGCCTTGTTGATGAGCTGCCAGCGCGGGATGTCGTCCCAGTCGACCAGCGTGACCGCGGTGCCCTTGGCGCCGGCGCGGCCGGTGCGGCCGATGCGGTGCAGGTAGGTCTTCTCGTCCTCGGGGGACTGGTAGTTGATGACGTGCGTCACACCCTCGACGTCGATGCCGCGGGCGGCGACGTCGGTGCAGACGAGGACGTCGACCTTGCCGTTGCGGAAGGCGCGCAGCGCCTGCTCGCGGGCGCCCTGGCCGAGGTCGCCGTGGACCGCGCCGGAGGCGAAGCCGCGCTTTTCGAGCTGCTCCGCGATGTCGGCGGCGGTGCGCTTGGTGCGGCAGAAGATCATCACGAGTCCGCGGCCGTCGGCCTGGAGGATGCGCGAGACCATCTCGGGCTTGTCCATGTTGTGGGCGCGGTAGACGAACTGCGTCGTGTTCTTGACGGTCGTCCCCTCGTCGTCCGGCGAGGTGGCGTTGATGTGCGTCGGCTGCGACATGTAGCGGCGCGCCAGGCTGATGACGGCGCCGGGCATGGTGGCCGAGAACAGCATCGACTGGCGCTTGGCCGGCAGCATCGTCATGATGCGCTCGACGTCCGGCAGGAAGCCCAGGTCGAGCATCTCGTCGGCCTCGTCGAGGACGAGGGCGCGGATGTGCGAGAGGTCCAGCTTGCGCTGGCCGGCCAGGTCCAGCAGGCGGCCGGGCGTGCCGACGACGATGTCGACGCCCTTCTTGAGTGCCTCGACCTGCGGCTCGTAGGCGCGTCCGCCGTAGATCGCCTGCACGCGCACGTTGCGCACCTTGCCGGCGGTCAGCAGGTCGTTGGTGACCTGCTGGCACAGCTCGCGGGTGGGCACGACGACGAGCGCCTGCGGCGCGTCGGTGAGCTTGTCGGGCGCGGCGCGGCCCGCCTCGACGTCGGCGGGGACGGTGACGCGCTCCAGCAGGGGCAGACCGAAACCGAGGGTCTTGCCGGTGCCGGTCTTGGCCTGGCCGATGACGTCACTGCCGGAGAGCGCTACGGGGAGCGTCATCTCCTGGATGGGGAACGGGGTCAGGATGCCGACGGCTTCGAGGGCTTCGGCCGTCTCGGGGAGGATCCCGAGGTCGCGGAAAGTAGTCAGGGTTCTGCCTCTTCTGTGAGACGCGGACCGAGGCGAACGCTGGGGGTCGTACCGTGCCGGGGTTGGTCATCCGGCCCTGTGGGAGGGCGCGGGTGGCGCGGGACCACTGCCGTCGCTCGAGCGCTCGTGCCGCTGAGGGGGCCCCTCATATGCGTCGCACGTGATGTGCGACCCACGCGGAGGGCTGTCGGGTCGGAGCCGATCGGGCCACCGACCGGGCATCCTCATTCAAGGTCGCGCTTCCGGCACAGCAGTGCACAGCAATGCTCAGTAAGCGCATTACCACTGTACCCCGGAATCGCGCACACGTGTCGGGCGAATTCATCGGAACGGTGTGGTGCCGGTGACCGACCGGCCCCGGGAGCAGGTGCGGAAGCGGGCTATTCTGCGCTGCATGGAGACGCCTGACAACGCCACTGAATCAGCCGACGAGGCCGCCGCGCCGACCCGGATCGCCGCCCAGGACTGGGCCACGGCCGCCGCGGACCCGCAGTACCGCGCCGCCGTCGTCGATCTTCTCGGCGCCCTCGCCTACGGCGAACTCGCGGCCTTCGAGCGCCTCGCGGAAGACGCGAAACTCGCGCCGACACTCGGCGACAAGGCGGCTCTGGCGAAGATGGCCTCCGCCGAATTCCATCATTTCGAGCAGCTCACCGACCGCCTCACCGCGATCGAGGTGGATCCGGCGGCCGCCATGGAGCCCTTCGCCAAGCCGCTCGACGCCTTCCACCGCCAGACCGCCCCGTCGGACTGGCTGGAGGGCCTGGTCAAGGCGTACGTGGGCGACTCGATCGCGAGCGACTTCTACCGCGAGGTGGCCGCCCGGCTCGACACCGACACCCGCTCGCTGGTGCTGGCGGTGCTGGACGACACCGGGCACGGGAACTTCGCCGTGGAGAAGGTGCGCGGCGCGATCGAGGCCGAGCCGCGCGTCGGCGGCCGGCTGGCGCTCTGGGCGCGGCGGCTGATGGGCGAGGCGCTGTCGCAGGCCCAGCGGGTGGTCGCCGAGCGCGACGCGCTGTCGACCATGCTGGTCGGCGGGGTCGCGGACGGCTTCGACCTCGCCGAGGTCGGCCGGATGTTCTCCCGCATCACCGAGGCCCACACCAAGCGGATGGCCGCGCTCGGACTGGCCGCGTAACCGTCCGGAACGCGCCGATCGCGTCGGCCGGGCCGACGCGATCGGGGTGGTCGCGGGAGGCGACCGGCGGTCCTGGAGAAGGCGCTCCGCTACTGCGCGGCGGCCGACCTGATGTTCCGTCGGGCGCGCGGCCGGATCAGCAACGAGAGCGTGATCGCGCCGACCAGCACCGCGCAGACCAGGGTGACGGGCAGGTGGCCGGAGCCGAGGGTGGAGCGGGTCAGGTACACGCCGAACAGGGTCCCCAGGGCGCCCGCGGCATAGACCGTCCGGCCGCTCGGAAGGCGGCCGGGAAGTGTGTGCAGTGCGGCCCAGGCCAGGGCGAGGCCGAGCACGACGGAGCCGAAGGATTCCCAGAACACGGAAGATCACCTCGTGGGGGTCTGTGGCGGGATGTCCGCTCTTCCGCGGGTGACGGAGAGGGCGAATCGGTCACAGGGCGTCCTACCCGCCGCTCTCTGAGGGCAATCCTCCCGTCACCTACGGAAACCTCGCCGCAACCTGACCGGTCCCGTCCCGGCCGGTGGCGCTCCGGCCGGTCCCGCCCCGGCCGGGCGCACCGGCACGGCATGACGGAGCGGCCCGGCGGGAATCCCGCCGGGCCGCTCCGTATGTCACGGGCGTGACGTCCTACAGCGCGCCGAACCCGACGCGGCGGGCCGTGGGCTCGCCGATCTCGACGTACGCGATCCGGTCGGCCGGCACCAGGACCTTGCGGCCCTTCTCGTCCGTGAGGCTGAGCAGCTGAGCCTTGCCGCCGAGTGCGTCGGCGACCGCGCTCTCCACGTCCGCGGCGCTGAGCCCGCTCTCCAGAACGATCTCCCGGGGCGTGTGCTGAACCCCGATCTTGACCTCCACGGCTATGTCCCTCCGACGGTCAGTCCCTGCGCGGTGAGCCGCGCCGTACGCAGCCACATTAGCCCGGCCACCGGCGCGCCCACGGCCCTACCGGGAACGCTGGGAGCGAACACGGGCGGCCGGACGTCCGTGCGCGACGCGTCAGGGCTGCTCGGTGCCGTACAGCGGGAAGCCCGCGATGCCGCGCCAGGCCAGCGAGGTCAGCAACTGGACCGCGGTGTCCCTCGGGATGCTGGAGCCGCTGGAGAGCCAGTAGCGGGCCACCACCTGGGAGACGCCGCCGAGGCCGACGGCGAGCAGCATCGACTCGTCCTTGGACAGGCCGGTGTCGCCCGCGATGACGTCCGAGATGGCCTCGGCGCACTGGAGCGACACCCGGTCGACCCGCTCGCGCACGGCGGGCTCGTTGGTCAGGTCGGACTCGAAGACGAGGCGGAAGGCGCCGCCCTCGTCCTCGACGTACGCGAAGTAGGCGTCCATCGTCGCCTCGACGCGCAGCTTGTTGTCCGTGGTCGAGGCGAGCGCGGTGCGCACGGCCTGGAGCAGCGACTCGCAGTGCTGGTCCAGCAGTGCGAGGTACAGCTCCAGCTTGCCGGGGAAGTGCTGGTACAGCACGGGCTTGCTGACCCCGGCCCGCTCCGCGATGTCGTCCATCGCCGCGGAGTGGTAACCCTGCGCGACGAAGACCTCCTGGGCGGCGCCCAGGAGCTGGTTGCGTCGGGCGCGGCGGGGCAGGCGGGTGCCCCGCGGGCGCGCTGCCTCTGTCTGCTCGATGGCGCTCACGCCGCCTCCCAAATAGATGATCGGGCACAGCCGTTCCGTGCACGTCGTGCCACGCACCCATCGTACTTTTGAGTAACCCGGGCGTGCGCGGCGCGGACGCAGAATTTCACGGACCGGACACCAGGGGTAGCCGTGTATACCGGCAGGAGCAGGTCGAATCAGCATTTTCACTGACAATCCCGCCGCTGGTGGGTGCGCAACCGTGACGATCGCGTCGGAGCCGTCGGAGCCGTCGGAGGGTTGCCGCCCGACGCGCTCCCCGCCGGGCGGCACCCGTCCGGCGCGGCTTACCGGTAGTCGTCCTCGTGCAGGGACACGACGCGCTTCTGGTCCGCGGCGTCCGCCTCGTCGGCGTGGGCGGGATCGACGGCGGTGAGCGGTTCGTCCTCCTCGGGGACGACGTCGGCCCGCTGTTCGGCGGCGTCCGCCTCCGGGGTCTCGTCGCCCCGTTCCGGGGGCGGGGCGTCCTCGAAGGTCTCCGGGTCGCTCGGATCGACCGTCATGGTGACTCCCTTCCGTTGACTTGAGCCTAGGTGTGTCCCTCCTGCCCCGCGATGCGTCCTGTGACCGCGAACACGTGAAGCGGCGCGTGATCGTCTCGTAACATTGCCGCATGTCTTCGACCGAGCTGCCGGGTATCAGCGCCGCCGCCGCGGCCGTCGCCCCCACGGTCGGGGCCGTCAGGGTCGCCGACGGCGAGCGTCTGCGCACCGTCTCCCTGCCCGGTCTCGGCCTCACCCTCCGGTCCCGGCCCGGTGAGGGCGAGGGTCTGCCGTCCGCCCTGTTCGTGCACGGGCTCGGCGGGTCCTCGCAGAACTGGTCGGACCTGATGGCCCTGCTCTCCGACACGGTCGACGGCACCGCCGTCGACCTGCCGGGGTTCGGCGACTCGCCGCCCCCGGACGACGGCGACTACTCGGTGCGGGGGCACGCCCGCGCCGTGGTGCGGCTGCTCGACGCCGAACGCCTCGGCCCCGTCCACCTGTTCGGCAACTCCCTCGGCGGGGCGGTCGCCACCCGGGTCGCCGCCGTCCGCCCGGACCTGGTGCGCACCCTGACCCTGGTCTCGCCCGCGCTGCCCGAACTGCGCGTCCAGCGCCCCGCCGTCCCCACCGGGCTGCTCGCGGTCCCCGGCGTGGCCGCGCTCTTCGCCCGGCTCAGCCGGGACTGGACCGCCGAACAGCGCACCCGCGGAGTCATGGCACTCTGTTACGGCGATCCGGCACGGGTCTCCGAGGAGGGCTTCCGCCACGCGGTCGCCGAGATGGAGCGCCGGCTGGAACTGCCGTACTTCTGGGACGCGATGGCCCGCTCCGCGCGGGGCATCGTGGACGCCTACACGCTGGGAGGCCAGCACGGGCTGTGGCGCCAGGCCGAGCGGGTGCTCGCGCCGACCCTCCTGGTGTACGGCGGGCGGGACCGGCTCGTCTCGTACCGTATGGCGCGCAGGGCGTCCGCGGCCTTCCGCGACGCGCGCCTGCTGTCACTGCCCGACGCCGGGCACGTGGCGATGATGGAGTACCCGGACGTGGTGGCCCGCGCCTTCCGGGAATTGCTGGACGACAGCGGCAGGAGCTGATCCGGGGCGTGGGACGACACAGCCGAAGCGGTCCCGGGGCCGCCCGCACCGGGAGCGGGGCGGACCCGGCGGCGGACGACGGCGCCGAGAACCCCGGCAGCGGCCGTCGCAGGCGCGGGGCCGGTACGGCGGCCGGGCACGGCGAGGCCCGTGCCCCCTTCCCCGGCGCCGAGGCGCCGGGGGCCCGCCACACGCGTCCGGAGCAGCGCGAGTCACCCGTGCGCGGCGGTCACCCCGAGCAGCACGAGCCGGGCGGCGGCTGGGGTTCCGGCCCGCCGGCCGGCCGCGCTCCGGCGCAGACCCCGCCGCGCTCCGCGCCGCCCGGCGCCCCCGGGCGGGGGCCCGGCCCGCAGGCCGGCCGCCCGGCCGCCGGCGGAGCCCCGCTGATACCGGGCCCCCGGCGGGAGTTCGTCGACGCCTTCGACATGCTGCCGCCCGCCCCGCGCCGGCCGGTTCCCGGTCCGGCCGCGCCGCATCCCGTACGGGACGAGCCGGCCGCCGGGACCGGAGACGGTTCGGACGGCTCCGACGACGGCGCGCGGACCGGGACCGAGGAGTCCGGCGGCAAGGGCGGCCTGGCCCGCGTCTTCACCGGCATCGCCGCCGCGGCCGTGACCACCGTCCTCGCCGTGGTGGTGGCCGGGCAGGTCGCCCAGGAGCCCGCGAAGGACGCGATCGGCACCCTGAAGTCCGCCGGGACGGGCCGGGACGGTGAGTCGGACGCCTCCCGTTCGGACACCCGGGCGGATCCGGAGTCCGGGAAGCCGTCCGCCGCCGCCAGGCCCTCGTACGAGCAGGCGATGGCGACCCCCTACCCCCTCGCGCCCGACCTGAAGGCGAGCGGCGAGTTCGAGGCGGTCCCCGGGCGGGCGAAGGCGCCGGGAACCGGGCAGAAGTTCCGCTACCGCATCGACGTGGAGAAGGGGCTCGGGCTGGACGCCGCACTGTTCGCGCAGGCGGTGCAGAAGACCCTCAACGACGACCGGAGCTGGGCGCACGACGGCGCGATGACCTTCGAGCGGGTCTCCTCCGGCTCGTCCGACTTCGTCATCACCCTGGCCAGTCCCGGCACCACCGGCGTCTGGTGCGCGAAGTCGGGGCTGGACACGACGGTCGACAACGTCTCCTGCGACTCCGCCGCCACCGAACGCGTGATGATCAACGCCTACCGGTGGGCGCAGGGCTCGGCGACCTTCGGCCCCGACAAGCTGCTGCCCTACCGGCAGATGCTCATCAACCACGAGGTCGGCCACCGGCTCGGACACAACCACGTGAGCTGCCGGACGCCGGGCGCGCTCGCCCCGGTCATGCAGCAGCAGACCAAATCGCTCGATATCGATGGGATCACGTGCAAACCCAACCCCTGGGCGTATCCGGGTAGTTGACACGAGCTGTCCGGATGATGGGACGGCTGTCTCATTCGGTGTTGACGCAGGTGCGTGTGTCACGCATATTTCTCCCCATGTCACGCAGTCATGATCTCCCCGAGAGCGCCGCCCACCGGCTGGCGCTGATCGGCGTGACCGTGCACTGCGTAGCCGACATCCTCTGTCGCTGACGCCCGCCCGAGCGCGCGTCGGTCCGCTCCGTGACCCCCTGCGGGGGTGCGGGGCCCTCATGACGGCCGCGTCCGGGCGCACTTCGCCCGCAGGCGCGGCCTCTTCGGTGTCTCCCTCCGGTCCCGGTGTCCCCGGGGCGGCGGACCCCCGGTGCCGCAGCCCGCGTGAGCCCCCACCCCGCAGACCGTCCCACGCCTGCGCCACCCCTGCTCGCGGCACCACCGAGAGGTCGTCTTCCGATGCGTCATCCGTCCGTCACAGCCCGCAGAGCCGCCCTCGCGGCCGTCGTCCTCGCCGTCGGAGCGGGCGCCGTCGCCTGCGGACCCGAGGAGTCCGGCAAGAGCGCCGCCGGCCGGTCCGGCGCGACCGGCGCGCCCGCCGAGGGCGGCACGCTGACCGTCCTCAACTCCACGGCGCAGTCGGACTTCGACCCGGCACGGCTCTACACCTCCGGCGGCGGCAACGTCCCCTCCCTCGTCTTCCGCACCCTCACCACCCGCAACCGCGAGAACGGCGAGGCCGGCGCGCAGGTCGTCCCCGACCTCGCCACCGACCTGGGCACGCCCAGCGAGAACGCCACCGTCTGGACGTACACCCTCAAGGACGGGCTGAAGTACGAGGACGGCACCGCGATCACCAGCGCGGACGTCAAGTACGGCATCGAGCGCTCGTTCGCCGCCGAACTCTCCGGCGGCGCGCCCTACCTGCGCGACTGGCTGATCGGCGGCGCCGACTACCAGGGCCCCTACAAGGACAAGAAGGGCCTCGACTCGATCGGGACGCCCGACGACCGGACGATCGTCTTCCACCTGAACAAGCCCGAAGGCGAGTTCCCCTACCTGGCGACCCAGACCCAGACCACCCCCGTCCCGCAGGCCAAGGACACCGGCGCCGCGTACGAGAACCACCCCGTCTCCTCGGGCCCGTACAAGGTCGTCTCCAACGAGGGTGACGGCGAACGCCTCGTCCTCGAACGCAACCCCTACTGGTCCGCGAAGACCGACTCCGAGCGCAAGGCCTACCCGGACAGGATCGACGTCCGCTCCGGGCTCGACTCCGCCGTCATCAACCAGCGGCTCTCCGCCTCCCGGGGCGCCGACGCCGCCGCCGTCACCACCGACACCAACCTGGGCCCGGCCGAACTCGCCCAGGTCACCGGCGACGAGGACCTCGCCGCCCGGGTCGGCACCGGCCACTTCGGCTACACCAACTACATCGCCTTCAACCCGAAGGTGAAGCCGTTCGACAACCCGAAGGTGCGCCAGGCGATCTCCTACGCCGTCGACCGCTCCTCGGTCGTCAACGCGGCCGGCGGCTCCGCGCTCGCCGAGCCCGCCACCACCTTCCTGCCCGAGCAGAAGTCCTTCGGGCACACCGCCTACGACGCCTTCCCCGCCGGGAAGACCGGTGACGCCGTCAAGGCCAGGGAGCTGCTGAAGGAGGCCGGCTACCCGAACGGGCTGACCGTCACCCTGACCCACTCCAACGCGAAGGACTTCGCCACCAGCCCGGAGATCGCCACCGCCCTCCAGGAGGCGCTGAAGAAGGCCGGCATCACCGTCGAGCTGAAGGGCCTCGAAGACAACGCCTATTCCGACACGGTGTACAACGTGAAGACCGAGCCCGGCTTCTTCCTGGCCGGCTGGGGCGCCGACTGGCCGTCCGGCGGGCCGTTCCTCGCCCCGATCTTCGACGGCCGCCAGATCGTGAAGTCCGGGTACAACTTCAACTCCGCGCAGCTCGACGACGCGTCGGTCAACAAGGAGATCGACGAGATCAACAAGCTCACCGACCTCGGCGCCGCCGCCGCCCGCTGGGGCGCGCTGGACGAGAAGATCGGCGGACAGGCGCTGACCGTGCCGCTGTTCCACCCCGTCTACCAGCGGCTCTACGGCTCGTCCGTCAAGAACGTCGTCATCAGCGACTGGACGGGCGTGCTGGACATCTCGCAGGTCGCGGTCAAGTAGCCATGACCGCACCCCTGCTGATCCAGGAGGCGGGGGCCGTCCGGACGGCCCCCGCCTCCGGGGCCCACGCCTTCTGGCGGCGGCTGCGCGCCCGGCGGTCCGCCGTCGTGGCGGGCGCCGTCGCCGCCCTGCTCGTCCTGACCGCCCTCGCCGCGCCGCTGCTCGCGGCCGTGGAGGGCCAGGACCCCACCACCTACCACCCGGACCTGGTCGACTCCGCCACCGGCGGGGTGCCGGTCGGCGCCTTCGGGGGCATGAGCGCCGACCACTGGCTCGGCGTCGAACCCCTCACCGGCCGCGACCTGTTCGCCCGCGTCGCCTACGGCGCCCGCGTCTCGCTCGGCGTCGCCCTCGGAGCGACCCTGCTCCAGGTGCTCGTCGGCGTCGCCGTGGGGCTCGCCGCCGGGCTCGGCAACCGCTGGGTCGACCAGGCGCTCAGCCGCCTCACCGACGTGGTCGTCGCGCTGCCCGTCATGGTGATCGCCCTCGCCGCGCTCGCCGTGGTGCCCGCCGGATTCCCCCGGCCGGTCCTCATCGCGGTCATGGTCGGCCTGGTCGGCTGGTCCGGCATCTCCAAGATCGTGCGCTCGCAGACACTCGCCCTCAAACAGCTCGACCACGTCGCGGCGGCCCGGCTGAGCGGCTGGAGCGGGGTGCGGATCGCCCGGCGCGAACTGCTGCCCGCGCTCGCCGCCCCCGTCATCACCTACGCCGTGCTGCTCTTCCCCGGCAACATCGTCGTCGAGGCGGCGCTGTCCTTCCTCGGGGTCGGCATCAAACCGCCGACTCCGTCCTGGGGACAGATGCTCAGCGACGCCGACACCTGGTACCGCGCCGCCCCCACCTACCTGCTGATCCCCGCCCTGCTGATCTTCGTCACCGTGCTCGCGCTGACCGTGCTCGGCGAGGGCGTCCGCACCGCGCTCGACCCGCGCGTCGCCTCGCGGCTGCGGATCGGCACCGGCCGCAAGAAGGAGGCCGGAGCGTGACCCGCTTCCTGCTGCGCCGCGCGGGCGGCGCGCTGCTGGTGCTCTTCGTGCTGAGCGTCGTCGTCTACGCCGCGTTCTACGTGGCCCCCGGCAACGTCGCCCAGATCGCCTGCGGTCCCCGGTGCTCACCCGCGCAGGTCGCCCAGGTGAGCGACCAACTCCGCCTCGGCGACCCGGTGTACGTCCAGTACGCCCACTTCGTCCAAGGCATCTTCGCCGGCCGGGACTACTCCACCGGTACCGGCGTCCTGCACTGCCAGGCACCCTGCCTCGGCCGCTCCTACCAGGACGACCAGCAGGTCACCGACATGATCCTGGCCAAGCTCCCCGCCACCGCCTCGCTGGCCCTCGGCGCGTTCGTGCTGTGGATCGTGCTCGGCGTCGGCACCGGGCTGCTCTCGGTCTGGCGGCGCGGCCGCGCCACCGAACGCGTGCTGACCGGACTGACGCTGGCCGGCATGGCGACGCCCGTCTTCGTCGTCGGCCTGCTGCTCATCATCGTCTGCTGCTCCGTCCTGCGGATCCTGCCGTTCCCCGACTACGTGCCGCTGACCGACGACCCCGAGCAGTGGGCCTGGAACCTGCTGCTGCCCTGGGTCTCGCTCGCCCTCGTCACCGCCGCCCCGTACGCCCGGATGACCCGCGCGTCGATGCTGGAGACCCTCGCCGAGGACCATGTGCGCACCTTCCGGGCGTACGGAGTCGGCGAACGCGCCATCGTCGGGCGGCACGCCCTGCGCGGCGCGCTCGGACCGGTGATCGCGCTCGGCGCGCTGGACATCGGCTCGATGTTCGGCGGCGCGGTGCTCACCGAGTCGCTGTTCGACATCCCCGGCGTCGGACGGGAACTCGTCGAGGCCGTGAAGAACGTGGATCTCCCGGTCGTCGTCGGGCTGGTGCTGGTCACCGGCTTCTTCGTCGTCCTCGCCAACGCCGTCGCCGACATCCTCCAGGCGCTGGCCGACCGTCGGGTGGTGCTCTCATGAGCCTCGTCGAAGTGTCCGGACTGACCATCGACTTCGACGGCGTACGCGCCGTGGACGGGCTCTCCTTCACGCTGGACGAGGGGGCCGCCCTCGGCGTCGTCGGCGAGTCGGGGTCCGGCAAGAGCGCCACCGCCTACGCCCTGCTCGGACTGCACCGGGGGACCGGCGCGGCGGTCGGCGGCTCCGTGCGCGTCGCCGGCACCGACGTGCTGAGCGCGTCCGACGCGGAGATACGGGCGCTGCGCGGGGCGAAGGCCGCCATGGTCTTCCAGGACCCGCTCTCCTCGCTCGACCCGTACCAGTGCGTCGGCGACCAGATCGCGGAGGTGTACCGGGTCCACAACCGGGCCTCCCGGCGGGCCGCGCGGGCCCTCGCCGTGACGGTGCTCGACCGGGTCGGCGTGCCCGACGCTCCCCGGCGGGCGCGGTCGCGCCCGCACGAGTTCTCCGGGGGCATGCGCCAGCGCGCGCTGATCGCGATGGCGCTGGCCTGCGAACCGGAACTGCTGATCGCCGACGAGCCGACGACCGCCCTGGACGTCACCGTGCAGGCGCAGATCCTCGACCTGCTGCACGACCTGCGCCACGAGACCGGCATGGGGCTGATCCTGGTCACCCACGACGTCGGCGTCGCCGCCGAGAGCGTGGACGAGATCCTGGTGATGCGCGACGGCCGGGAAGTGGAACACGGCCCGGTGGCCCGCACGCTGAGCGAGCCGCGCGCGCCCTACACCCGGACGCTGCTCTCCGCCGTGCCCCGCATCACGCCGCCGGACCGGCCCGTACCCGCACCCGGACCTCCCGCCACGACGGCCGCCGTCGTGGCGCCGCGCCCCCGCAGGCCGCAAGCGGAACCGGCCGGGGAGACTCCGGACCGGGCCGCGCCGCTGCTCGAAGCGGTCGGACTGCGCAAGGAGTTCGGCCGGGGGAGGGGACGGTTCACCGCCGTCGACGACGTCTCCGTCACCGTCGAGGCGGGCCGCACGCTCGGCATCGTCGGCGAGAGCGGCAGCGGAAAGACGACCCTCGGACGGATGCTGGTACGCCTGACCGACCCGACCGCGGGCCGGCGCCGTTACGGGGGTACGGAGATCGGCGCGCTGTCGGCGCGGGGACTGCGCCCGCACCGGCGGGAGTTGCAGATGGTCTTCCAGGACCCGGTCGCCTCCCTCAACCCGCGGCGGTCGGTGGGCGAGTCCGTCGCGGACCCGCTGCGGGCCGCCGGGGAGCGCGACGAGGACCGTCTCCGCGAGCGGGTCGGCGGGCTGCTGGAACGGGTCGGCCTGGACGCCGGGCGTTACGACGCCTATCCGCACGAGTTCAGCGGCGGGCAGCGCCAACGCGTCGGGATCGCCCGCGCGCTGGCCGCCGAACCCCGGCTGATCGTCTGCGACGAACCGGTCTCCGCGCTGGACGTCACCACCCAGGCGCAGGTGGTGGCGCTGCTCGCCGAACTCCAGCGGGAGCTGGGCATCGGCCTGGTCTTCATCGCCCACGACCTCGCGGTGGTCCAGCAGGTCAGCCACCGGGTGGCCGTGATGCGCGGGGGCCGGATCGTGGAGCAGGGCACCGTCGACGAGGTGTACGGCGCCCCCGGCGACCCGTACACCCGGCAGCTCCTGGCGGCCGTCCCGGCACTGGACCCGGCGGTGGCGAAGGCCCGGCGCGCGGCCCGGCGCCGGCAGGCCGGCGGGGCGGCGGCGTCCGCGCCTGCTCCGTCGGCGGCGGCCGGGGCGGCGCGCGTGGCGGGCTGACGCGGCAGCCCCGCCGCCGGTCCCGCCGGCCCGGCCTCCGGACCGCGCCCCGCGCCCTCCCGTTCCCGGGGCGCGGGGCGCGGTCAGGTCCGTACCACCAGGAGACGGAGCGCGAGCGCGGCGATCAGCGACGCGGAGACCACGCCGGTCAGCAGCCGGCCGCGGTCCCCGGTCAGCGCGCGGCCCAGCAACGCGCCGCCGCAGGCCAGCAGGGACTGCCAGCCCGCGGACGCGGCGAACGCCGCCGCCACGAACACCGCCCGCTCCGCCGGGCCCGCCCCCGCGGACAGCGTGCCGCCGAGCACCAGCGCGGCGAAGTAGACCACCGTCGTGGGGTTCAGCAGGGTGAGCGCCAGCAAGGACGCAAAGGCCCGCGCCGGCGAGGGCGGAGCCCCGTCGCGGGCGTCCGCCGACTCCCGCGCGCGGTACCGGCGTACGGCCGATCGGCCGGTCCGCACCGCCAGTGCCAGGAGCACGGCGGCGGAGAACAGGCGCAGCGGGAGCAGGACCGGCGTGAGCAGGGGCGCCAGGGTGGCGCCCCCGGCCGCCGCGACCAGGGCGTAGAGGCCGTCGGCGGTGGCGACCCCGAGGGCCGCGCAGGCCCCGGTCCGCAGCGGCGTCCGGGCCGCCAGGGCCACCAGATACGCCGCGACCGCGCCCACCGGGACGGCGATGCCGAGGCCGGCCAGCAGCCCCGCGAGGGCCGCCGCGCTCACGGACGGAGAGGATCGGGCCTCCGTCGGCGGCCGGGCCGCTGCTGGTCGCCCCGGTGCGGGGCGGAGGGAGCGGCGGCCGGGGGCGCGGGGGTGAGAGTCGTCTTCATGGCCGGGAGACTGCCGGTCCCGACGGGGCGCGGCAAGCCGTTTTCCGCGCCCGGCACCGCCACTGTTCCCGTCCCGGACCCGGCGTCACGGCCTGACGGCGTGTGACCGAACGCCAAGCGATGCGAAGGAACGCCGCCGGGGCGCGAAGGTTACGACGGTTCACCCCTTTCGGTGGTGCGACGGACAACCGTCCGTCATCCCCCCGTCCTGTCCGCATACGGTCGTCCCGCTGTGAGCCACCCGCCAACGGTGGCTGCCCACAAGGGAGATCGGGGGTGCACTCGTGCGGATCGGCCTGCTCACCGATGGTGGTTATCCGTATGCGAACGGTGAGTCCAGACTGTGGTGCGACCGCTTGGTACGCGGTCTGCCCCAGCACGAGTTCGACCTTTTCGCGCTGAGCCGCTCCGCCGAGCAGGAGGACCTCGGCCGGGTCCTGCTCCCGCCGCAGGTCCGCGAGGTGTACACCGCACCGCTCTGGGACTCGGAGGAGGACGTGCTGCGCGGCGGCGAGGGCGGCTGCGGGCTCACCCGGCTGGTGACCGGCGGCGCCGGAGCGTACGGGCGCCGCGAGCGGCGCCGGTTCACGGCGCACCTGACGGAGCTCTGCACCGCCGTCTGCGCGTCCGAGGAGGACGCCGCGCGCACCGCCGGACTGTTCACCCGGGGGCTCTACGGGCTCGCCGAGCTGGCCCGGGAGCACGGCGGGCTGCACACCGCCCTCCGCTCCGAGGCCACGGTGCGGATCCTGGAGGCGGCCTGCCGCGCCCGGGGCACCGCCCGCACGGTGCAGCGCGCGACCGTCGCCGACCAACTCGCCTTCGCCGCCGAGCTGGAACGCCTGCTGCGACCCCTCTCGCTCGACTGGTACGACGACGACACCCTCGGCTCGGTGGACCTCTGCCACGCCGCATCCGGCGGCGCGGCCGCCCTGCCGGGGCTGCTGGCCAAACGCTTCTTCGGCACCCCGTTGCTCGTCACCGAGCACACCGTCCCGCTCCGCACCCACTACCTCTCCGCCCCGGACGGAGCCGGCGCTCCGGCCCGCGCCCTGCTGGCCCGGCTGCACGCCCGGCTCGCCGCCGAGGTGTACCGGCAGGCCGCCGTGATCACCCCCGGCAACACCCATGTGCGCCGCTGGCAGGAACGCTGCGGTGCGGACCCCGGCAGGGTGCGCACGGTGTACCCCGGCATGGAGGCCGCCCGGTTCGCCGGGGTCGGCGAGGGACCGCAGGACGACGGAGCGGGCCCGGGCACGCTGGTGTGGGTGGGCAGGATCGAACCGGCCAAGGATCTGATCGGCCTGCTGCACGCCTTCGCCGAGGTCCACCGCGCCGAGCCGGACGCCCGGCTCCGCGTCTTCGGGGCCCCCGCCGACGGCCCCGAGGGCGCCGCGTACCTCGGTCACTGCCGGGCGCTCGCGGCGCGGCTCCTCCCCGACGAGGCGGACGGCGCGCACGCCGAGGGCGACAGCCCCGTCTCCTTCGAGGAGATCGGCGGCCCCGAGGCGCACGACCTCGCCGAGGCGTACGCGGCGGGCGGCATCGTCGTCCTGTCCAGCGTCGTGGAGGGGTTCCCGATCAGTCTGGTGGAGGCGATGTTCTGCGGTCGGGCCACCGTCTCCACGGACGTGGGCGCCGTGGTCGAAGTCATCGGCGGCACCGGCCTGGTGGTGCCTGCGCGCAATCCGAAGGCGCTCGCCGACGCCTGCCTCGCCCTGCTCGGCGACCCCGAGCGCCGTGCCCGCCTGGGGGCCGCCGCGCGGGCCCGCGCCGTCGAACTCTTCACGGTCGAGCAGAACCTGGCGGCGTACCGGTCCATCTACCTGGAACTGCTGGCCCGTTCACCGGGGCGGGTGGCCCGCGCGGCCCGGTACGACGACCGCGACACCCGGCCCTTCGCCACGCCGCCGGAGGCCCATGTGCTGGGGGAACGCACGGGCGGGGCACGGACCCCACAACCGGCCGGGCGGGCCGCGGTACCGGACGCGGGTCCCGTCGAGGAGCGGTGGGTCCCGGCGGCCGCCACGGCTCCGGGGGCGCACGCGTCCGCGGAGTCCGCCGGCGCGCGCGCCGGGCGGGTGCCGCGCTGGGCCCAGGTCCCCGAAGGCGCGTGTGCCGGGGCGGGGGACGGCGATGCGTGATTCCCGCCCCACCGCCCCCGCCCACGAACCCGTCCCGGACCCGGCCCACGAACCGGCCCACGAACGCGTCCACGGACCGGCCCCGGACCCGGCCCACGCACCGCACGGAGGAGACCCGATGGGCCGAACGGCCCCCGAGCCCGACGCCCCCGAGCCCGACGCCCCCGAGCCCGACGCCCCCGAGCCCGACGGCTCCCGCCCCGGTGAGGGTCGGCGGCCGGCCGCCGACGTGCCGTCCACGCGCGACGAACGGTCCGGACCGGCGGGGCGCGGGGCCGGGACGCCGCGGACCGCCGCCCCCTGTGCCGACGAGGACGCGCCCGCCGAAGGCCCTCGGCCCCGCGACGATGCCTCGGACGCAGCCGCCCCGGCCGACGACGCGACGCCCGACGCCCCGGCCGACGCCCCCCGCGCCCCCGAACTGGCCGCCTCCGCTCCGGCGCACGCCCCCGCGCACCCGGTCCCCGGCCGCGGAGCGGGCCACCCGGCGGCCGGTCACCCCGCCACCGGCCGCCCCGTCCCGAACCGTCCCCCCGCGCGCCGTCCCGGCACCGCCCGGCGCGGTCCCGTGGACCCCGTGAAGTCGCTGCTGCACCGCCACCGCGACCTGTGCGAACGGGCCGTCGACCCGCTGGAGATCGCCGCCGGGCTGGAGGCGCACGGCCTCACCGACCGCACCGCCGCCCGCTACCGCCACCGGGACGTCTTCTCGCTGGCCGAGGAGCTGTACGCCCGCGTCCCCGATGCCGAGCGGGAACCCGCCGCCCTGCCCTCCGGCCCGTCCCCGGTCCCGCCGGCCGGGGCGCGCACGGCCTGGACGCTCCGCGCCCTGCTGCCCGGTGCCGCTTGCTTCCTCGCCGTGACCGTGCTCCGGCTGACCGATGGCGTGTTCGGCGCGGGCACCCGGTTCGCCCTGGTCGCGGCGGGCGTCCTGCTCGTCCACCTCGCGCTCCGGGCCGCCCTGCGGACCGGCCCGCTGAGGGCCGCCGGGGGCTCCGGCCGGGCGGGCCTCTACACCTGCTGGCTGCTCGCCTTCGCCGCGTACGGCGAAGGGCTGCTGGCCCAGATCGCCCGCGGCGGCCCCGACGGACCGTGGGACGGCGACACCGCCCCGCTGCTCGGCCTCTCCCTGGCGGTGCCCGCCGGGGCGTGGTGCGCGCACCTGTTCGCCGTACAGGCCCGCCGCAAGCTCGACGGCAGTCGCGCCCTGGAGGAGTTCGGCGCGGGCGTCCGCCCCGTGCTGCTCGTGGTGGTGGTCCTGTTCGCCTGCGCCCTGGTCCCGCCGCTGGTGGCGGCCCACCTCGGACTCGGCGCCGGCGCCGTGCCGCTCTCGGCCGCCGCGCTCGGCGTCCTCTTCTTCCTGGCCCGGCTGGAGGCCGTGCACGGCCTCACCGCGCCCGCCGTCACCGCCCTGGCCGCCGCCTGCGCCGTCGAGGCCGCCGCCCCCGCCCTGCTGCTGGCCGGCCGGCTGCCCGGCCTCGCCCCGCTCGCCCGGCCGGTCGACGTGCTGATCGCGGCCGGGGGCACCGGGGCCGTACCCGCCCTGGCCTGCACGGCGGCCGCCCTCGGACTGCTGCTGCACGCCTCCGCCGCACTCGCCCGCGCCTCCGCCCATGCCGCCCGCCGCCCCTGACCCGCAACGGACCGCCACGGAGCGCCGCGCTCCACGGCCCCCGAACCGCACGACCCCCGCGGAGCCGACGCCGCGGGACATCCGTACCGCACGCAACCGCTCAAGGAGAAACCGGACATGACCCCCCGACCCACCGCACCGGCAGCCCGCCGTCGGCACTCAGGGAGCGCGCGATGAGGGTTCTGCTGCTCGGAGCCAACGGCTTCCTCGGACGTTTCGTCGCCGACCGGCTGCTCGCCGACCCGGCCGTGCACCTCACGGCGCTCGGCCGCGGCGACGACGCCGACGTCCGGTTCGACCTCGCGGGCGGCAGCCCCGGAGCGCTCACCCGCTTCCTGGACGCCGTCCACCCCGGAGTCGTCGTCAACTGCGCCGGAGCCACCCGCGGCGGCGCCCGCGAACTGACCCGGCACAACACCGTCGCCGTCGCCACCGTCTGCGAGGCCCTGCGCCGCAGCGGCTGCGGCGCCCGCCTCGTCCAGGTCGGCTGCGCCTCGGAGTACGGGCCCTCGCAGCCCGGCTCCTCCACCGCGGAGGACGCGGTGCCGCGCCCCGGCGGCCCGTACGGCGTCAGCAAGCTGGCCGCCACCGAACTCGTCCTCGGCTCCGGCCTGGACGCGGTGGTCCTCCGGGTCTTCTCACCGGTCGGACCCGGCACCCCGGCCGGCTCCCCGCTCGGCAGGCTCGCGGAGGCGATGCGCCGGGCGATGCAGTCCGGCGACGGGGAGCTGAAGCTCAGCGGCCTCGGCGTCCAGCGCGACTTCGTCGACGTGCGGGACGTGGCGCGGGCCGTGCACGCCGCCTCGCTCTCCGCCGCCCAGGGCGTCGTCAACATCGGCACCGGCCGCGCGGTCCGGCTGCGGGACGCCGCCGCCGTGCTGGCGCGGGTCGCCGGCTTCGCGGGCGCGCTGCACGAACTGGACACGCCCCCGGCGCGGCTGCCGATCGGCGCCCCCCGGCCCTCCGCCGAGTCCATGGTCGAGCACCTCGCCGCCACCCCGTCCCCCTACCCGGACGGCTGCGGCGCCTGGCAGCAGGCGGACGTGCGCACCGCCCGCGACCGGCTCGGCTGGCGCCCCCGGATCAACCTGGAGGAGTCGCTCGCCGACATCTGGATGGAGGCGGCATGCCGCATCTGACCCGTACCGGAACCGCCCCCCGGATCAGCGGTGGCGAACGGCTCGGCGTCGGCGTGCCCGGCTACGGCCACCCGCTGCTGGCCCGCGCCGAATGGGCCGAACTCGTCCGGCCCGGCACTCCGCTGCACTGGGCCGTCCTCAACGTGGCCGACGGCCCCGGCAGCCGCCCCGACCCGCACTGCCTGGAGGCGGCGGGCCGACTGCGCAACGCCCGCGAGCGCGCGCTGCACGAGGACGCGCCGGGCGACGCCGTGCGCGCCGCCGGCGGCCGGCTGCTCGGCCACCTGAACCTCGCCGGCGGCCGGCGGCCGTGGGACGAACTCGTCGCCGACGCCCGCTCGTTCCTCGACTGGTACCGGGTCGGCGGCTTCTACCTCGGCCGCTGTCCCACCGACCGGGCCGCGCTGCCCTCGGTCCGCCGGCTCACCGCCACCCTGCACGCGCTGGCCGGGGAGAGCGGCCACGACGACGGCTCCCTCCGGATCGTGCTCGGGCACGGCACCCACCCGCACCCCGGATACGCCGAGGCCGCCGACCAGCTCGTCACCTTCCGGGGGCCGTGGACCGAGTACCGCTGGGCGGAGGTCGAGCAGTGGACCGCCGACTACCCGCCGGGGCGCTTCGCGCACTTCGTGCACGGCGTCCCGCGCACCCACCTCGACGAGGCCCTGCGCATCGCCCGCTGGCAGGGGGCGGGCACGGTCTTCTTCACCGACCGGGACGGCCAGAAGGGACAGACCGACCCCTTCGCGACGCTGCCCGGCTACTGGGACGACATCGTCTCGCGGATCGGACCCGGTATCTCGGAATGACGGGGGGCGTGGCAGTGTTACGGCAAGAACAACCGTACGCAGATGAAGTACGTAGAAACCGACCACCTGCATTGTCGAGGTTCCTGTGTCGCTGCCACCCCTGGTCGAGCCCGCTGCCGAGCTCACCGTCGATGAGGTCCGCAGGTACTCCCGCCACCTGATCATCCCGGACGTCGGGATGGACGGGCAGAAGCGGCTGAAGAACGCGAAGGTGCTCTGTGTGGGCGCCGGCGGTCTCGGTTCGCCGGCGCTGATGTACCTGGCCGCCGCCGGTGTCGGCACGCTCGGCATCGTCGAGTTCGACGAGGTCGACGAGTCGAACCTGCAGCGTCAGATCATCCACAGCCAGGCCGACATCGGCCGCTCGAAGGCCGAGTCCGCGAAGGACTCGGTCCTCGGCATCAACCCCTACGTGAACGTGATCCTCCACGAAGAGCGGCTCGAAGCCGAGAACGTGATGGAGATCTTCGCGCAGTACGACCTCATCGTGGACGGCACCGACAACTTCGCCACCCGCTATCTGGTCAACGACGCCGCCGTGCTGCTGAACAAGCCGTACGTGTGGGGGTCGATCTACCGTTTCGACGGCCAGGCGTCCGTCTTCTGGTCCGAGCACGGTCCCTGCTACCGCTGCCTCTACCCGGAGCCGCCGCCGCCCGGCATGGTCCCCTCCTGCGCCGAGGGCGGGGTGCTCGGCGTGCTCTGCGCGTCGATCGGCTCCATCCAGGTCACCGAGGCCATCAAGCTGCTCGCCGGCGTCGGCGACCCGCTCGTCGGCCGTCTGATGATCTACGACGCGCTGGAGATGCAGTACCGCCAGGTCAAGGTCCGCAAGGACCCCGACTGCGCGGTCTGCGGCCCGAACGCCACCGTCACCGAACTCATCGACTACGAGGCCTTCTGCGGCGTCGTGTCCGAGGAGGCCCAGGAGGCGGCGGCCGGCTCCACGATCACTCCGAAGCAGCTCAAGGAGTGGATCGACGGGGACGAGAAGATCGAGATCATCGACGTCCGCGAGCCGAACGAGTACGAGATCGTCTCCATCCCCGGCGCCAGGCTGGTCCCCAAGGGCGAGTTCCTGATGGGCAACGCCCTCCAGGACCTGCCGCAGGACAAGCGCATCGTCCTGCACTGCAAGACGGGCGTCCGCAGCGCCGAGGTCCTCGCCGTGCTCAAGTCGGCGGGCTTCGCCGACGCCGTGCACGTCGGCGGCGGCGTGATCGGCTGGGTCAACCAGATCGAGCCCGAGAAGCCGGTCTACTAGACGATCCGGCCCACCGCACCCGTACGACCCCGAGGGGCCGGCCCGCGCACACCGCGCGGACCGGCCCCTCGGCCGTGCGCGGGCTCAGGCGGTGCAGACGGTCCGGTCGGCCGGCACCTTGCCGTTCAGGAAGTACGCGTCGACCAGCGAGGTCACGCACCGGCTCTCGCCGTAGGAGCCATGGCCCTCGCCCTTGTTGGTGATCATCACCCCGACCCCCTCGCCCAGCTCGTCCGCCATCCTCTGCGCTCCCTCGTACGGGGTGGCGGGGTCGCCGGTGGTGCCGATGACCAGGACCGGTCCGGCGCCCGGGGCGCTCGCCACCGGCGTCGTGCGCTCGCCGGGCACCGGCCAGCGGGCACACCAGCCGGCCGTGTCCCAGGCCAGGAAGGGTCCGAAGACCGGCGACAGCTTCCGGAAGGCGGGCAGCAGCGCCCGCGCCTGCTCCACCGTGGGCCGGTCGGAGGAGTCGGCGCAGGAGATCGCCCGCTGCGAGTGCGCCTGAGTGTCGTAACGGCCCTGCTCGTCGCGGCCGTTGTACGAGTCGGCGAGCTGGAGCAGTCCGTTGCCGGTGCCGTTGTTCTGCGCCTCGTCGAGCGCCTGCGCCAGCATCGGCCAACTGCTCCGCGCGTACAGGGGCGTCACGATGCCGGTGATCGCCAGGGACTCGTTGAGCGTCCGCCCGGAGTCCGTCGGCAGGGGCTTGGCGTCGATCTTCCTCAGCAGCCGCACGATCCGCTGCGTCCCCGCTTCGGGGTCCTCACCCCGGTCCTTCAGATAGTTCTCCAGGGCCCGTTGGAACCCGAAGGCCTGGTGCTCGGCGTGCCCCACGGTGTCCGCCGTGGGGTCGACCACGGCGTCCAGCACGGTGCGCCCCACGTGCTGCGGGAACAAGTGGGCGTAGGTGCCGCCCAGCTCCGTGCCGTACGACACACCGAAGTAGGAGAGCTTCTCGTCACCCAGGACCTGACGCAGGACGTCCATGTCGCGGGCCGCGTCCGACGTGCGCACATGGGGCAGCACCGTGCCGGAGTTCTTCGCGCACCCCGCGCCGAAGTCCGCGGCGTCCTCGATGAAGGCGGCCTCCTCCGCAGCCGTGTCGGGCGTCATGTCGATCCTCTTCAGGGCCTGTTCGGTCCGCTGGTCGGTGCGGCAGTTCACCCCGGCGCTGGCGGCCACCCCGCGCGGATCGAAACCGACCAGGTCGTAACGGGAGTTGAGGTCGGCGTACGACGCCGACAGGCGCGGCAGGACCTGCACCCCGGAGCCGCCGGGGCCGCCGAAGTTGAACAGCAGTGAGCCGAGCCGGCGCTGCCCGTCCTGCGCCTGACGCCGGATCAGCGCGATGCCGATGGTCCGGCCCTCCGGTTCCGCGTAGTCGAGCGGCACCTTCACGGTCGCGCAACGCCAGGCGGAGCCCGGTGCCTCGCCGCCCTCGGGCGCTTCGCACCGCTGCCAGTCGGGCCGCTGTCCGGTGAGCGAGGCGGGCAGACCCGCCGGGGCGCCGCCGGTCGCCGTCGCGGAGGCGGTGGCCTTCGCGGTCGCGGACGGAGTGCCCGCCGCCTTGCCGGAGGTTTCCCCGCCCCCGCCGCCGCAGCCCGCCAGCGCCCCGGCCATCAGCAGCGCCGCCCCGGAGAGCGCCCCCACGCGTCGGTTCCGTCCCCTTGCGTGCATGTGGTGCCGTCCTCCCCGTTGCCGCGGACGCGGTACGACACGCCCCGGCGCGACCTGTGTCGCGGTCATGCTATGCGGCGCCCACGAGCGAGCCGTGCCCCCGCTTGCGCCCACGAGCGGGCCGTGCGCCGCCTACGAGCAGACCGTGCCCGCCGCGGGTACCTCGCCGTCGAGCAGATAGCCGTCGACCGCCTTCTGCACGCAGGCGTCCCCGCTGTTGTAGGCGCCGTGCCCCTCGCCCTCGTACGTCAGCTCCACGCCCACACCCTCGCCCAGCTCCACGGCCATCGCCTTCGCCCCCTCGTACGGGGTGGCGGGGTCGCCGGTGTTGCCGATGACGAGGATCGGGGCGGCGCCGGGGGCGGACACGTCGGGGGTCTTCCAGGCGCCGGTGACCGGCCAGCCGGTGCAGGAGATCAGGCCCCAGGCGAGGTAGTCGCCGAAGACGGGGGACGCCTCGCGGAACTCCGGGAGGGCGGCGCGCGTCTGCTCCACGCTGAAGCGCTGGGCGGAGTCCGCGCAGTTGATCGCGGCGTTCGCGGCGTTGGAGTTGTCGTAATGCCCGTCCTGTGAGCGGCCGTTGAGCGAGTCGGCCAGGGCCAGCAGCAGTGCGCCGTCGCCGCCGTCCGCTTCGTCCAGCCCCTGCTCCAACAGGGCCCAGGTCTCCTTCGAGTACAGCGAGGAGGCGATGCCGGTCAGCGCCTGGGACTGTGTGAGCTTGCGTTCGCCGAGCCCCGGTACCGGTTCGTCCTCCAGCTTCGCCAGCAGCTCCGCGGTCCACGTCTCGATCTCCTTGCCGGTGGAACCCGGCAGCCTGCACGCGTCGCCCCGGTCCGCGCAGTCCGCGGTGAAGGCGTCGAAGGCGAGCTGGAACCCCTTGGCCTGGCCCAGCGACGACTCCTTCACGTCCTCGGTCGGATCGACCACCGCGTCGAGTACCGCCCGTCCGACCCGGTCCGGGTAGAGGTGGGCGTAGACGCTGCCCAGTTCGGTGCCGTACGAGATCCCGAAGTAGTACAGCTGGTCGTCGCCGAGGACCTCGCGCATCAGGTCCATGTCGCGCGCCGCGTTCGTGGTGCCGACGTGGGGCAGCTCCCCGCCGGAGTTCTTCCGGCAGTCGTCGATGTACGCCTTCTGGCCGGCGGCGTAGGCCTTCTGCGCGGCGGCGTCGTCGGGGGTGGCGTCCTGCGCGTAGCGCGCGTCGAGCGTCCTGTCGTCGGAGCACTCCACGCCTTCGCTGCGGCCGACCCCCCGGGGGTCGAAGCTGACCAGGTCGTAGCGGGCCCGCAGCCGGTCGTAGTCGGTGCCGAGGGCGGGCAGGGTGGCGACGCCGGAGGCGCCGGGACCGCCGAAGTTGAAGATCAGTGAGCCGATCCGCCTCTTCCGGTCCGTGGCGGCGGCCCGGACGAGAGCCAGTTCGATGGTCCGGCCGTCGGGCTTCGCGTAGTCCAGGGGCACGTCCATGAACGCGCACTCCCAGGCGGTGCCGCCCGGCAGCGGCGACGGGGAGGTGCCGCCGCCCTGCGAGGTGCTCGGCGCCGTACACCGTTTCCAGTCCAGATCCTGGGAGGCGAGCTTCGCGGCCGTCGAGGTGGGCGACGCGGTGGACGCCGGGACCGGGGACCGGTCCGCACCGCCGCTCCCCGTGCCGTCCCCGTCCGAACAGCCCGCCAGCGGGAGAAGGACACCGGCGGTGGCGGTGAGGGCGGCGGCACGCAGGGCGGGGGAAGTCCTCATGATCTCCATCGTGCGGCGGCCCGGACCGCCGCGCGCGGACCGGCGGGCCATGCGGGTGGCCGGGCCGCGGAAGGGATGCGGCGAGGCTCGGCGGGCGTGGGAGGTGGGCCCGCGCCAGTGCGAGGCGGTCCGTGGAGGGTGCGCGACGCGGTGCGGGCGCGTCCGGGGAGGCGCGCGCGGCGCGGTGCGTGGCGGTGCCCGTGACGCGGTGCGCTCTCGCCGGTGCGCGCGGGGCGTGCGCACCGGCGGGAGGCGCCCAGGCGGCTCCCGGACGCGTGCCGGGGCGGGACCGTCCTCGGCCCGGCCCCGGCACGCGCCCCCGAGACGTCCCCTACAGCTCGCCCTTACGGGTCAGCTGGTTGAAGCACAGCCACCCCGGCAGCACCGGCAGCCACAGCGTCATCAGGCGGTACAGCAGCACCGCGGGGGCGGCCACCTCCTTGGGCAGGCCGACCGCGATGAGCCCCAGCGTCAGCGCGCCCTCGACCGCGCCCATGCCGCCCGGCGTCGGCGCCGCGGACCCGAGTGCGTTGCCCGCGAGGAAGACCACCGCGATGCTCGCGTAGCTGAGCTGCGGCACGTCGGGCCCGCTGAACGCGCGGATCGAGGCGTCCAGACAGAGCACGAACAGGCCCGTCAGCAGCAGCATCCCGCCGATGCCGGTGAGCAGCTTCTGCGGCCGCTGCACCACGTCCAGCATGCGCGGCACGACCCCGGCGAACAGGGACCGCACGCGGGTCACCACGAACTTGCGCAGGAACGGGATGGCGGTGACCACCAGCACCAGCACCGCGACCGTCAGGAGCCCGGCGATCACCGTGCGGGACGGGGTCAGCGAGTCCGGCGTCTTCTCCGTGCCCGTCAGATAGCCGAACAGCCCCAGCAGCAGGATGTGACAGCCGAGGCCGAAGAGCTGCGACGCGCCGACGCTGGCCACCGCCAGCCCCGGACGCACGCCCGCGCGCTGGAGGAAGCGGGTGTTCAGGGCCACCCCGCCGACCGCCGCCGGCGCGACGATCTTCACGAACGACCCCGCCACCTGCGCCAGCACCGTGCGGCCGAACGCCACCCGCTCCGGCACGAAGCCCAGCAGGCTCATCGCCGCCGCGACGTAGCTCAGCGCGGAGAAGCCGAGGGCGGCCGCCACCCAGCCCCACTCAGCCTGCTCGACGACGGTGCCGAAGTCGGCCTGGGTGACCTGCGAGATGAGGAAGTAGGCGGCGATCGCACCCGCGATGAAGCTGAACAGCGTGCGCGGCTTGATGCGCTCCAGGCGGACCGGTTCGACCGGTGCCTGCGGGCGGATCAGCAGCACCTGGCGGCGGATCTGCGCCAGCAGGTCCTCCTCGCGCGCCTCGTCCAGCGCCTCGTCCAGCGCCCGCTTCTCGGCCTGCTTCTCGGTCCGCTGCGACTTTCGCCCGGCCTTGCGGCCCGTCGCCTCCGCACCGCTCTCCGCGGCCTCCTCGGCCTTGGCGCGCTTGGCGGCGCCGGACGCCTCCAGCACCGCTTCCCGCTCCCGCTGGGCCCGCTCCCGCGCGATCCGGCGCAGCGTGGCGCGGGTCGAACGGCTCAGCGCGATCGGCTGGAGCAGCGGCAGGCAGTTCGCCACCGCGTCCGGTCCGAGCACCTCCAGCGCCCCGGACACCGACCGCTCGGCCCCGACCCGGAGCCCCAGCGTGGTCAGCAGCTGCGCCACGTCCATCCGCAGGATCAGGTCGCCGGCCGCGATCTCGCCGCCGCGCAGATCCGTGACGAAGGCCCTGCCGGAACGATCCACCAGCAGCGCGTCGCCGGTCAGCCTGCGGTGCGCGATCCGCCGCGACTGGAGCGCCTTCACCTGCTGCCACGCCGAACGCACCAGCGCGTCGGTGATCTCTTCGTCCGCCAGTGCGTCGAGCTGGCGCCCGCCGATGTGCTCGTAGACGAGCATCACCGCGTCCGGGCCCAGCTCGGAGGTGGCGATCAGCTTCGGTGCGTTGGCCCCGGCGGCGATGGCGGCGTACGCGAGCAGCGCCTCCTGCTCCAGCGCCTGGCGCAGCGACTGGATGGAGCGCCGCTGGGTGAGGCTGCGCAGGGTGATCCTGCGCCACAGGCGGTAGAAGAACCCCTGTGCCTGCTGTTCCCGGTCGACCACCGTCACGTCCAGCGGCGGCCCGTTCTCCAGCGTCACCAGGTAGCGGCGGCCCCGGTCGTTCTGGTCCGGGTTCTCCGGGGCGTCCTCGGTGCGCATCGCGGCGACCGGACGGAACCCGACGTGCCGCAGTCCGGCCATCAGGTGCTGGCCGGTCGGCCGGACGTTGGGCGAGCCGACCGTGTAGAGCGTGCCGTACGCGACGGTCCAGCCGATCAGCACGGTGAGGCCGATCGAGAACGGGGTGGTGTAGCCGCCCACCAGCATCGCGAACGCGTCCAGCAGCAGCACCACCCACAGCACCACCCGCCAGCGCGGCCGCCGGGCCATGCCGACCGCCGTCATGTACGCGATCACCGGCGCGAGGTAGCCGTGCACCGGATCGGTCAGGGCGGCGCCGGGCTGCGGCTGGGTCAGGGCGTCCTGGATCGTGCCGGGCGCGGAACGCGAGACCCAGAGGTCGGTGGCGAGCGTCACGCCGTGCGCGAGGACCGCGGCCAGCACCCCGTCCGCGATCCGCAGCCCGTCACGTTTGACCAGCCGTTCGATCGCGAACGCCACCGGCACCAGGAGCACCGCGATGCTCGACACCAGCCCGGCGATCTTGATCAGCAGATCGGGGGCCTGCTGGGTGCCCTTGGAGATGTCGTCCTCGAGGCCCGTCGTGGTGCCCTGCGCGAACGCCGCGACGGCGAGCAGCAGCGCGATCGCGAGCACGCCCACCAGCAGCCGCAACAGGTCGGAGGGACGGTGCACCCGGGCCGCGAGCAGCGGCTCGTCGCCGGAGACGCGGTCGGTCAGCCCTTCGTCGGCCGCGGAGCCCACGAGGGTCGAGCCGGAACCGCCGGCGGTGACGTCCGCCGGCGGCGGAACATCCGGTACGACGCCGGAGGCGGGCGGCACGGGAGGCGCGGCGCCCCCGGCCTCCGGCCCGGACGCACCGTCCGGGCGGTCGCCGGACGTCCCGTCCGGCTCCTGCCGCGACGTCTGCGGACGCGGTCCTTCCGGCTGCGATCCGGCAGCAGAGCCCGCCGCCTTCGATGGCTGCACGCCCTGCTCCTTCGTGTCATCCGGTCGGTCTTCGTGTTCCGGTGTCACCGCTCACCGTCCGCACGATGGTGGCACGGCCCGTACGGGTACGGGGGCATCAGGGTGCATCCGCCCGGCCCGCGACGCGGAACATTAGCCCCTTTGCCCCGGCGCGCACGCCGGATTCCGGCCCTCGGCCGTACGCCCCCGCACTGTCGGAGGCGTACGGCAAGATGGGAGGGATGAGCCAGCACCGGACGAGTCAGCACCGCACGCCCCCGGGCGGGGCGGACCGTGTCCGCGCGAGCGGTGCGTCCGGCGGCGCGGACCGGCCACCGGCCCTCGCCGAACTGCCCCATTACGCGGAGCGGGTGCTGGACGTCGCCGAGCTGATCCCGCCCGGCCGGGTGATGACCTACGGCGACGTCGCGGAGTGGCTCGGCGACGGCGGCCCCCGCCAGGTCGGCCGGGCCATGGCCCTCTACGGCTCCGCGGTGCCGTGGTGGCGGGTGGTGCGGTCCGACGGGAAGCTGCTGCCCGGCCACGAACAGCGCGCGCTGGGCCACTACCGCGAGGAGGGCACCCCGCTGCGCGAGGCCCCGGCCGCCGCGGACGGACACCTGCCGCGCCTCGACATGCGCCGCGCCCGATGGGACGGACGGGACGGGACGCGTCCGGGCGACGGCGGCGGCTCGGGCGGGGCCGGACCGGGCGGGAGCGAGGAACCTCACATCTGACAGCTTCGGCCATCGGGCTGCGCCCGGCGTCCGGTGCCACGCCCGGATCCGGCACGATCCCCACGGGCGCGTACGCCCCCGGGGCGGGCGGGCACGTGACGCGGAACGCGCCCCGACCGCCGCCGTCCGCGCCCCGTTCGGCGTAGCGTCGTCACGACGCGGCCCGCGCCGGCCGCCCCGGCGACCGTCCGGGCGCGGAGCCCTCGCACGCTGTCCCACCGTCACACTCCGTCCGTCATCACCTCGTCCGACCCGACGTCCGACCCGACCGCCCGAGCCCACCGTCCGACGCCCGGCACCCCCGGCGCCGGGCGCCCCGCACCAGCGCCCCGTACGACCCCAGGACCGGCGAACCACGTGAGCTTCTCCCCGACCACCCGGCACAGCCCGCCCCGTGAGACACGGCGGCGGGCCGCTCCGGGCGCGTACCGGCTGGTGCGGACCCCGCCCGGTTCCGTCGGCCCCCCTGTCCTGGACGCGGCCCAGCGCGCGGTGGTTGAGCACCCCGGCGGCCCCCTGCTGGTGCTCGCCGGTCCCGGCACGGGCAAGACCACGACCCTCGTCGAGGCGGTCGCCGCACGGGTCGCTGCGGGCACCGACCCCGCCCGCGTCCTGGTTCTCACCTTCAGCCGCAAGGCGGCCGTGGAACTGCGGGACCGGATGGCGGTCCGGCTCGGCGCGGCCAGCGGCCCGCAGGCCACCACCTTCCACTCGTACTGCTACGCCCTGGTCCGCGCCCACCAGGACGCCGACCTGTTCGCCGACCCGCTGCGGCTGCTCTCCGGCCCCGAGCAGGACGTGACGGTCCGCGACCTGCTGGCCGGCCAGCTCGACCTGGAGAAGGAGGGCCTGGCACACGTCCGCTGGCCGGACGAGCTGCGGGCCTGCCTCACCACGCGCGGTTTCGCCGACGAGGTCCGCGCGGTGCTCGCCCGCAGCCGCGAACTGGGCCTCGGCGCGGACGCGCTGGCCGCTTTCGCCCGGCGCACCGGCCGCCCCGACTGGGGCGCCGCCGCCCAGTTCCTCGCCGAGTACCTCGACGTGCTCGACGCGCAGGGCGTCCTCGACTACGCCGAGCTGGTGCACCGCGCGGTGCTGCTGGCGGAGCGCCCGGAGGTCGCGGCGGACCTCGCCGGACGGTACGACGCCGTCTACGTCGACGAGTACCAGGACACCGACCCCGCCCAGGTGCGGCTGTTGCGCGCCCTGGCGGGCAACCACCCGCCCCGGCTCCGCCCCCGCCGCACGGGCCCCGGCGGTCGTGAAGCCACCGGTCCGGACGCGGGCACGGCCACGGGCACCGTCACCGCCACGGGTACGGACACCGCGACGGGTACGGACACGGCGACGGGTACGGGCACGGGGCGGCCGGGCGGGGACGCGGGCGGCGGGCGGACGCTGGTGGCGTTCGGCGACCCCGACCAGTCGATCTACACGTTCCGGGGCGCCGACGTGAACGGCATCCTGGAGTTCCCCGAGACCTTCCCGCGCGCCGACGGCACGCCCGCGCCGGTCGGAGTGCTCACCACCTCCCGGCGCTCCGGCGCCGACCTCCTCGCCGCGACCCGGCTGCTCACCCGCCGGATGCCGCTCACCCGGCTGCCCGCGGACCGGGTCCGCGCCCACCGCGACCCCGTGCCGGTGCGCAAGGGCGGCAAGGTCGAGGTGTACACCTACCCGACCGCCTCCACCGAACTGGACAACATCGCCGACCTGCTGCGCCGCGCCCACCTGGAGGACGGGGTGCCGTGGCAGGAGATGGCGGTGCTGGTACGCGCCGGCGGCCGCTCGCTGCCCGCCGTGCGCCGGGCCCTGACGGCGGCCGGCGTCCCGCTGGAGATCGACGGCGACGACCTCCCGCTGCGCCACGAACCGGCGGTGGCCCCGCTGCTGACCGCCCTGCGCACGATCGCCGAGGCCGTCCCGGACCGCCCGGCCGGCGGCGGCGGCTCCCGCGCGTCCGCCGACGAGGACGCTCCGGCGGACGGGACGGACGGGGCTCGCGGGACGGACGGGACTCGCGGGACGGGCGGTGCTGGTAGGGCCGACGGTACTGACGCGACGGAAGCTGTCGGCGGGGCTGACCGCGCCGGCGCGGCGTCGTCCTTCCGGTTCGACGCCGAGACCGCGCTGACCCTGCTCACCTCGCCGCTGGGCGCCATGGACGCCGCCGACCTGCGCCGCCTCGGCCGCGCGCTGCGCGACGACGAACGCGCCGCGGGCAACCGGGTGCCGCCGCCCTCCGGCGACCTGCTCGCCCGCGCCCTCGCCGAACCCGAACGCCTCGCCACCCACGACCCCTCCTACGCCCGGGGCGCCCAGCGGCTCGGCGCCCTGCTGGCCACCGCCCGCGACCAGCTCGCCGCGGGCGGCACCGCCGAGGAGGCGCTCTGGACCCTGTGGAGCGGCACCCCCTGGCCCACCCGGCTGGAACGCTCCGCGCTGCGCGGCGGCACCACCGGACGCAACGCCGACCGGGACCTCGACGCCGTCTGCGCGCTCTTCGACACCGCAGCCCGCGCCGAGGAACGCACCGGCGGGCGCGGGGCGCTCAACTTCCTGGAGGAGATCGACGCCCAGGACATCGCCGCCGACACCCTCTCCCGCCGGGTCGCGCGCCCCGACGCCGTACGCCTGATGACGGCGCACCGGTCCAAGGGACTGGAATGGCGGCTGGTGGTCGTCTCCGGGGTGCAGGAAGGGCTCTGGCCCGACCTGCGCCGCCGCGGCTCGCTCCTCGAAGCGGACCGCATCGGCCGCGACGGACTCGCCGAGCCCCTCACGCCCGGCGCCCTCCTCGCCGAGGAGCGCCGGCTGTTCTACGTCGCCGCCACCCGGGCCCGCGACCGCCTCGTGGTCACCGCCGTCAAGGCCCCCGCCGACGACGGGGACCAGCCCTCGCGGTTCCTCACCGAGCTGGGCGTCGAGCCCCGCGACGTCACCGGCCGGCCGCGCCGCCCGCTGGCGGTGGCCGCCCTCGTCGCCGAACTGCGGGCCACCACCGTCGACCCGGCGGCCTCCGACGCGCTGCGCGACGCCGCCGCCCGCCGGCTCGCCCGGCTCGCCGCGCTCACCGACGACGAGGACCGCCCCCTCGTCCCGGCCGCCCACCCGCACCGCTGGTGGGGACTGGACGAGCCGACCCGCTCCGAGGTGCCGCTGCGCGACCGCGACCGGCCGGTCGTCCTCTCCGGCAGCGCGCTCGACCAGCTCGCCAACACCTGCGCCCTGCAGTGGTTCCTCGGCCGCGAGGTGAAGGCCGACGCCCCCGCCACCGCCGCCCAGGGGTTCGGCAACGTCGTGCACGTACTCGCCGACGAGGTCGCCTCCGGGCGCACCCCGGCCGATCTCGACGTGCTCATGGCACGCCTCGACTCGGTCTGGGACGGCCTCGTCTTCGACGCGCCGTGGAAGTCCGACCAGGAGAAGAGCCACGCCCGCGCCGCCCTGGAGCGGTTCCTGCGCTGGCACGTCACCGACCGCGGTGGCCGCACCCCGGCCGCCAGCGAGCACGACTTCGACGTGACGCTCGGCGCGGGGCCCTTCGAGGTCCGCGTCCGCGGCTCCATGGACCGGGTCGAGCGCGACGCGCAGGGCCGCGCGTACGTCGTCGACTTCAAGACCGGCAAGGCGGCGCCCACCAAGGACGAGGTCGCCACCCACCCGCAGCTCGCCGTCTACCAGCTCGCGGTCCGGGAAGGCGCGGTCGACGAGGTCTTCGACGGACAGCGCCCCGAACCCGGCGGCGCGGAACTCGTCCAGCTCCGGCAGCCCGCCCCGGTGAAGGAGGGCGGCGACGCCCTGCCGAAGGTGCAGGCCCAGCAGGCGCTGTCGGGGGAGTGGGTCTCCGATCTGCTCGCCACCGCCGCGGGCCGGGTGCTCGACGAGCGCTTCACCCCCAGCACCGGCTCCCACTGCGCCCACTGCGCCTTCCGCGCCTCGTGCAGCGCCCAGCCGGAGGGCGCGCAGATCGTCGAGTGAGCCGGGACACGCGGGCGCACCCCGGCGGGCCGCGCGCCCCCGGTCGCGTACGCCACGTGGGGGGACGCCCCCGCCCGGCGCGGCGGGCGGCCGGACCGGTTTGTCGGTCGGTCCGGTTACCGTTTCTCAGGTGTCCCCGCGCCTGACCGACCCCGAGCAGCTCAAGGAGCTGCTGGGCATCCCCTTCACCCCGGAGCAGACGGCCTGCATCGTCGCGCCGCCCGCCCCGCAGGTCGTCGTGGCCGGGGCCGGGTCCGGCAAGACGACCGTCATGGCGGCCCGCGTGGTGTGGCTGGTCGGCACCGGACAGGTCGCACCCGAGCAGGTGCTCGGCCTCACCTTCACCAACAAGGCGGCCGGCGAACTGTCCGAACGCGTCCGCAAGGCCCTGGTCGCCGCGGGCGTCACCGACCCCGACGTCATCGACCCGGACGATCCGCCGGGCGAGCCCGCCATCTCCACCTACCACGCGTTCGCCGGCAGGCTGCTGACCGACCACGGGCTGCGCATCGGACTGGAGCCCACCACCCGGCTGCTCGCCGACGCCACCCGCTACCAGCTCGCCGCCCGCACCCTGCGCGAGGCCCCCGGCCCCTACCCCGCCCTGACCAGATCCTTCTCCACCCTGGTCAGCGACCTGCTGGCACTCGACGCCGAACTCTCCGAGCACCTCGTCGAGCCCGAGCGGCTCGCCGCGTACGACACCGGCCTGCTGACCACGCTCGCCTCCGTCAAGCTCGGCAACGCCGAACTGCGGAAGATCCCCGAGGCCGCCGAGGGCCGCCGCGAACTGCTCTCCCTCACCACCCGCTACCGCCGGGCCAAGGCAGACCGCGACCTCCTCGACTTCGGTGACCAGATCGCCCGCTCCGCCGAGCTCGCCCTCACCCGGCCGGAGGTCGGCGAGATCCTCCGCGACGAGTTCCGGGTCGTGCTGCTCGACGAGTACCAGGACACCTCCGTCGCCCAGCGACTGCTGCTCTCCGCCCTCTTCGGCCACGGCCCCGCGGGCCCCACCGGCCACGCGGTCACCGCCGTCGGCGACCCCTGCCAGGCGATCTACGGATGGCGCGGCGCGTCCGTCGCCAACCTCGACGACTTCCCGCTCCACTTCCCGCACGCCGACGGCACCCCCGCCGCCCGCCACAGCCTCAGCGAGAACCGCCGCAGCGGTGGCCGCCTCCTGCATCTCGCCAACGGCCTCGCCGAACCGCTGCGCGCCCGCCACGAGGGCGTCGAAGCGCTGCGCCCGGCCCCGGGCGCCGAGCGCGACGGCCTCGTCCGCTGCGCCCTGCTGCCGACCCACGAGGCGGAGATCGACTGGCTGGCCGACTCGCTCGCCCACCTGGTGCGCACCGGTACACACCCCGGCGAGATCGCCGTGCTCTGCCGCACCGCGTCGGACTTCCCCCTGATCCAGGCGGCCCTCGTCGCCCGTGACGTCCCGGTCGAGGTGGTCGGCCTCGCCGGACTGCTGCACCTGCCCGAGGTCGCCGACCTCGTCGCGGTCTGCGAGGTCCTCCAGGACCCCGGCGCCAACGCCTCCCTCGTCCGGCTGCTGACCGGCCCCCGCTGGCGCATCGGTCCTCGCGACCTGGCGCTGCTCGGCCGCCGCGCCCGCCTCCTGGTCCAGCACGCCCCCGGCGACGCCGCGCCGGACCCGGACGTGCGGCTCGCCGAGGCCGTCGAAGGCACCGACCCCGCCGAGGTGATCTCGCTCGCCGACGCCCTGGACACCTTCCTCGACCACGGCGGCGCCCCGGACGACGGACTGCCGTTCTCCCCGGAGGCCCGCGTCCGCTTCGCCCGGCTCGCCACCGAACTGCGCGAACTGCGCCGCTCGCTCGCCGACCCCCTCATGGACGTCCTGCACCGGGTGCTCACCGCCACCGGCCTCGAAGTCGAGCTCTCCGCCTCCCCGCAGGCACTGGCCGCCCGTCGCCGCGAGACGCTGGCCAACTTCCTGGACGTCGCGGCCGGCTTCGCCTCCCTCGACGGCGAGGCCACCCTGCTCGCCTTCCTCGGCTTCCTGCGCACCGCCGCCCAGTACGAGAAGGGGCTCGACAACGCCCTGCCCGGCGGCGAGAACACCGTCAAGGTGCTCACCGCCCACAAGTCCAAGGGCCTGGAGTGGGACGTCGTCGCCGTGCCCGGACTGGTCGCCGGCCAGTTCCCGAGCAGCCGCTCCCGCGACTCCTGGACCGCGCAGCCGCAGGTGCTCCCGCACGCCCTGCGCGGCGACGCCGAGACCCTGCCGGCCGTCCCCTCCTTCGACGCCCGCGGACTGAAGACGTTCAAGGAGGAGATGAAGGAGCACCAGCACACCGAGGAACTGCGCCTCGGCTACGTCACCTTCACCCGCCCCCGCAGCCTGCTGCTCGGCTCCGGCCACTGGTGGGGCCCGTCCCAGAAGAAGACCCGCGGCCCGTCCGAGTTCCTGCACGCGCTGTACGAGCACTGCGCGGCCGGGTACGGCGAGATCGAGGTCTGGGCCGACGAACCGGCGGAGGGCGAGGAGAACCCGGCGCTCGCCGGGAGGGACGCCGACACCGCCTGGCCGCTGCCGCTCGACCCCACCGCGACCGCCCGCCGCCGGGCCGCCCGGGACACCGTCCTCGCCCACCTGGCCGCCCTCGCCGAGTCCGACCGCCACCAGGACGCCCACGCCCCCGACGGCCCGCCCCCCGAACCCGACGCCGGGTACGACGAGCCGTACCCGGAGGAGCCGTACCCGGAGGAGCCGTACCCGGACGACGAGCCGTACGACGACGTCCCGTACCCGGACGACCCGTACCCCGACGGCCCCGACGCGTACGGCACGCAGGACGCGCCACCGGCCGGACCCGCCTCCCCGGGCCCCGCCCCCCTCGACCACGTGCCGGCCGCCCGCACCCGGCCCGCCGGGCCCGCCCTCACCCCGGAGGAGGCCCGCACCCTGGCCTCCTGGGACCGCGACCTCGACGCCCTCACCGGCGAACTGCGCCGCGCCCGCGCCACCGTGCGGGACGTCGTCGTGCCCGCCTCGCTCTCCGCCACCCAGCTGCTCCGTCTCGCCGAGGACCCCGACGCCTTCGCCCGCGAACTGGCCCGGCCCATGCCCCGCCCTCCGCAGGCCGCCGCCCGCCGCGGCACCCGCTTCCACGCCTGGGTGGAGTCCCGCTGGGAGGAACTGCCGCTGCCCCTGCTCGGCCCCGACGAGCTCCCCGGCGGCGACGAGAGCGACGCGGACATCGCCGACGAACGCGACCTGGCCGGACTCAAGGAGGCGTTCGAACGCACCGAGTACGCCCGCCGCACCCCCCACAGCGTCGAGACCCCGTTCCAGATCAGCCTGGCCGGCCGGATCGTCAGGGGCCGGATCGACGCGGTCTACCGCACCGGCGACACGTACGAGATCGTCGACTGGAAGACCAGCAGGCACCGCGCCGCCGACCCGCTCCAGCTCGCCGTGTACCGCCTCGCCTGGGCCGAGCTGCACGGCCTGCCGCTCGACGCGGTCACCGCGACCTTCCTCTACGTGCGCACCGGGGAGACCGTCCGCCCCCGCTCGCTGCCCGGCCGGCCGGAGCTGGAGCGCCTGCTGCTGGACGAGCCCGCTCCACGGGCCCGTTAGGCTCAAAGGTATGAGCGACACCCCGGACAGCGCCGTCCGTACGTACATCGAGCAGCACCGCTCGGCCTTCCTCGACGACCTCGCCGAGTGGCTGCGCATCCCCTCCGTCTCCGCCCAGCCGGAGCACGGGGACGACGTACGGCGCAGTGCGGCATGGCTCGCAACGGCCTTCCGCGACAACGGCTTTCCGGTCGCCGAGGTCTGGGAGACGCCGGGCGCCCCGGCGGTCTTCGCCGAGTGGCCCTCCGACGATCCGCAGGCCCCCACCGTGCTGGTCTACGGCCACCACGACGTACAGCCCGCGGCCCGCGAGGACGGCTGGAATTCGGACCCCTTCGAACCGGTCGTCCGGGACGGCCGGATGTACGCCAGGGGCGCCGCGGACGACAAGGGCCAAGTGTTCTTCCACACACTCGGCGTCCGCGCCCACCTCGCCGCGACCGGCCGCACCAGCCCCGCCGTCCACCTGAAGTACCTCGTCGAGGGCGAGGAGGAATCGGGCTCCCCGCACTTCCGCGCCCTCGTCGAGGAACGGGCCGGCCGCCTCGCCGCGGACGTCGTGATCGTCTCGGACACCGGCATGTGGGACGAGGACACCCCGACCGTCTGCACCGGCATGCGCGGCCTCGCCGAGTGCGAGATCGAACTGCGCGGCCCCGAGCAGGACATCCACTCCGGCTCCTTCGGCGGCGCGGTCCCCAACCCGGCCACCGCCGTCGCCCGCCTGGTCGCCGCGCTCCACGACGAGGACGGCCGCGTCACCGTGCCCGGCTTCTACGACGGGGTGGCGGAACTGACCGAAACCGAACGCACCCTCTTCGCCGCGCTGCCGTTCGACGAGGAGGCCTGGCTGCGCACCGCCAAGTCGGCCGCCGCCTCCGGCGAGGCCGGCTACACCACTCTGGAACGCGTCTGGGCCCGCCCCACCGCCGAGGTCAACGGCATCGGCGGCGGCTACCAGGGCGAGGGCAGCAAGACGGTCATTCCGTCCTCGGCCATGGCGAAGATCAGCTTCCGTCTGGTCGCCGGTCAGGACCCGGACCGCATCGAGAAGATCGTCCGGGAGTGGGCCGAGGACCGCGTCCCGGCCGGGCTCCGGCGGCGCATCACCTTCCTGCCCGCCACCCGGCCGTGCCTGACCCCGCTCGACCACCCCGCCCTGCGGGCCGTGGCCCGCGCGATGGGCCGCGCCTTCGACCGCGAGATCCTCTTCACCCGCGAGGGAGGGTCCGGCCCCGCCGCCGACCTCCAGGACGTGCTCGGCGCGCCGGTCCTCTTCCTCGGCATCTCCGTACCCTCCGACGGCTGGCACGCCCCCGACGAGAAGGTCGAGCTCGACCTCCTGGCCAAAGGCGTCGAGACGACCGCCCACCTGTGGGGCGAACTGGCCGCCGTACTCCGCCCCACCCTCTGAACGCCCGATCGATCCCGGGGGAGTAGGAAGCACTTGTGAGCACCTTCAGCAGCAGCATCACCGAGCGTCCGATCGGCCTCACCGCGCCCAGCGGCATCGACCGCGCCGCGCACCACCGCATGGACGAGGCGTGGCTCGCCGTGGCCTGGAGCCACCCGACCACCCGCGTCTTCGTGGTCTCCGGCGGGCAGGTCCTCGTCGACGACACCGCCGACGGCGGCACCGAGATCGTGATGACCCCGGCCTTCGAGGCCCCCGTCACCGAGACCCACCGCTACTTCCTCGGCACCGACGAGGAGGGCGTCAGCTACTTCGCGCTGCAGAAGGACTCGCTCCCCGGCCGCATGGACCAGCAGGCGCGCCCCGCCGGACTGCGCGAGGCCGGCACGCTGCTCTCCGCCCGCGACGCCGGCCTCATGGCGCACGCCGTGGCGCTGGAGAACTGGCAGCGGCTGCACCGTTTCTGCTCCCGCTGCGGCGAGCGCACCGTCATCGCCGCGGCCGGCCACATCCGCCGCTGCCAGGCATGCGGAGCCGAGCACTACCCGCGCACCGACCCGGCCGTGATCATGCTGGTCACCGACGAGAAGGACCGGGCGCTGCTGGGCCGCCAGGTGCACTGGCCCGAGGGCCGCTTCTCGACCCTCGCCGGGTTCGTGGAGCCGGGCGAGTCCATCGAGCAGTCGGTGGCGCGCGAGGTCTTCGAGGAGGTCGGGATCACGGTCGGCGAGGTCGAGTACGTCGCCAGCCAGCCCTGGCCCTTCCCCTCCAGCCTGATGCTCGGCTTCATGGCCCGCGCCGTCGACTCCGCGATCGAGGTCGACGGCGAGGAGATCGAGGAGGCCCGCTGGTTCTCCCGCGAGGAGCTGACGGCCGCCTTCGAGTCGGGCGAGGTCCTGCCGCCGTTCGGCATCTCCATCGCGGCCCGCCTGGTCGAACTCTGGTACGGCCAGCCGCTCCCCCCGCGCCCCGGCAACTTCTGACCCGCCCGCCCCGCGCAGCCGCCCGCCGCGCCCCGCACGACGAAAAGGGCCCCACCCGGAAGTGGGGCCCTTCGTCGTACCCGATGTGCCGGGCCTCGGCTCAGACGCCGACCTTCTGCTTGACCTGCGCCAGGGACGGGTTCGTCAGCGTCGAACCGTCTGCGAAGAGCACGGTCGGGACCGTCTGGTTCCCGCCGTTCGCCTTCTCGACGAAGGCCGCCGACTCCGGGTCCTGCTCGATGTTGATCTCGGTGTACGCGATGCCCTCGCGGTCCATCTGGCCCTTGAGGCGGCGGCAGTAGCCGCACCACGTGGTGCTGTACATCGTCACGGTGCCCGGCATGTCGCAGGTGCTCCTTCGTCGTAGGTCCGTCGGCGTCCGCTCCCGCCGCCGGTCCCGGCCGGGGCCTGGGAACCGCGGGCCGGGTGACGGTGCCGACGGAGCGGGTGTCGCTGAGGGGGAAACGCTCGGGGTACGCCGCTCATTCCCCCGTACGGCCCGTGGCGCGGCGGCTCCGCCCGGTGGCGCGGCCGGTGTACGGCGGACGGCGAGGTGCGCCGAGGCCGGTGTACGGCGGACGGCGAGGTGGGCCGGAGCCGGTGTGCACCGCGTGGGGCGCGGGAGAGGCCGGGGTCGGCGTGAGGGCGAGTACCGGGGCCGGCCGAGCCGGGAGCGGCCTGATTTCGACGTTCCGCGAGGGCCGTGCCGGGGCCGGCCGCGGGTGTCCGCAGCTGTCCGCGGGGGTGACGAACACACGAATCCACTGCCCCTGTGGACAACCCCTCCGGCGGGCCCCGTCGACCTGGCAGCATGGCAGGGTGACAGCAGCAACGCATTCCACCCTCTTCCCCCAGGTCCCCGAGTCCCCCGACGCCGTCCTGGAGGGGCTCGACCCGGAGCAGCGCGAGGTCGCCCTCGCCCTGCAGGGACCGGTGTGCGTGCTGGCCGGAGCGGGCACGGGCAAGACCCGCGCCCTCACCCACCGCATCGCGTACGGCGTGCGTGCCGGGATCCTCCAGCCGAACACCGTGCTGGCGGTCACCTTCACCAACCGGGCGGCCGGGGAGATGCGGGGACGGCTCAGGCAGCTCGGCGCGACGGGCGTGCAGGCGCGCACCTTCCACTCCGCCGCGCTCCGGCAGCTCCAGTACTTCTGGCCGAAAGCCGTCGGCGGCGAGATGCCCCGGCTGCTGGAGCGCAAGGTGCAACTGGTCGCCGAGGCCGCGGCCCGCTGTCAGGTCCGCCTCGACCGCAACGAGCTGCGCGACGTCACCAGCGAGATCGAGTGGGCCAAGGTCACCCAGACCGTCCCCGCCGACTATCCGGCGGCGGTCGCCAAGACCCGCCGGGACGCCCCGCGCGCCCCGGCCGAGCTGTCCCAGATCTACTCGGCGTACGAACAGCTGAAGCGGGACCGCTCCGTCATCGACTTCGAGGACGTGCTGCTGCTGACCGTGGCCATCCTCCAGGACCGCCGGGACATCGCCGACCATGTGCGGACCCAGTACCAGCACTTCGTCGTCGACGAGTACCAGGACGTCAGCCCCCTCCAGCAGCGGCTGCTGGACCTGTGGGTCGGGGACCGGGACAACCTCTGCGTGGTCGGCGACGCCAGCCAGACGATCTACTCCTTCACCGGCGCCACCCCCGACCACCTGCTGAACTTCCGCACCCGTCATCCGAACGCCACCCTGGTCAAGCTGGTGCGCGACTACCGCTCCACCCCCCAGGTCGTGCACCTCGCCAACGGTCTGCTCAGCCAGGCCGCCGGGCGGGCGGCCGAGCACCGGCTCGAACTCGTCTCGCAGCGCGAGAAGGGCCCCGAGCCGTCCTACACCGAGTACACCGACGAGCCTGCCGAGGCCGAGGGCACCGCCCGCCGCATCCGGGACCTGATCGCCGCCGGTGTGCCGGCCGGTGAGATCGCGGTGCTCTACCGGGTGAACTCCCAGTCCGAGGTGTACGAGCAGGCGCTCGCCGACGCCGGGGTGCCCTACCAGCTCCGCGGCGCCGAGCGGTTCTTCGAGCGGGCCGAGGTGCGCGAGGCGGGGGTGGCCCTGCGCGGCGCCGCCCGCGCCGGGGGCAACGACGCCCTGCTCGACGGCGCGGACAGCCTGCCCTCGCAGGTGCGGGCGGTGCTCTCCACCAAGGGCTGGACCGACCGGCCGCCGGCCGGATCGGGCGCGGTCCGCGACCGCTGGGAGTCGCTGGCCGCCCTGGTGCGGCTGGCCGAGGACTTCGAACGGGCGCAGCCCGGCGCGACCCTCGCCGGGTTGGTGCGGGAGCTGGACGAGCGTGCGGCCGCCCAGCACGCCCCCATGGTCCAGGGCGTCACCCTCGCCTCGCTGCACGCGGCGAAGGGGCTGGAGTGGGACGCCGTGTTCCTGGTGGGGCTGACCGAGGGCATGATGCCGATCGCCTACGCCAAGACCGATGAGCAGGTCGAGGAGGAGAGGCGGCTGCTGTACGTCGGCATCACCCGCGCGCGCTTCCACCTCGGGCTGTCGTGGGCGCTCTCCCGCTCGCCGGGCGGACGGGCGGGGCGTCGCCCGACCCGCTTCCTCAACGGCCTGCGGCCCGGTTCCACCGGACCCGGTTCGCGGGGGGCGGCGGGCGGCGGCGGTGGCATCGACCGGGGCACCGGGAGCGGTGCCGGTGCGCATCCGGACGCCGGACGGAATCTGCGGCGCAAGGCGTGGGGCCCGGTGCGCTGCCGGGTCTGCGGCCGGACGCTGACCGAGGCCGGCGAGATGAAGCTGATGCGGTGCGAGGACTGCCCCTCGGACATGGACGAGGCGCTCTACGGCCGGCTGCGCGACTGGCGTGCCGCCCGTGCCGCCGAGCTGAGTCAGCCGGCCTACTGCGTCTTCACCGACAAGACGCTGATGGCCATCGCGGAGGCGATGCCGGGAGACGAGGGCGAACTCGTCACGATCCCGGGCGTCGGGAACCGGAAACTGCAGCGGTTCGGCACCGAGGTTCTGGCCATCTGCGCCGGTGAGGAGGGGGACGGGGAGACCGGGGAGGAGGTCTGAGAAGGTCCCGCGAAACTCGTCCCAAAAATAGTTTGCGCCCGCGCCAGTCATCACCATAGGTTCTTAACCACGGACACAGCGGCTTCATCGAAACCCCGTTTCCGTGCTGTACTGAGCTGTACCCAACCGTATACGCAGGACCGGTTCCGGCCGTTCCGCCCGAGACGCCGAGAGGAGGCGATTCCAGTGATCAGCATCAACACCAACAAAGTGACCGATCCCTCGGTCGTCTCCGCATGCTCTCTCGGCCTTCTCGGCTCCTCGGAATCCGTCCTGCTCGGCACCGGTCTGTCCGGCGTCTCCGCCGTTCGTCCGATGCCGTTCGCCGGGCTCCCCGTGGTGCGGGAGCGCAATGAGCGACCGATTCAGGCACCGGCGGCAGCAGTAGCGATGGCGGCTCAGGCCTATGCCTTCGCGGCAGCCGGTGCGGGAATCGGAGCCGAGAAGCAGACGACGCAGCACCACACGATGTGGGCCTTCCGTGGGCCTGAACCCTGGAGCGATCCAGCCTGACGCACCATCAGGCCGGCGCCTTCAGGGCCGCGGAACCCCACTCGGGATCCGCGGCCCTTTTGTTTTGTCCGAACGGACACGACATCCGGAAGGGGCCTCGGGACGAGCAGTACCTGGTACCAGCCGACAACGGCCGACAGGCCGCACGAAACAGACGAGGACACCACCCACCGTGCAACTCGACACGCACGCCCCGTCCGTCCCGCCTTCCGACACGATCGCCCTGCCCGGTTCCACGGAGGACCCCACCTTGACCCCGCTCACCACCCTCACCGCCCTCGACGACGCCATCGAGAACCTCGGCGTACCCGTCCCCTGCCGTTCCTACGACCCGGAGGTCTTCTTCGCCGAGTCGCCGGCCGATGTCGAGTACGCCAAGTCCCTCTGCCGCACCTGCCCGCTCGTGGAGGCCTGCCTCGCCGGCGCCAAGGAGCGGCGCGAGCCGTGGGGCGTCTGGGGTGGCGAGCTCTTCGTGCAGGGCGTCGTCGTCGCCCGGAAGCGGCCGCGTGGCCGCCCGCGCAAGAACCCCGTCGCCGCGTGAACGCCGGCCTCGGGGTCAAGGCCCCGACACGAGCCAAGCGCCTCGGATCCATCGATCGCCCCCACACCCATGACCCCCGAAATCAGGCAGCCATGACCACCCCCACGAAGGAGCCCGCCGGCTCCGTCATCACATCCGACTTCAGCTGCACCACCGGCGCGAACGACTCGCGTCAGAACAGGAACCGCGAGATGCAACTCATCCCAGAAGCCATGGCGCGTGCGCATATGGACGACCGCCTCAGGGTCGCCGAGACGGAACGCCGGGCCGCGCGCCTGGTCTCCGCCCGGCGCATGCAGCGCAAGGCGGAGCGCGTGTCACTGCGCGCCCGCCGCGCGCTGGCCATGGCGGTCATGCAGTAACGAGCGCGTGGCCCGCCCCCGTGGCGGGCCGGCGGTCCGCACCCCGGACCGCACGTCCGTGAGACTCCGCGGGACCGGCCGACCAGGCCGGTCCCGCATGCGTTGTGCCGTGCCGTGCGCCGGGGCCGGGGTTATCGTCACGAGGTGGACGAGGAACGGCATCACCTCACGACGCCCGCCCCTGAGCCGCCCGTTGTCTGCGGGCACTGCGGCACCCCCGCGCCCGGCCAGGACCCGCCCCCGACATGGCTGTACGCCAAGGAGGACGGGGCCTCCCAGTACTTCTGCGAGGACTGCTCCCGCATGCACATCAGGGCGATCGAGAGCCGTCTCGACTCCGTCTGGTGGTGACGCCGACGGGTGCCGGCGGTGACGGCGGCGGGATGCCGCCCCCGGAGGACCCGTGCCGCAGTCCCCCGCCCCGAGAAGCCGCGCCGGAGTCGCGCCTCCGGGCGAGCCGCGCGCAGGCCTCCCGCGGACGCCCTCGGTTCGGCCCGGCATGCCGCCGCCCCGGCCGGTTCGGCTGCCCCACGCCCGAGTTCCGCCGAGGGTCAGTCGTGGGCGGGCTTCGCCACCGCGAGGGCGTCCTGCTCCGTCCCCTGCTTCTCGGCGCTCCCCTCCGCTTCGGTTTCCGCCCCGCTCCCGTCGTTCTCGCCACCGGCTTCGTTCTCGTCGCCGGTCTCGTCCCCGTCACCGGTTCCGTCCACGACGTCGGCCCGGTCCGTGACGCCGGCATCGTCGCCGTCCCCGTCCCCCGCCTCGGTCTCATCCGCGAAGCCGGGGAGCCAGGACTCCAGCTCGTCCCGGAGCCGCACGGTCGCACCCAGTTGGCACAGGACTCCGATGGTGCTCAGCGTCACCCGGTGGATCAGTACGTACGACGGAGGCAGGTTCAGTCGGCGGCCCAACTGGTGGGCGGGGGAGCGGGGATCGGCGATCCGCGCCGCCTGCGTCCGCAACCAGCCCCGGGTGAAGGTGAATTCCTCCACGGCGGCGGGCTCGATGATCGGCAGCAGGTAGTCCCGCACCTCCTCCGGGTCGAGGTCGATCGTCTCCTTGACGAACCCCTCTTCCCGCAGCTTCGCGTAGACCGCCTCGGCGTCGCCCCGGAGGGTCAGCCGGAGGGCGTCCCCGATGAGGTCCGGCAGCCCGCCCGGCAGCCGGTCCACGGTGCCGAAGTCCAGTACGCCGAGCCGCCACCGCGTGGGGTCGGCGGTCTCGGCCGCCCCCGTCTCCCCGTCGTCGGTGCTGTCCTGCGCACCGCCGGCGTCGCTCTCGGCGACCGGCACCAGGCGGAAGTTGCCCGGATGGGGGTCGGCGTGCAGCAGACCGGTGCGGGCGGGTCCGGAGAAGAGGAAGCGGGCCAGCAACTGTCCCGCGCGATCCCGCTCTTCCGGGGTGCCGTTCGAGATGATCTCCGAGAGGGGGATGCCGCCGATCCACTCCGTCACCAGGATCTGGTCGGCCTGGTGCACCACCGCCGGGATGAGGACTTCCGGGTCGTCGGCGAACTCCTCCGCGTGTGCGGTCTGGGAGCGCGCCTCCAGTGCGTAGTCCAGCTCCTCGGTGACCCGGTCGCGCAGTTCCTGGATCAGCGGCTTGATGTCCATGCCGGGGATCAGCGGACCGAGCAGCTTGGCGAACCGGCCGAGCTGGGTGAGGTCGGAGAGCAGGGCCTCGCCCGCGCCCGGGTACTGGATCTTGACGGCGACGTCCCGGCCGTCGTGCCAGACCGCCCGGTGGACCTGGCCGATGGACGCGGCTGCCGCCGGGGCGTCCTCGAACTCGAGGAAGAGGTCGCGCCACTGTTCGCCGAGCCGATCCGCGAGCACCGCGTGCACCGAGTGCGTGGGCATCGGCGGTGCGGCCTCCTGGAGTTTGGTGAGGGCCGCCCGGTAGGGGCCCGCCACCTCTTCGGGGAGGGCCGACTCGAAGACGGAGAGCGCCTGGCCCACCTTCATCGCACCGCCCTTCAGCTCGCCGAGCGTCTTGAAGAGCTGCTCGGCGGTGCGCTGCTGTACCTCGCGGGCCACCAGCTCCGCGGACCGGCCGCCGATCCGCTTGCCCAGGCCCCAGGTGGCCCGGCCGGCGAAGCCGAGTGGGAGAGCGGCCAGCTTGGCGGTGCGGGTGACCGCTTTCCGGGGAAGATCAGACATGTGCCCCTCCAGTTCCCAGACTGCCGTACCGGGTGAATCCTTCGATCACTCCGTCGACGGCGGTCACCCGGCCATTGTGTCCTGCGGGACCGCCACTTCCGAGAGAGGCTCCGTCCGAGCGGGTCCGTGCGCCCCGCACGGGCAGTCGGGATGCGGCGCGATCCGTTCGCTCCGCCAGTCCAGCAGGGGCAGCGCCGCCTCCCAGCGGGTGCCCGTGCTGGCGGGCAGCTCGCCGTCCAGGAAGGCCAGGGCGTGGGACGCCGCCAGTCCGGCCACCGCGGTGGCGAGGCTGAGATCGCAGGCCGGGACCGGGTCCCGTCGGCGGGACGAGCGCCACTGGGCGGTCATCCGGGGCCACTGGGGATCCTGGTCCGCGCGGCCCAGCGCGAGGCAGCGGGCGCATCCGGTGCCGCCCGGCAGGACGAGCGGGCCGACCACACCGGTGGCCTCGATCACCCCGGCGTAGAGGTGGGGGACGCCGCCGGTGAGCCACGGGGCGGCCGCGTCCGGGTCGGGGGCGTAGACGTCGAGTCCCTCGCGCGGGGCGAGCACCACCAGGGAGAGGCCGGGCGCGTGGCCGTCCGCACCGTCGGGGCCGTCGGGGAGCCGGGCGGCGCCGTCCGCGGCGGACCTGCGGACGAGCTGGCGGGCGGCGGTGTCGCGCCGCTCGCCCACCGCCGAGGCGGGCAGCCCGCCGGGGGCGACGTCCCACGGCTCGGTCCGCCCGCCGTCCAGGACGTCCACGCGCCCCACCCCCGACGCGGAGAGCAGCGCCGCGACCGAGGCCCCCACCCGTCCCGCACCCCGCACCCGCACGCGCATGGCGCGGCGGGCGGCCAGCCGTCGGACGCCGTCCCCCGGGCCCGGATGCACGACGGAGAGCGAGGCGGCGTCGGAACGCTGGCGCTCCAGCGCGTCGGCCCGCCGCCGCAGCGCGTCCGCCTCCGGTCCGCCGGCCCGCGGGTCGTCGAGCAGCCCCGCCCTGGTCAAGCGGTCCAGCAGAGTGTTCACGTGACGGTCCGACAGGTCGAGGGCACGGGCTTCCTCGCGGAGGAGAGGAAGGCCGCGAGTTCCGTCGAGGAGTTCGAGAAAACTTCCCGTCGCGATATCGAGCGGCCCCACTTTCACCGCGTGGGCGGGTGTGACTCCGAATTGCACGGTGTTCCGGCCCCGCCAGGCGCGGCGCAGTGCGGGCTTCAGCATCGGATGCATGGTCTCTCCCCCGGTCGTGTCGTGAACTCGGGCCGGAGGCTCCGGTCCGAGCGCGAGATCCGTTCACAGAATGCCGGGAGGCGGAGAGGCGTGCGGAAAGTTATCCACAGGAGTGGGGTATTAGTCGTTCAAATGGTGCAGGAGGAAGAAGGGAAGTGCACCGAACCGCAGCGGAGGCGGGACTTCCCCCACTGACAGCGGGTAACGTCGGAGCGTGCCCGCCGACCCGTCACCCGGCATCGCCGGGGAGACCTCCGTGCGCCGTGCCGGTAGCTCTCAGCCCGCCACGGCTGCCCTCGCCCGCCCCCGCGGCGCCGTCGCGGGCGCCGTCGAGGTCCGCCGCAGTGCGCGGCGCAGGAGGACGGTGTCCGCCTACCGCGAGGGGGACCGGACGATCGTGCTGATCCCGGCCCGCATGTCGGAGGCCGAGGAGCAGCGCTGGGTCGGCGTGATGCTCGACAAGCTGGCGGCGCAGGAGAGCAAGCGGGTCCTCGGGGACTCCGAGCTGACCGAGCGTGCCGACCGGCTCTCGGTCCAGTACTTCGACGGGCGGGCGCGGCCCGCGTCGGTGCGGTGGGTGACCAACCAGAACACCCGCTGGGGTTCGTGCACCCCCGCGGAGGGCAGCATCAGGCTGTCGCACCGCCTGCAGGGCATGCCGGAGTACGTCGTGGACTACGTCCTCCTGCACGAACTGGCGCATCTGCTCGTGCCAGGCCACGGCCCCGGGTTCTGGCGGCTGCTGGAGGCCTATCCGCGGACCGAGCGTGCGCGGGGGTATCTGGAGGGTGTGGTGGCCGCCGACCAGCTCCCGCACCTGCCCGCCGCCCGCGAGGAGTGACGTACGGTCACTTTGTACCGGGTCTGTACCGGCTTGGCTCGATGTCGGACTTTGCGGATAGCCTGACGCGACGCATTCACCTTCGGGATGGGGGACGGTCGTTACGTATGGCCAGGGAATTCCAACGCGGTCACAAGGCCAAGGTCAGTGATCTCACGCCGGGTACCGATCTGTACGTGGGTGTGCAGATCGCGGGGCCGGGACTGACCTTCGACATCAGCTGCTTCGGCCTCGACGCGCATGAGCAGCTCTCGGACGACCGGTATTTCATCTTCTTCAACCAGCCGAAATCGCCTGAGGAGTCCATTCAGCTCCTCGGCGCCCAGTCGGGCGACACCGAGTCGTTCCGGGTGACCCTGGACCGCCTGCCTGCGCAGATCCACAAACTGTCGTTCACCGCGACCGTCGACGGCGGCGGACAGATGTCGCAGATCGGTCCCGGATACATCCGGATCGTGGCCGGCGGCGAGGAAGTCGTGCGGTATTCCTTCACGGGGTCGGAGTTCACGACCGAGCGCGCCGTGATGCTGGGCGATTTCTACCTCAAGGACGTCTGGCGCTTCGCCGCGGTCGGTCAGGGCTTCGACGGCGGACTGGACGCCCTGCTGAGGAACTTCGGCGGCGAAGTCGCCGAGGAAGAGGCCCCCGAGCAGCCGCAGGCCCCCGCCCCGTCGTTCGCCCCGCCCGCGCAGGCGACCGCTCCCCCCGCCTTCGGCGCGCCCGCCGCGCCGCAGGCGCCCCGGCCCGCCCCCTCCTTCGGCGCGCCGGCCCCCGCTCCGCAGGCACCCCCGTCCTTCGGCGCGCCCGCCGCCCCGCAGCAGCCGGTGCACTCGGCGCCCACGGTGGCCGCCCCGCTGACTCCGCAGGCCCCCGCTCCGCACGGTGCGCCGGGGCAGCAGCCGCCCCAGGCGCCACCGTTCGGCCAGATCCCGGGTCAGGCCCCGCCGCCCGCCGCGCCGTACGGCCAGCCGGCACCCGCGCCGTACGGCCAGCCGGCACCCGCGCCGTACGGCCAGCCCTCCGCACCGTTCGGGCAGCAGCCCCAGGGCGGTCCCTTCGGGCAGCAGCCCGGTTTCTCCGGGCAGGGGGTGCCGCAGGGAGCCCCCGCGGGCGGAGCCGGCCTGGCCGCCGCCCTCCAGCCGTACAAGGAGGCGCCGACCGGGCAGCGCTGGACCTCGCAGAACCAGCAGCTCGTCCGGGCCGACCTGACCATGGGCGGCACGGGTGTCCTCGCCCGGCAGGGCAGCATGGTGATGTACCAGGGCAAGGTCGACTTCGGCTACAAGGGCGCCGGTTTCGCCGGCCGCATGGTCGGCAACGCCACCGGCCAGGAGATGCAGCTCATGCGCTGCACCGGCCGGGGCCAGGTCTTCCTCGCCGAGGAGGGCGCGCACCTCCACCCCGTCGAACTCCAGGGCGACGGCATCTGCGTCTCCGCGGAGAACGTCCTCGCCTTCGACGAGTCGCTCCAGTACGAGGTGCGCCGCATCGAGGGGCACGGAATTCCCGGCGGCGCGCTGTTCACCATGCAGTTCCAGGGCACCGGCACCGTGGTCGTGAAGACCCACGGCGTCCCGGTGGTCCTGCCGGTGACGCCGACGACGTTCGCCGACTGCAACGCGGTCGTCGCCTGGTCGTCCGCCTCCCAGGTGATCATCTCCAGCCAGGTCCGGCTGCGCCGCAACGCCTATCCCGGCCACAGCGGCGAGACCGTGAACCTCCAGTTCCGGGGCGCCCCCGGCAACTTCATCGTCGTCCAGCCCTACGAGGTCTGAGGGAGCCTGCCATGAACCAGCAACTCGCGGGCTACGCCCCGTCCCCCGTCACGGCCCGGATGGAGAACCACGGCCATTCGATGCTCAAGGTCGCCATGGCCTCCGGGCAGGACCTGTACGCCCGCACCGGCTCGATGGTCGCCTACGAGGGCTTCATCCAGTACGAGCCCAACCCGCCCGCCGTCCGCCAGATCGCGTCCCAGTGGGTGACCGGCGAAGGCACCCCCGTCATGAAGTGCTCCGGCGACGGACTGCTCTACCTCGCCGACTACGGCGCCGACGTCGTCGTGGTCAACCTGAACAACGACGCCCTCTCGGTCAACGGCACCAACCTCCTCGCCTTCGACGCCCATCTCACCTGGGGCGTCGAGCGGGTCAAGGGCCTCGCGAAGTTCGCCGGGCAGGGGCTGTGGAACGTCGTCGTCCAGGGCACCGGCTGGGTGGCCATCACCTCGCGCGGCACCCCGATCGTGGTCGACTGCGGCCGAGGCGAGGACGAGACGTACGTCGACCCGGACGCGCTCGTCGCCTGGTCCCCGAACCTCAAGGTCAAGGGGAAGCGCAGCTTCAAGGCCGGGGCGCTCCTCGGCCGGGGCAGCGGCGAGGCGTACCAGATGGCCTTCTCGGGGCAGGGGGTGGTCGTCGTGCAGCCGAGCGAGGACAGCACCGACCGCCTCCGGGTCCGGAACTGAGCGGGGGAGGAGACACATCATGCAGAGTCCGCTTTTCGCCCACACGGAACAGCAGTCGCAGGAGCGCTACACGCTCCAGAACCCGCAGCTGCTCCGCGTCGCCCTGACCGGCAACGACGACGTGCTCGCCCGCAAGGGCGCGATGGTCGCCTACCAGGGCCTGATGGAGTTCGACGGCGAGTACCAATCGCACGCGCAGCGCGGCGCGCGGGCGCGCACCGGCGAGGGACTTGACCTGATGCGCTGCTCCGGGCAGGGCACGGTCTACTTCGCCAACCTGGCGCAGCACGTCCACGTCGTGGACGTCGACCACGGGGGGATGACGGTGGACAGCGCCTACGTCCTCGCGCTGGACTCCTCGCTGCACACCGAGGTCATCGCCGTGGACAGCCAGTACGGCGTCTCCGGCAGCGGCAAGTACCAGCTCAACATCTCCGGCACCGGCAAGGTCGCGCTGATGACCTCCGGCGTCCCGCTGATGATGCGCGTCACCCCGGACAAGTACGTCAGTGCGGACGCCGACGCGATCGTCGCCTGGTCGACCTCGCTGCGGGTGCAGATGCAGGCGCAGACGCACTCCTCCGGCGTCATGCGGCGGCGGGGCAACACCGGCGAGGGCTGGGAGCTGAGCTTCCTCGGCGACGGCTTCGCGCTGGTGCAGCCCAGCGAGGTGATGCCTCCGCAGAACGCGCAGCTCGGACAGGGGCTGGGCGCCCAGTACGGCGTCGGCCAGCACGGGGCGCACGCGCAGAACCAGAACAACGCCTGGAACTGAACCGCCGGGCGGACGCGGTGGAGGGGCGGTCTCCGCGGAGACCGCCCCTCCACCGCGTCCCGCGGGCCCGCTAGAGAGCCGCGCGGGTCCGCTCCAGCAGACGCACCACCGACGCGTCGGCGACCTCCGCGACCTCGTCGTACGCGAACCAGCGCAGGTCCAGCGACTCGTCGCTGATCCGCTGGGTGGCGCCCTCGGGGGCCAGGGCCGCGTACTGGACGTCCAGGTGCCAGTGGCACGGGGCCGGGATCGGGTGCCGGTCGAGCCGGACCGGACCGGACCGCAGCAGGCGGAGTCCGGGGATGCCGGACTCCTCCGTCGCCTCCCGCAGCGCCGCCCCCGCGAGCGTGCCGTCCTGGGGTTCGCAGTGGCCGCCCATCTGGAGCCACATGCGCAGCTTCCGGTGCAGGGTCAGCAGCACCCGGTCGTGCTCGGGGTCGACGACCAGCGCGCTGGCGGTCAGGTGCCCCGCACCGCACGCCTTCCACATCGCGTCCGGGTGGGACGCCAGGTGGTCGAGGTAGGCCCCGCGCAGTTCGTCCTGCCCGCCGTCGTACTCCTTGAGGACGCGCACGGCGTCGTCGTGCAGGCTCACCGGCCGCCGTCGCCCTTGTCCGGGCTGCCGGTCCCGCCGCCGTCCTCGTCCGGGCCGGGGCCGTCCGCGGTGTCCGTGCCCTTCGCGCCGTCGGCGCCGTCGGTGTTTCCGGTGTTTCCGGTGTTCCCGGTGTCTTCGACGGTGCCGGGGGAGGGCGTGCGCCCGTCGTCCGGACCGCCCGCGGCCGCCTCGCCGAGCATCTTGTCCAGCTCGGAGAAGTCCAGGTGCTCGCGGTGCACGAAGCCGTCCGGGTCGTCCAGGTCCTGCGCGGTCGGCAGCATGTCCGGGTGCTCCCACAGCCCGTCGCGACCCTCCATGCCCCGCGCGTCCGTGAGCGACGCCCACAGCCGCGAGGCGTCCCGCAGCCTGCGGGGGCGCAGCTTGAGGCCGATGAGGGTGGCGAAGGTCTGCTCCGCCGGGCCGCCGGAGGCACGGCGCCGGCGCATCGTCTCGCGCAGCGCGTCCGCCGAGGTCAGCCGGGGCTTGGCGGCCTCGTGGACCACCGCGTCCACCCAGCCCTCGACCAGCGCGAGCGCCGTCTCCAGGCGGGCCAGCGACGCCTTCTGCGCCGGGGTGTCCTCGGGCTGGAACATGCCCTGCTGCAAGGCGTCCTGCAACTGCTGGGGCTGCGACGGGTCGAACTGGCCGACCACGTCCTCCAGCTTCGAGGTGTCCACCGTGATGCCGCGTGCGTAGGACTCCACCGCGCCGAACAGGTGCGAACGCAGCCACGGCACGTGGACGAACAGACGCTGGTGGGCGGACTCGCGCAGCGCCAGGTACAGCCGCACCTCGTCCATCGGGACGCCCAGGTCCTTGCCGAACTGCTCGATGTTGAGCGGCAGCAGCGCGGCCTTGCCGGACGGCCCCAGGGGCAGCCCGATGTCCGTCGAGCCGACGACCTCACCGGCCAGCACACCCACCGCCTGGCCGATCTGCTGACCGAACATGGCGCCGCCCATCGACCGCATCATGCCGATCAGCGGGCCCGCCATCGCCTGCATCTCCTCGGGCAGCACGTCGCCCATGGCGATCCCCACCCGCTCGGCGACCGGGTCCACGAGCTGCTGCCACGCGGGCAGCGACTCCTCGACCCACTCGGCCCGGCTCCACGCCACGCTGGAGAAGGACCCCGAGGGGAGCGAGGTCACCCCGTCCAGCCAGTGGTCGGCGAGGCGCAGGGCCTCGTCCACGGCGGTGCGCTCGGCCGGGCCGACGCTGGCGTCCTTGGTGCCGTCCGACGTGCCCTGCGAGACCGTCTGGCGGGCGATCTGCTTGGCCATGTCCCAGTTCACCGGGCCGCCCTCGTAGCTGAGCATCTGGCCCAGCTGCTGGAACGCGGCCCCGAGGTCGTTGGGGTTCATGGCGCCGAACATCGCGGCGAAGGGGTTGTCCCCGCCGGCGCCCGGCCCGAAGCCGAAGGGGTTGGCGGGACCGCCCGCGCCGCCGAACGGGCTGGCCGGCCCCCCCGAGCCCTGCCCGCCCTCGGTGGGGTCCTTCTTCTTGCCCTCGTCGCCGTTCTCCGGCTCCTCCGGCGGAAGACCGAATCCGAATGGGGTGTCACTCACGGGTTTCCTCGGCTCGTAGGGCCGCCGGCTCGTACCGGCGGCGGTGCCCGGCTGTCTCCATCCAGCGTAGACACCCGGCCCGGCTTAAGGGCTCGGTGCTCCGTCGGCCACCGGCCTGCGGCAGGATGGACGTCACCTGGTACGTACGCGTCGTACGGGTACGTACTGAAGACAACCGCTGGAGACGCCCGGTGAGTTCCCCAGATCCGCAGGTTCGCGCAGCGCGAAACCCGACCTCCCCCACGACCGAGAAAACCGCCGCGAACAAAGTTTCCAGAACCCCGGGCAACCGGGGCCCGGTCGTCGCCGTCACCGGCGCGGCCACCGGGGTGGGCGCCCTGCTCACCGCCCACCTGGCCGCCTCCGAGGCGGTCGGGCGGGTCGTCGCCATCGACGAGCGCCGCGGCGAGGAGCCCGCGGCGACCTGGCACGTCCTGGACGTGCGGGACCCCGCCATCGCCGAGAAGCTGCGCGGCGCCGACGTGGTCGTGCACCTCGCGCTCGACCTCGACCTGGAGACCGACCCCGCCGCCCGCACCGCCTACAACGTGCGGGGCACCCAGACCGTGCTGACCGCGGCCGCCGCCGTCGGCGTCCGCCGGGTCGTGCTCTGCACCTCCGCCATGGTCTACGGCGCGCTGCCCGACAACGACGTCCCGCTCTCCGAGGACGCCGAGCTGCGGGCCACCGCCGAGGCCACCGGCGTCGGCGACCTGCTGGAGATCGAGCGGCTCGGCCGCCGCGCCCCCCGCGCCCACCCCGGTCTCCACGTCACCGTGGTGCGCCCCGCCGTCCTGGTCGGCGGCACCGACACCGCGCTCACCCGCTACTTCGAGTCGCCCCGGCTGCTGGTGGTGGCGGGCTCCCGGCCCACCTGGCAGTTCTGCCACGTCGAGGACCTGGTCAGCGCCCTGGAGTACGCGGCGCTGGACAAGATCGACGGCGAGTTCGCGGTCGGCTGCGACGGCTGGCTGGAGCAGGAGGAGGTCGAGGAGCTCAGCGGGGTGCGCCGGATGGAGCTGCCCTCGGCCGTCGCCCTCGGCGCCGCCGCCCGGCTGCACCGGATCGGCCTCACCCCGTCCCCGGCGGGCGACCTCGCGTACACGATGCATCCCTGGGTGGTCAGCGTCAGCCGGCTGCACGACGCCGGCTGGCGTCCCCGGTGGACCAACGAGGAGGTCCTCGGCGCCCTCCTGGAAGAGGTCGAGGGCCGCCACACCCTCGCCGGCCGCCGTCTCGGCCGCAAGGACGCCACCGCCGCCGGAGCCGCCGGCGCCACCGTGGCGCTGCTCGGCACCGCCGCGCTGGTCCGGCGCGCCCGCAAGGCGCGCCGCCGCATCTGAGGCGCGTCCCCCCACCCGTGGCGCGGCCGGCCGCGCCGGACGCCGGGTTCCTCGTACGAGACTCCGAACGGACGGCCGCCGCGCTGGTGGGAACGGCGCTACCGCGAGGGCGGGAAGGTGCGGCACGATGGGGCGCATGGAACCACACCATGACTCCGCGGCCTCCGCCGCCCCCGCAGCCCCCACCGCCGACCACCCCGGCGAGCGGGCCGCCGAGGCCCCCGTCCGGTTGATCGCGATCCGCGAGACCCCGCTCTCCGTGGACGAGGTCTTCCGGGCGGTCGGTGACGGGGCGGCCGGCGGCATCGCGCTGTTCGTCGGCACCGTGCGCAACCACGACGGCGGCCAGGACGTCGGCGCGCTGGGCTACTCCTGCCATCCCACGGCCGAGGCGGAGCTGCGCCGGGTGGCTGACCGGGTCGCCGCCGCCCACCCGGTCCGGGCCCTGGCCGCCGTCCATCGTGTGGGTGAACTCGCGGTAGGCGATCTGGCGGTGGTGGTGGCCGTCGCGTGCCCGCACCGGGCCGAAGCGTTCGACGCCTGCCGGCAGCTCATCGACGACCTGAAACACGAGGTGCCCATCTGGAAGCACCAGCGCTTCTCGGACGGCACCGAGGAGTGGGTGGGAGCCTGCTGAACGCAAACCGTACGGCGGCGCATCGCCCCTGATTTGCGTAACCGCACCCCTGCCCGGAGCGTTGGGGATCCGGCTGGTTAATCTGCTGATCGCCCGTCGCGATCGCTGATGGGGCAGGGAGGTCGTCGTGGCAGCACTCGCTTGGCTGTTGATTCCGGTTTTCGCCGCGCTGGGCGCAGCGATATGGGGGAGCTGGGCCGCACGCAATTCAACGACCGGCGACGTCACCGAACTCGCCGGCTACGCCCGGTTCCGGGAAGCGATGGAGAAGTCGCACTCCGGTTCCGAGGCCCCCGAAGTCGTCTGAGGACGGCGACGGACGGCCGCACCGCACGCGCCGCTCCCACGCGGCCCCGCCGGAACGCGTGTTCCGGCCTCCCTCGCGGACCGGCCCAGGCAGTGCACTGACAGGCGCTTCCCGTACTGTCGTTCCATGCCACGCCGCACCGCGACGATGCTCGCCTCCACCCTCGTTCTCATCGCGCTGCTCTGCGCAGGAGTGTTCATCCCCGTGCCGTACGCGGAGATGTCGCCGGGGCCGACCGTGAACACGCTGGGCGACGCACGGGGCGAGCCCGTCCTGCGGATCTCCGGTCGCAAGACGTACCCGACGTCCGGGCATCTCAACATGACGACGGTGCGCGTCACCGGCGCGGACTACAGGATGAACCTGGTCGAAGCGGTGTACGGCTGGCTCGGCCACGACAGCGTCATCGTGCCGCACGACACCCTCTACCCGGACGGCAAGACCGAGGAGCAGTCGACGCAGGAGAACGCCGAGGAGTTCAGCCAGTCCCAGGAGAGCGCCAAGGTCGCCGCCCTGAAGGAGCTGGACATCCCGGTCACCTCCCGCGTCGTCGTCTCCACCGTCGTCAAGGACAGCCCGTCCGAGGGCAGGCTGCACGCCGGTGACGTGATCAGGAGCGTTGACGGCACCGCGGTGAAGAAGCCCGAGGACGTGGCCGCGCTGGTCACCGAGCACGAGCCCGGCGAGAAGGTCACCTTCACCGTGGTTCCCGCCAAGGAGGCGGCGGCGGCCGAGAAGGCGGGCCGCGAGCCGGAGGGCACCGAGAAGGTCGTGCTCACCACGGAGAAGGCGCCGGAGGACGACCGGGCCATCGTCGGGATCCAGGCCGGGACCGACCACACCTTCCCGTTCGAGATCGACATCGAGCTGGCCGACGTCGGCGGCCCGAGCGCCGGGCTGATGTTCTCGCTCGGCATCGTCGACAAGCTCACCCCCGGCGAGATGACCGGCGGCCGGTTCGTCGCCGGCACCGGGACCATCGACGACGCGGGCGAGGTGGGCCCGATCGGCGGCATCAACATGAAGCTGGTCGGCGCGCGCGACGCCGGGGCGACGTACTTCCTCACCCCCGAGGACAACTGCGCGTCGGCCGCCTCGGACACCCCGTCCGGCCTCACCCTGGTCAAGGTGAAGACCCTCGCCGACGCGACGAAGTCGATGGACAGGATCCGTACGGGCGACACCGCGGACCTGCCGACCTGCTCGGCGAAGTAGCGGAAGCGACGGGACCGCTCCGGCCCCCGGGTCGGGGGCCGGAGGGACGGTCAGGCCTCGAAGGTCGCCGCGAGCGCGTCGGCCAGGCCGGGGACCAGCCCGGCGCCGGTCAGCACCTCGCTCGCCGAGTCCTTCGCACGCAGCCGCACCGCGGACTCCCGCGCGCCGGAGCGCAGCACGCCCACGGTCATCCGTACCTCCTGGCGGTCCGGGTGGCGGGCCACCCACGCGCTGAGCTGCTGGTCGTCGAGGCCCTCGGGGACGGACGCCTCGGCCGACGGCGGCAGCATCAGCCGCTCCACGGTGAGGGCGCAGCCGACAACCGCGTCGGGCCAGGCGATGGTGGCGAGGAACTCGTCCAGCGCCTTGCCGGCCGGGATCTCCTCCTGTTCGACCGGGGTGAGGGCGGTGGCGGCCTCGGCGAGTGACGGGAGTCCCGGCTGCCGGGCGCGGAGGCCCGCGGTGTCGACGAGGGCGAAGAGACGGGCGGGCTTGTCCCAGCCGAGACCCGCCGCGTACTCGTCGATTTCGAGCACGGCGACGGTCAGGGGACTGGCGGCCATCGGGGGGCCGGAGGGGGAAACGTTGGGCATGCCCGACATCCTGCCTCCTTGCACCCCCGGAACGGGAACTAGGTAAAGCCTCAGTAAGTTGCTCAGGTGGGCTCTACGATCGCTGGGCCCGCTCCACACGACCCGCGAACTTCGAGGTGCGCACGTTGGCTTTCCAGATGCCGGACCGCGGCGGAGGCCCGACCGGGCCACGGATCAGAGTCGGCCGCCCGTCCCGGCGCGTCCGTACCCTGCTCATGACACTGGGCGTCTTGGCGGTCCTCGCCATGGCCTTCGTCATGTTCGCGGGGTTCTGGACGGACTGGCTCTGGTACAGGTCCGTCGCGTATTCGTCCGTTTTCACCACCACCCTGTGGACCAAGATCGGCCTGTTCCTCGTCTTCGGACTGCTGATGGCGGCCGCCGTCGGCGTGAACATCTGGCTGGCGCACCGGCTGCGGCCACCGCTGAGCGCGATGTCGCTGGAGCAGCAGAGCCTCGACCGGTACCGCATGAGCGTGGCCCCCTTCAAGAAGTGGGTCCTGCTCGCGGTCACCGCGCTCGTCGGCCTGATCGCCGGCGCCTCCGCGTCGGGCCAGTGGCGTACCTGGCTGATGTACGTCAACGGCGTGCCGTTCGGGCAGAAGGACCCCCAGTTCAAGCTGGACGTCTCCTTCTACGCGTTCGACCTGCCGTTCTACCGCTTCCTGCTCGGCTTCGGCTTCGCCGCGGTCGTGCTGTCGCTGATCGCGGCGGCGCTGACGCACTACCTCTACGGCGGGCTGCGGATCACGAGTCCGGGCGCCCGTGCCACCGGGGCGGCCACCGGCCACCTCTCGGTGCTGCTCGGCGTCTTCGTCTCGCTGAAGGCGGTGGCGTACTGGCTCGACCGCTACGGCCTCGCCGTGAAGTCCAGCGACTTCAAGGCGACGGACAACTGGACGGGCCTGCGGTACGTCGACGCCAACGCCTATCTGCCGGCGAAGACGATCCTGTTCTGCATCGCCGCGATCTGCGCGGTGCTGTTCTTCGCGACGCTGTGGCGCCGCACCTGGCAGCTGCCCATCATCGGCCTCGGTCTGATGGTGCTCTCGGCGGTGCTGATCGGCGGGCTCTACCCCGCCATCGTGCAGAAGTTCCAGGTCCAGCCGAACGAGCAGGCCAAGGAAGCGGAGTTCATCCAGAAGAACATCGACGCCACGCGCGACGCGTACGACATCGACGACGCCAAGGTGACCGACTACTCGGGCAAGAGCACCACGTCCGACGGCGCGGAGCTCCGGACGGCCGCCGACCAGGCGGCCAGCTACCGGGTGATGGACCCGAACGTGGTCTCGCCGGCGTTCCAGCAGCTCCAGCAGAAGAGGAACTACTACCAGTTCCCGAAGACGCTGGACGTGGACCGCTACAAGGACGAGGACGGCAAGGAGCAGGACACCGTCGTCGGTCTGCGCGAGCTGAACATCGCCGGTCTGCCCAAGCGGAACTGGATCAACGACCACTTCACCTACACCCACGGCTACGGCGTCATCGCGGCCAAGGGCACCTCCACGGGCACCAACCCGACCGGCTCCCCGGACTTCACCGAGTCCGGGCTGCCGACCAAGGGCGAGCTCGGCACCTACCGCCAGCAGATCTACTACGGCGAGAAGACCGAGCAGTACTCCATCGTCGGCGGGCCCCAGAAGGAGCTCGACTACGAGGAGGACGGCGAGAAGACCACCAGTTACCAGGGTGACAGCGGGGTCTCGCTCTCCAACACCTTCAACCGCGCCGCCTACGCGGTCGCGTTCAGCGAGCCGCAGATCCTGTACTCGGGAGCCATCGGCGACGGTTCGCGGATCCTGTACAACCGCACCCCGAAGGAACGCGTCGAGGCCGTCGCGCCGTGGCTGACCATCGACGGCGACGCCTACCCGGCGGTGGTGAACGGGCAGATCGAGTGGATCGTGGACGCGTACACCACGACCAACGGCTACCCGTACGCCTCGCGCACGACGCTCGGCGACACCACGGCCGACTCGCTGACCACCAACCAGCGCGCGGTCGTCGCCCAGCAGAACCAGGTCAACTACATCCGCAACTCGGTGAAGGCCACCGTCGACGCGTACGACGGCAAGGTCACGCTCTACGAGTGGGACACCGAGGACCCGGTCCTCAAGACCTGGCGCAAGGCGTTCCCCGGCACGGTCAAGTCCCGGTCGGACATCCCGCAGGAACTGATGGACCACCTGCGCTACCCGCAGGACCTGTTCAAGGTGCAGCGCGAGCTGCTGACCCGCTACCACGTCACCAACCCCGCGCAGTTCTACAGCGGCAGTGACGCCTGGCAGGTGCCGGACGACCCGACCAACAAGGAACCGGGCGCCGTTCCGCCGTACTACCTGTCGATGAAAATGCCGGACCAGAACACCCAGACGTTCTCGCTGACGACGACCTTCACCCCGAGAGGCCGCCCCGACCTGGGGGCCTTCATGGCGGTGGACGCCGACGCCTCCAGCAAGGACTACGGCACGATCAGACTCCTCAGAGTCACCGACACGGTCAAGGGGCCGGGCCAGGTGCAGAGTGAGCTCAACGGCAACAACGACGTCGCCGAGTTCGTGCGCAACCTCAAGGGCACGGACTCCGACATCGAGTACGGAAACCTCCTGACGGTGCCGCTGGACGGCGGGTTCCTGTACATCGAGCCGGTCTACACGCGCGGTGGCACGCAGAACTACCCGCTGCTGCGCAAGGTGGCCGCTTCCTACGGGTCGAAGATCGTCTTCGAGGACAGCCTCGGCGAGGCGCTCAACGCGGTCTTCGGGGTCGAGGGCGGCACCGAGGAGCCCACCGAGCCGACGGAGCCCACCGAGCCGGGCGACACCACGACGCCCCCGGCCACCGGGGACGCCGCGCTGAAGGACGCCATCGCGGACGCCCAGAAGGCGTACACCGACGGTGAGACGGCGCTCAAGGAGCAGGACTGGGAGGCGTACGGCAAGGCTCAGGACGCCCTCCAGGAGGCTCTGGAGCGTGCCGCGAAGGCCCAGCCCGAGGGTTCGGGCGGGCCGGCGGCGGCCGCCGCCGACAAGCCGGCCGCCGGCGACCAGGGGAGCTGAGAAAACCCCGCCCCGCGTCGTGGTACGGTTTGAACACAACGACGCGGGGTGGAGCAGCTCGGTAGCTCGCTGGGCTCATAACCCAGAGGTCGCAGGTTCAAATCCTGTCCCCGCTACTGAAGACGAAGGCCCGGATTCCAAGGAATCCGGGCCTTCGTCGTGTCGTCGTGCCCAAGTGGGGACGAACTGCGTGAAGTGCGGTTTGCTGGGCACGAGTTGCCCCGGGGCGTGTTTGACTTGTCACTGTGTGGGCAAGTCGACAAAACGCTGAAGTGACCCAGGTGGTCGCGATATACCAGCTGTACGCGGGTTGTGGGCGGTGCGACGATGGTATTTATGGGGGACAGGGCAACTCTGTTGGAGACAGGGCGGTTTGTGCAGCGAAGCGTCACGAGGGCGGAGAACACGGCCGATGCGGCATATGCCGCTGCCGCCGTCCGCACCGCTGAAGCCGCCGAGAGCGCCGTAGCCATCGATTTCGCCGCACTCACCGGCACGTCCGGCGCTGCGGCCGGCGGGACGACGGAGGTGGCCGGCACGGCGGACATCGCGGACGCGGGCGCCACCACCGACACGCTGGACGCCGCCGACGACACCGAGACCGAGGCGAAGCACCGCCGCGCCGCGGAGGCCGGGGACACCAACGCCATGAGCACCCTCGGCGCGCTGCTGCTGCGCCGGGGCGACCTCGACGGCGCCGAGACGTACCTGCGCGCCGCGACCTCGGACGGCGACCGGGCCGCCGCCAACAACCTCGGCGTCCTGCTGCACCAGCGCGGCTACCCGGACGAGGCGGCCGGCTGGTGGCGCATCGCCGCGGTCGCCGGCTCCGGCGCCGCCGCCCACGCCCTCGGCCGCCTCCTGCGCGAGCGGGGCGACGAACCGGGCGCCGAGTACTGGCTGCGCCAGTCCGCCGAGCAGGGACACGCCCTGGGCGCCTACGCCCTCGCCGACCTCATGGAGCACCGCGGCGACACCGGTACCGAGCGCTGGCTGCGCGCCGCCGCCGAACAGGGGCACCGCGAGGCCGCCTACCGGCTCGCCCGCACCATCGAGCGCAACGCCGTCGACGACCCCTACGAGGCGTTCGGCCTCGGCCGCGCCGCCCCCGAGCCGGTGCCCGTGCCCGCGCCGCCGGTGACCGGCCGGCAGAAGGCCGCGGCCGGGGACCGGCCCGCCGACGGCCCGGTGGCGGGCCCCGCCGAGGGCCGCGTGGGCGAGGCGGAGCAGTGGTACCGCCAGGCCGCCGCCCGCGGTCACCGCCGGGCCGCGCTGCACCTCGGCGCGATCCTGGAGCGGCGGGGCGAGCTCAAGGAGGCCGGGCGCTGGTACCTCACCTCCGCCCGCGCCGGTGAGGCCCGTGCGGCCTGCGCGCTCGGCTTCCTGCTGCGCGACGCGGGCGACACCGAGTCCGCCGCCGTCTGGTGGCTGCGCGCCGCCCAGGAGGGGGACGGCAACGCCGCCAACGCCCTCGGGGCGCTGCACGCCGACCGGGGCGAGCAGCAGACCGCCGAGCGCTGGTACCGGGCGGCCATGGACGCGGGCGACGTCAACGGGGCGTACAACCTCGGACTGCTCTGCGCCGCCCAGGACCGCACCCCGCAGGCCGAGCAGTGGTACCGCCGGGCCGCCTACGCCGGACACCGGGAGGCCGCCAACGCGCTGGCCGTCCTGCTGCTCCAGGCGGGCGACCCGACCGGTGCCGAGCCGTGGTTCTCCAAGGCGGCCGAGGCGGGCAGCGTGGACGCCGCCTTCAACCTCGGCATCCTGCACGCGGGCCGCGACGAGGACGGCACCGCGCTGGGCTGGTACGAGCGGGCGGCCGCCGCCGGGCACACCGACGCCGCGCTCCAGGTCGCCATGGCCCTGCTGCGGCGCGGCGAGGAGCAGGAGGCCGAGCGCCACCTGCGCACCGCGGCGGGTGGCGGCAGCGCCGAGGCGGCGTTCCGGCTGGCCGGGGTGCTGGACGCCCGCCAGCCCCCGCCGGGCGTGCCGGTGCTGGGCGAGCCGATGCCGGTGAAGACCGAGTGCGAGGAGTGGTACGAGCGGGCCGCCGAGCAGGGGCACCGGCGCGCCCAGGTCCGGGTCGGCATGCTGGCCGCGGCCCGCGGCGACGTGGAGAACGCGGCGCGCTGGTACCGCGCGGCGGCCGAGGCGGGCAGCCGCAACGGCGCCTTCAACCTCGGGCTGCTGCTCGCCCGCGAGGGCAGCGAGCGTGAGGCGGCCCTGTGGTGGAGCCGGGCCGCCAACGACGGCCACGGCCGGGCGGCCCTGCGGCTCGCGCTGCTCGCGGCCCGGCGCGGCGAGCTCACCGAGGGGCAGCGCTGGTGCGCCCGCGCGGTGGAGCTGGGGCCCGCGGAGGTCTCCGAGCGCGCGGCACGGCTCCAGGAGGCGCTGCACCAGGAGCTCACGGCCTGACCGGGCCCCCGCGGAACGCGTCGGGTGGATCGGCCCCACGGCCTGATACGGGGCCGCCACGTCCCTTGCCCCGGTGCCGGGACCGGCGGCCCGCCGCCGGGCCTCCGGCCGGGGGCGGACGCTCGCGCCGCCCCTCGGGCCGCAGGCCTGCGGGCCCACGCTGAATGAATTTGCCCCTGGGGCCCCGGTGACGTAATGTTGCATTCATCGACGCGGGGTGGAGCAGCTCGGTAGCTCGCTGGGCTCATAACCCAGAGGTCGCAGGTTCAAATCCTGTCCCCGCTACTGAAAGACGAAGGCCCGGATTCTCCAGAGGATCCGGGCCTTTGTCGTGTGCGCCCGCAGGGGCGTGCGACGAAGGGGCCCCGCGCGGTGCGGGGCCCCTTCGTCGGTGGTGTGTGTGCCGGTCAGCCCCGGCCGGCGGCCGTGCAGTCCGGGCAGAGGCCGCGGTAGGTGACCTCGACCTCCGAGACGGTGAAGCCGAAACGTTCGTCCGTGGGGAGGTCGGCGAGCGGGTCGCCGGCCGGATGGACGTCGCGGATCGCTCCACAGCCCGCGCAGACCAGGTGGTGGTGCGGGCGGTGGGCGTTCGGGTCGTACCGCTTGGCGCGGCGGTCGGTGCTCACTTCCAGGATCTCGCCCAGCGACACCATCTCGCCCAGCGTGTTGTACACCGTCGCCCGCGAGATCTCCGGCAGTCGGCCCACGGCCTTCGCGTGCACCTCGTCGGCGGTCAGGTGGACGTGTTCGCCGTCGAGCACCTCGGCCACGACCCGGCGCTGTGCCGTCATGCGCCAGCCGCGTCCGCGAAGTCTTTCCAGCAGGTCACTCATGGCATCAGCTTAACAGCGGGGGAACAAGTCCCGAACGAGTGTGATCTTGGATGAGTGCTGGCCTTGGATAATGTCTAAGGTAGGATCGTGCCCAGAGTTCACGCCGGGGGCAGGGAGCGCGGACCGCAGGACGGGAAGGGCCGTACATGACGCAGGAGGCGCACGTGACGCAGGGACCGCTCACCACGGAGGCCGGCGCACCGCTGGCCGACAACCAGAACAGCGAGACCGCGGGCGTCGGCGGGCCGGTGCTCGTCCAGGACCAGGCGCTCCTGGAGAAGCTGGCCCACTTCAACCGGGAGCGGATACCGGAGCGCGTGGTGCACGCCCGCGGCGCCGGCGCGTACGGCACCTTCACGGTGACCCGCGACGTCTCGCGGTGGACGCGTGCCGCGTTCCTCTCCGAGGTGGGCAAGCGGACGGAGACCTTCCTGCGCTTCTCCACCGTCGCGGGCAACCTCGGCTCGGCCGACGCCGTGCGCGACCCCCGCGGCTTCGCGCTGAAGTTCTACACCGAGGAGGGCAACTACGACCTCGTCGGCAACAACACCCCGGTGTTCTTCATCAAGGACGCCATCAAGTTCCCCGACTTCATCCACACCCAGAAGCGCGACCCGTACACCGGCTCGCAGGAGGCGGACAACGTCTGGGACTTCTGGGGTCTGTCCCCGGAGTCGACCCACCAGGTGACCTGGCTCTTCGGCGACCGCGGCATCCCGGCGACGCTGCGCCACATGAACGGCTACGGCTCGCACACCTACCAGTGGAACAACGCCGTCGGTGAGGTCTTCTGGGTCAAGTACCACTTCAAGACCGACCAGGGCATCGAGAACCTCACCACCGACGAGGCCAACCGCCTCTCGGGCGTCGACCCGGACAGCCACCAGCGCGACCTGCGCGAGGCCATCGAGCGCGGCGACTTCCCGTCCTGGACGGTGCAGGTGCAGATCATGTCCGAGGCCGACGCGGCGACCTACCGCTTCAACCCGTTCGACCTCACCAAGGTCTGGCCGCACGCGGACTACCCGCCGATCGAGATCGGCAGGCTGGAGCTCAACCGCAACCCGGAGAACATCTTCGCCGAGGTCGAGCAGTCGGTCTTCAGCCCCGCGCACTTCGTGCCGGGCATCGGCCCCTCGCCGGACAAGATGCTCCAGGGCCGCCTCTTCGCCTACGGCGACGCCCACCGCTACCGCGTCGGCATCAACGCCGACCACCTGCCGGTGAACCGCCCGCGCGCCACCGAGGCGCGTACCCACGGCCGTGACGGCCACCTCTACGACGGCCGGCACGGGGGCGCCAAGAACTACGAGCCGAACAGCTTCGGCGGCCCCTCCCAGGCCGGTGCTCCGCTGTGGCGGCAGACCCCCGTCGCCGGGTACACCGGCAACCACGAGGCGCCGGTCCACGCCGAGGACGACGACTTCCGGCAGGCCGGCGACCTCTACCGGCTGATGTCGCAGGACGAGCAGGGCCGACTGGTCGACAACCTCGCCCAGTTCATCGCCAAGGTCTCGCGCGACGAGATCGCCGAGCGCGCCGTGGACAACTTCCGCCGGGCCGACGACGAGTTCGGCAAGCGTCTGGAGAGCGCGGTCCGCGCCCTGCGCGGCTGACCGGGCGCGTCCGGCCGTGCCCCGTCCGCCGCGCGTACGGGGAGCGGCGTCAGCCGGCCAGTTCGGCCGGGTGACGCCGCACCGGGGACCAGCAGCGGATGATGTCGCGGACCGAGACGACGCCCACCGGACCGTCGCCGTCGAGCACGATCAGGTGCCGGAACCCGCCGTGCGTCATCGCGGTGGCGGCCTCCTCCAGGGTCCACGACGGCGCGGCGAAGACGACGTCGGTGGTGGTGTGGGCGGCGGCCTTCTCCCGGTCGGGATCGAGGCCCGCCCCGACGGCGTTCAGGATGTCCCGCTCGGTCAGGATGCCCAGACCGCAGGTGTCCGGGTCGTGGACCACCGCCGCTCCCACGCGGCGCGCCGCCATCAGGCGGGCCGCCTGGCGGAGGGTGTGGGCGGGGCCGATGGTGAGGACCACCGTGCTCATGGCGTCGCGGACCAGCATGACGGGAGCCACCTCCTGGGCGCATCTGCCCCGACCGAGTGATTCACACATTCACAAGCGGGGCTTTCAGCGTCGCATCGCCCGGCCGGGGCCACAAGGGGGCGCGGGGCACGGAAGCGGGGCGTGCGTCGGCACGCCCCGCTTCCGTTGTGCGCCGGTCCGGTACCGCCGGCGGCTGAACGGCCGGTCCGGTACCGCCGGTTCAGTACTGCTGGTTCAGGTAGCCGAGCAACTCCTCGTGGAGCAGTCCGTTGGACGCCGCCGCGTTCTCACCCCCGGGGCCGTCGGCCCCGTCAAGGTCGGTGAACCGCCCGCCGGCCTCCTGGACGATGATCGCGTTGGCCGCCATGTCCCACAGCGACAGCTCCGGTTCGGCGCAGATGTCCACCGCGCCCTCCGCGACCATCATGTACGGCCAGAAGTCGCCGTAGCCGCGGGTGCGCCAGCAGGCACGCGTCAGGTCGAGCAGGCCGTCGAGGCGGCCGCGCTCCTCCCAGCCGGAGAGCGAGGAGAACGCGAACGAAGCGTCGCCGATCGTGCCGACCTCCGAGACCTTCAGCCGGGTCGCGGAGGTCAGACTGCGGCCGGTGAAGGCGCCCGCGCCCTTCGCCGCCCACCAGCGCCGGTTCAGAGCCGGGGCGGACACCACGCCGACCACCGGCTGGAACCCGTTCTCCCCGGCTTCCATCAGGGAGATCAGCGTCGCCCAGACCGGCACCCCGCGGACGTAGTTCTTGGTGCCGTCGATCGGGTCGATCACCCAGCGCCGCGGCCCCGAGCCTTCGACGCCGTACTCCTCGCCGAGGATCGCGTCGCGCGGCCTGGCCCGCTGGAGGTGACCGCGGATCAGCTCCTCGGTGGACTTGTCCGCCTCGCTCACCGGCGTCATGTCCGGTTTGGTCTCGACCTTCAGGTCGAGCGCCTTGAACCGGTCCATCGTCGTGGCGTCGGCGGCGTCCGCCAGCACATGGGCGAGGCGCAGATCATCGTGGTAGTCGGCCATGCCGCCACAGTATCCAGCCGGGCCGGGGCCGGACCAACGCGCCCGGCCCGCAGGGGCGGGACTCAGTGCGCGGAGCCGGAGAGCTGGAGCCCGATCACGCCGAGGATCACGAAGGCGATCGAGACCAGCTTGAGGGTGGAGACCACGTCGTCGAGGAAGATCATGCCGTAGATGGCGGTGCCGGCCGCGCCGATGCCGGTCCACACCGCGTAGGCGGGGCCGACGTCGAGCTTCTTCAGGGAGAGGGTCAGCAGACCGAAACTCCCCAGCGCGAAGGCGGCGAACGCGATCGTCGGCCAGAGCCGGGTGAATCCGTGCGAGAGCTTCAGACAGACGGCGAAGCCGGTTTCCAGCAGCCCCGCGACCACGACCAGCAGCCACGCCATGGTTCCGTTGCCTCCCGCGTCGGTGACCGGTTCGTCTCGCTCGGTGCGATTATGCCCTTACCGCTGCCCGGGTGATCGCAAACGTGCGCGAGCCGCCGGCCGGAACCACCGGTGGACCGGCCCCTCCCGGTCAGTCGCCCTCGCGCCGCTCGCGCGTCGCCAGCAGTCGGCGCAGCGACTCCAGCCGCGCGGGATCGGCGTGCCCCTCGGCCACCCAGGCGTCCAGCGCGCACTCCGGCTCCTGGGCGTCGTGGGTGCAGCCGCGCGGACAGTCCTCGGTGCCGGGCTGGAGGTCGGGGAAGGCGTTGATCACGCGGGACGGGTCGATGTGGTGCAGTCCGAAGGAGCGCACCCCGGGCGTGTCCACCAGCCAGCCCGCGTCCCCCGGAAGCGGCAGCGCGAGGGCGGAGGTGGTGGTGTGCCGGCCGCGTCCGGTGACCGCGTTGACGTGCCCGGTGGTACGCCGCCTGTCCTCGGGCACCAGCGCGTTGACCAGCGTCGTCTTGCCGACGCCGGAGTGTCCGACGAACGCGGTGATCCTGCCGTTCAGCTGCTCCCGCACCCGGTCGGCGGCGTCGCCGTTCGCCAGCTCCTCGCGGTTGGTCACGATGAAGGGGACGCCCAGGGGGGTGTACGCCTCCAGCAGCTTGTCCGGGGAGGCCAGGTCCGACTTGGTGAGGACCAGCAGCGGCGTCAGCCCTCCGTCGTACGCCGCGACCAGGCAGCGGTCGATCATGCGGGGGCGCGGTTCGGGGTCGGCCAGCGCCGTCACGATCGCGAGCTGGTCGGCGTTGGCCACGACCACCCGCTCGTACGGGTCGTCGTCGTCGGCCGTGCGCCGCAGCACCGTGCGGCGCTCGCCGATGCGGACGATGCGGGCCAGCGTGTCCTTCTCGCCGGACAGGTCCCCGACGATCGACACGGTGTCGCCGACCACCGCCGCCTTGCGGCCCAGCTCGCGGGCCTTCATCGCCACCACCGTGCGCCCCTCGACCAGGCAGGTGAGCCTGCCCCGGTCCACGGTGAGGACCATGCCGTCCTCGGCGTCCTCGTGCTTGGGACGGGTGTGCGTGCGGGGGCGGTTGCCCTTCCGGTTCGGCCGGACCCGGATGTCGTCCTCGTCGGGGTTCTTCCCGTAACGGCGCACGGCGTCAGGCCCCGAGCATTCCGGTCCACATGTCGGGGAAGTCCGGCAGCGTCTTCGCCGTCGTCCCCACGTTCTCGATCTCCACGCCGGGGACCGCGAGGCCGATGACCGCCCCGGCCGTCGCCATCCGGTGGTCGTCGTAGGTGTGGAACACTCCGCCGCGCAGCGGGCGCGGGCGGATGTGCAGACCGTCCGCGGTCTCGGTGACGTCGCCGCCGAGCTCGTTGATCTCCTTGGTCAGGGCCGCCAGCCGGTCCGTCTCGTGCAGCCGCAGATGGGCGACGCCGCTGAGGGTGGACGGGGAGTCGGCGAGCGCCGCGACGGCGGCGATGCCCGGGGTCAGCTCACCGACCTCGCCGAGGTCCACGTCGATGCCGTGGATGCGGCCCGAACCGGTGAAGGTGAGGCCCTGCGGGGTCAGCTCGCAGCTCCCGCCCATCGCGGTGAAGATCTCGCGCAGCGCGTCGCCGGGCTGGGTGGTGGTCTCCGGCCAGTCGCGGACGGTGACCCGGCCACCGGTGACCAGGGCGGCCGCGAGGAACGGCTGGGCGTTGGAGAGGTCGGGCTCGACCGTGAGGTCCCGGCCGAGCAGCGCGGAGGGGGAGACCCGCCAGACGTTCGGCTCGCCACCGGTCTCGGGCTCGTCCACCTGGGCGCCGACCGCGCGCAGCATCTCCACCGTCATCCGGATGTGCGGCATCGACGGAAGGGCCGAGCCGATGTGCCGGACCTCGACGCCCTGGTTGAAGCGGGGGGCGGAGAGCAGCAGGGCGGAGACGAACTGGGAGGAGGACGAGGCGTCGATCTCCACGGAGCCGCCGTCCAGCGCGCCGGCGCCGTGCACGGTCAGCGGCAGCGACCCCCGGCCCTCGTCCTCGATGCGGGCGCCGAGGACGCGCAGCGCGTCGATCACGCCGTGCAGGGGGCGCTCGTAGGAACGCGGGTCGCCGTCGAAGCGGACCGGGCCGTCGGCGAGGGCCGCCACCGGCGGGAGGAAGCGCATCACGGTGCCGGCGTTGCCGACGTCCACCGCCACCGGACCGTGCAGCCCGGCCGGGATCACGCGCCAGGCCTCGCCCGAGCCGTCGGGACCGACGCCCTCCTCGATGCCGACGCCGAGCCGCCGCAGGGCCTGGGCCATCAGCAGGGTGTCGCGGGAGCGCAGCGGGCGGCGCAGCCAGCCCGGTTCGGCCGCCAGCGCGGCCAGCACCAGGGCGCGGTTGGTGACCGATTTCGATCCGGGCACGGTGACGGTCGCGTCGACGGCGCCGCTCGCGGAGGGGGCGGGCCAGAGGGCGGGGCGCACGGAGCTTACGGAGCTTTCGGTCATGCCCCTCACTTTAGTGGCTCCCCGCAAACCGGGAACGCGGCCAAAAACCCCGAAACCGGGGCGTCACAGGAGCATGGTAAAGAGCACGGTCGCGCGGCGCCGCGTCCCTCAGAGCCCCAGCAGCCAGCGTCCGCCGCCGATGAGCGAGCAGAGCGAGACCGCGTGGAAGAGGAAGAGCCACAGGACCGCAGGGGCGTCGGTGAGCCGGGCCAGCTGGTCGGCGTCCGAGTCCGGGGCGCCGCCGTGCCGTCGCTTGGACTGGAGCTCGAAGACCGGACGCACGCCGCCGAGCAGCAGGAACCACACGACCGTGTAGGCGAACGCGGACTGGGTGGCGGGCGAGGCCAGCCACGACACCAGCAGGAAGGCGGAACCCGTGAGGATGACGGTGAGCGCCCCGTACACGTTCCGGATCATCACCAGCATCGCCGCCAGCAGCGCGGTGGCCAGCCACAGCAGGAGGGTGATCCGCCCGTCGGCCAGCAGCCAGGCGCCGCCCAGGCCCAGCAGCGAGGGGGCGGTGTAGCCCGCCACCGCCGTCAGGACCATGCCGATGCCGGTCGGCCTGCCGCGGCTGACGGTCAGTCCGCTGGTGTCGGAGTGCAGCCGGATGCCGGAGAGCCGGCGCCCCGTGAGCAGGGCGGCCAGCCCGTGGCCGCCCTCGTGGGCGATGGTGATGGTGTTGCGGGTGCGCCGCCACAGCACGTTCGGCACCACGGCGATCAGCGCGAGCGTCGCCGTCACGACGACCAGCCACTCCTCGGGCGCGGGCTGGGTGCCGGCGATCCGGTCCCAGAGCCGGCCCAGTTCGGTGCTGTTCATGGTGTCGGGGGCTCCCTCGTGGTCGGGGCGGGCGGTCGTGGCAGTCTGGCAGGTATGTGCGGACGGTATGCGGCGAGCCGGCGACCCGAGGATCTGACCGGGCTCTTCCAGGTGGAGAGGTGGGACCCGGCGGAGACCCTGGAGCCCGACTGGAACGTGGCGCCGACCAAACCGGTCTACGCCGTACTGGAGCGTCCGGTGAAAGACGCCGCCGACCGCCGTCCGGTTCGCCAGTTGCGCACCCTGACGTGGGGGCTGGTGCCCTCGTGGGCGAAGACGCCCGAGGGCGGCGCCCGGATGATCAACGCGCGGGCCGAGTCGGTCCACGAGAAGCCGTCCTTCCGCCGCCCCTTCCTCCAGCGACGCTGCATCCTGCCCGCCGACGGCTATTACGAGTGGGTCACCGGTTCCGGCGAGCGGGAGCTGGAGGTCGAGGGCAGGAAGAAGCGCGCCCGCAAGCAGCCGTACTTCGTCACGCCCGCCGACGGTTCGGTCTTCGCGATGGCGGGGCTGTACGAGTTCTGGCGCGACCGGACCCGGCCCGACGAGGACCCCCGCGCCTGGTGGGTCACCTGCTCGGTCATCACCACGGAGGCGGAGACCTCGCCGCTGGCCGTCGCCCCCGCCGAGGGCCCCGCCTCGCTCTCCGACATCCACCCGCGGATGCCCGTGATGCTGACCCCGGACCGCTGGGACGCCTGGCTGGACCCCTCCCGCACCGACACCGACGAACTGCGCGCCCTGATCGCCCCGCCGCCCGGCGGACTGATGCGCGCCTACCCGGTGGCCACTGCCGTCAGCAACGTCCGCAACAACGGACCGGAACTGCTGGAGGAGCTGGCGGTGCCCGAGGAGCCGACGCTGTTCTGACCGGCCGCGCCGGTGCCCCGCCGCCCGTCCCGCCCCGCCGCCCGTCCCGCCCCGCCGCCCGTCCCGCCCCGCCGCCCGTCCCGCCCCGGCGGGCGGCGGGGCAGGATGGGCGGTGTGAGCCGTACTCAGAAGACGCAGACCGTCCCCACCGCCGCCGGCGACGCCCGGATCACCTGGACGTCCGCTCCGGGCGCCCGGCTGGTGCTCGCCCTCGGCCACGGCGCGGGCGGTGGCGTCGAAGCCCGCGACCTGGCCGCGCTGGCCGCCGCGCTGCCCGCGCACGGCGTCCGGGTCGCCCTGGTGGAGCAGCCCTGGCGGGTGGCGGGGAAGAAGGTGGCGCCCGCGCCGAAGACCCTGGACGCGGCCTGGCGGGAACTGTGGCCGGCGCTGGCCGCGTCCGGCCGGCCGGTCGTCGCCGGCGGCCGCAGCGCCGGGGCGCGGGTCGCCTGCCGAACCGGACGCGAGCTGGGCGCCCGTGCCGTGCTCGCGCTCTCCTTCCCGCTGCACCCGCCCGGCCGCCCCGAGAAGTCGCGGGCCGGTGAACTGCTCGGCACCGGGCTGCCGACACTGGTCGTGCAGGGCGGCAACGACCCCTTCGGCCGGCCGGAGGAGTTCCCGCGGGGTGACTTCGCTCTCGCCGAGGTGCCCCACGCGGACCACGGGTTCGCCGTGCCGAAACGCTCCGGGCGGACCGCGGAGCAGACCGCGGCGGCGGTCACGGACGCCGTCGCCGGCTGGCTGGCGGACCTGTCCTGACCCCGTGCCCGACGCGGTGACCGGGCGGCCGCCGGGGCCGGGAATGGAGGCGGGGGCACGGCTGTTGTTCGGACTGTCGGTAGAACAACGTCGTATGAGGAGTCCGTCGCATGGGTTCGACCATCTGCCCGCAGCGCTCCAGCGCCGCCGAGTTGGAGTGGACGGTGCTGCACGCGGCACGGACCACTTCCGGGCGCGCGTCGGGCGGAGCCGATCGGCAGCCCGCCGAGAAGCAAGGTCGACTATTCTCCAAGGCGAGCGGGTCCGGTTTCGGGTCCGCCACATCGTTGGAGGAGGTGGGTCCGGTCACTGGTACCGACACAGGGACCGAAGACGGCCGCCCGCAGGAGACGACGGACGAACGCAACGCCCGTTTCGAGCGGGACGCACTCGTCTTCCTCGACCAGATGTACTCCGCGGCGCTGCGCATGACGCGCAATCCCGCGGACGCCGAGGACCTGGTCCAGGAGACGTACGCCAAGGCCTACGGCTCCTTCCACCAGTTCCGCGAGGGCACCAACCTCAAGGCGTGGATGTACCGCATCCTCACCAACACCTTCATCAACTCGTACCGGAAGAAGCAGCGCGAGCCCCAGCGCAGCGCCGCCGAGGAGATTGAGGACTGGCAGCTCGCGCGTGCGGAGTCGCACATGTCGACCGGTCTGCGGTCCGCCGAGTCCCAGGCGCTGGACCACCTGCCGGACTCGGACGTGAAGTCGGCCCTGCAGGCGATCCCGGAGGAGTTCCGCATCGCGGTCTACCTCGCGGACGTCGAGGGCTTTGCCTACAAGGAGATCGCGGACATCATGGGGACTCCCATCGGTACGGTGATGTCCCGGCTGCACCGCGGACGCCGCCAGCTGCGCGGCATGCTGGAGGACTACGCCCGCGAGCGCGGGCTCGTCCCCGCCGGCGCCGGTGAGTCGGACGATCGGAAAGGCTCGGCCTCATGAGCTGCGGAGAGCCGCACGAGACGGACTGCTCGGAGGTACTCGACCATCTCTACGAGTTCCTGGACCGTGAGATGCCCGAGGGTGACTGCACCAAGATCGAGGTGCACTTCGAGGAGTGCTCCCCGTGCCTGGAGAAGTACGGGCTGGAGCAGGCCGTGAAGAAGCTGGTCAAGCGGTGCTGCGGGCAGGACGACGTCCCCAGTGACCTGCGGTCCAAGGTGATGGGGCGGATCGACCTGATCCGCGCCGGCGAGGCCCTGCCCGAGCAGGACGTGTCGCTGGACGCGGGAAGGCCCGCCGCCACCACGGAGTGACGGACACCTCCACGGCGGGGGCACACGGCGGAAACGCGGTGCGCCCCCGCCGTCGTACGTCCGCGGGCACCGTCCCCGGCGCCCCGCTCCCCCCACCGACCCCGGCCGTGTCACCCGAACGCGCTAATCGGATCCATTGCGCCGTCCCGGGCCGTCCCACTCGCTAACCTCGGCCCATCGACGAGGGGGCGGACGGCGGGCATGAGGGCGACATCGCGAGCGGCACGCGCGCTGATCCTGGCGGTGTCGGGACTCGCCCTCGTCTGCACGCTGCCCGCGGTCCGGGCCGGGGCCACCGCTTGGAGTCCGTGGCCCGACGTCCCGGCCGCACCCGCCGCGGCGGTCGTGCCGTGGGGGACGTTCGCGCTGCTCGCCGGGGTGTACCTGGTCTGCGAACTGCCCGGCCGCTGCCCCTTCTCCGGCGGCTCGACGCCCGTCGCCGCCGGCTCGTTCTTCCCGCTGCTGCTCGCCGCCGCCTTCCTGCTGCCGCCGGCCGCCGCCGCCCTGGTCGCCGTGCCGGGCGCGCTGGCGGGCCGGGTCGAACGGCCGCCCGCGGCGGCGCGCCGGCTCTGGCGGGCCGCCCAGCTCGCCGTCGCCGTGTGGGCCGCCTCCCGCGCCTACCGGGTGTGCGGCGGGCCCGCCACGCTCGGCGGCGGTCCGGGCGGGGCGCCCCTCTTCCCGCAGGCCCTCGTGCCTGCCTGCGCGGCGGCCCTCGTCCTCTGCCTCGTGCTCACCGCGCTGGACGGCGCGATCCTCGCCGCGGCCGAGCGGCTGCCGCTGCGGCGCGCCTGGCGGGGCCTGCTGTTCCGGTCGCTCGGCCCCCATCTGGTGCACGGGCTCGCCGGACTGATGATGGCGGTCCTGTGGCAGGGCCCCTACGGCCCGCCGTCCGCGCTCTGCGTGCTGCTGCCGATGTACATCTCCTGCTGGGTCTTCGCCCAGTACCACCGGGAGAGGGCCGCCCACCGGGCCACCATCCGGGCGCTGGTGCAGGCCGTCGACCTCAAGGACCCCTACACCCGCGGCCACAGCGAACGGGTCGGGCTCGCCTCCTTCATGATCGCCGGCGAGCTGGGCATGGCCGACGACCGGTTGGAGGCGCTCCGCTTCGCCGGCATCCTGCACGACATCGGGAAGCTCGGCGTGCCCACCCGCGTCCTGCGCAAGAACGGCCCGCTCACCCCCGAGGAGCGCCGGGTCGTCGAACTGCATCCGGAGTACGGCCACGAGATCGTCCGGGGCATCGGCTTCCTGGACGACGCCCGTGCCGCGATCCTGCACCACCACGAACGCCTGGACGGCGGCGGCTACCCGTGCGGACTGAAGGGCGGGGCCATTCCCGAGTTCGCCCGGGTGGTGGCGGTGGCCGACGCCTTCGACGCCATGACCTCGTCCCGCTCCTACCGGCGCGGCCGCCCGGTCCCGGCGGCGGTCGAGGAACTGCGCCGGTGCGCCGGCACGCAGTTCGACCCCCGCATGGTGAGCGCCCTGGAGCGGGCCCTCGACCGGCACGGCTGGTCGCCGTCCGCGCCGGTCACCGCGGACGAGGCGGGGGAGCCCGGCGGTACCCCGGACGCCGGGACCGTCCCGCCCGGCCCGACGGCCCCGCCCGCCCCGCCCGCCCCGACGACCCCGCGCCCCCGCACCGCGCCGCCCGCCGCACCGGCCGCCACGCCGCCGCCCGCCGGGCGCGGCAGGCGCGGACGGCGCGGCCGGTGAACGCCCCGCCCGCGCGCCGGGGCGCGCCGCCCGCCGCGGTGGCGCTGCGGACCGCCGCCCTGGCGCTGACCCTCGCGGCCCTCGTCCAGACCCTGCTGCACGGTCTGGTGGAGCCCGGCCACGCGCTCGCCTTCGGCCTGCTGGTCGCGGTCGGCGAGCCGGCCCGCCGGGGAGCGCCGCCGGGCGAGCGGGAGCCCGCCCCGCTGGGCGCCGCCGGGGCGCTGGCGTACGCCCTGCTCGGGCGGAGCGCCGGGGAGCCCGTCGGGCACGGGGTGCTCCAGGTGGTGGCGGTCGTCGTCGCCGCGCAGTTGGTCGCCGCCGTGTGGCACCTGTCCCGTGGCCGGGGGCCGCAGCCCGACGAGGCGGCCCGCCGGGTGCTGACGGTGGCCTTCGCCGCGGTCTGCTTCCAGCCGTTGCGGGCCGACGGGTCGACGCTCCGCGAGGGGCCCGCGTACGTCTTCGTCCTGCTGGCCCTGCTGGTGCTGACCGCGCTCTGCGACGCGGTGCTGGCGGCCCTGCTGGTCCGCTCCCGCACCCGGTTCCCGTTCGGTCCGCTGCTGCGGGACGAGCTGCGGGCGCTGCTCGGCATCGGCTCGGCGGTCTGTGCCACCGGTGCGGTGATGGCGCTGGGGGTCGCCGTCGCCGGGCTGTGGGCGCTGCCGGTGCTCTGCGTGCCGCTGCTGCTGACCCAGATCTCGTTCCGGCGGTACGCGGCGGTCCGCGCGACCTACCGGCAGACCATCGCCTCGCTCGCCCGCGCCACCGAGGTCGCCGGCTACACCCCGCACGGTCACGCCCGCCGGGTCGCCGAGCTGTCCACCGCGGTCGGCCGCGAGCTGGGGCTCGGGGGCCGGGCGCTGACGGTGCTGGAGTACGCGGCGCTGATGCACGACATCGGCCAGCTCTCCCTGGTGGACCCGGTCGCGCACGGGGCGACGGTCTCGCTGCCGGCCGCCGAACAGCGCCGGATCGCCCTCCTCGGCGGGGCGGTCGTCCGGCGGACCGGGGTGGACGCGAAGGTGGCGGTGGTGGTGGAGCGGCAGGCCGATCCGTACCGCGAGCAGCCGCTCTCCGCGCGGATCGTCAGGACGGCCAACGCATACGACGACCTGTGCGGGGCACACGTGGGCGGAGCCCTTGGGGCGCTGGAGCAGCTCAGGCTCGCCACCGGCCACGACCACCAGCCGCAGGTGGTCGAGGCGCTGGCCAGGGTTCTGGCACGCGGAGGGTCGACCGCCGGGGCCGGCGGGTAACCCATGGGTAAGGAGCGGGTGTCCGGCCGGGCATGGTTGGATGCGGAACAAGAGGGTGTCCAGTCGGGACAGGCGGGAATCGTGAGGATCTTCGGGAAGGTACGGCACCGGCCGTCCGCCTCGTGGCGGCAGGCCACCGACCGCGCGTTCACGCTGATCGGCGACGGCCGGTACGAGGACGCGGGGGCGCTGCTGACACGCGCCGCGGACCTGGAGCCCTGGCTCTCCGAGTCGTGGTTCAACCTGGCGCTGCTGCACAAGTTCCGGCACGACTGGGAGCAGGCGCGCGCCGCCGGACTGCGCGCGGTCGCGCTGCTCGACCGGGAGTCCGGTGCGCCGGACTGGTGGAACGTGGGGATCGCCGCGACCGCGCTCCAGGACTGGCCGCTGGCCCGCCGGGCCTGGCAGGCGTACGGCCTGAAGGTGCCGGGCAGCGGCACCGGGGCCACCACCGAGCCGACCGGCATGGAGCTGGGCAGCGCGGCGGTCCGGCTCTCGCCGGAGGGCGAGGCCGAGGTGGTGTGGGGCCGTCGGCTGGATCCGGCCCGCATCGAGGTGCTGTCCATCCCGCTGCCGTCGTCCGGGCGGCGCTGGGGCGAGGTCGTGCTGCACGACGGGGTGCCCAACGGCGAGCGGATCACCGCCGCGGGCCCGTCCTACCCGGTCTTCGACGAGATCGAGCTGTGGGCGCCGTCGCCCGTGCCCACCTGGGTGGTGCTGCTGGAGGCCGCCACCGAGGCGGACCGGGACGCGCTGGAGCAACTCGCCTCGGACGCGGGCTTCGCCGCGGAGGACTGGTCGTCCTCCGTGCGGCTGCTGTGCCGGGCCTGCTCGGAGAGCCCGATGGTGAGCGACGAGGGCGAGGGCGAGCACCTCGATCCGCACGACCACAGCGAGCCGGGCCATCCGGGACCGCTGGGCCACCGCACGGCCGGCGAGCTGTGGGTACCGGAGCGCGAGTGCGGGCTGGCCGCCCCGCCGGGACTGGTGCGCGGGCTGCTGGACGGCTGGGCCGCGGACAGCCCCGACAGCCGCGAGTGGCGGGATCTCGAAGAAGTCTGCTGACGTGTGCCCGTAGGCTGTACGGGCACCGATCGCGGTGCTGGTGGTCCCGGGCCGATCCGGACCGGGCAGACAGGTTGCAGGAAGGCGTACGGCGGACATGGCGCAGCAGGAGACGGACGAGCGGACGGGCGTGGACGGCGTCGACGGCGTGGACGGCGTCGACGATGAGGGGTTCGTCGTCGACACGGAGGACTGCGAGGAGCGCGAGGCGGCGCACCGCGGGCGCGGCACCTCCCGTCCGATCACGGTCGTGGGCAATCCGGTCCTGCACAAGGAGTGCAAGGACGTCACCGCCTTCGACGACGACCTGGCGGCGCTGATCGACGACATGTTCGCCAGCCAGCGGACGGCGGAGGGCGTGGGCCTGGCCGCCAACCAGATCGGCGTGGACCTCAAGGTCTTCGTGTACGACTGCCCGGACGACGAGGGGGTCCGCCACGTCGGCGCGGTCGTCAACCCGGTGCTGGAGGAGCTGCCGCCGGCCGAGCGGGTCCTGGACGACTCCAACGAGGGCTGCCTGTCCGTCCCGACCGCCTACGCCTCGCTGGCCCGCCCCGACTACGCGGTGGTGAGCGGCCGGGACGCGCGCGGCAACCCGATCAAGGTGCGGGGCAGCGGCTACTTCGCGCGCTGCCTCCAGCACGAGACGGACCACCTGTACGGCCGCCTCTACATCGACCGGCTCTCCAAGCGGGACCGCAAGGACGCGCTGAAGCAGATGGCCGAGGGCACCCCGCGCTACGAGACCGTCCCCAACGACTGACGCCCGGGACCGTCCCGTCCGGGTGGGTCCGGACGGCGCGAGGGCCCGGCGGCCGGTGCGCGAGCGCCCGCCGCCGGGCCCTCGCGCGTATCCGGGCCAAGGGGTTCCGCGGCGGCCATGTGGCGTCCAACTGCCATTGCGCCAGGGGTGGTTGACGCGCGTCGACTCCTCCGCCAAGCTCACCTGCACATGCCATCGCGAGAGGGAGCCCCCCACATGCCCGGACGTATCGTGCGCATTCTGCTCGGACTTGTCATGACCTTTACATGTACGTTGGCGGGGGTGGTGTTCACCGCCGGAACCGCCCACGCCGACGGCTGCTACACCTTCACCCGCACCCTGTCCTCCGGCGCCACCGGCAACGACGTCACCCAGCTCCAGATCCGCGTCGCCGGCTACCCCGGCTACAACTCGGTGCTGGCCATCGACGGTTCCTACGGACCTGCCACCACGGCCGCCGTCAAGCGCTTCCAGGCCGCCTACGGCCTGGCCGCCGACGGCATCGCCGGACCGGCCACCCAGGCCAAGATCTACGCGCTCCAGGACGACGACTGCACCCCGATCCACTTCACCTACGCCGAGCTCAACGGCTGCAACAGCACCTGGTCGGGCGGCGCCGTCGCCGCGGGCACGGCGCGGGCCAACGCGCTGTCCAGCATGTGGAAGCTGGAGGCGCTGCGGCACGCGCTGGGCGACCAGCCGATCCGCGTCACCAGCGGCTTCCGCTCCACCTCCTGCAACGCGGCGGTCGGCGGAGCCTCCGGCAGCCGTCACCTCTACGGTGACGCCGTCGACCTCGGGGCCGGCTCGCACTCGCTGTGCACCATGGCGCTGCAGGCCCGCAACCACGGCTTCCGCGGGATCCTCGGCCCGGGCTACCCGGACCACAACGACCACGTCCACGTGAACCAGGGCCCGAACCGCTTCTGGTCCGCGCCCAGTTGCGGGATCTGACCGCACCACCCACCGCGTGACCGCCGTGCCCCCGGTCTTCACCGGGGGCACGGCACCACGCTACGGCCGGGCGCCTCAGACCCTCTCGGGGGTGGCGACCGGGCCCCGGAACGTCCTGCGGTACGCCTGCGGGGTGGTGCCCAGCGAACGGACGAACTGGTGGCGCAGGGCGGCGGCGTTGCCGAAGCCGGTGCGGCCGGCGATGGCGTCCATCGTCTCGTCGGACGCCTCCAGCAAGTGCTGTGCCAGAAGCACCCGTTGACGCAGCAGCCAGCGGTAGGGCGTGGTGCCGGTCTCCTGCTGGAAGCGGCGCGCGAAGGTGCGCGGCGACATGTGGGTCAGCGCGGCGAGCTGGTCCACGGTCATCTCCTGCTCCAGGTGGCCCTCCATCCACGCCAGGGTGTCGCCGACCGTGTCGCACCGGGTGCGGGGCAGCGGCCGCTCGACGTACTGCGCCTGCCCGCCGTCCCGGTGCGGCGGCACCACCATCCGGCGGGCGACCGCGTTGGCCACGTCCGGCCCGTGCTCCTGGCGCAGCAGATGCAGACAGGCGTCGATGCCCGCCGCGGTGCCGGCCGAGCTGATCACCGGGCCCGCGTCCACGTACAGCACGTCCGGCTCCACCACGGCCGCCGGGAAGCGGCGGGCCAGTTCGGCGCTGTGCCGCCAGTGGGTGGTGCACCGCCGTCCGTCCAGCAGCCCGGCCGCGCCCAGGACGAACGCGCCCGAGCAGACGCTCAGCACCCGCGCCCCGCGCTCCACGGTCCGGCGCAGGGCCTCCAGCACCTCCTCGGGATACGACCGCGCCACGAAGTGACTGCCGGCCGGCACCGCGACCAGGTCGGCCTCGTCCAGCCGGTCGAGGCCGTACGGGGTGCTGAGGGTGAAACCGGCGTGGGTGCGCAGGACCGGGCCTTCGGCGGAGACGACGGCGAAGTCCTGCACCGGCAGGCCCTCGTCGCTGCGGTCGAGACCGAAAACCTCGCAGAGCACGCCGAGTTCGAAGGGGTGTACCTCGTCGAGCAGCAGGACGGCGACGTTGTTCAGCATGGCGACAGTGTGGCAGTAATTCAACGTCCTATGACAGTCCTGCCACTCACCGAATCCTTGCGGCGCGGCCACAGTGGAGCCATGAACACACTCCTGAACCTCCTCGCCGTGGCCGTCCTCCTCGCCCTCGTCCTGCTCCCCGCCCTCGTCGGACTCGCCCGCGAACGACGCATCGACCGCGCCCTGCGCGCGGCGCATCCCGCCTCCCGCGACGAACCGCCGCAGCCCCCGGCCGCCGTCGTCCTGCCCGCCCGGACCGGCGGACGGCCGTACCGGGGAGCGTGGGTGCGGGTCTGATCCCCGGACGGCGCGAGCCCCCGCGGCGGCCGGCGTGCGGCCGGCCGTCGCGGGGGCTCCCGATCGTGCCGGGCGGGCTAGAACTCGTCGTCGAAGCCGACGGTGCCCTCGACCGCGACCTGGTAGGCCGACGGACGGCGCTCGAAGAAGTTCGTCAGCTCCTGGACGCCCTGCAACTCCATGAAGGAGAACGGGTTCTGGGAGCCGTACAGCGCCGGGAAGCCCAGCCGGGTCAGGCGCTGGTCGGCGACGCACTCCAGGTACTGCCGCATCGACTCGGTGTTCATCCCCGGCAGGCCCTCGCCGCACAGGTCGCGGCCGAACTGCAGCTCCGCCTCGACGGCCTCCTTCAGCATGTCGGTGACCTGCTGCCGCAGCTCGTCGTCGAAGAGGTCCGGCTCCTCCTTGCGGACGGTGTCGACCACCTCGAACGCGAAGTTCATGTGCATGGTCTCGTCACGGAACACCCAGTTGGTGCCGGTGGCCAGGCCGTGCAGCAGACCGCGCGAGCGGAACCAGTAGACGTACGCGAACGCGCCGTAGAAGAACAGGCCCTCGATGCACGCCGCGAAACAGATCAGGTTCAGCAGGAAGCGGCGCCGGTCGGCCCTGGTCTCCAGGCGCTCGATCTTCTCGACCGAGTCCATCCAGCGGAAGCAGAACTGTGCCTTCTCGCGGATCGACGGGATCTCCTCGACCGCGTCGAACGCGGCCGCCCGGTCGTCCGGGTCGGGCAGATAGGTGTCGAGCAGCGTCAGGTAGAACTGCACGTGCACGGCCTCCTCGAAGAGCTGCCGCGACAGGTAGAGCCGCGCCTCCGGGGAGTTGATGTGCTTGTACAGCGTCAGCACCAGGTTGTTGGAGACGATCGAGTCACCGGTGGCGAAGAACGCCACCAGCCGGCCGATCATGTGCTGCTCGCCGGGGGACAGCTTGGCGAGGTCGGACACGTCGGAGTGGAGGTCGACCTCCTCCACGGTCCAGGTGTTCTTGATCGCGTCCCGGTAGCGCTCGTAGAAGTCCGGGTAGCGCATCGGCCGCAGGGTCAGCTCGAATCCCGGGTCGAGCAGGTTCTTCCGGGCGGCGGAATCGGTGGGGGTCGTCACTGGCATGCCTCGCAGGACTCGGGGTTTTCGAGGGAGCAGGCGAGCGCCTCGGCGTCGGGGGCCGCCTGCTGCACCGGAACGGGGGCGGCGGCCCTCGCGGCGCCGGACGCCGCACGGGCGATCCGGGTCGCCGGGCGCGACCGCAGGTAGTACGTCGTCTTCAGCCCCTGCTTCCAGGCGTACGCGTACATCGAGGAGAGCTTGCCGATGGTCGGCGTCTCCAGGAACAGGTTCAGCGACTGGCTCTGGTCCAGGTACGGGGTACGGGCCGCCGCCATGTCGATCAGGCCGCGCTGCGGGATCTCCCACGCGGTGCGGTACAGCGCCCGGACGTCCTCGGGGATCCAGTGGAAGCCCTGGACCGAGCCGCTCGCCTCGCGCAGCGCCTCCCGGGTCCGCGCGTCCCACACGCCGAGCCGCTTCAGCTCCTCCACCAGATAGGCGTTGACCTGGAGGAACTCGCCGCTGAGCGTCTCGCGCTTGAAGAGGTTGGAGACCTGCGGCTCGATGCACTCGTACACCCCGGCGATCGAGGCGATGGTCGCGGTCGGCGCGATGGCGAGCAGCAGGGAGTTGCGCATCCCCGTCTTCGCGATCCGGGCGCGCAGCGCCTCCCAGCGCTCCGGCCAGGCCGGCGCGGTGGTGTAGTGGTCGGGGTGCAGCACCCCGCGCGCGGCCCGGGTCCCGCTCCACGCGGGCAGCGGACCCGAGCGCTCGGCGAGGTCGCAGGACGCCTCGTACGCCGCCAGCATGATCCGCTCGGAGATCTTCGTGGACAGCGCGCGTGCCTCGGGGGAGTCGAAGGGCAGGCGCAGCCGGAAGAAGACGTCCTGGAGCCCCATCGCGCCCAGGCCGACCGGCCGCCAGCGGGAGTTGGAGGCCCCGGACTGCTCGGTGGGATAGAAGTTGATGTCCACCACGCGGTCCAGGAAGGTCACGGCGGTGCGCACGGTGGCGTCCAGCCGCTCCCAGTCGATCCCGCCGTCGGCGACGAACGCGCCCAGGTTGACCGAGCCCAGGTTGCAGACCGCGGTCTCCCCGTCGTTCGTGACCTCGAGGATCTCGGTGCACAGGTTGGACGAGTGGACCACCGCGCCCGGCTCGGCGGTCTGGTTGGCGGTGCGGTTGGCGGCGTCCTTGAACGTCATCCAGCCCTGCCCGGTCTGCGCCAGCGTGCGCATCATCCTGCCGTACAGCTCGCGGGCCGGGAGCGTCCTGCGGGCCAGGCCCTTCGCCTCGGCGGCCCGGTAGGCGGCGTCGAAGTCGTCGCCCCACAGGTCCACCAGCTCGGGGACGTCGGCGGGGGAGAACAGCGACCAGGCGCCGTCCGCGTCGACCCGGCGCATGAACTCGTCCGGGATCCAGTGGGCCAGGTTGAGGTTGTGGGTGCGCCGCTGGTCCTCGCCGGTGTTGTCGCGCAGCTCCAGGAACTCCTCGACGTCCGCGTGCCAGGTCTCCAGGTAGACCGCGGCGGCGCCCTTGCGCCGGCCGCCCTGGTTCACTGCGGCCACCGAGGCGTCGAGCGTCTTCAGGAACGGGACGATGCCGTTGGAGAGCCCGTTGGTGCCCCGGATCAGCGAACCGCGCGAGCGGATGCGGGAGAACGACAGCCCGATGCCGCCCGCGTGCTTCGAGAGCCGCGCCACCTGGTGGTAGCGGTCGTAGAGGGAGTCCAGCTCGTCCAGCGGGGAGTCCAGCAGGTAGCAGGAGGACATCTGCGGGTGCCGGGTGCCGGAGTTGAAGAGGGTGGGGGAGGACGGCAGGTAGTCCAGCCGGCTCATCAGGCCGTACAGCGAGACGACCTCGTCGACCGCGCGGTCGGACTCGTCCTCGGCGAGACCGGCGGCGACCCGGAGCATGAAGTGCTGCGGGGTCTCGAGGACCTGGCGGGTCAGCGGGTGGCGCAGCAGATAGCGGCTGTACAGGGTGCGCAGGCCGAAGTAGCCGAACCGGTCGTCGGCGCCGTCGGCGACGGACTGCTCGACGAGCGCGTCCAGCCGGGCCGCGTGCCGCGCCGCGAAGGCGGCGGTGCGGTCGGCGATCAGGCCGGCGCCGTGGGCGGTCGCGACCGACGTGGAGAAGGAGACCGCGCCCTGGCCGGCCGCCTCTTCGGCGACGGTGATCGTGAGCAGGCGCGCGGCGAGGCGGGAGTAGGCCGGGTCCTCGGAGATGAGACCGGCGGCGGCCTCGGTGGCCAGCTCCCGCAGTTCGGCCTCGTCGGCCCGTGCGGACCGGCCGCGCAGGGCGGCGGCGGCCACCCGGCCCGGGTCGGTGTCCGGGAGATCGGCGGTGAGGGAGGTCAGGGTCCGCAGCAGCGCGGCGCCGGGACCGTCCGCCCCGGCGGTTGGCTCGGCGTTCGGTACGGACTCGGCGGGTGCGGCGGCCTGCACCTGGTCGGGCGCGATGGTCACGTGTGTGCTCTCCCTCGCTCGGCTCGGGGCCGGCGGGGGAACGGTGCGGCCGCGCGGGGAGAGCAGCCCGGCGAGGGGCGTGCGGGACCGCGGCGGCGTCCACCGGCCCATCCGCGAGGCCCGGACGTATCGGCGTCCGGACCGGTCGGGCCGGACGCACTGCCGGCAGGTACCCGGACTCGACGGGCGTGCGGGGCACACCGGTCACACCGTTGCGGGACAGTTCCGGACTCGCACCGGATTCCCCTGCGACGACAGCGAGGTCGAGCATACATGTGGGGGCGGCCCGATCCGCACACCCCTACATGTTGTGTCGTCAGCTCCGATGCGGGAGGCTCGCGCGAACGGCCCGATGCTCGTCCGGGGCCCGTCCGGGCCCGGTCGGCGGGGGCGTCAGCCCGTCGTTCCGGCACCGTTCAGGGGTGCTCCGTCGCCCACCGGAGGCAGGTCGCCGCGCTCGACGGGCTGCTGCCCCGACGCCTCGCCGACCGGCGGAAGCACGTCGGCGAGTTCGGCGTCGTCGGCCCGGTGGGTGGCCGCCAAGGCGTCACTCAGGGTGGCGCGGTCCAGGTCGGTCCGCGCCCCGCCGACCCGTACGACGAGGTCGCCGTCGGCGCGGGCGTAGGAGTGCCCGGCCGCCGTCGCGGTGTACCAGGCGTCGCCGTCCCGCTCGCAGGTCACGGCCCCGTCGTCGTCCGCGGCCGGCGCGGTCGCCCCCGCACAAGCGGGGCCGGGCAGTTCGCCGCGCTCCACGTCGAGTTCGAGCATCCGTCCGCCCTGCCCGGTGTACACCGAGCCGAAGCCGTCGTCCCCGCGCACCCCCACCGACTGCCGGGCCAGCGTGAAGCCGTCCAGCCGGGTCACGTACACGTGCTCGGTACGGGTCTGCAGGGCGGCGGCGCGGGCCTCCAGTTCGGCGCCGGAGGGCGGCGGGGACGCCGGGGAGCCGGACCCGGGCCCGGCGGCCGGGACGGACTCGCTCGGCGTGGTGCCGCAGGAGGCGAGAGCCAGCACCGTGAGGGCCGCGAGGAGCAGCCGTCGGGAGGAAGGAGATGTCATGGGCACATCCTTGCGTACGCCCCCCGGGCGGGGGCGCGAACGCCCGGACACCCGCACGGGCCGCCCCCGCTCCGGCGGTTTCCGGGGAGCGGTGGCGGCCCGTGCGGCCGGGTGCCGGGGGTCAGTGCCCGCCCGGCGCTCCGACCGTGGCCGGCGGCAGCTTCTCCACCACGCCGGGGTCGCCCGCGTCCGCCGTGTAGTCGCCCGGCGAGGTCTCGTCGATGCCCGCCGGGGCCTTGACCGCGTTCAGCACGAAGGTCAGCACGATGACGACCACCACGTTCAGCACGAAGGCGGTGAGGCCGATGTAGCCGATCTCCCCGAGACCGGGGATCTCCTTCGAGGAGCCGCCGAAGTGCTTCTGGGTCGGCGACGCGACCCCGTACGCGGCGGCGGTGCCGTAGACCATGCCGACCGCCCAGCCCGCGATCAGCGCCCACCGGTGGAACCAGCGGGTGAACAGGCCGCCCACCAGGGCCGGCATGGTCTGGAGGATCCAGATCCCGCCCAGCAGCTGGAAGTTGATCGCGACCGTCTTGTCCATCGTGAGGACGAACGCCAGCGCGCCCACCTTCACCAGCAGGGACACCAGCTTGGACACCTTCGTCTCCTGCTCCGGGGTGGCGTCCGGCTTCAGGAAGTCCTTGTAGATGTTGCGGGTGAAGAGGTTGGCCGCCGCGATGGACATGATCGCGGCCGGTACCAGCGCGCCGATGCCGATGGCGGCGAAGGCCACCCCGGCGAACCAGTCCGGGAACATGTTCTCGAAGAGCTGCGGGATGGCCAACTGGCCGTTGTCCACCTTGATCCCGGCCGCGATCGCCATGAAGCCGAGCAGGGCCAGCAGCCCCAGCATCAGCGAGTAGAGCGGCAGGATCGTGGTGTTGCGGCGGATCACGTCACGGCTGCGGCTGGAGAGCGTCGCCGTGATGGAGTGCGGATACATGAAGAGCGCGAGCGCGGAGCCGAGCGCCAGCGTGGCGTAGACCCACTGTCCGGACGGGCCGGGCGCGAGCCCCGCCACCGGTTTGCCGGCCGCCTCGTTCGCCGCCGAGAACTTCTCGCCCGCCGCCGCGAAGATGTCGTCGAAGCCGCCCAGCTTGATCGGGATGTAGATGATCGCCACCGCGATGACCAGGTAGATCAGCCCGTCCTTGACGAACGCGATCAGCGCCGGGGCGCGCAGCCCGGAGGAGTAGGTGTACGCGGCGAGCACGGCGAACGCGATGAGCAGCGGCAGGTCCTTGACGAACCAATGGGTGCCCTCACCGCCGCCGACGCCCATCACGTCCAGCACCGCCTGGATGCCGACGAGTTGCAGCGCGATGTACGGCATGGTGGCGAGGATGCCGGTCAGCGCGACCGCGAGCGACAGTCCGCGCGAGCCGTACCGGCCGCGGACGAAGTCGGAGGTGGTCACGTACCCGTGCTTGTGCGACACCGACCACAGCCGCGGCAGGAAGGTGAAGATCAGCGGGTAGACCAGGATCGTGTACGGGACGGCGAAGAAGCCGGCCGCCCCCGCCGCGTAGACGGCCGCCGGGACGGCGACGAAGGTGTAGGCGGTGTAGAGGTCGCCGCCGAGCAGGAACCAGGTCACCCAGGTGCCGAACGAGCGGCCGCCGAGGCCCCACTCGTCGAGGCTGTTCTCGTTCTCCGCCTTGCGCCAGCGGGCGGCCATGAAGCCGACGACGGTCACGGCCAGGAAGAAGAAGACGAAGACGCCGAGAGCGACTCCGTTCACGCCGTCCTTCACGCGGACGCACCCCCCTTGCGGGAGCGCTGGTCGCGCTGCCACAGCTTGTAGGCCAGCATGGTCAGCAGCGTCGAGACGACGACCCAGAGCATCTGGTACCAGTAGAAGAACGGGATCCCGATGAACGCGGGATCGACTTTCGCGTACGACCCCACCCACAGCAGCGCGACGAACGGCGCGGCGAGGCAGAGCGCGATGACCACCCGCGCGGGGGTGACGGTGGGCGGCCTCTGCGCTGCCCCTGGCTCTTGCGGCATGTGGTGACTCCCGTCCCTGGCTTGCTTGTCGCCGGGGGCAACACGAGTCCCTGCACAGGGTGTTCCGGCCGGAGCACCCGTCCGCGTCGCGTCCCGGCAACGGTGATGTATCCGTCTGGATCACGGAAAGGATAGGGGCCGGGTTCAGAGGTGGCCGAGAATGTTCGGTGAAGCTTCCGGCGGCCGGGCGGTGAAGCCTTCCCGACGGCCGGGAGGCACGGCGGTGCGACGGCCGGGCGGTGCGGTGGTGCGGCGGTGCGACGTCCCGGCGGACGCGGGTGTGCGCCGGGACGCGCTCGGCGGGTCCGGGGCGTCGCCGCCCCGGACCCGCCTCACTCCGCCGGGCGGTTGAGCCGTGCGACGAACTTGTACCGGTCACCGCGGTAGACCGAGCGCACCCACTCCACCGGCTCGCCCCCGCCGTCCAGCGAGTGCCGCGAGAGCATCAGCATCGGCAGGCCCACGTCGGTGCCGAGCAGTCCGGCCTCGCGCGGGGTGGCCAGCGAGGTCTCGATGGTCTCCTCGGCCTCCGCCAGCCGCACGTCGTACACCTCGGCCAGCGCGGTGTAGAGCGAGGTGTACTTCACCAGCGAACGGCGCAGCGCGGGGAAGCGTTTGGCCGAAAGGTGGGTGGTCTCGATGGCCATCGGCTCGCCGCTCGCCAACCGCAGCCGTTCGATCCGCAGCACCCGGCCGCCGGTCGCGATGTCCAGCAGCCCGGCCAGCGTCTCGTCCGCCGTGACGTACCCGATGTCCAGCAACTGGGACGTCGGTTCCAGGCCCTGGGCCCGCATGTCCTCGGTGTACGAGGTGAGTTGGAGCGCCTGCGAGACCTTCGGCTTGGCCACGAAGGTGCCCTTGCCCTGGATGCGTTCGAGCCGGCCCTCCACCACCAGTTCCTGGAGCGCCTGGCGCACGGTGGTGCGCGAGGTGTCGAACTCCGCCGCGAGGGTGCGCTCGGGGGGTACCGGTGTGCCGGGCGGCATGGTGTCCGTCATGGCGAGCAAGTGCCGCTTGAGCCCGTAGTACTTCGGTACGCGTGCGGTGCGCGTCCCCGCGCCCGCCCCGTTCTCCGTACCGCCCCCGTCGGCGCCCATCGCCCGCCTTCCCGCCTGCTGCGCTGCTGCCGTCACCGGCTCCTCCGTCTGTCGCGGCTCACATGGTGGCACGGCCTGCGGTCCCGCCGCCGTCCCGGCCCGAGGTGTCGGTCCGATAACGGACGCGGGCGCACTTCTTATACACCCTTGACACCCCCAAAGGTCTAGGCCAAGCTCCCGTTGCTGGTCTAAACCATTAAAGACCAGAGCCAGCCCCAGCAGTACTCGTCGAATGTCTTCGCGGTGGGCGGGGTTGCAGCATCCCTGAGGAGGGTTTGGCGTGAAGCGCAAGCTCATCGCGGCGATAGGCGTCGCGGGCATGATGGTCTCGATCGCGGCATGCGGCTCGGACGACGGCGGTGACTCCGGCAGTGCCAAGGCCGGACCGGACAGCTACAAGGGCCAGACGCTGACCGTCTGGGCGATGGACGGTTCGACGCCCGAGCAGTGGCAGAAGGACCTGACGGCGGCCTTCGAGAAGAAGACCGGCGCCAAGGTCAAGTTCGAGGTCCAGCAGTGGAACGGCATTCAGCAGAAGCTGACGACCGCCCTGTCGGAGGAGAACCCGCCGGACGTCTTCGAGATCGGCAACACCCAGACCGCCGCGTACGCCAAGACCGGCGGCCTCGCCGAGCTGACGGACGTCAAGGAGGCGATCGGCACCGACTGGGCCGAGTCGCTGAACGAGGCCTCGGTCGTCGACGGCGTCCAGTACGCCGCCCCCTGGTACTTCGCCAACCGCGTCGTCATCTACAACAAGTCGGTCTTCAAGGAGGCCGGCGTCACCGAGACCCCCAAGACCCGCGACGAGTTCTTCGCGGCCCTCGACAAGATCAAGGCCAAGGGCAAGGCCGAGCCGATCTACCTGCCCGGCCAGAACTGGTACTTCTTCGACGGGCTCACCATCGGCCAGGGCGCCGACCTCGTCAAGAAGGACGGGGACAAGTGGGTCTCCAACCTCGCCGACCCGAAGATCGGCGCGGCGATGGACCTCTACAAGAAGTACCAGTCCTACTCCAAGGCCCCCAAGGACAAGGACGAGGCCACCCCGCAGCAGGCCGACGTCTTCGCCAAGGGCAAGACCGGCGCCTTCATCGGCATGGGCTGGGAGGCCGGCACCGCCATCGCCGCCAACCCGGCCATCGAGAAGGAGATCGGCTACTTCACCATCCCGGGTGAGACCGCCGACAAGCCCGAGGGCGTCTTCCTCGGCGGCTCCAACCTCGCCGTCGCCGAGGGCAGCAAGAAGCAGGAGCTCGCCAAGGAGTTCCTGAAGCTCGCGCTCAACGACCAGTTCGAGGGCCAGCTCGCCAAGCTCAACGGCGTCATCCCCAACAAGGAGTCGCTGAACTCCAACCTCACCGGCAACGTGGTGGCCGAGGCCGCCGCGCCGGCCGCGAAGGTCGGCGGCACCACCCCGCTGATCCCCGAGTGGGCCGCGGTCGAGAACGCCCCCAACCCGATCAAGACCTTCATGACGGCGGTCCTGAACGGCAAGTCCAACGCGGAGGCCGCCGCGCAGGTCGAGGCGGAGCTCAACAAGCGCCTCTCGCAGCAGCAGTAGCGAAGGCCGCGCCGGTGAGGGCGGGCGCCACCCCCGGGTGGAGCCCGCCCCCGCCGGCCGATGTGTGTCCCATGGTGCCGAGAAAGAGATGGCGAGCATGACCGTGCAGACCGAACGGCCGCCCTCCGGCCCGGCCGCGGCGGCGAAGGAGACGGGTCCCGCGCCCGACGCGCCGCGCCGCCGCCCCGGTGGTTCCGGCCCGGCCCCGTACCTCCTGCTGCTGCCCCCGGTGGCGGCGACCCTGGTGTTCCTCGGCTGGCCCCTGGTCAAGAACACCCTGCTGTCGTTCCAGAACCTCAACATGAGGCAGCTGATCCAGCACCTCACCGAGTGGAACGGGATCGACAACTACACCGAGGTCCTCGGCAACGCGGACTTCTGGAACGTCACCGGCCGCTCGATCGTCTTCGCCGGCGCCAACGTCGTCCTGATCATGCTGTTCGGCACGCTCGTCGGCCTGCTGCTCGCCCGTCTCGGCAAGCGCATGCGGATCACCCTGCTGATCGGCCTGGTCCTGGCCTGGGCCATGCCGACCATCGCGGCCACCACCGTCTACCAGTGGCTCTTCGCCTCCCGGTTCGGCGTCGTCAACTGGGTCCTGGACAAGGCCGGCTTCCACGGCATGGCCGACTACAACTGGATGGGCGGCCAGTACTCCACCTTCTTCGTCGTCACGGTGCTCATCGTCTGGCAGTCGATCCCGTTCGTCGCGATCAACCTCTACGCCGCCACGACGACCATCCCCAAGGAGCTGTACGAGGCCGCCTCCCTCGACGGCGCCGGCGCCTGGAAGAGCTTCACCTCGGTCACCATGCCGTTCCTGCGGCCCTTCCTCTTCGCCACGACGTTCCTCGAAGTCATCTGGGTCTTCAAGGCCTTCACCCAGGTCTTCGCCATCAACCAGGGCGGCCCCGACCGGTTGACCGAGATCCTGCCGGTCTACGCCTACATCGAGGGCATCGGCAATCAGCACTACGGCATGGGATCGGCGATCGCGCTGCTCACCGTCGTGATCCTGCTCCTGCTGACCTCGTACTACCTCCGGATCGTTCTCAAGCAAGAGGAGGACGAGCTGTGAGCCGCTCGGCTTCGTCACGTCTCGGCCGCATCTGGCCCAACGCCACCGCCGTCGTGCTGGTGATCGGCTTCGTCTTCCCCGTGTACTGGATGTTCGCCACGGCCTTCAAGCCGACGCCGGACATCGTCGCGGACGACCCGGTGTGGTTCCCCACCAACGTCACCTTCGAGCACTTCAGGACGGCCGTCGACGCCGACAACTTCTGGACGATGGTGGGCAACTCGCTCATCGTCACCGTCGTCGCCGTGACGCTCTCGCTGATCCTGGCGCTGGCCGGCTCGTTCGCCCTCGCCCGGATGCGCTTCAAGGGCCGCAAGGGCTTCATCGTCGGCTTCATGGTCGCCCAGATGGCGCCCTGGGAAGTCATGGTGATCGCGATCTACTTCATCGTCCGCGACACCGACATGCTCAACAGCCTGATCCCGCTGACCCTGTTCTACATGGTCATGGTGCTTCCCTTCACCCTCCTCACGCTGCGTGGCTTCGTCGCCGCCGTGCCGAAGGAGCTGGAGGAGTCCGCGATGGTGGACGGCTGCACCCGCCCGCAGGCGTTCGTCAAGGTGATCCTGCCGCTGCTGGCTCCCGGCCTGATGTCCACCTCCCTCTTCGGCTTCATCACCGCCTGGAACGAGTTCCCCCTCGTGCTGGTGCTGAACAAGCAGGCCGAGAAGCAGACCCTGCCCCTGTGGCTCTCGCAGTTCCAGAGCCAGTTCGGCGACGACTGGGGTGCCACGATGGCGGCGTCCTCGCTCTTCGCCATCCCCATCCTCGTCCTCTTCGTCTTCCTGCAGCGCAGGGCCGTCAGCGGCCTGACCGACGGCGCAGTGAAGGGATAACTCGCCATGACCACGCTCGCCTCCCCCACGGACACCGTCACGCGAGACGCGCTGGCGGTCCTCCAGCCCGGCTTCACCGGCACCAGCGCCCCCGACTGGCTGCTGCGCAGGGTCGGTGAAGGGCTCACCGCCGTCGGTCTGTTCGGCCGCAACATCCAGTCGCCCGAGCAGCTCGCCGCACTGACGGCGCAACTGCGCGCCGAGCGGGACGACGTGCTCGTCGCGATCGACGAGGAGGGCGGGGACGTCACCCGGCTGGAGGTCCGCAACGGCTCCTCCTTCCCGGGCAACTACGCCCTCGGCTCCGTCGACGACCCCGCCCTCACCCGGGCCGTCGCCCACGAGCTCGGCCGCCGCCTCGCTGAGTGCGGCGTCAACCTCAACTGGGCGCCGTCGGCCGACGTCAACTCCAACCCGGGCAACCCCGTCATCGGGGTCCGCTCGTTCGGCGCGGACCCGGCGCTGGTCGCCCGGCACACCGCCGCGTACATCGAGGGCATCCAGGCCGCCGGCGTCGCCGCCTGCACCAAGCACTTCCCCGGCCACGGTGACACCGCCGTCGACTCCCACCAGGCGCTGCCCCGCATCGACGTGGACCTCGACACCCTGCACGCCCGTGAGCTGGTGCCCTTCAAGGCCGCCATCGCCGCGGGTTCCAAAGCGGTGATGAGCGCGCATATCCTGCTGCCCGCACTCGATCCCGACCGGCCGGCGACGCTCTCCCCGCAGATCCTCACCGGACTGCTGCGCGGGGAGCTGGGCTACGAGGGCCTCATCGTCACCGACGCGGTGGAGATGCAGGCCATCTCCGCCACGTACGGCATCGAGCGCGGCTCGGTGCTCGCCGTCGCCGCCGGGGCCGACGCGCTGTGCGTCGGCGGCGGCCTGGAGGACGACGCCACCGTGCGGCGGCTGCGCGACGCGCTGGTCGCCGCGGTCCGCTCGGGCGAACTGCCCGAGGAGCGGCTCGCCGACGCGGCCGCACGTGTACGGGCCCTCGCGTCCTGGACGCGGGGTGCCGGGGGGGCGACCCCGGAGCCGGGCGCGGCAGCGCAGGAGGGGACCGCGCCCGGCACCGGTGCGGACGGGGACGTCGGCCTGACCGCCGCCCGCCGTGCCGTCCGGGTCACCGGCGACGGCGCCCGGCTGGACGGACCCGTCCACGTCGCGGCGTTCACCCCGGTCGCCAACATCGCGGTCGGCGACGAGACCCCGTGGGGCGTCGCCGCCGAGCTGGCCCGGCTGCTGCCCGGCACCACCAGCGACACCTACGGGCGCGAGGACGCCGACCCGGCGGCCGGTGTGCTCCGGGCGGCGGGGGACCGGCGCGTGGTGGCCGTCGTGCGCGACGCCCACCGCCACCCGTGGATGGCGGCGGCCGTGCAGGCCCTGCTGACCGCCCGCCCCGACACGGCCGTGGTGGAGATGGGCCTGCCCCAGTCCGCGCCGCGCGGCACCCTGTACGTCGAGACCCGCGGCGCCGCCCGGGTCTGCGGCCTGGCCGCGGCGGAGGCCCTCACCGGGCGCTGAACCCGAGGCGGGGCACCGCCCGCGCCCCCGTGCCCGCCCCGCGGCAGTGGATCGCTCCTGCCGCGGGGCGCACCCATGCGCGGCGGCCGGGGGAGGGCGCGCGGAAGGGGAGGGACCGGATCACCGGTCCCTCCCCTTCCGTCGTGTCACCGTCGCCGGATTACCGCATGGCTCAGATCCCCTGCCAGTCCGGCTTCTCGTGGTACGCGTGACGGAAGTAGTCGGTCAGCTTCAGCTTGGAGGCCGCCGCCTCGTCCACCACGATCGTGGCGTGCGGGTGGAGCTGGAGGGCGGAGGCCGGGACGACCGCGGCGACCGGGCCCTCCACCGTCATCGCGACCGCGTCGGCCTTGCCCTCGCCGGTGGCCAGCAGCACCGCGTGGCGCGACTCCAGGATGGTGCCGATGCCCTGGGTGATGACGTGGTGCGGCACCTGGTCGATGTCGTCGTCGAAGAACCGGGCGTTGTCGACGCGGGTCTGCTCGGTGAGCGTCTTGATCCGGGTACGCGAGGCGAGCGAGGAGCACGGCTCGTTGAAGCCGATGTGCCCGTCCGTGCCGATCCCCAGCAGCTGGAAGTCGACCCCGCCGGCCTCGGCCAGCGCCTTGTCGTACGCCTCGCAGGCCGCCTGCACGTCCGCCGCGCCGCCGTCCGGGCCCATGAAGGACGCCTCGGTGAGACCGAGCGGCTCGACGACCTCGCGGAGCACCACCGAACGGTAGGACTCGGGATGTCCGGCCGGGAGGCCCACGTATTCGTCGAGCTGGCAGACCCGTGCACGCGTGACGTCCACGGCTCCGGTCCGGACCTTCTCGGTCAGCGCCCGGTAGACGGGCAGCGGGGTCGAGCCGGTGGCCACGCCCAGCAGGGCGTCGGGCTTGCGGGACAGCAGGGCCGCGATGGCTCCGGCGATCAGCTCGCCGCCCGCCGCGGCGTCCGGAACGATGACAACTTCCACGCTGTGCCTGCCGATCTGAAGAGTCCGGAAAGGTGGTATAGACCAATCTGATCTTAATTTAGCAGAATCCCGGGGGAGCGGAACGGCTCCGGGGGTGCCGTCCGGGAAGGGGTCCGGCCGCAGGCCGTCGGTGTGCCGGCGGGGGCCCTCGGCCCCACGGTCGACGTGCCTCAATTGTCGGACGATGTGAGCGTTGCGCGACCTCGTGAGGGGCGCCGGCCCGTCCGTCACCCGATCGGCCGAACAGGGCGGGCGTGCGGGCCGTCCCGGCCGCACCGTGTCGGCCGGGCGGCCCGCCCCTTTTCGCCTGCCGTGCCGCTCTCGTGGAGAGTCGCGGGAGAGCCGTCGGGGAACCCCCGGAGAGCCGCGGGAGGGCTGTCGGCGAGCTTCCCGGAGAGCAGTGGGGAAGGGTCGACCGGGCCGGGAACGAAGGCGCGGGCGCCCCTGCTGTGCCGCACCGTGCCACCGGGGCCGGAACGACGGTGTTTGCTGTTCGGGACGGCCCGCGAGGCGGCCGGGCGGGCCCGGGAACCCTGGCGCTCCGGGTCCCGACGTACCCGAGGGCCGTGGCGTACCGGGTCCGGACGTACCCGCGGGCCGCGGCGCCGGGACGGGACCCTCGGCCCGTCCGGCACCGCAGCCCGGAGCTGCCGGGCCGGAGGCGTGCGGTGCCACCGGCCACGGAGGCGCCGGCGCAGTCAGGGCAGAGAGCGCGACGCCTCGGTCCGTCCTCCTGTGCGGGGAGGACGGAGGTTCTTGACCTGTACATTGTGGACTAGACCATTTGTCCGTGTCCATGTGCGCGCAGCAGTGATTTCCGGCCATCCTCACCCGCGCACCCGTCCACGGACGTCCCGGACGATCGGTTCGAAAGCTCCCGCCGTCCACGGGTACGCTCGCACCCGTGCCCTCCATGAACGACCTCGTCCGCCAGCACACAGCCCTGAGCGAATCCGACCTCGAATGGCTCCATCTGCTGGTCTCGGAGTGGCAACTGCTCTCCGACCTCTCCTTCGCCGACCTCGTCCTGTGGGTTCCGACCCGCGACGGGACCCGGTACGTCTCCGTCGCCCAGATGCGGCCCAACACCGGTCCCACCTCCTACCAGGACGACATGGTCGGCCACCTCGTGCCGCGCGGCCGGCGCCCCCTGCTGGACGTGGCGCTCGACGAGGGCCGGATCGTCCGGGAGGGCGACCCCGAGTGGCGTGAGGAGGTGCCCGTCCGCGTCGAGTCCATCCCGGTCCGCCGCGAGGGCCGGGTGCTCGGCGTCATCGCCCGCAACACCAACCTGCTCACCGTCCGGACCCCGTCCCGGCTGGAACTCACCTATCTCCAGTCCGCGTCCGACCTCGCCCAGATGATCGCCGCCGGATCGTTCCCGTTCCCCGGCCAGCAGGTCGACATGGACGCCTCCCCGCGCGTCGGAGACGGCCTGATCCGGCTCGACGCCGACGGGATCGTGCAGTACGCCAGCCCCAACGGCCTGTCCGCGTACCACCGCCTCGGCCTGGCCTCCGACCTCGTGGGCCACCACCTCGGCACCACCACCGCGGAACTCGCGCCCTCCCGGGGCCCGGTGGACGAGGCGCTCGCCAAGGTGGCCAGCGGCTACGCCCCCCGCGAGTTCGAGGTCGAGGGCGACACCGGGGTCATCCAGCTCCGCGCCATCCCCCTCAAGCCCAAGGGGGTGCGCATCGGTTCGCTGGTGCTGCTCCGCGACGTCACGGAACTACGCCGCCGCGAGCGCGAGTTGATCACCAAGGACGCGACCATCCGGGAGATCCACCACCGGGTGAAGAACAACCTCCAGACGGTGGCGGCCCTGTTGAGACTCCAGTCCCGCCGGATGGACTCGGAGACGGGCCGCGAGGCGCTCAACGAGGCGGTGCGGCGCGTCGGTTCGATCGCCATCGTCCATGAGACGCTGTCCCAGAATCTGGACGAGCGGGTGGAGTTCGACGAGATCGCCGACCGGGTCATCGCGATGGTCGCCGAGATCTCGCCGGGCAAGGTCACCTGCCGCCGCACCGGCCGGTTCGGCATCCTGGACGCCGAAGTGGCCACCCCGCTCTCGATGGTGCTCACAGAAGTCCTGCAGAACGCCCTGGAGCACGCCTTCTCGGTCGCCGAACACGGCACGGTGGAGGTTTCGGCGGTGCGTGGCGGCTCCCCTACCGAGGGGCGGCTGCTGATCACCGTTCAGGACGACGGCCGCGGTCTGCCCGAGGGGTTCGACCCCCGCAAGGCCGGCAATCTCGGCCTCCAGATCGTCCGCACCCTCGTCGAGGGCGAACTGGGCGGCACCTTCGACATGGTCCCCGGGCCCGAGCGCGGCACCCATGTGGTGCTCGACCTGCCGGTCCGGGCCGAGAAATGACGACGCTCCGGTGGCCGGCTCCGAAGAGCCGGCCACCGGAGCGTGACACGGGGCACGGGAAGGGCCCGGACCGTCCAGACGAACGCTGTTGGTGACCAACAGCATCCGCGGTGACGGTCCGGGCCCTTCCCGGTGCTCACGTTGCGATGCGCTTCGGTGGTACTGCGCGCTGCGACTCGAAGGCGGGGCCGTGCGTACACTCCGTACGCGCCGCCGGGCTGAGGCTCTTGTCGCGGGGGCGTCGGTCAGGCGCTGGCGTTACGCGCCCGGTTGCGAGCGGCGCGGCGCTTCATGGCGCGGCGCTCGTCCTCGCTGAGGCCACCCCAGACGCCGGAGTCCTGGCCGGACTCGAGCGCCCACTGCAGGCACTGCTCCATGACGGGGCAGCGACGGCAGACGGCCTTGGCTTCCTCGATCTGCAGCAGCGCAGGACCGGTGTTGCCGATGGGGAAGAACAGCTCGGGGTCTTCCTCACGACAAACGGCGTTGTGACGCCAGTCCATGGCTGCTACCTCTCCTTGGTATTACGAATCTGTTGCTTGTGAATGTGAACGCTTTCACGAATCCCCCGACAAGTGAAGGGCCGACCCCCAGGCGAACTGGGTGTGGTCTTCGAGGTGAGGAGGGGTTCTGGCTCTCAGGGAGGCCGATGAAGCGGGCCGTCCCGAGCGCCATGTAGAGATTCCCAAACCTCGGCAGCGGATACAACCCCTTCTGGAAAGTTTTTTTTGAATCCTCGGTGTCGACTAGGTCACAGCCGTACTTCTATGGGGTGGGAGCCAGTCCAAACGTTCGAGTTAAAGGACTTTGGTCCCTTCCACTCACACAATCACACGCAGTGCACGGCGTACGCCTGTGAACGTCACGCTCGTACGCAGTCCCAGGTGGTCTCCGTCCATCTGGAACGGCAGCGGGACCTTTGAATGCAAGGTGAAGTCCGTGAGGTCATGCCGTGAAACCGCGTGCTTGCCCGAGGGCCCCTTTTCCGGGCTCGACGTGAGGAGCTGCGTGCCGTACCGGGCCACCGCGGCGGTCGACAGGCGCTTCAGGCCCAGCACGTCCAGCGCGGTGTCGAAGGAGGCGCGGGGCGAGGCGTATATCGGGCGATTGCCCAGGTAGGTCCAGGGGGCGGTGTTGCAGACTATGGACAGCGCCAGGTCCGTCACCGGGTCCTGCCCCGGCACCTCCAGCGTGATCGTCCCCTGCCGCCGGCGCGGCTCGTCCAGGAACTGCCGCAGGACCTGCCGGACGTAGAGCGCGTGCGTCGAACGCTTGCCGCCCTCGCGCTTCTGTTCGACCCGCCCGATCACCCCCGCGTCGAAGCCCAGCCCCGCGCAGAAGGTGAACCAGCGGTCCGGCGCGGCTTCGTCCCGCGTACCGGGCGTGCCCGCCGCCAGCCCCAGCCCGACCGTGCGCTCCCGCCGGTGCTCCAGCGCGTCCAGGATCGCCCCGGTCGCCTCCACGGCGTCGTTGGGCAGCCCCAGCGCCCGCGCGAACACATTGGTGGAACCGCCCGGCACCACGGCGAGGCTCGGCAGCCGGTCCGGGTCCGGGCCCCCGTGCAGCAGCCCGTTCACCACCTCGTTGACCGTGCCGTCACCGCCCAGGGCGACCACCAGGTCGATGTCGTCCGAGTCCGCCGCCCGACGGCCGAGATCCCGCGCGTGACCCCGGTACTCCGTGGTCACCGCGTCGATCTTCATCTCGCTGGCCAGCGCGTGGATCAGCACGTCACGCGTCCGCGCACTGGTGGTGGTGGCGGCTGGATTGACCACGAGGAGAGCGCGCATGTCCGCCAGCCTACCTACTGGGTGTTATCGGACCGAAGTCCCCGACTCCCCGCGCACCGGCGGTCACGGGCCGCGTCCGGAGCGGCCGGCCCGGACCCCCGGCTTCGCGTTCCGCGGTCCGGGGTGCCAACCTGGCGTGCGTGAGCAATCAGGAGAACACGCCCGCGGCGTCGCCCGCCCCGGAGAAGCCCGCCCGGATCGGGATCCTCGCCGCACTCACCGCCCTCGAAGGGGCGGCTCTCGCCGTCGGCGGGATCTACATGCTGGTCATGGGACTGCTCGGACGCCCCGAGAGCCCCGAGCAGGCGGAGACGGGCGGCCTGACGATCATCGCCCTCGGACTCATCCCGCTCCTCGCGGCGCGCGGCCTGCTGCTGCGCCGCAGCTGGAGCCGCGGCCCCACGCTCGTCACCCAGATCATGGCGCTGCCGGTCGCCTGGACGCTGCTCCGCGCCCAGGGCGCGCTGATCCCCGCCGGGATCGTCCTGGCCGCCGTCGCCGTCACCGCGCTGGTGCTGGTCCTCAGCCCGGCCACCACCCGCGAGCTCGGCATCCGCGGCCCCCGGCCGGCCCCCACCGCCGACGCCCCCGAGGCCTGAACCCCGCAGCCCGGCTCGCCGTGAGCCGGATCCTCCGGAGCCGGGCGGGGGCCCGGCACCCCGGAGGCATACGGGTCCCGCTACTCCTCCACCAGGAGGCGTTCACGGAGCTGCGCCAGGGTGCGCGCCAGCAGCCGCGAGACGTGCATCTGCGAGATGCCGACCTCCTGGGCGATCTGCGACTGGGTCATGTTCCCGAAGAACCGCAGCAGCAGGATCCGCTTCTCCCGCGGCGGCAGACCCTCCAGCAGCGGCTTCAGCGACTCCCGGTACTCCACGCCCTCCAGCGCCTCGTCCTCGGAACCCAGCGTGTCCGCGACGGCCGGCGACTCGTCGTCCGTGTCCGGCACGTCCAGCGACAGGGTGCTGTAGGCATTGGCCGATTCCAGCCCCTCCAGCACCTCCTCCTCGGAGATCCCGAGCCGTTCCGCCAGCTCGTGCACGGTCGGTGAGCGGCCGTGCTGCTGGGACAGCTCCGCGGTGGCCGTCGTCAGCGACAGCCGCAGCTCCTGGAGCCGGCGCGGCACCCGCACCGCCCAGCCCTTGTCCCGGAAGTGCCGCTTGATCTCCCCGACGACCGTCGGCGTCGCGTACGTGGAGAACTCCACCCCGCGGTCCGGATCGAACCGGTCCACCGACTTGATCAGGCCGATCGTGGCGACCTGGGTGAGGTCGTCCAGCGGCTCGCCGCGGTTACGGAACCGGCGGGCCAGGTGCTCCACCAGCGGCAGGTGCATCCGCACCAGCCGGTTGCGCAACTCTGCCTTCTCCGGTGAGCCCTCGGGCAGTTCCCGGAGCTCCAGGAACAGCGCGCGGGCACCGTTCCGGTCCGGCCGCTCGTGGTGCCCGTGCTCGCTCATCCAGTCCGCCCGCTCCTGCGGCTGCTGCACCGCGACCGTGGCGCCGCCGGGCCCGTCCGCCCCGTCCTCCGGGTGCGGGCGCGCCTGCTGCTCCGGGATGTGCTCCGGGATGGCCGTGGGCCCCACCACCCCCGGTCGGATCGTCTCGTCCCGCACAGTGCCGTCCCCGTTTCCGTCGCTCACGCCGGCCCGGGTCCCGCGCCGCGCTGTTTGTGGAGGCTGATGCTGACCGTGCGGTCGTCCGCCACGGTGGATTCGACCTTCCCGGCCAGGGCCGCCAGTACGGTCCAGGCGAACGTGTCGCGCTCCGGCGCCCGGCCGTCCGTGGTCGGGGCGGACACGGTCACTTCCAGCGAGTCGTCGACGAGCCGGAACACGCAGCTGAGGACGGAGCCGGGCACGGCCTGCTGGAGCAGGATCGCGCAGGCCTCGTCGACCGCGATGCGAAGGTCCTCGATCTCGTCGAGAGTGAAGTCCAAACGCGCTGCGAGACCGGCCGTGGCCGTCCGCAGCACCGACAGGTAGGCACCCGCAGCGGGCAGCCGGACTTCTACGAAGTCCTGATTCCCGGGCTCGCCTGCGATCTGGGACACCCTCACCTCCAAGGTGGCACAAACTCATTCGAGGCCCCGGGTGGAATCCCCGGAGCCAAACGGTCCGTCGTCGGTTCTCGTTTTCGGCGACGCTATCGCGACCCATGATGCCGTGTCGCCGGGACCCCATCCCCTGTCGGTCACTCATGGTAAGCATAGCCGCACGCAACGTGGCTAGGGTTCTGCGGGGGTCAATGACGAAGACCCGGCGCCGGTTTGACGTACCCAGGCGTCGGACGATCGAACCGCGTCAGACGATCGAACCGTCGACGTAGCACCAGCGCCAGTCCTCGCCCGGTTCGAAGCTGCGGGCGATCGGATGCCCGGTCGCCTCGACGTGCGCGGTCGTGTGCCGCAGCGGCGAGGAGTCGCAGCAGCCGACGTGGCCGCAGGTCAGGCAGAGCCGCAGCTGCACGGGGTGCGTACCCGCCGCCAGGCACTCGGTACAGGTGTCACTGAGCGGCGCGGGCTCGGGGCGGGGCAATTCGGCTACGTGCGGGCACTCACTCATGATGGCCAGGTTACGACGGATGCGAGGACCCAACACATGGACGCTCTGCCCCTGGTCGCCCTGGTCGCCGCCAGTGCCGCGGTCGCCGGCGCCGCACGCCGCACCCCGGTGCCCGCCCCGCTGCTGCTCGTCGCGGCCGGGCTGATCGCCGCGTACCTGCCGGGGGTGCCCGACTACACCCTCGACGCGCACATCGTGCTGCCCCTGCTGCTGCCGCCGCTGCTGTACACCGCGGCGATCGACAGCTCCTATCTCGACCTGCGGGCCAACGCCCGCCCCATCGCCCTGCTGTCGGTGGGGTACGTGCTCTTCGCGACCCTCGCGGTGGGCGGGCTCGCCTACTTGCTGGTGCCCGACCTGCCGCTCACCGCCGCGCTGGTGCTGGGGGCGGTCGTCGCGCCGCCGGACGCCGTGACGGCCGCCGCCATCGCCCGCCGGGTCGGACTGCCCGCCCGGGTCACCACCATCCTCCAGGGCGAGTCGCTGGTGAACGACGCGACCGCGATCACCGCGTTCAAGGTGGCACTGGCCGCCGCCGTCGGCGCCGGCATGAGCTGGGGCGACGGCGTCCGGGAGTTCCTGCTCGCCTCGGTCGGCGGGGTCCTGGTCGGCCTGGTGCTGATGGTGCCGCTGCACTGGCTGCGCACGCACCTGAAGGAGGCGCTGCTCCAGAACACCCTGTCGCTGCTGATCCCGTTCGTCGCCTACGCGGCGGCGGAGCGGGTGCACGCCTCCGGTGTGCTGGCGGTCGTGGTGGTGGCCCTCTACCTCGGCCACCGCTCCTGGCAGGTCGACTTCGCCACCCGCCTCCAGGAGGCCGCGGTCTGGAAGATGGTCGCGTTCGTCCTGGAGTCGGCGGTGTTCGCCCTCATCGGGCTCCAACTGCCGTTCGTACTGCGCGGGCTCGGCACGTTCTCCGTGGCCGAGGCGCTGATGTACGCGGTCGGAGTGTTCGTAGCGGTGGTCGTGGTCCGCTTCGTCTGGGTCTACCCGGCCACCTATCTGCCGCGGCTCTCCGCCCGGGTGCGCGAGCGCGAACCGGAGACCACCTGGAAATCGCCGCTGATCGTCGGCTGGGCGGGGATGCGCGGGGTGGTCTCGCTGGCGATCGCCTTCTCCATCCCGCTGACCACCGACGACGGCGACGGCTTCCCGGCGCGCAACCTGGTGCTCTTCCTGACCTTCACCACGGTGATCGGCACCCTGGTGGTCCAGGGGCTCTCGCTGCCGCTGCTGGTGCGGGCCCTCAAACTGCCGGGCCGGGACCGGCGCGGCGACACGCTCGCCGAGGCGCAGGCGCAGAGCCAGGCGTCGACCGCCGCCGAGAACCGGCTGGACGAACTGCTGGCCGACGAGGACAACGCGCTGCCGCCGCCGCTCGCCGACCGCCTGCGCACGGTCCTGGAGCGTCGCCGCAACGCCGTCTGGGAGCGGCTGGGCACCCCGAATCCGGTGACCGGCGAGTCCGCGGACGACACCTACCGCCGGCTCTCCCGCGAGATGATCGAGGCCGAGCGCGCGGTGTTCGTGCGGCTGCGGGACGAGCGCCGGATCGACGACGAGATGCTGCGGACGCTGCTGCGGAGGCTCGACCTGGAGGAGGCGGCGGCCTACCGGGAGTCCGACGCGTCCTGACCGGGGGGACCGGGCGGAACGTCCGGTTCCGGCCGGTCTCCGGGGAGGCCGGGCGCGGGCCGGTTTCCGGGGAGGCCGGGTGCGGGCCGGCCTCCCGGAACGCCGGGTTCCGGACGTCCGGTGATCACGGCGGTCAGCCGGGTGCCCGGCGCGAAGGCGCCCTCGCCGGCCAGCGCGGTGAGCGCGTACAGCAGCCGGGCGACGTAGACCCGCTCGACGGGCAGGCCGTGCCGGTCCTCGAAGTCGTCGGCGAAGGCGGTGAGTTCGGGCGGGGTGCGCGCGTAGCCGCCGAAGTGGAAGCGCTCCTCCAGGGTCCACCGGCCGGCCGGACCGCCGAACGCCTCGGTCTGGAGCGCCCGCACCGTCTCCCCGAGGAAGCCGCCCCGCAGCACGGCGACGCCGAGGGCCCGCTGCCCGGGGTCCAGCCCGGCGGCCAGGCCCGCCAGGGTGCCGCCGGTCCCGCACGCGACGGCGGCCGTGTCGGTGCGCCCGCACAGCTCCCGGCCGAGCTCCGTGGCGCCCTGTGCGGCGAGGGCGTTGCTGCCGCCCTCCGGGACCACCACGGCGTCCCCGAGGAGGCTCAGCAGCCCTTCCAGGACCTCGGGACGGCCCTTGGCGCGGTAGGTCGCCCGGTCCACGAAGTGCAGCCGCATCCCGTCGGCCGCGCACCGGGCGAGCGAGGGGTTGAGGGGGCGGTGCGCCAGTTCGTCGCCGCGCACCACGCCGGTGGTGCGGAAGCCGAGCAGCCGCCCGGCGACGGCGGTGGCGCGCAGGTGGTTCGAGTACGCCCCGCCGAAGGTCAGCACCGGCCGGCCGCCCGCCGCCGCGATGTTGGGCGCCAGCTTGCGCCACTTGTTGCCCGGCAGGTCCGGGTGGATCAGGTCGTCCCGTTTGAGCAGCAGCGTCACCCCGGCCCGCGCGAACCGCCCGTCGTGGATCTCCTGGAGCGGGGAGGGCAGGCGGGGGCGCAGGGCGGCCATGAAGTCGGGGACGGAACTCACCGGGCCATTGTCGCCGGTGGGGGAGGGGCTCGGCGCGACGGACGCCCCGGGGCGGCTGCCCGGGGCGTCCGCGCGGTCATCGGGGGCGGATCATTTCAGGCGGTCGTGGATGCGGGTGCGCATGGCCGTCATGGAGAAGCCGCGGGGGTCGACCTTGCCGGGCTGCCACTCACGGTGGCCGATGACGGAGGGCGCGCCCCAGCCGTGGTGGCGGCAGACGGCGGCCGCGGCCTTCTCGATGGCTTCGAGCTGGACCTCGGGCCAGGGGTCCTCGCCGTCGCCGAGGTTCTCGCACTCGAAGCCGTAGAAGTGCCGGTTGCCGTCGGTATTGGCCTGGTTGTCGGAGGGGAGCCGCTTCTCGGCGACGACGGCGCGCAGGACGTCGTCGTCGCCGAGGCCGGCGTGGTTGGCGCGGCCGTGGCCGACGAGGTGGACGCGGCCGTCCTTGGTGATGACGCCGTGGCAGAGCGGACCGGGGAGCGTGTCGTGACCGTCGCGGCAGAGGCGGACGGTGGGGGCGGAGCCGCGGGTGGCGGTGTGATGGATCATCACGCCGTGGACCGGCCCCCAGGGGCCCTGCTGATTGCGGTTGTGGGTACGCCAGTCGCCCACCTGGACGACGGTGAGACCTTCGTCCTTGAGGGCCTTGAGGAAGCTGCTCGCTGACATGGGGGTGGACATGGCCTGCTCCTGACGGTGCTCTGCGGTTCACGGTGCTCGGCGGTGCTGGTGTCCCGCCGTCACCGGACGCCGTACGGCGGCGGGGCGGTGGGAGCGGGCGGCGGCGGGGCGTTCGGTGCGGAGGAGTCGGTCCGTACACCGCTTGTACCGGAATCGGGGCATCCGGTCTATTCGTTCGGGAACTGTGCGAGCGGATCCGGACATCCGGAGAGCGCCGCGCGGGCCGCCGGTCGAGCTGCCCCGTCAAGGCCGGATTAGTCGCACTCTTTTGTGTAATGGCGGACGACTCCCACTGCTGAAAGGCTTCTTCCGCAGGTCAGCCCATGATCGAGAGGACGTCAGATGTCCGTTGGTGAAGAGGTCCGGGACACGCAGCCCGCGTCCCAGCAGTCTCTGGGGACGGCGGCCGCGCGGAACCTCGCGACGACCACCAAGTCCGCGCCGCAGATGCAGGAGATCACCTCCCGGTGGCTGCTGAAGTCGCTGCCGTGGGTGCAGGTGCAGGGCGGTACGTACCGGGTGAACCGTCGGCTCAGCCACTCGGTCGGGGACGGCCGGGTGACCTTCGTGCAGACCGGCGACCGGGTGTCGGTCATCCCCGCCGAACTCGGGGAACTGCCCGCGCTGCGGGACTACGACGACGCGGAGGCGCTCGCCGAGCTGGCGCGCAGGTGCGAACAGCGCGAGGTGGCGGCGGGGGAGGTCGTGGCCGGGGCGGGGGACCCGGCGGACCGGGTCTTCCTGCTGGCCCACGGCCGGGTGGAGAAGATCGGCACCGGCCCCTACGGGGACGAGACGGTACTCGGAGTCCTCGCGGACGGCTCGTACTTCGGGGACCGGTCCCTCGTCGACGGCGACGCGCGCTGGGAGCACACCACGCGTGCCACGACCGCCTGCACCTTCCTGATGCTGCGCCGTTCCGACGTGGTGAACCTCGCGGCGCGCGTCGACTCGCTCCGCGACCACCTCACGGGCCTGCTCTCCATCCCGCACCAGCGCACCAACGCCTACGGCGAGTCGGCGATCGACCTGTCCGCCGGGCACGTCGGGGAGGCCGTCGTCCCGAACACCTTCGTGGACTACGAGGCGGCGCCCCGCGAGTACGAACTGAGCGTCGCCCAGACCGTGCTGAAGGTGCACAGCCGGGTCGGCGACCTCTACAACCAGCCGATGAACCAGACGGAGCAGCAGGTGCGGCTGACCGTCGAGGCGCTGCGCGAGCGCCAGGAGCACGAGCTGATCAACAACCGCGAGTTCGGGCTGCTGAACAACTGCGACTACGAGCAGCGGCTGCAGCCGCACGACGGCGCGCCGAGCCCGGACGACATGGACGAACTGCTGTCCCGGCGGCGCGGATCGAAGCTGTTCCTGGCCCACCCGCGGGCCATCGCCGCCTTCGGCCGCGAGTGCAGCCGGCGGGGCCTGGTGCCGGAGAGCGCCGACATCGGCGGACAGCACGTGACGGCCTGGCGCGGGGTGCCGATCCTCCCGTGCGACAAGATCCCGGTCACCGGGGCGCGCACCACCTCGATCATCTGCATGAGGACGGGCGAGGCCGAGCAGGGGGTGATCGGACTCCACCAGACCGGCATCCCCGACGAGATCGAACCGAGCCTGTCCGTCCGGTTCATGGGGATCGACGAGAAGGCGATCGTCTCCTACCTCGTGACGGCGTACTACTCGGCGGCCATCCTGGTACCCGACGCGCTCGGGGTCCTGGAGAACGTGGAGGTCAGCCGCCGGCACTGAGGTCACCGCGGTACGTCCCGGCGCCCGGCGCGCCCGGGACGGACCTCGCCCGCACCACGTGCACCACCGTCGCCCCCGGCCGGCACCGGCCGCCGGGGGCCACCGGCGACAGAGGGAGTGACCGTGACCATGACGAGTACGGACGCCGCGACCGGGGGCCATGAGGCCGCGGCGCTGCTGGAACGCACCCGGGCCGTCGTCGACCCGCGGCTGAGGGCGGCGGTGGGTTCGCTTCCGGGCGGCATGCGCAGGGTCGCCATGTACCACTTCGGCTGGGAGAACGCCGACGGCACGGCCGCCTCGGGAGAGGCGGGCAAGGCCATCCGGCCGGCCCTGGTGCTGGCCGCCGTCCGCGCGCTGGGCGGCGACCCGGAAGCGGCGGTGCGGGCGGCGGTCGCGGTGGAACTGGTCCACAACTTCACGCTGCTCCACGACGACGTCATCGACGAGGACGCCACCCGCAGGCACCGGCCCACCGCCTGGGCGGTGTTCGGCGTCCCGGACGCCGTGATCACCGGCGACGCGATGCTCGCGCTCGCCCAGCGGCTGCTGGCCGAGGACACCCACCCGGCCGCTCTGCCGGCCTCGGCGCGCCTGTCCACCTGCGTCATCGAACTCTGCGCCGGCCAGCAGGCGGACTGCGCGTTCGAGGAGCGCCCGCCCGAGGAGGTGTCGCTCGACGAGTGCCTGACGATGGCGATGGCCAAGACGGGGGCCCTGCTCGGCTGCGCCTGCGCGATCGGCGCGTTGTACGCGGGCGGCTCGGAGCGGGCGGTCGGGGCGATGGACGGATTCGGCCGGGAGGCCGGTCTGTCGTTCCAGCTCATCGACGACCTGATCGGCATCTGGGGCGACCCGGCCCGCACCGGGAAGCCGGTCGGGGCGGACCTGACGGCCCACAAGAAGTCCCTGCCGGTCGTCGCCGCGCTGACCTCGGGCACCCCGGCGGCGGCCGAACTGGCCGCGCTCTACCGGGGCGCGATGGACACCCCCCAGGAGGTGGCGCGGGCCGCGGACGCGGTCGACCGGGCGGGCGGCCGGGACTGGGCCCAGACCGGCGCGGCCGACCGGATGGCCCGTGCGGTGTACCACCTCTCGCGGGCCGTGCCCGACCTGTCCGCGGCGGGCGACCTGCTGGCCCTGGCGGAGTTCGTCACGCGCCGCACCCACTGAGACGGGACTCCGGGTAGTCACGATCCCGGGGCGGGACGCGGGACGCGGGACGCGGGGCGGGGGACGCGGGACGCGGGGCGGGGGGCGGGGGACGCGGGGCGGGGGACCGGCACCCGGGGAAACGCCGTGCCCCGGCCGGGCGTGCGGGAGAGGCTGACGCGGGAGAGGCGGGCACGCGGGTGGGCCGGACGTGCGGGAGGGGCGGCCAACCCGCACGGCCGCCCCTCCCGTCGTACCCGGCCCGCCGTGGGTGCACGCGGGCGGACCCCGCGTCAGCGGCGGGCGACTCCCTCGGCGCGGGCGGCGGCGGCCACGGCGGCCGTCACCGCCGGGGCGACCCGCTCGTCGAACGGCGACGGGATGACGTAGTCGGCGGCCAACTCGTCGCCGACCACGGCGGCCAGCGCGTCGGCGGCCGCGATCTTCATGCCCTCGGTGATCCGGGAGGCCCGGACCTGGAGGGCGCCCGCGAAGATGCCGGGGAAGGCCAGCACGTTGTTGATCTGGTTCGGGTAGTCCGAACGCCCGGTGGCCACGACCGCCGCGTACTTGTGCGCGACGTCGGGGTGGACCTCGGGGTTCGGGTTGGCCATGGCGAACACGAAGGCGCCGGGGGCCATCGAGGCGACGGCCTCCTCGGGGACCGTGCCGCCCGAGACGCCGATGTAGACGTCGGCGCCCGCCAGTGCGGCCTCCAGGGGCCCGGTGAGGCCCGCCCGGTTGGTGAGCTCGGCCAGCTCGCGCTTGACGTCGGTGAGGTCGTCGCGGTCGCGGCTGACGATGCCCTTGCGGTCGGCCACGGCGACGTCGCCGATACCGGCCTCCAGCAGGAACTTCGCGATGGCCACCCCGGCCGCGCCCGCGCCGGAGATGACGCCGCGCAGGTCGCCCAGCGTCCGGCCGGAGAGCTTCGCGGCGTTGCGCAGGGCGGCGAGCGTCACGACGGCGGTGCCGTGCTGGTCGTCGTGGAAGACCGGGATGTCGAGCCGCTCCTGCAGCTTGCGTTCGATCTCGAAGCAGCGCGGCGCGGAGATGTCCTCCAGGTTCACGCCGCCGAAGGACGGGGCCAGCCGGACGACGGTGTCGACGATCTCGTCCGCGTCGGTGGTGGCCAGCGCGATCGGCACCGCGTCCACGCCGCCGAACTGCTTGAAGAGGATCGCCTTGCCCTCCATCACGGGCAGCGAGGCCTCCGGGCCGATGTCGCCGAGCCCGAGGACCGCGGTGCCGTCCGTCACGACGGCCACGACCTGGGACTTCCAGGTGTAGTCGTGGACGAGTTCCGGGTTCTCCGCGATGGCCGAGCAGACCTTCGCGACGCCGGGGGTGTAGGCGAGGGACAGGTCGTCCTTGTCGCGGATCGGCACGGTCGCCTGGACGGCCATCTTGCCGCCGCGGTGGAGCGCGAAAGCCGGGTCGAAGGGGTCGTCCGCCCCGACGCCCTGATGATCCGGTCCGCTGCCGGTGGTGCTGTCGCTGCGAGGATTGACGATCTCCGCTGCCATGGTGTCGACCCCTTCGGTCTTCTTCGTTTGAGGGTGGCCACTCCTGGTCGAGGAGGGGTGGGCGGGCACCGCGTACGGCCGCCTCCCGGCGGATGGCCGCCGGGAAGGGAAGTCGTACGCGCGGGCGCGCCGCACACGCGCCCCGAGCCCCGGATGAGGGGTGTAAAGGTCTTTCTTACCGGACCGACCATGCCCCGGACGAGTCCATATCGGCGCGGTGACGTGACTCATAGTCGAATATCTCGATAAGTCCGCTCGGCCGCGCAGGTGTCACGAGGGATGCCGGATGGCCCGGAGATTCTCCGGCCGGAGGCTGCAAATCCCGCAGATGGTCCGGTCCTGACGTACCGGCCTGCTGGGTTCGGGGGTCGCCCGTTACCCGATTTTGACATGCCTGTGCCTCTGGATGGGTCCGTCCGAATGGCAAGATGCCTCATCACACACGGTGGCGACGCCCGAAGACGCGTTCGTCTTCACCTGATATTTGCTCACTTTTCACCGCCGGAGGTACCCCACCATGACCGCACGCACCCTCTGTCGTACGGCCGCCGGACCCCGTTACGCGGCCGTCGCCGCCCTAGCGGTCGCCGGCACGATGCTGCTGGCCGGCTGCGGCGACCAGACCGACAGCGCCACCTCCAAGGACACCGGGAAGTCCTCCGAGTCCGCCGCCCCGCTCGCGGACCTGCTGCCCCAGAACATCAAGGACAAGGGCGTCATCAAGGTCGGCTCCGACATCGCCTACCCGCCGGTCGAGTTCAAGGACGAGTCCGGCAAGACCGTCGGTATCGACCCCGACCTGGCCGCCGCGCTCGGCAAGCAGCTCGGCGTGAAGTTCGAGTTCGAGAACGGCACCTTCGACACCCTGCTCACCGGGCTGCGCTCCAAGCGCTACGACCTGGCCATGTCGGCGATGACGGACACCAAGGACCGCCAGGAGGGCGTGGATTCCTCGACCGGCAAGAAGGTCGGCGAGGGCGTCGACTTCGTCGACTACTTCACCGCGGGCGTCTCCATCTACACCAGGAAGGGCGACGACAAGTCCATCGCCACCTGGTCGGACCTCTGCGGCAAGAAGATCGTGGTCCAGCGCGGCACCGTCTCGCACGACCTCGCCAAGGCCGAGAGCGAGAAGTGCGGCGGCAAGGGCAAGATCTCGATCGAGGCGTTCGACAACGACCTGGAGGCCCAGACCCGGCTGCGCGGCGGCGGCGCCGACGCCGGTTCCTCCGACTTCCCGGTCGCCGCGTACGCGGTGAAGACCTCGGGCGGCGGCAACGACTTCCAGCTCGTCGGTGAGCAGGTCGAGGCCGCCCCGTACGGCATCGCGATAGCCAAGGGCAACGACGAGCTCACCAAGGCCGTTCAGGCGGCCCTGGACGCGATCATCAAGAACGGCGAGTACGGCAAGATCATCTCCAAGTGGGGCGTCGACGCGGGCGCGGTCACCGAGGCGAAGCTCAACGGCGGTTCCTGACCCCCGGTCCTGCGTTGAGAGGCAACACCTGTGACTGACATCGAGAAGACGGGGCGGGCGGCCACCCCTCCCGCCCCGTCGGCGGGGCCGGAGGCGATCAGGGCCATCCCGGTGCGCCACTACGGCCGGTACGTCTCCGCCGTGATCGCGCTCGCGCTGCTGGCGACGCTCGTCTACGCGTTCGCCGGCGCCGACATCAACTGGGGCGCGATACCCGACTACTTCTTCGACGACCAGATCGTCGAAGGGGTGAAGAACACCGTCGTCATCACCGTCCTGGCCATGATCATGGGCGTGGTGCTCGGCGTGGTGCTCGCCGTGATGCGGCTGTCCAAGAACCCGGTCACCTCCGCCATCGCGTGGGGCTACATCTGGTTCTTCCGCGGTACGCCGGTCTACGTGCAACTGCTCGTCTGGTTCAACCTGGGCATCGTCTTCGAGTACATCAACCTCGGGCCGATCTACAAGGACGAGTGGTCGTCCTTCATGACGCCCATGCTCTGCGCCCTGCTCGGCCTCGGCCTCAACGAGGCGGCCTACATGGCGGAGATCTGCCGGGCCGGCCTCCAGTCCGTGGACGAGGGCCAGACCGAGGCGGCGCACGCGCTCGGCATGAGCCACGGCAAGACGCTCCGCCGGATCGTCGTCCCCCAGGCGATGCGGGTGATCGTGCCGCCGACGGGCAACGAGGTCATCAACATGCTGAAGACCTCGTCGCTGGCGGTCGCCGTCCAGTACACCGAACTGCTGCGGTCCACCCAGAACGTGTCGCAGACCTCGGGCGCGACCGTCGAGATGCTGTTCCTGGCGGCGGCCTGGTACATGGTGCTCACCTCGGTCCTCAGCGTCGGCCAGTACTACCTGGAGCGGCACTACGCGCGCGGCTCCAGCCGCAGCCTGCCCGACACCCCGTTCCAGCGGATCAGGGCCACCATGCTCTCGCTGGGCCGTCCCAAGGGAGGCGCCGCATGACCCCCACCCCGATGGTGAAGGCCGAAGGCGTCCACAAGTCCTTCGGCGCCGCGCACATCCTCAAGGGCATCGACCTGGAGGTCGCCCCGCGGGAGGTGTTCTGCCTGATCGGCCCGTCCGGCTCCGGCAAGTCGACGTTCCTCCGGTGCATCAACCACCTGGAGAAGGTCAGCGCCGGCCGGCTCTCGGTCGACGGCGAACTGGTCGGCTACCGGCAGAAGGGCGACAAGCTCTACGAGCTGAAGGACAGCGAGGTCGCCCTGAAGCGCCGGGACATCGGCATGGTCTTCCAGCGCTTCAACCTGTTCCCCCACATGACGGCCATCGAGAACGTCATGGAGGCCCCGGTCCAGGTCAAGGGCGAGACGAGGGCCGTGGCCAGGGCCCGCGCCGAACGGCTGCTCGACCGGGTCGGCCTCGCCGACAAGGCGAACAACTACCCCTCCCAGCTCTCCGGCGGCCAGCAGCAACGGGTGGCCATCGCACGCGCCCTGGCGATGGAGCCGAAGCTGATGCTCTTCGACGAGCCGACCTCGGCCCTCGACCCGGAACTGGTCGGCGACGTCCTCGACGTCATGCGCGGCCTCGCCGAGGACGGCATGACGATGATCGTCGTCACCCACGAGATGGGCTTCGCCCGCGAGGTCGGCGACGCGCTCGTCTTCATGGACGACGGCGTGGTGGTCGAGTCCGGCCACCCGCGCGACGTCCTGACCAACCCGCAGCACGACCGCACGAAGTCCTTCCTGTCGAAGGTGCTGTAACCGCGGCACCCGTGCCACGGAACGAGGGGCGATACGCGGCCGACCGGCCCGTACCGCCCCTCTTCCCGCGTCCGGGGACGCCCCCTCGACCGGTTTCGGTGTCACGCGGCCGGACGTGCGGAGTTCCTTCCGGCCGGTTCCGGTGTCATGCGGCCGGACGCAGCTCCGGACGCAGCATCAGCTCGCGCAGCTGCGTTCCCGTGAGCGGGGCGGCGCCGAGCAGGGGCCCCTGCGCATCCGGCCCCGTGAAGCCGCTGCTGGCCCGGACGAGCAGCATGTCGCCGTTCTCCAGCGCCAACCGTCCCACGGTCTCGGGGCCCCACTGCGGCGTACCGCCGTCCCCACCGCGCATCGTGTCGGTCCAGGTGGCGAGAGCGCGCCCGTCCGGCAGCACCTCGCTCACGCAGCCCGTACGGCCCGGCTCGGCGGACACGGCCTCGCACGGATCGTCGCCCGCGGTGATCCCCTTGCCCGCGAGTTCCTCCGCGCTCCGTACGGAGACCAGCAGATAGCCCACGCCGCCGCCTCCGTCCCGGTGGACCGCGTACTGGCCGTCCAGTGGGCCCGCCGTCCGCTCCCGGTCCTCCGCCGCGGCGTGCTTGATGAGCACGGCCAGGGAGACCGGTTCGAGCCTCCCCGTGCCGGCGGGCAGCAGCGCCTCCAGCCGCCCGGCCCGGTCCGGGGCGCCGGCGGACGCGACGGACGCGGCGGCCACCGAGGACTGGCGCACCGCCGTACCGTCCGACCAGTGCGGCAGTGCCACCGCCCCGGCCGCCACCGCCGCGAGGACCGCGACGGACGCGCCGGCGCGGCGCCGGCTCCGGGCCCGCGCAACCCCGGCGTACACCGTTCCGGTCGTCAGCGAGGGACGGCCGGCCTCCGCGGCGGCGCGCTCCAGCAGTTCCTTGACGTCGTTCACACCAGTTCCTCCGTCGTCATCACGACACGCAGCGCCGCCAGCCCGCGGGCCGTGTGGCTCTTGACCGTGTTCTGCCGCATTCCGAGCGCCTCGGCCGTGGCCTCCACGCTCAGGTCCTCCCAGAAGCGGAGCACCAGCACCGCCCGCTGCCTGGCCGTCAGCCGGGCGAGCGCCTGTCTGACGTGCAGGCCGGTGTCCGAGTCCGGCACCGGCCCGGCCCGGTCGGGCAGCTCGCCGTACGCCTGTTCGCGGCGCCAGAACCGGCGTCGGGAGGCGATGAAGGTGTTCACCAGCGTCTTGCGCGCGTACGCCTCGACATCGTCGAGCCGGCCGTGGCGCCGTCCCCCCAGCACGACCTTGACCAGCGTCGTCTGCACCAGGTCCTCGGCCTCGTGCCGGTCTCCGCACAGCAGATACGCGCTGCGGTACAGCGCGGTGCGGCGTGCCTCGACGAAGGAGTGCAGTGCGGCATCGTCGTCGATCCGCATTCCCGCCCCTTTCCCGGCCCGCCCGCGCGGACCGTCCCACCCTTCCAGTGCGGTGGGGCGGGCGGGAGGTTGCGGCGCGGGCGTGCGGGCGGTGCGGGCCGGTGCGCCCGCGCCGTCCGGTGATCTCCGGGGCCGGTTCGTTCCACGACGAGGGCCCCTTCGGGCCGCTTCCCCGCCCGGCCGCTTCCCCGCCCTGTCACCCCCTGCCGGGGTCACTTCACCGCGAGCACCAGGGTGTCCGAGGGGGAGGCCCAGACGGGGCGGGCCTCGCCGAAGCCGGCGGCGCGCAGGGTCTCGGCGTGCCAGTCGGCCGACGGCACGTCGCCGTCGGCGTGCTCTCCGAAGATCGCGAAGCGTTCGGCGGTCGGGCCCGCGAGCACCGGGTCCTGTGCCGCCACGGCCCACCACTGGGCCCAGTCCAGCACGCCGGCGGCCTGGGCGCGGTCCATCCCGGCGTGCCGGTGGGCGCGTTCGGCGGCGTTGATCCGCGGGGTGGCGGTGTCGGTCATCCGGTCGGCGTTCATGAACACGCCCCCGTCCCGGACCAGTCCCGCGATCCGCCCGTAGAGCGCGGCGAGCGGGCCGCTGTGCAGCCAGTGCAGAGCGGTGGCCGTCAGCACCGCGTCGTACGAGGAGTGGGGGAGGGCGTCGGTCCAGTCGGGGGCGGTGAGGTCGGCGGTCACGAAGGAGACCCGGTCGTCGCCGTCGAAGGTGCCGCGGGCGATCGTGAGCAGCGCCGGGTCCAGATCGACGCCGGTGCTCGTCGCCTCCGGGAACCTGCGCAGCAGCCGGTCCGTAATACTTCCCGTACCGCAGGCGAGATCGAGCACCCGCGGGGCCGGACCCACCACGGCCCCCACCATGTCCAGCATCACCCGGAACCGCTCCTCGCGGTCCGGCATGTACCACTCCTGCTGCCGGTCCCAGCTCTCCTGCCAGGAGCGCCAGTCGGTGGGGATCGTCGTTTTGGTCATCAGGACCTCCGTGTGCCGGGCAGCTCGACGGGGCTCGGCGCGGCTCGGTGCGGCTGCCAGTCGATGTAATGGCCGAGTATGCCCTATGGCTATTACGATGGCTGGTGCGCAGTGGCTCGCCCGTGCAGACCCCAGCCCGACACTGTAAGGACTACAAGTGGAACTGGCCTATTACTCGGACTATGCGGTTCGTCTGGTCAACACCGAGGCGCCGGCCCGGAACAAGGACGCCCTCACCAGTGTCGGGGCCGTCCGCGAACTGTTCGGCGCCAACTCCCAGGCGGCCCGCCGGGCGACCGAGGCCGACGTGACCCGCTTCCGCTCGGTGCGGGGCCGGCTGCGCGCGGTCTTCGAGGCGGCCGACGAGGGCGACGAGACACTCGCCGTCGACCTGCTGAACTCGCTGCTGCTGGAGTTCCCGGTCAGCCCGCAGATCTCCGGCCACGACGTACGGGACGAGGACGGCACCCCGGACTGGCACATGCACCTGGCCGACCATCCGTCCAACGCCACCGCAGGCTACGCGGCCATCGCCGCGATGGGCCTCGCCTTCCACCTCACCTCGCACGGCGCGGACCGGCTCGGCCTCTGCGAAGCGGCCCCGTGCCGCAACGCCTACCTGGACACCTCGACCAACCGGTCCCGCCGCTACTGCTCCGACCGCTGCGCGACCCGCGCCAACGTGGCCGCCTACCGGGCCCGCAAGCGGCTGGAGGCGGAGGAGCGGGCCGAGGAGGAGAGCGTGCGCAGCGCGGACGCCGTCCAGCCCAGTACCCCTCGCACCGAACGCTGATCCCGGGTCAGCGGGCGCAGCCGGACCAGGGCCCTCGCCAGCACCAGTTCCTCGGGAACCGTCCCGTAGACCGTGCTGTCGCCGCCCGCGAAGCTGTTGTCCGCCAGCACCCACCAGCCGCCCGGACGGCGTTCGGCCGCCCGCTTCACCACCAGCAGGTCCTGCTGGAACGGATGACGCAGGATCACCACGTCCCCGGGGCGCACCCGCGCCCCGTACCGCACCAGCAGCCGGTCCCCGTGGTAGAGCGTGGGCACCATGGAAGGGCCCGTCACCTCCACCACCTGGAACGGCACCCTGGCCGCCCGTCCCGCACCGGGCTCCTGCCCCGCACCGGGCTCCTGACCCGCCTCCGGCATCCCTGCCACCTCCCCGGTCCGCCGTTCGTACGGCCTCCAGTACACCGCCCCGGCCTCCGCCGGGTGCCGCCGCCCTCCCGGCAGGAGGCCGCGCCGTCCCGCCGCGGGACTCATCCGCACCCGGACTTTTGGCCTAAGCCCCCGGGGGCACTCGCGAAAACAGGTGTCCCACGGAGTAATGTCCCACCTGAGAAGACGATCACGAGGAAGGACAGCGCCATGCTTTCCCGCCTGTTTGCCCCCAAGGTGAAGGTCAGCGCCCACTGCGACCTGCCCTGCGGCGTGTACGACCCGGCCCAGGCCCGCATCGAGGCGGAGTCCGTCAAGGCCGTCCAGGAGAAGTACCAGGCCAACGAGGACGCGGACTTCCGCACCCGCTCGGTCCTGATCAAGGAGCAGCGCGCGGAGCTCGCGAAGCACCACGTCTCGGTGCTCTGGAGCGACTACTTCAAGCCGCCGCACTTCGAGAAGTACCCCCAGCTCCACCAGCTGGTCAACGACACCCTGAAGGCGCTCTCCGCCGCCAAGGCGTCGAACGACCCGGCGACCGGTCAGAAGGCGCTCGACCTGATCGCCGAGATCGACAAGATCTTCTGGGAGACCAAGAAGGCTTGATCTTGTCAGGCCGTTCGCACCCGCGTTTCCGCGGGCACGGACGACCCGACCGACCGCACCCGGTCCGCCGGCCGCCGATCATGGCGTCCGTGGCGGGCCGGGTGCGGTGTTCTTCGCCCGGCCACATGCGCCACGTGCTGACTGCGGACACGTGGCCGGGGACCATCCGACCCGCTTGACGCTCGCCCCGCCAGCGATGGGCGCGGAGGCGAAGAAGTGCCGCAGGCCGTGGATCACCATGTGCGGCAGCTCGACGGGTTTGCGGCCCTCATGCTCGGCAGACTTTTTCTCGGCCGCCGTCGGCGGCGAGGGTCAAGCCGCCGGGGCAACCGCGCCTGCTTGAGGAGCAGCCGGACGGTCCGAGGTGGGTTCGTTGATCACGGCCGCAGTGTTCCGGCCGACTCCGACATCGGCAGTGCCGCTCCCTGCCAAAGACCGCAGGCGGTTCACGCTCGAGCATCAGTCGTCAGACGGGTAGCGGGTAACTGCGAGACCCATGTCGTGAGCTCGGTCAGGTGCTCGGACTGCAGCCCGAGATGTGGGTCGGGTTGCACGAGGAGGGTCGGCACCCCCCTGGCGGTGCGCTTCGCGGCCCAGGCGTGGTCGAGGCTGGTGAAGTCGTCGTCGATCCAGACGGCGGGAGCTTTACCGAGCCAGGTGTCGACGTGGTCGCGTTTCCAGAGGTAGCCGTTGGGGTGGCTGGTGGTGATCTGGGGGCGCGGTAGGTCGAGGTAAGGGAAGTCGGGCAGCCCCAGTAGAGGGCCGACGATCGTGGTGGCGTCCTTGCGCCAGCTCGAGCACCACACGGGGGTGACGAGTCCGCCAGCCAGGAATTCGGTGAGAAGGCCGCCTTGGCGCGGGTCGAGCCAGATGGGCACGGGGGCGTCTGGGTGCCGGCCGGTGGGCAGGACGGTGTGGCGGATGTGGGTGGGCGGGGTGCTGCCGTCGGCGGCCGGGAACGGGATGAGAACGCCGTCGATGTCCAGGAGCAGGTAGGGCAGGGGCATCGTTGCCTCCGTCGGTCAGCGTTTGCGGGCGGTGATCAGGAGGGTGGTGGGCCACGGGTCGCGGCGCGGGTGCCGCAGCTCCACCGCCGAGGTGATGCCCAGGCCGGTCCGGGAGAGGTGAGCTCCCCAGCGGCGGGCGTCGAACTCCCATCGAGTGAGCGGAAGTCGCGTGCGGTCGGGCATGGTGACGTAGTCCTCGCGCGGACGGTCGTCCGTGGATGGATGTCTTCCGGCCCGTGCCGGGTGAGGGACGGAGAAGGCCAGGACACCGCCCGGTTTCAGGCGTCGGGAAATGGCGGCGAGGAGGAGCTCGGGGGCGACGAGGCCGACGGCGCCGAAGACGGAGTAGATCGTGTCGAAGGCCTGGCCGGTGGCCTGAAGGTGGTGCAGTGCGTGGCCAGCGGCGAACGTGGCGCCGTCGATGTGGCCGTAGTGGGAGCGGGCCCGGCGTACCTGGAGGCCGATCAGGTCTACGCCGGTGACGCGGGCCTGGTGATGCATCGCGAGGTGGGCCACGTTGTGGCCGGGGCCGCAGCCCAGCTCCAGGACGCGTTTACCGCACAGGCCCCGGCCCAGGATCTCGGCGCCGGGACCGATGCCCGCGTGGGTACTCCATTCCATCCGGGCCGGTGCGCTGAGGGCGTGCGCAGGGGCAGCGGCTGTGCGCTGGGCTGCATGGGCGTACCAGGGGGAGACCTGGGCGAGCACCTAGACCTCCAGGAGTTGGACCACATCGCCCAGGTGGCGGCGGACGACGGGGATGTACGCGGGGTCCTTGGCCGGGTCGTTGATCCAGCGGATGGCCTGTTCCATGAACCACTCCACGGCCCACATGCGGTGCCAGCCCAAGGACCATGCCTCGGCGGTCAGGCCGCCCCGGGCGGCGAGAGCGTCCTCGTGGCCGCCTGCGGTGACGTACTGCTCCAGGAACACCCGCATGCGGAAAGGGCTCGGTACGTCGATGGTGCCGTGGTAAGAGGCGAGGTCGATCAGGCCGGGCCCGGTGAAGGCGCGGGCGAAGTCGAGGAGGTGCCAGCCGTGTTCTCCGATGTGGACGCTCGTGGGGTGGAACTCCGAGTGGACCCATCCGAACGGGTCGAGCGTCGCCCCCTGCGCACGAGCCTCGGCCGCCGCGGAGATCTTCCCCAGCGCGGCCTCGATGTCGTCGCAGTCCGTCCACCGGTCGGCTTTCCGTAGCCGCTGGAGGTGATCGAGGGCTCGGTCGGGCAGGGCTGCGAGGCCCGCTCCGTCGAGGATGGGCAGACCGTCCGCCGGGCGGGCGGCGTGGAGCATGACGGCTGCAGCGACCCCGTCGAGGTCGTCCGCGTTCCGTACGGGAGTGCCGAGGTCGTCCATGAGCAGCCCGAGCCACTTGTCCTGCGTGGCAGTGGCGTGGAGGGCGGGGACCGGGAGGCCGCGCTGGTATGCCGCCCGCAGGGCCTGGGCCTCGCGGTCGAAGGGCTCCTTGGCGTACTTGAAAACGGCTGTGGTGCCGTCGGGGAAGGCGACGCGTTCGACGCCGGACATGCCCCAGACGCGAATCTCGGCACGTTCGGGGAGGGGCTTGCCGACGAGGTTGCACAGGTCGTCCAGCAGGGCGGTGGGCAGGCTCTGGTCCATGAGGGTCTCCAGGGAGCTGTTGGGCTCCGGGGCGGGCACGCGCGTGCTGGCCCGCCCCGGAGCCGTACTGGGGCGGGGTTACTCGGCTGCGGTCACGCGGCGGGCGTAGATCTGCTCGATCCAACCCGCCTTGAACTCGGCCAAATCGTCACGGAAGTTGGCCATCGAGGCACCGTAGGGCGCGACGACGCCGCCGGACTGGTCCGGCACGGACTGGCAGCCGTGCACCAGTCGGCCGCCGAGCGCGGCGTGGGCCTTGATGGACTCGATCCGGCGGTGCTCGTTGAACCAGCCGCCGTGGTAGACCTCGTCCAGCATTCCGCCCGTCTCGTCGTCCGGGTCGAAGACGACGGAGGTGGCGGCGGGGAAGAACCAGCACGGGCCGACGTTGGAGATGCGCCCGTCCAGTTCGACCTTGTTGAGCGCCATGAGCGTGGCGGCCTCGCGCAGCATGCGCAGGTGGTCGGTGGTGATCTGCGGGAGGCCGAGGCCGGCCAGGTGCTCCTCGCGGAAGAGGTACGCGTACACCCCGTACGCCGTCGTCAGCACACGGGCGGCGTCGGAGGTGGATTCGCTGTGCTGCTTGATGAAGTCGAGCGCGAGCTGCTCGACCGCGCTCTCGGTCGTCTCGTCCACGTTCAGGAGCTGCGCCTTCACCAGCTCCCAGTCGGCGACGAGCCAGGTGTTGGACTCGAAGCGGAAGAAGTAGTCGGCCGGGTCGATGGTGATGCGTCGGCCGTCGACCTGGATGCCGGGCAGGCGGTTCCAGCGCGGGTCGAAGGCGTCGGGCAGCTCGACCGTGATGGCCGTGGTGTCGATGGTGGTCACCGTGTCTCCGTCTCTGATCGTCCGGACCGGGGCACAGGAGTGCCCGAGCCCGTTGGGGCGTACGGAACTTGGGGGCCGCCCGCCCGTGATTCCGTGAGTGGGCGGCTGTCGATAAGTGAACCGCCCGCTACGCAGAGTGGGTACGGTGTGACCGAGGCCAAGCGGTATACGCGGTTTACGGAATCGGAGTGGAGGCGATCGTGCCGGCACCGACCAGCGCCAACTCTCGCCTGCGCGAGACGATCAGCGCCGCCGGGTGCACGTACGACGCGCTCGCCAAGGACGTACGCCGTATCGCGGCCGAGAACGGCGAACTGCTCCAGACCAACAAGTCGGCCATCTCCCACTGGGTGGGCGGTGCCCGCACGCCGTCCGGCAGGGCTGGCCAGTACCTCGCCGAAGCTCTCTCCCGGCGGCTTGGCCGCGTCGTCACCCGAACCGAGCTCGGTCTTCACTCGCCCGACGCTGAGCCGCCACCGGACACCGACCCCGTCACCGCGGTCACCGATCTCGGCCGCGCGGATGTCGAACGCCGCAACTTCCTCGCCATCGCCGCCTTCACCACGGCCGGCGTGGCCATGCCGCTCCAGCACGACCACGAGGCCACCTCGCGGATGCTCCGCGCCCGCACCGCCCGCTCCCTCGTCGGCAGCGACGACATCGACGTCGTACGGCAGATTACGGCGGCCTTCAGTGCCGCCGACGAACGGCTCGGCGGCGGGCACGGCCTGACCACGGTCACCGCGTACCTCGCTGACACGGCAGCCCCAATACTGCGCGGCCGCTTCCCCTCGGAACTCTTACGCCAGGCTGCCTTCGGCGCCGTCGCCGAACTCGCCTACCTCGCAGGGTGGAAGCACCACGACCTCGGACACGAAGGCGTCGCCCAGCGCTACTACCAGGTCGGCTACCAACTCGCCTGCGAAGCCGACCCCCACGGCCACGCCGCATGGATGATGCGCGCCCTCGCCCACCAGTCCCTCAGCCTCAAGCAACCCCACCACTGCGTGGACCTCATTGAAGGAGCCCTCGCCCGCGGCCTCGGCCACGTCGACGGACAGACGGAAGCACTCCTCCACATCACGCACGCCCGCGCCTACGCAGCCGTCGGCGAGAACCCACTGGCCGCCCGCGCTCTCCTCGCCGCCGAAGACGCACTCCTGCGCGAGGACGCTCCCCAGCCCAGCTTCTCCCACGTCAGCGGCCCGGCAGCCGGCACCGTGTCCAGCCACACCGCCCGTACGCTGACCGACCTCGCTGACCACATCGGTACGGAACAGCAACACCGTGACGCGCTCACCCGCTGGGACCCGGAGAAGTACAAGCGAGTCCACGCCCTCACCCACGCCGACCTCGGCGACAGCCTCGCCGCCCAAGCCCGCGCCGACGAAGCGGTCGCCGCCTGGACCCAGGCCCTGCTCCTCATGGAGGGCATGACCTCCGACCGCACCCGCAAGGCGATCACCTCGATCCGCTCCACGCTCGCGATCTACCAGCGTCGCCGCGTCCCTGGAGCCGCAGATCTCGCCCGCCGAGCCCGCGAGGCCCTCGCCTAACATGCCCAACAACCCGCCCGACGAAGGGAACCCCGTGGCCCAGCAGACCGACAACCGCACCCCAGCCTTCAAGCCGGCGCTCGACTCGATGACGCTGCTGGTCGCGGCCGTCATCGTCCACGACAAGGCGACCAACCGCGTCGTGCTCCTCCAGCGCAGCGAGAACGCCAAGTTCGCCCAGGGCCAGTGGGACCTCCCCGTCGGCAAGAGCGAACCGGGCGAGCCCATCACCGAAACCGCGGTCCGCGAGCTTTACGAGGAGACCGGCCTCACCGTGAAGCCCGAGTCCCTCAAGGTCGCCCACATCATCCACGGCGCCTGGGGCGTTGAGTCCCCCAATGGCTTCCTCACGGTCGTCTTCGCCGCTGAGGAATGGACCGGCGAACCCGAGAACCGCGAACCGCGCAAGCACTCCCAGGTCCGCTGGGTCGACGCCGAGGCCATCCCCGAGAACTTTGTGGACACGACTTCGAGCGCTCTCCTGCGGTATCTCGGTGGCGGGCCAGAGGTCTCACTTGATGGCTGGGGATAGGAGCGCGCGCCACCTCTGCCAGGTATCGAGCGCCTACAAGCACGGCCCAACTTCCCTGCTGAACAATGAGATCCGGCACGGATGTCAGTGCACTGCGTCAGTATGTCCCCATGAGCATTGACTGGGAGCGCGCAGCCGAGATTCAGCGGCTGGTGGTTGGCGGTGCACTCCTGGCCGCGATCGTGGTGTCGATCTACCGCGCCCTCGCGTGGGTCGCCCGCCGAATCCAGCCGCTGCAGGTGCGCTGGGCGGCCTGGAACGCCAGAGTTGCGGAAAGGGACCTGGCGCCAACAGTTGAGGCCCTCCAGCATCTTGGCCTCGCGGACCTGCCAATTCAATCGTTCCGGGAGGCAGGTCAGAAGATAGCCGGAAGCGTCAAGCTGCGCTACTGGCTGCTGACCTTCTCGATTGGTCTCGGTGCAGGGGACCTCCTGATGGCAGTGATCAAAACGATCGAGACACGGCAGGTTCAGCCGAGCCTTCAACCATCCGCGCTTGTTCTCGCTGCTGTCACCCTGCCTCTTCTGATGTGGGCAGCTCGGCGCAACAAAGCCATAGCGGGCTACAGATTGATGCTCTCGATCATGGCTGCCATCGAGGCTTGTGATGCCGTGGCACGCTCAGAAACGGGCGACAGGCCCCAGGCGCTCCGGCATCTTGACGACACGTGCTCCACAGTTCGGCGTTCACTTCTGCGTGTACACCGGATCACGAACAGCGTCGGCCGCGGGTCTCCAAGGCAGCGGAACGCAAAGAACCACGCCACGCTCGTTGTGGCCAAGCTTCAGCTGGCCGAGGCGCAGGTCGACGCCAAGGGCGATGGAGCGCTCCGCACCCTGGCCGCACTTCTGGCGAAGATCGGGAGCACCTTCGCTGCAGGAAGGGTCACCACGCTCCTTCCCGAGCAGAGCCTGCGCGGCACCACCCCAGTGACCAATCGGGAGGGGCTTCGGCTGGTGGCTGTAGTCGTCACCGCCGCCGGCGCACTGTGTCTTGGGGTGCTGTTGGGGCTTCCAGCGGGTGTCGATGTCGTGCTGGCTGGTACTGCTGCCGTGCTGGCCTCAGTGGTGGCGTACGGGCCCCGGGCTGCAGTCGCCAAGACAAGCGAAATCATGAGCATCCTGCGGCAGTAGTGACCTCGCCCCAGTCCTGGGCATCCGCCCCACCAGAGCCGGCTTGCCCCACCCTGCTTACAACCGGGCAGTCCGCACACAGTCCGCAGGACACCCGATCAGGACCGTCGCGCCCCAACGCCAGCCATCACCAAAAGGCCAGGTCAGCGCCCCACAGGGAAGATCCCCGCAGGTCACCGATCCGGCCCGTTACTAGGAGACCAAGAAGGCTTGATCCGGGCCAGGGCCGCTCGAACCCGCACACGCGTGCCCCGGCGCCCACCCGACCGCACCCGCCTCCCGATCCGTCGGGGGGCGGGTGCGGTGTTTCGGCGGTCCGGCGGTCCGGCGTTCTGGCGGGCTGGGGGCTCTCGCGTCACGGCAGCAGGTGGCGGTAGCTCTCCGGGTGGGTGTCCAGGTAGGCGGCGAGGCTCATGGCGGGGTGGCCGGTGAGGGTGGGGACGGCGTCGGAGACGGGGGACAGGGCGCCCGCGGCGATCGCCTCGTACGAGGTGACCCAGCCGGCCACCTCCCAGTCCTCGGCCCCGAAGTCGGCGCGGGAGACGTACGCCTCCTCGCGGGTCTCGGGGTGGTAGCGGACCGGGCGGCCGGTGCGTCGGGTCAGTTCCTCGGCGGCCTCGGCGAGGGTGAACGCCTCCGGGCCGGTGAGGTCGTACGTGGCGTCGTCGTGGGCGGTGGTCGCGTCGAGCAGGACCGCGGCGGCGGCGTCGGCGATGTCCTCGTGGGCGACGGCCGAGACCCGGCCGTCGCCGGCCGGTCCGCGCAGCACCCCGTCCGTCCCGGTCATCGCGGGGATACCGCCGAGGTACCAGCCGTCGCGCAGGAAGGTGTGCCGTACGTCGGCCGTGCGCAGGTGCGCCTCGGTGTGCCAGTGGTCGCGGGCGAAGGTGAAGACGGCGTCCGGGGCCGCGCCGAGGAACGACACGTAGACGACGCGCTCCACCCCGGCGGCCACCGCCGCGTCCACGGCGGTGGTGTGCTCGCGTACCCGGTCGGGGCTCTCGTGGGCGGAGACCAGGAAAAGGGTGTGGGCACCGTCCAGGGCGCGGCGCATCGCCTCGCCGTCGCCGTAGGGGGCGGCCGGTGCGTGGGTGGCGCCCGGCAGGTCGGGCAGCCGCGACGGGTCGCGGCCGAGCAGCCGTACCGGGGCGCCCGCGGCGGTGAGCCGGCGGGCGACCCGGCCGCCGACGGCCCCGGACGCACCGGTGACGGCGATCAGCGGGCCGTCCGCCGGCACCCCGCGCGAGGCGCTCACCGGTTCACCCCGTCCGCCGGGCGCCACGGCCGCACCTCCACGACCGCGTCCACCGGCAACGGCCCGTACACGTGCGGGAACTCCTCCCCGCCGGGCGCCATCGCCTCGTAGCGGACCGGTACGTCCAGCCGGTCGGGGTCCACCACCAGCACGACGAGGTCCGCGTCCTCGGTGCCGTACAGCATCCGGGCCACGCCGGGCAGTTGGTGCGGCAGCGAGCAGTGGATGAAGCCCTCCTCCTGGAGGGTGCGGCCCCGGGTGGAACCCTCGTACGCGCCCGCGTCGCGGGCCGCCTCCCACCGGGCGGCCTCCGTGAGATGCAGCAGTTCGCTCATCCGGCCACGCTAGCGGCCGGCCCCGCGTCCCGCCCGCCGCAGCCCTCCCTCCGGCCCCGCACCCCGCCCGCCTTCTCTCACCCGCTGCCCCAGCCGGCCCCGGGTCCCGCCCGCATGTGCCCGCATCGCCCCGCTGCCACCCCCCGCCCGTCGGCCCCCGCGCCCCGCCCGCTTCAGCCGGCCAGCAGCCTTGCCTCCACCGCCGGGTCCAGGCCGACGCCCGGCCGGTCCGGCCGGTGCGGGGCCGCGCCGCCGAGAGTGCGCAGCCACGCCCAGGTGTCCTCCACCGTCTCGGCCGCCGGGCGGCACCGCAGCCCCGCCGCGTGCGCTTTGGAGGTGTCGCCCCGGTGCAGGGTGTCGTGCGTCTGGCTGCCGACCGGCAGCCAGACCGGCAGGTCGGTCCACGGCTCGACCCCGGCCGCGAGGATCGTCTCCGGGTCCGTCCAGCGCAGCTCGGCGTCCGACCCCGTGGCCCGCACGCAGGCGTCCAGCAGTTCCCCCATGGTGGTGTGTCCGGGGCGGCTGACGGTGTCGTACGGGCCGTGCAGCCCCGCCGCCCCGGCGTCCAGGACGAACGCGGCGAGGTCGCGGGCGTCCACGTACTGGAGCGGGTTGTCCCGCGGGCCCGGCGCGAGGACCGGACCGCCGCGCGCGATCCGGTTCAGCCACCAGGGCAGCCGGCCTATGTTCTCGTGCGGGCCGAGGATCAGCCCCGCCCGCGCCAGCAGCGCCCGGTCGCCGAACGCGTCCACCGCCGCCAGTTCGCCGCCGAGTTTCGCCTCCGCGTACGGCGCCTCGCCCGTGGCGTCCGGCGAGGCGCCTGCCACCACCGGCCCGTCCTCGGTCAGCCCGGCCGGCGCCGGATACGCGTACACCGAACGGCTGGAGACGTACGTGTAGTGGCCCGCGCGGCCGGTCAGCGCACGGGCGCCGTCGCGCACGGCGGCCGGGGCGCCGCTCCAGGTGTCCACCACGAGGTCCCACTCGCCGCCGGACAGTGCGCCGAGGCCGCCGGCGCCCGGGGTCCGGTCGCCCAGCAGCGCCTTCGCCCCCGGCGGCGGCGCGTGGTGGCCCCGGTGGAAGACCGTGACCTCCCACCCGCGCTCCAGCGCCTCGGCCGTCACGGCCCTGCCGACGAACTCCGTACCGCCCAGCACCAAAAGCCTCATGGGCCGAGGCTGCCCGGCCGGGTGCGGGAGGTGAACCCGGAATCGCTGTGGGCGTATCCGGAGGCGGTGGCTCCCGTCGCCGTTCGCGGTGGACGGTGTGCGGGTGAGTGGGGCGGCCCGCCGGAAGGGCAGTCGCGCGGGCGGACGCATGGCACGGACCTGGGACGCAAGGCGCTTCAAGGTTTCTTCAAGCTCTGGCCAAGGCTTCTCGTCCACTCGGCGGGCATCCCTCAGCCGAACGGGAAACGCCCATTCGACGACGGGGGAACCATGTCCATCGCACCCCGGCCCTCGGGCCGCACATCCGGAAGCCCTGGCCCGGCGGCCCACACCCGGGCGGCGTCCACGAGCCCGCTCCGGCTCCTTCCAGCAGCACCCGACGAGCAGCGTGACCCCCGGCAGTGGGCCACGCTGCCCGACTGCCGGAAGATCCTCATGGTCGTGCACACCGAGGTCTACGGGCAGCGGCTGCGCGAACTGCTGCCGCTGCTCACCGACGACGTGCGGCTCCAGGTCGCCTTCACCCTCGCACCGCACGCGTTCAACGGCGGTGCTCTGCGGTCGATGCCCGGCCTCGCCGACTCCGCCGTCCCGTGGGAGGCGGCGGTCCGCTCGGAGTTCGACCTGGCGATCGCCGCGGGTTCTCAAGGGATGCACCGTCTGCGTGCGCCGCTCGTCCGGCTGCCGCACGGCATCGGCCACATGAAGCTCTCCCGGACCCTCGAGACGCCGCCCGGCGAACCCCGTGCGGTCGGCGGGCTCGGCCGGAACTACCTGATGCGTGACGGTGAGGTGATCCCCAAGGCGCTCGCCCTCGCGCACCGGGACGACCTGGAGACGCTCAGGACGACGTGCCCGCAGGCGCTGCCCGTCGCGGAGGTCGTCGGGGACGCCGATCACGACCGGATCGTGGCGAGCATGCCGCGGCGGGCTCGCTACCGGGAGGCGCTGGGGCTCCGGCCGGGGCAGAAACTCGTGGTGGCGGCGTCCACCTGGGGACTCGGTTCCTCCATCAACCGGCTCGACGCGCTGCTGCCGAGGCTGCTGGCCGAACTCCCCCCGCAGGAGTACCGGGTGGCGGTCATGATGCATCCCAACGTGTGGTCCGGCCACGGGGTCTGGCAGGTCCACGCGTGGCTGGAGACGTTCCGGCGGCGCGGGCTGGTGGTGGTGCCCCCGGAGGCGGACTGGCGCAGTCTGCTCGTCGCGGCGGACGTCGTGCTGGGCGACGCCGGCTCCAGCACGCTGTACGCGACCCTGACCGACGCGGTGATCCTGATGGCCCGCTTTCCCGAGGCGGACGTCGACCCGCGCTCCCCGGGCGCGGAGCTGGCGCGAACGGCTCCGGTCCTCTCACCGGCCCACCCCCTGCCCGACCAGCTCGCCCATGCGGCGGCGGAGTACCCGGCGGCGGAGTACGCGCGGATCGCGGCGCGCATCTCCTCCGAGCCGGGGCGGTTCAACCAGCGGATGCGGAGCCTGTTGTACCGGTTGCTGGGGCTCGGGCAGCCCTCCTTCCCCCCGGTGACCAGGGCGCTGCCGCTGCCCGCGCCGCTGGAGGGGCCGCGCGGCGCTCACCCGGGCCCGGAGGAGGTGTCCGCGTGAGCGCGGAACGCTCAGCCCCGTGGGGCACGGGAGCCCTGCTCGTCGGCCTGGACGGCCTGTCGTCCGGGCGCCTGCGGAGTCTCGCGGACATCCTCGTCGCCGAGGTTCCGCGGTCCCACGGGCCGGCCGTCGTGCTCACCCTGCGCACGCTGGCCGACCACCCCGGCTGCCTGCTGGTGGCGGTCCGGTGCGAGGACGGCGGCTGTCTCGTCGCCCTGCGGGAGCGGGACGGCCGGACGCTCGTCCATCACGGGCCGGGGCGCGTGGCACGCCTCGGCGGACTCGTGCTCCTCGCCGAGGCGCTGTACCGGTGCCACGTCTCGACGACACCGTACGGGCGGACGGCGGCACGCCCGCGGCCGTGCGCCCCCGACGAACGATGCCCTCCTCACGCGGCGTGACCGCGCTCGCGGGCCGACCGGTGGACGCGTGTCAGCCGTGCGACCGTGCCAGCCGGTCGGCCAGCCGCCCTGCGTCCGAGGGGCTGATGGGTGCGTAGAGGGCCAGGGAGCGGCTGTACCGCTCCCTGGCCACCTCGGCCCGCCCGCTCTCCTGAGCGGTCTCGCCGAGCATCTCCAGGACCCTGGCCTGCCAGTTCACCGAGCCCGTCTCCTCGAACTCGGCCAGGGCCCGGTGCAGTTCGTCCTCACCCAGGGCGGTGTCACCCGCCTTGGCGTGTGCCTGTCCGAGATGGGCCAGCGCACGGGCCGCGTCGTACGGGTCCCGTACCGCCAGCAGCCCCTCGCGGGCACGGGTCAGCAGGTCCACGGCGTCCGGCGCCCGCCCCGACGCCAGTGCCACGTCGCCCAGGCAGAGCAGGGTCAGCGCCACGCCGCGGTCGTGTCCCAGGGCCTGCCGCATCTCCAGAGCCCGGGTGAAGAGCTCCTCGGCCTCCCGGAGCCGGCCGGCGAGGCGGTGGGACTGTCCGGCCCCGTGCAACGCCTGGGACTCCGCCAGCGGGTCGCCGTCCTGACGGGCGTTCTCACCGGCCAGGGCGAACCACTTGCCGGCTTCCTCGTGGCGACCCGCGTTGCGCAGTCCGGCCCCACCGGAGGTGAGCATTCTGCTCTCGCCACGCCGGTCACCGCTCCGGCGCGCGGCGGCCAAGCCGCGTTCGTGCGCCTCGATCCAGAGGGTGTAGGGGCGTAACCGTAAGAAAAGGGGCCACATCGCGTCGGCGAGCTGCCACACCAGGTCGTCCCATCCCTGGGCCTCGGCGTCGCGCAGTGTGGCCGTCAGCTGGTCCTGCTCCGCGGCGAGCCAGTTCAGGGCGGTCACCGCCGTCGCGAAGGGCGGCAACTGCTCGGGAACGTACAGGTAGTCGCGCGGGAGACTGCGGTGGCTCGGAGCGAGCAGGGCCTCCGCGGCCGTCGTCGCGGCCAGGTAGAAGTCGGCCGCCCGGCGGACGACGACCCGCCGCTCCTCGGCGCCGTCCTCGTGGACGGCGAGCCCCGCCGCGTGCGCGCGGATCAGGTCGTGGAAGCGGAAGCGGTCGAGCCCGGCGACGCCGTCCGGTCCCAGGTCCTCCAGCAGGTGTACTTCCGCCAGTGAATCCAGCAGTCTGTCGGTCTTCTCGTCGTCCAGTCCGCAGGCGGCGGCGACCACCGGCGCGCTGAACACCGCCACCGGGAGGATGCCCAACTGCCGGTACCCCCGGGCGTGCGGGGGACTCAGCAGCCGGTACGAGGCGTCCAGCGCCGCCCGCACGGCGTGTTCCCCCGCGATCTCCAGCGTGTCCAGCGGGCTCGAACCGCCCCGTCCGAGTGCCGTGGCGGTCGCGGATACGGGCTGACGCGGGCGCACCGCGATCCTGCCGGCCGCCACGCAGACCGCGAGGGGAAGCCCGGCGCAGAGGGCCGCCACCTCCCGGGTGGCCTCCGGCTCGCGGCCGACCCGGTCGGCACCGATGCGCCGGCTCAGCAGCTCCACGGCCTCGTCCGGACCCAGCACGTCCAGCGACTGGAAGCTGGCGCCGTCGACCGCCAGGCCGGAGAGCCGCAGACGACTGGTGACGGCGACGAGGCTGCCCGTACCGGAAGGCAGCAGCGGGCGCACCTGGGCGGCGGTCAGAGCGTTGTCCAGCATGACGACGACGCGCAGTCCCGCCGTACGCGTCCTCCAGAGTGCGGCGAGCTCGCCCAGTCCCTCGGGGAGGCCCGTATGGCCCAGGGCGCGGAGGAACTGGGTGAGCACCTCGGCCGGTGCGGCCGGTTCGGAGGCTTCGGCGTACCCCCGCAGATCGGCGTAGAACTGGCCGTCGGGGTACTGGGGGATCAGACCGCGCAGCCAGTGCGAAGCCAGCGCTGTCTTGCCCACCCCGGCGGGACCGCTGATGACGGCGAGTGCCGTCCCCGGTGCGCGGTGCTCCGCGAGGAGGCCGAGTGCACGGAGTTCGGGTACGCGGCCGATGAAGTCCGCGGGGCCGGGGAGGAGTTGCCGGACGGCGGCCGGCGCGGCGGCGGGGGCGGCCGCCGGGGTGGTGTGGAAGTGGACGCCTCCCTGGATCTCGTGGCTCTGGATCACCGGCCCCGCGACGGAGGCCGCGGTATCGAGCCGGTTTCCGGAGGCGTTCTGACCGCCGCCCTGCCAGCGGCTCGTGTTCCGGCGGCCGGGTTCGCCACCCTCCGTGCGTGATTCCACGTGTGCCGCCTTCCCCCGTGCGCTTGCACGTCCGACGACCAAGAGATCCTTCGGCACGTGGTGTTCCCTTAGTGGTGCTTCTTCAACCACGTGCCATCGAGCGTGATCGATTAAGACAATATTTTCGATCAACTCACAACTGCTTTGACCGAACTTGGCGTTGTGGCATTCTTCTGCTGAGAACTTTGATATAGGCCCCGACGTCCCGGATTACCGGCACGTCGCGGAGATACCGGATGCCCGCGCCACCGCCGACCGGCACGGACACGCCACGCACGCAGCCTTCTGGCCGAAAAGCGACAACCCGTGATGGGGGGCGTTGGTGGCATTCGAGATCCGCATCCTGGGATCCGTCGAATTGATGGTGAACGGTTCCGCCGGACCGCACGGCACGCCGAAACAGATGGCTCTGCTGGCCGCCCTGGCCGTCGACGCCGGCCGTCCGGTCTCGAAGGACGCCCTCATCCACCGGCTCTGGGACGACGACCCTCCCGGTAAACCCGGTGCCGGCCTGCACGCGTACATCACGAAGGTGCGCGGACTGTTGGCCGGGGACGCCGAGGGCCGTCCGGTCATTTCCCAGAGCGGCCACGCCTACACGCTCGTCATGGACCCGGACGACGTGGACTGGCACCGCTTCCAGAGGCTCGGCGCCGAGGCGCTGACGCGTGCGGACGAGGGCGACGACGAGGGGGCGCTGTCGCTGCTGCGTGAGGCGGACGGCCTGTGGCGCGGTGAACCCCTGGAGGGCATGGGCGGTCTGTGGGCCCAGGGGATCCGGAGGAGTCTGACGGGCAAGCGCCTGGCGGTGACACTGACGAGAGTCGCCGTCGAACTGCGGCGCGGACGCTACGCCGAGCTCGTGCCGGACCTGTCGGCACTCCTCGACACGCATCCCACGGACGAGACGCTGGCGGGCCATCTCATGGTCGCCGACTACGGCTGCGGCCGCATGGCCGAGGCGCTGCGCGTGTACGAGACGGTACGACGCCGGCTGAGCGAGGAGTTCGGTACGGAGCCCGGCGAGGCGCTCAGCACCCTCCACGGCCGGATTCTGAACAGGGTGCCGGTGGCGGAGCTGTTTCCGGGCGGTGGTCCGGCACTCTGTGACGCCCCGTACACGCTGCCCTCGCACGGCGAACTCGTCGGTCGGCAGGCCGAACTCGCCGTTCTGCGCGCCCGGCCCAGAACGGGTGCGGTGTTCTCGTTCCAGGCGGTCAGCGGGATGGGCGGAGTGGGCAAGACCCTGCTGGCCCTCCATACGGCGGCCGTCCTCGCCCCGCAGTACCCGGACGGTCAGATCTACCTGGACCTGGGGGCGCATGCGCCGGGGGCGGGTCCGCTCACTCCCGAGATCGCGCTCGGGCGGTTGCTGCGTGACTTCGGAGTGCCCGCCGAGACGTTACCGCGTGACCTGGAAGGGAGAACCGCGCTCTGGCGGACGCTGCTGAGGACGAAGCGCGCCGTCATCGTGCTCGATGACGCCGCCGAGGCGGCTCAGGTGGCCCCGCTGCTGCCCGGCAGTTCACCCTCGCTCGTCATCATCACCAGTCGTCGTCGGATCGCCGGGCTGCCGGGCGTCCGCCCGCTGTTCCTCGACGAGTTGCCGGCTGCCGATGCGAGGACGCTCTTCCGGCAGCTGATCGGACCGGAACGCGTGGGGAGCGAGTCGGCTGTGGCAGAAATCGTACAGTTGTGCGGCAATTTGCCGCTGGCCGTGGAGATCGCGGCGGGGCGCTTGAACTCCCGGCCTTCCTGGACCACCTCCCACCTGCTCGAAAAGCTTTCGCGCGAGCACGGAAGACTGGGCGAGATCAGGGACGGTTACCGAGAGGTGACAGGCGTTTTCATGATGTCGTACAAGACGCTTCCCGATGACCAGAAGAGGGCTTTCCGGCTGATGGCGCTGCATCCCGGCAGCGATTTCACGCTCTATTCAGCCGCCGCCCTGACAGGCTTGAGCCTGCATGATACGGAGCGGTCGATCGAAGCACTGCTCGACGGGAATCTGCTGAAGGAGCCGTCTCCGGAGCGTTATCGGTTCCACGACCTCCTCGGCCGTTTCGCACGCGAGTTGGACGAGCATACCGAAGGGCGGAGTGAGCGGCACGAGGCAATGCGACGCGTGATCGAGTTCTCTGTGCATGCCTGCGAAAAGGCGGACGTGGTGGTCTCACCCCGCCGCCCGCGCGTGCACTTCACGGGGCCTCCGCACGGCGTGCAGTTGCCCGACTGGCGGGACGCGGGGGAGGCCAGGCGCTGGCTCGGGAGTGAACGGTCCGCCCTTGTGGCTGTGGAGCGTGCGGCTAGGGCGCAGGGGCTGCCCGAGGCCGCCGCCCGACTGGCCCACGCCATGGGCGAGTTGCTGGACGAGGAGGGTCTGTGGAGCGACGCGCGCCGGATGCATGCCGCCGCCGCGCGTCACTGGAAGCGGGTGGGGGAGCCGAGAGCCGAGATCCTCGCCCTGATCGACCACGGGGCGGCGCTGTCGCGGGCGAGTCGCTACGAGGCCGCTCTCGCTGCCTGCCGCGCGGCCATCGACGCTGCCGAGGAGCTGGGCGACACCGCGGCGAACGCGGAGGCGAGGCATCGGCTGGGGGTGGTGCTGTGGAACCTCGGACGGCTCGACGAAGCCCGCGTTCTCCAGCGGGAAACGCTGAGGCTCCGTCTACTGGAGGGGGACATTCTGCAAATTGCGCGCGCAAAGAATAATCTTGGAATCACTTATATCTACTTGGGGAAGTATGCCGAGGCGGGCCAATTGATCCGCGAGGCGCTCAACGGATTTCGTGCGGTGGGGGATGCCAAGGAGGAGCTCCGGGCGCTGATGAACTTGGGAGATCTGTTCTCCCGTAAAGGTGATCGCGTGACGTCCCGTGCTTTCCTCGAAGAAGCGCTGGGAAGTCCGCACGCCGGCTCCAGTCCATTGGTCTGGGCGACCGGGCAGGTGAACCTCGCGAATGCTCTGGAGATCCCGGCGGAAGCGGAGGACGCCCTCACTCTTTACCGCGAGGCGTACCGCACCTTCACGCGACTGGGAGACCGCCGCAATGCGGCTGAGACGCTCCACCGTCTTGGGGTCGTCTTCGCGGAGCTCGGTGACGACGAACAGGCCGTCGCCTATCAGATGAGGTCGCTGGCGCTGGCCAGCGAGGTGGGGGCGGAGTCCGAGCGGGTGGTCGCTCTTCGCGGCATGGGTGCTGCGGAAGGGCGCCTGGGGAGGCGGGACGCCGCCGTCCGGCACCTCGGAGAGGCTGGTGCGCTGGCGCGCAGAATCGGGGCGGCGGGTGAGGTCTCCCGGGTGGAGAGTGAGCTCGCCGTTCTCCTGCGCGGCGGGCGCGGGCAGCGGTCCGTCTGAGGAATCCGGATTTATCAACTCCGCCTCCACTGAAGGGTTTGCACAAGGGATCAGTGTCGGCGATGATCTAGGTGGTCGCCCACCGGTGCGACAGAACTCTTCAGTAAGTGGAGCCCCTCATGTGTCCGCCCGTTTCGTGGCATGTTCCATTGGCATATGCCTCAGTCATCCTTGCGATGTTCATTTGCCTTCCCTCGACGTTCAGCGTCGCCCGTCAGCTGCAGCAGCAAAGCGGGACTGACTCTCGCGTAGCGGTGATATCCGACGGGGGAGCGCCGGCCGGCGTGGCATCGGCCGCGCTCTGAGCGACAGGTGCGCACGGCAGAGCCTCGCACCGGACGTCGGTGCGAGGCTCTGGTGCGGAAGGCGGACGACGAGGGTCCTCGTTCAGGCCATCTCCAGCGGGAACGCCCCCCGGTGGCCGGTGCCGGCGCCCGCGTCGGGGCGCTCCTCGAACTCGTCGCAGTGCCACAGCTCCTGGACGAAACCGGTACGCCGGTCCCATATGTCGCGCAGGTCCTCCTCGCCCGCCGCGTCCCGGTAGGCGTCCTTCGCGCCGCGGAAGCAGGCGAGGCCGCCGGAGAAGCCGCGCACCGGGGCCGGGAAGTAGTCGGAGAAGGCGCACGCGATGCAGGTACGCAGCCGGACGCCCGACGGCAGCAGCCTTTGTATGGCCGCCAGCGCCGCCGCGAAGTCCCGTTCCGCGCGCTGGGATTCGTAGACCGCCCCGTCCAGGTGCAGCGCGAGGTGCAGGTCCGGGTCGGCGCGGCGCAGGGACAGCAGGCAGCTCAGGGTGGTGCGTCGCTCCGTGCCGTCCACGACGACGGGGAGCTGGAGGTCCCATTCGAGGACGCAGTCGGTGAGGACGCCGTCGGCGGTGGTCGGGGCCCCGGCTTCCGGGGGTCCGCCGCCGAGGGGCGTGCCGGGGGTGGGGCGGAGGGCGTCGAAGCTCTCGCCCGTGAACTCGGTCCCCCGGATGCGGAGGCGCAGTCGGCGCCCGTCCGTGCTGAGGGTGACCGCCACCGAACCGTCCCGGTCCCGGTACCAGCCTGCCCACGACTCGTCTGTCATGACCGGGACTGTAGCCCCTGCCTCCGACAGTTCCTCCGGCAGCCTCCCCGCTCGTGTGCCGGTCGTGTCAACGGTGCCACGCCGTCGTAGGCAGGTGAATTGACGGAAGGTCGGGACCGGTGGGTGAGGCCGGTGACCGGGTCCCGCTCACGCAGGCTCGCACCCTCGCGCTCCCGCCCTCTCGCGCGGCCCCCGGCGGCGCCTCAGCCCGCCAGGGCGGTCGGCGGTCCCGCCTCCTCCTCGCCGCCGTACAGTGCGCGCTCGACGCTCGCGTACGTCGCGCCGTGCTCGGCCAGCACGTCGGCGACGACGCCGGGGCGGGAGGTGAGAGCGAGCAGCAGGTGCTCGGCGCCTATGAACCGGTCGCCCCGGCCGAGCGCGACCCGCAGCGCGCTCTCCAGGACACCCTTGGCGCCCGCGGTGAAGGGACGGCGCGGCGACCACCAGCGGCGGGGCGGCCGTTCGCCCCCGAGGGCACCCTCGCCGTGCACGTCCTCGACCCGGGCGACGATCGCGTCCACGTCGATGCCGAGCCCGCCGAGCGCGGCGGTGTCGGCCCTGGTGAGCCCGCCCCGGCGACGGGCCTCGGCGAGTCCGGCCTCCAGTGACTCCCGCCGGTCGCGCACGCCGAGCGCCGTCAGCGCGAACGCCGCGCGCCCCTGCCCGGCCTCCAGCAGCGACAGCAACAGGTGTTCCTCCGACACGTGGTCCGCCCCGGACCGCTCGGAGACGGCCACGGCCCCGGTGACGGCGGACCGGGCCTCGCGGGTGAATCGCTCGAACATCAATGCCTCCCGTACTTCTTGTGCACGGCTTGACGGCTCACGCCCAGCTCGGCCGCGATCTCCTGCCACGACCAGCCCTTGGCGCGGGCGCTGCGTACCTGTACCGCTTCGAGCTGCTCCAGCAGCCGTCGCAGCGCGGCGACGGACCGCAACCCGACCCGGGGGTCGTGGTCACCGGCGCGCGCGGCGAGATCCGTTGCTTCGGTCATGGTGTCAATGTAGGTTGACACCGGTCCCGTGTCAATCAAAGTTGACACGAAACCGGCGTCGGAGACGGGAGAGCAGGGGGCGGCGATCAGGAGGCGGTCAGGACGATCTTGCCGAAGTGGTCCCCGGCGGCCATCCGCTCGAAGCCCTCGCGGGCCCGGTCCAGCGGCAGCACGGCGTCCACGACCGGGCGCACCCCCGTGTTCGCGCAGAACGCGAGCAGGTCCTCCAGCTCGTCCTTGGTCCCCATGGTCGAGCCGACGATCTTCAGCTCCAGGAAGAAGACGCGGGTCAGTTCGGCGTGCGAGGGACGATCGCCGCTGGTGGCGCCGGAGATGACCAGGGTGCCGCCGGGCCGCAGCGACTTCACCGAGTGCGACCAGGTGGCGGCGCCGACCGTCTCGATGACGGCGTCCACCCGCCGCGGCAGCCGGGCGCCGGGCTCGAACGCCTCGGTGGCGCCCAGTTCCACCGCTCGGCGGCGCTTGGCGCCGTCGCGGCTGGTCGCGTAGACGGTGAGGCCGGCGGCGCGGGCGAGCACGATCGCCGCCGTGGCGACACCGCCGCCCGCGCCCTGCACCAGCACCGAATCGCCGGGCCGGACACCGGCGTTGGTGAACAGCATCCGGTAGGCCGTGAGCCAGGCGGTCGGCAGGCAGGCGGCCTCCTCGAAGGAGAGTTCCTTCGGCTTCGGCAGCACGTTCCAGGAGGGCACGGTGACCTGCTCGGCGAAGGTGCCCTGGTAACGCTCGGTCAGGATGGAGCGCGGCTCCTTCGGGCCGACGCCGTGGCCGCTCTGCCCGATGACGGAGTGGACGACGACTTCGTTGCCCTCCTCGTCGATCCCGGCGGCGTCGCAGCCGAGGATCATCGGAAGCTTGTCCTCGGCGAGGCCGACCCCGCGCAGGGACCAGAGGTCGTGGTGGTTGAGGGAGGCGGCCCGGACCCGGACCGTGGTCCAGCCGGGGCGCGCGACGGGAGCCGGGCGGTCGCCCAGCTCCAGGCCTTCGAGGGGGTTCTCGGGATCGATGCGGGCTGCGTAGGCGGCGAACATGAGCCGACACTAGGCCGGGGCCGCGCCCGGACGGAACCGCCGACCGGTGTGACGCGCACCGCCCGGCCGGCCCTCGTCCGCCGTGCCGGCCCACCTGTCCGGTACGGGGCTCCGCGCGGAACCCCGTACCCGGGCGGGGGTTGGTCAGGAGGCGTCGGCCGGGCCGGTCTCCGCGCGCAGCAGGGTCTCGATCCGGGCGGCGGCGGTGGCGAGGTGGCGGTGGGCCTCGGCCAGCCGCTCCTCGTCCACGCCCCGGTCGCGCGCCGCGTCGCGGATCTCGTCGCGGAAGCGGTCCAGCAGCCGGTCGAGGTCCCGTGCCGGGTCGCCGGTGCGGGGCACGTCGTGCGCCCAGTCCTCGGCGGGCCCGGCGGCCGTCCCGGAGTCGCCGGCCTTCGTGAAGGGGTCCGTCCCGGCGGCGGTCTCCTTCTCCGGCCGCTCCGCTCCCGCGGGCCAGGTGCCGGTGGCGGCGAAACCGCCCAGCCGGCCGGTGAGGTCGGCCAGCGACTCGCGCACCCCGGCGGGCCAGTCGGCGCGGGTGAAGTAGTCCTGCACCTGGCGGGCCGCGTCCCGCATCTGTGCGCGGGCCTTCTCGTCCGCGGCGCGTGCCTGCTCACGGGCGCGCGTCGCGTCCTCGCGGGCGCGCCGGGCCTCCTCGGCGGACTTCCGGGCCTGCTCCTTCCACTGGCTCTTCGCCTTGCGCAGCTCCTCCTTGGCGGTGCGCCAGGCGTCCTTCTCGCTGAGGTCCCCGAGGCTGCCGAGCTTGTCGCCGACGCCGCCGAGGTCCCGCAGGTCGCCGAGGAAGGACTCCCAGTCGCCCTGGGAACGCCCGGTGTCCTGCCGGGCGTTCTGCCGGGACGCCGACGCGGCGGCGCGCAGGTCGCTGCGGAGCCGGCCGGCCGCGCCGCGCACGTCGTCGCGGATCTCGGCGGCCAGTTCGGAGACGGACTCGCGGATCTCCTGTTCGAGGTCGGCCAGCTCGCCCGCGCGGCCCGCCAATTCGGCGCGGCCCGCCTCGGTGAGGGAGTAGACCTTGCGGCCGCCCTCGGTCGCGTGGGTGACCAGCCCTTCGGCCTCCAGCTTGGCGAGCCTCGGGTACACGGTGCCGGCGGAAGGCGCGTAGAGCCCCTGGAAGCGCTCCTCCAGCAGCCGGATCACCTCGTACCCGTGGCGCGGGGCCTCGTCCAGCAGCTTCAGCAGGTAGAGGCGCAGTCGGCCGTGGGCGAATACGGGGGGCATGTCAGAGCACCTTTCCGGTCGGCTCGTGGTCGTGCGTGGCGTCCTCGGACGGCGGGCGGCGCAGCAGGGCGATGGAGCCGGACACCGTCGTGGCCCGCAGTGTCCCCGTCCCGGCGCCCAGTCTGCCGGTCAGCTTCTTGGCTCCCCACGGGCCGGAGACCCGGAGGCCGTCGAAGCCGTGGCTGAGTTCGCCGCTCGCGGTGTTCGCCTCGACGACGGCGTCCGCAGGGTGCGGCAGGCGGACCGCGATCTCGCCGGACACCGTGGCGAGCCGGACGTCGGCGGGCGTGCGCGCGTCGAGGTCCAGCACCAGGTCGCCGCTGACGGACTCCGCGCGCACCGAGGGGCCGGCCCCCTCGACGACCGTCAGGTCGCCGGAGACGGACTGGAAGCGGAGGTCGCCGGTGACGGCCTGTGCCTCCAGGTTCCCGGAGACGGACTCGCCGCGCACGGTGCCGGACAGCCCGGCCAGCGCGGTGTCGCCGGTCACCCCGCGCACCTCCGTGCGGCCGCGGACGCCGGAGACGAAGGCCGCCGCCCCGACCACCCCGACCTCCACGGAGGCGTCGGCGGGGACGGCCACGGTGACGGTCGCGCTGCGGGCCTTCGACCTCCGGTCCAGCCACTGAAGGAAGTTCTTCCAGGGCAGGTCCTGGTAGGCCACGGTCAGCACCCCGTCCTCCAGGGTCACCACGAGCGGCGGGCCGTCGAGGGCGGAGACCTCCAGGCGCGTGGCCGGCCCTTCGGCGCCGACGACGTTCACCGAGCCGTTGACGATCCGCACCCGGAGTGCCGTCACCGGTGAACCGAACGCGAGCTTCCGCGGCTCGGTGACGGTCCATGTGGACACAGGCATGGATGTGACCTCCCGGAGGGTGCCGTGACGCAACATATCGCGTCTCTTGGAGAACACGATATATCGCGGATGGGGGAAGTCAAGGAGAGGCGGGTCCGGCGGTACGGGACGAAACGGGTCATCGAGGGATGAATGGCCTAGCCTGTCAGCCATGAACGCGACAGTCGTAGGGGCGGTCCTGCTCTGCCGGGCCGAGCCCGGAACGGTACGCCCGGTGGCCCGGCTGCTGCGGGAGCGGATGCTGCTCGTCCCCGCGGGCCGGGACTGGAGCGCCCTGGTGCCGGAGGGGACGCCCTGGCACGACCCGGCCGGGGAGCCCGCCCCGCCGCAGGCGGAGCCCGCCGAACCCGTCGACCGGGTGGTGACCGGCTGGGCCACCGCACTGGCGGTCGGCTCGTCCTGGCCCGTGGTGGCGCTCTGGTGGGACGGCGACCGGGCCGGCTGCACCCTCGCCGCCGGTTTCCGCAGACCGGTGTCGTACGTGTGGCTCGCCGACGGCACCCCGGCCGGCGAGGACGACGCGCTCACCGCGCTCGCCGCCCGGCTCGGCCTCGACCCGGTGCTGGACGTGCAGGCACTGGAGAAGCTGGCCCGGCCCGATCCGCAGGCGGACGCCGTGGCCCGGCTGCGCGGCCTGCTCGCGGTGCTCGCCCGCACGGGCTTCACCCCGCCGGACGGGCTGGAACCCGGTGCGCCGGCCGCCCGGCTCCGCGACGCGACCCGGACGCCGGCCGGCTCCGAGCACGTCACCGGGGCCGGCTGGCGCGAAGCCGTGCGGGAGGACCCCGGCGGGGTCGTGGAGGCCACCAGGCTCGGCCCCTGGATGGTCGGGCCCCGGGCCCGCGCGGTCGCCACCGCGCAGGTGGCGCTCGGCGCGCCCCTCACCGTCTGGGGCGCGGCCCGCCGCAGCGGCGGCTGGACCACGGCCGGAGCGGTGCTGCTGGCACAGGGCGTGATCGGGCTCGGCTACAACCGCTACCGGGCGGGAACGGCGCCCCGCTGAGCGCCGGGGCCCGTCAGCGCCGGGTCACTCGTCGTCGTCCTCGTCGTCCAGCCGGGCCAGCCAGGTCGCCAGCCGCTCCACGGGCACCTCGAAATCCGGGTTCAGGTCGACGAAGGTGCGGAGCTGTTCGGCCAGCCACTCGAAGGTGACCTCCTCCTCGCCGCGCCGCTTCTCCAGCTCCTCGATGCCACGGTCGGTGAAATACAAGACGTGCTCCAGTGGGGGTACGGGTGGGTGCGGGTGGCCGCGGTGACGGTCCCAGGGTAGGAGAGACGACCGGGGCCCGGCCCCGCGAGTGATCGCGGGACCGGGCCCCGGTCGGGGTGCGGCGGCCGGCTGGACCGGCCTGCTCCGGGGCCGTCAGGCCTCGAAGACCTCCGCGACGAGCTGGGCCTGCTCGGCCTGGTGGCGCTTGGCGGAGCCCACCGCGGGGGAGGAGCCGTGCGGCCGCGAGATGCGGCGCAGACGCTCACCGTGCGGGATGTCGGCGCCGACCGCCAGGTCCAGGTGGTCGATCAGGTTGAGCGCGATGAACGGCCACGCACCCTGGTTCGCCGGCTCTTCCTGCGCCCACAGGTACTTCTCGGCGTTCGGGTACTTGGCGATCTCGGCCTGGAGCTCCGCGCCCGGCAGCGGGTACAGGCGCTCCAGCCGGATGATCGCGGTCTCCGTGTCGCCGCGCTTCTGCCGCTCGGCGTCCAGGTCGTAGTACAGCTTGCCCGCGCAGAAGACGACCTTGCGGACGTTCTCCGGGGTGACCGAGGCGTCGCCGATGACCGGGCGGAAGCCGCCGGTGGTGAACTCCTCCACCGAGGACGACGCCGCCTTGAGGCGGAGCATCGACTTCGGGGTGAAGACGATCAGCGGCTTGTGGTGCGGGTTGTGCACCTGCCACCGCAGGAGGTGGAAGTAGTTCGACGGCAGGGTCGGCATGGCGACCGTCATGTTGTCCTGCGCGCACATCTGGAGGAAGCGCTCCGGGCGGGCGGACGAGTGGTCCGGGCCCTGGCCCTCGTAGCCGTGCGGGAGCAGGAGCGTGACGCCGGAGGTCTGGCCCCACTTCTGCTCGGCGGAGGAGATGAACTCGTCCACGACGGTCTGGGCGCCGTTGACGAAGTCGCCGAACTGCGCCTCCCAGACCACCAGGGACTCCGGGCGGGCCAGCGAGTAGCCGTATTCGAAGCCCATCGCCGCGTACTCGCTGAGCAGCGAGTCGTAGACGTTGTAGCGGGCCTGGTCCTCGGTGAGGTAGAGCAGCGGGGTGTAGTCCTCGCCGGTCACCTGGTCCACCAGGACCGCGTGGCGCTGGCCGAACGTGCCGCGGCGGGTGTCCTGGCCGGCGAGCCGGACCGGGGTGCCCTCCATCAGCAGCGAACCGATGGCGAGGGTCTCGCCCATGCCCCAGTCGATGGTGCCGTTCTCCACCGAGGCGGCGCGGCGCTGCATCTGCGGCATGAGCCGCGGGTGCACCGTGATGCGCTCGGGGATGTTGACCTGCGACTCGGCGATCCGCTTGACGACCTCCGTGGAGACCGCGGTCTCCACGGCGACCGGGAAGGCGGCCTGCGGCTCGGGGACGTGCGGGGACGAGGACTGCGAGGTGGCCTCGCGGACCTCCGCGAAGACCTTCTCCAGCTGGCCCTGGAAGTCCTGGAGCGCCTGCTCCGCCTCTTCCAGGGTGATGTCGCCGCGACCGATGAGGGACTCGGTGTAGAGCTTGCGCACCGAGCGCTTCTTGTCGATCAGGGTGTACATCTGCGGGTTGGTGAACTCCGGGTTGTCGCCCTCGTTGTGACCGCGGCGGCGGTAGCAGATGAGGTCGATCACGACGTCCTTGTTGAACGCCTGGCGGAACTCGAAGGCCAGCCGGGCGACCCGGACGACGGCCTCGGGGTCGTCGCCGTTCACGTGGATGATCGGCGCCTCGATCATGCGCGCCACGTCGGTGGCGTACATCGAGGAGCGCGAGGACTCCGGGGCGGCGGTGAAGCCGACCTGGTTGTTGATCACCACGTGCACGGTGCCGCCGGTGCGGTAGCCGCGCAGCTGCGACATGTTGAGCGTCTCGGCGACGACGCCCTGGCCCGCGAAGGCCGCGTCGCCGTGGAGGGCGACGGGCAGGACGGTGAAGTCCGTGCCGCCCTTGTTGATGATGTCCTGCTTGGCGCGGGCGATGCCCTCCAGGACCGGGTCGACCGCCTCCAGGTGCGAGGGGTTCGCGGCGAGCGAGACCTTGATCTGCTCGCCGTCCAGACCGGTGAAGGTGCCCTCGGCGCCCAGGTGGTACTTGACGTCGCCGGAGCCGTGCATCGAGCGCGGGTCGAGGTTGCCCTCGAACTCGCGGAAGATCTGGGCGTACGACTTGCCGACGATGTTCGCCAGCACGTTCAGCCGGCCGCGGTGGGCCATGCCGATGACGACCTCGTCGAGGCGGGCCTCGGCGGCGGAGTCGATGACCGCGTCGAGCAGCGGGATGACGGACTCGCCGCCCTCCAGCGAGAACCGCTTCTGGCCGACGTACTTGGTCTGCAGGAACGTCTCGAACGCCTCGGCGGCGTTGAGCCGGCGCAGGATGCGCAGCTGCTCCTCGCGCTCGGGCTGCGAGCGCGGACGCTCCACCCGGTCCTGGAGCCACTGGCGCTGCTTCGGGTCCTGGATGTGCATGAACTCGATGCCGGTGGTGCGGCAGTACGACTCGCGCAGCACGCCGAGGATGTCGCGCAGCTTCATCATCGACTTGCCGGCGAACCCGCCGACCGCGAAGTCCCGCTCCAGGTCCCACAGGGTGAGGCCGTGCTGGGTGATGTCGAGGTCGGGGTGCTTGCGCTGGCGGTACTCCAGCGGGTCGGTGTCGGCCATGACGTGGCCCCGGACCCGGTAGGAGTGGATCAGCTCGAAGACCCGCGCGGCCTTGGTGACGTCGTCGTCGTGCGAGGCGTCGATGTCCTTGAGCCAGCGGACCGGCTCGTAGGGGATGCGCAGCGCCTTGAAGATCTCGTCGTAGAACTCGTTCTCGCCGAGCAGGAGCTGGCTCAGGATCCGGAGGAACTCGCCGGAGGCGGCGCCCTGGATGACCCGGTGGTCGTACGTCGAGGTCAGCGTCATGACCTTCGAGATGCCGAGCTTGTTCAGGGTGTCCTGCGAGGTGCCCTGGAACTCCGCCGGGTAGTCCATCGCGCCGACGCCCACGATGAGGCCCTGTCCGGGCATCAGGCGCGGCACCGAGTGGACGGTGCCGATGCCGCCGGGGTTGGTCAGCGAGGCGGTGACGCCGGTGAAGTCGTCCATGCCCAGCTTGCCGATGCGGGCGCGGCGGACGATGTCCTCGTAGGCCTGCCAGAACTCGAAGAAGTTGAGCGTCTCGGCCTTCTTGATGGCCGCGACGACGAGCTGGCGGTCGCCGTTCGGCTTGACCAGGTCGATGGCCAGGCCGAGGTTGACGTGCTCCGGCTTGACCAGGGTCGGCTTGCCGTCCTTCTCCGCGAAGGAGTGGTTCATCGACGGCATGGCCTTGAGGGCCTGCACCATCGCGTACCCGATGAGGTGCGTGAAGGAGATCTTCCCGCCGCGGGCGCGCTTGAGGTGGTTGTTGATGACGATGCGGTTGTCGAAGAGCAGCTTCACCGGGACGGCGCGCACGGAGGTGGCCGTGGGCAGTTCCAGCGAGGCGTTCATGTTCTTCGCGACGGCGGCCGAGGGGCCGCGCAGCGTCACGTACTCGGGGCCGTCCTTGGCCTCGGTCGCCGGGGCGGCCTTGGCGGCGGGCTTCGCCGGGGCGGCGGCCTTGGCCGGGGCGGCGGCGGGGGCCGGAGCGGCCTTCGCCGGGGCGGCGGCCGGGGCGGGCGCGGCCTTGGCAGGGGCGCTCTGTGCGGGAGCGGCCTGCGCGGCGGCGGGCTGGGCGGCGGGGGAGGCGGCAGCGGCCGGAGCCGGAGTCACCGCAGCCCCCGAGGCTGCGGGATCGGGCTTGTCCGCCGCGCCGGACGTGCCCGGCTTGTAGTCGGCGAAGAAGTCCCACCAGGCACGGTCGACCGCATTGGGATCCTGGAGGTACTGCTGGTAGATCTCGTCGACGAGCCATTCGTTGGCTCCGAAAGCCGCGGCCGGGTTCCCACCCGGGCCGGCTTGGTCGGTCGAGACGCTTGAGTTACTGGGGGACTGAGACGACACGGCGGCAACCGCCCTCTTCCGCTTCACAAGGTGATGGACAGCGGGAATCAAGGCTACGCCCCCCGAACCGTTCCTTGCAGGCCGGGCCGGACTTCGTCGTGCACATCACATCCGAAGGCGGGTTTCGGCGCGCGAAATGGCGGGAAACAAGCGGGGTTCCGCTGTCGTTCGCGTACGTGGGACCGCGCGAGCGGCCCCGGCGACCGTATCCCGTTGCACGTGCCAGCAAGATCACGGCCGTCTTGTTCGAACCCTACGTCAATCCCGGTACGGAGCCGCCCCCGGAAGGGTGACCTGTATGCGGCAGCCGCGAACAGATTCGGCCACGCCGATCCGGCCGCCGTGCATGTCCACCGCCCAGCGCGCGATGGCCAGGCCCAGCCCGGTGCCGCCGTCGCTGCCGGGGCCGTGCGGGGAGGGGGCCTGCCCCCGGTTGAACCGCTCGAACACCCGGTGCCGCTCGGCCTCCGGGATGCCCGGACCCTCGTCGACGACCTCCAGCTCCAGCGACTCCGGCAGCGGCCCCGGCCGGGCCAGCACGGTGACCCGGCCGTGCGGCGGGCTGTGCTTGACCGCGTTGTCGATGAGGTTGGCCACCACCTGGTGCAGCCGCTCCGCGTCCGCGTACGCCGTCATCTCGGCCGGCCGCACGTCCAGGTGGAGATGGACGTCGGTGCGCGCGTGGTTGCCGGAACCGGACGACAGCGTGCGGTGCTGCGCCGCCAGGTTCGCCTCCTTCAGCACGCCCGCGAGATACGGCCACACCTCGAAGCGGCGCGCCTTCAGCGGGACGACACCGTTGTCCAGACGCGACAGGTCGAGCAGCGTCTCCACGAGCCGCCCCAGCCGCTCGGTCTGCTTGAGCGCGGTGCGCATCGTCTCGGGATCCGCGCTCGACACCCCGTCCACCACGTTCTCCAGCACGGCTCTCAGCGCCGCGATGGGGGTCCGCAGCTCGTGCGAGACGTTGGCGACCAGCTCCTTGCGGTGCCGGTCGACCGCCTCCAGGTCGTCCGCCATGCGGTTGATCGTCTGGGCCAGGTCGCCGAGTTCGTCCCGCCGGCCCGCACCGCTGACGCGCCGCGTGTAGTCACCGTGCGAGATGGATCTCGCCACCGCCCGCATCTCGTCCAGCGGCGCGGTCAGGCCGTGCGCCACGAACTGTGTGATCAGCAGCGTCGCGATCACGGAGAACACCGTGATGAAACGGAACTCCGTACGGGTCCGCAGGGCGACGATCAGCAGCCCCGTGGTGATGAACACGGAGATGACGACGAGCGCGCCCAGCTTGGCCTTGATCGAGAAGGGGCGCAGCCGGGACCCTGGCGGGCTCATGGCGCCGGGGTCTCCAGCGCGTAGCCGACCCCGTGCACGGTGCGGATCCGCTCCGCGCCGATCTTCCGGCGGAGCGCCTTGATGTGGCTGTCGACGGTACGGGTGCCGGACGCGTCGGCCCAGTCCCACACCTCCGCCAGCAACTGCTCCCGCGAGAGCACCGCGCGCGGGGTGTTGGCCAGGCACACCAGCAGGTCGAACTCGGTCGGCGTCAGGTGGACGTCGTCCGTCCGCACCCGGACCCGGCGCTGCGCGTGGTCGATCTCCAGCTCGCCGAGGCGCAGGATCCCGCTGCGCGGGGTCACCGCGGCCAGCGCGGCCCGCTCGACCCGGCGCAGCAGCACGTGCACCCGGGCCGCCAGCTCCCGCATGGAGAACGGCTTGGTCATGTAGTCGTCCGCGCCGACGCCGAGACCGACCAGCATGTCCGTCTCGTCGTCGCGCGCGGTGAGCATCAGCACCGGCACCGGACGCTGGGCCTGCACACGGCGGCAGACCTCCAGCCCGTCGAAGCCGGGAAGCATGATGTCGAGCACCATCAGGTCGGGCTGCCACGCCTCGGCCGCGTCCACGGCCGCGGGTCCGTCCGGCGCGGTCTGCACGAGGAAGCCCTCGGCCCGCAGCCGGGCGGCGATGGCGTCGACGATCGTGACGTCGTCCTCGACGACCAGGACCCGGCGCTGAGCCCCGGGGGTCGCCGCCGCGCCGTTGTGCGTGGTGTGTGTCTGTTCCATCGCCCCGCCCCTGCCCGTTCCGCCCGAGGTCATTCCCCGGCAGTACGGTCTTCGCTCGTCGATTGCGTACGTGATCCGATTGCCGCTCAGCAGCGTAGAGGCAGCGGGCGGTTCCCGGCTACGCAGGGTGTTGCCCCTTCCTTCGGGGCCGGCTGGTACCGGAGGATCGCAACGCCCGGCAATGTACCGATTGCTCCGGACCCGCCGGGCCGGGCGGGCGTGGTCACCCGTCCCGAAGTGCGAGATGAACCACGTCGGGGGCGCCTCGGGCAACCGTGACCTCTTCGGTCCGTACGCCGTTGAATCCGGCATTCCGTAGCGCCTGCTCGAAAGGTTCGGACGGCTGTGCGGACCAGACGGCGAGCACGCCGCCCTGCGTCAGCCGGTCCCGGCAGGCGGCGAGCCCCGCGGGGGAGTACAGCCCGCCGTTGTCCTCGGTGACCGTCCAGTCCGGGCCGTTGTCGATGTCCAGACACAGGGCGTCGTAACGCTCCGTGCCGGTACGCAGGTGGTGGACGAGATCCGTCCGCACCAGCTCCGTCCGCGGGTCCGCCAGCGCCCCCGCGGTGAGCGCGGCGAGCGGGCCCCCCAGGTGCCAGTCGACGATCGCCTGCTCCCGTTCCACGACCACGATCCGGCCCCAGCGCGGCTCGTCGGCGGCGTGCGTGAGCGAGAAGCCGACGCCGAGCCCGCCGATGAGCACGCTGGGACCGGTGCGCCGGGCCGGCAGCGCGGCGAGCGCCGCGTCCACCAGCAGCCGTTCGGACCGTCCGTCCGAGGTGTCCATCAGGAAGCACCCGTTGGCGATGATCTCGAAGTCGTCCCCGCGCCGGCGCAGCACCACCTCGCCGAACGGACCCTCGCGGCGGTCGAGGGTGACGGGGGCTTCGGGGGCGTCGGCGGCGGCGGGCGTGACGGGGGCGGAAGGGGCGCTGGACACGCGAAGGGTCTCCCTGCTCTCCGGTGGTGTGCGGTCGGTGTCCCCTTTATCTATACGCGGACACCGGGCGGCCGCACAGGCGTTATCAGGGAGACGGACCGGTACGGGTGGGCGGAACGCGCGGCGCGCGTTCGACCGGCGCGCGTCCGTCGGACGAAGCCCGGAACCACGGCGTCGCGTCAGAGGTGGCGGGCCGCCGTTGCCGGGAAACCGGTCCAGTGGAGTTCGGCGGGCAGGTGCCGCATGTCGTTGACGAGTGGGACGGACGGCGGACGGCCCGGGGTGTAGCGGATGACCGTCAGGGCCGCGTTGGCGGGGTCCAGGCAGCCGAGCCACCGCCACTCGGGCGCCTGCACGGCATCCCGGACCAGCCATGCGACGAGGAAGGCATGGGTGACCAGCAGTTCGTGCCGGTCCTCGTCGCCCGCCACGGTTCCGGTGAACCGCTCCAGCGCCCGCCGGGCCAGCTCGGGACCGCGCCGCCGGTCCTCGGCGGGGGTCCGGGCGAGGAAGCGCAGGAAGAGGTCGGCGGAATCGTGCGGCAGCTCCGACCGGTCCGGGACGTGGGGGACGTAGTCGCCCGCCTCCTCCGACGGCGTCACCGGGACGCCGTCGAGCTGCCCGGCGACCAGTCGGGCGGTCTCCTCGGCGCGGGGGAGGGGGCCGTGGTGGACGGCGGCCAACGGGACTTCCCGCAGGCGCCGGCCGAGGAGCACCGCCTGCCGGCGCCCCCGCTCGGTCAGCCGGCTCTCGTCGGGCGTGGCCTCACCGTGCCGCGCGATCCAGAGGTACCGGGTGCCGCCCCCGCTCATGCCTGCTCCTTCGAACCACCGACAGCCGTGTCAGGCGGGGGACGCCCGTCCCGTGCCCGGTGGTTCCCGCCGTGCGGCTCGCCCCGCCGCGGAAGACGCCGGGCCGCCCCGGTGTTCGCGGGAGAGGGGCCCGGCCCGGTCGGAGCGACCGTCCCGCTGATCGCTCAGAGCGAACACCGCTTGAGGAACAATCCTCGGCTCACAAGCATTGAGTCCATATAGCTCAACTTGACTGCCGAAGGGAAGATCATGGCTACGGAGTCCAAGGCGTTCACCCCGTTCGACCTGCCTGTGCTGCCACTCGATGACGAAGTCGTGCTGCCCGGAATGGTGGTGCCCGTCGATCTGTCGGACAGCGAGGTGCGGGACGCGGTCGAGGCCGCGCAGGCGGCGGTCCGGCCGGGCGGCGGGAAGCCCGAGGTGGTGCTGGTGCCGCGGGTCGACGGCACGTACACCGCCACGGGTGTGCTCGGCACCGTCGAGCAGGTCGGCCGGCTGTCGGACGGCGACCCCGGCGCGATCATCCGGGCCCGCGAGCGGGTGCGCATCGGCACCGGCACGAGCGGCCCCGGCCGGGCGCTGTGGGTGGAGGCCACCCGGATCGCGTCGAGCGTGCCCGAGCCGCTCCCCGGAGCCGTGGCGGAACTGGTCAAGGAGTACAAGGCGCTCGCCACCACCTGGCTCAAGAAGCGCGGCGCCTGGCAGGTCGTGGACCGGGTGCAGCAGATCGACGACGTCTCCGCGCTCGCCGACAACTCCGGTTACTCCCCCTTCCTCACCACCGCGCAGAAGGTGCGGCTGCTGGAGACGTCCGACCCCGTCGAGCGGCTGAAGCTCGCCGTCCAGTGGCTGGGCGAGCACCTGGCCGAGCAGGACGTGGCCGAGTCCATCGCCAAGGACGTCCAGGAGGGCGTCGACAAGCAGCAGCGCGAGTTCCTGCTCCGCCGCCAGCTCGACGCCGTCCGCAAGGAACTGTCCGAGCTGAACGGCGACGCGGACGACGAGTCCGGCGACTACCGGGCCCGCGTCGAGGCCGCCGACCTGCCCGAGCACGTCCGCGAGGCCGCGCTCAAGGAGGTCGAGAAGCTGGAACGCGCCTCCGACCAGAGCCCCGAGGGTTCCTGGATCCGCACCTGGCTGGACACCGTCCTCGAACTCCCGTGGAACGAGCGGACCGAGGACGCCTACGACATCCGCGGCGCGCAGGCGGTCCTGGACGCCGAGCACGCGGGCCTGCAGGACGTGAAGGAACGCATCACCGAGTACCTCGCCGTGCGCAAGCGCCGGGCCGACCGCGGCCTCGGCGTGGTGGGCGGGCGGCGCGGCGGCGCGGTGCTGGCCCTGGTCGGTCCGCCCGGTGTCGGGAAGACCTCGCTCGGCGAGTCCGTGGCGCACGCGATGGGCCGCAAGTTCGTCCGGGTCGCGCTGGGCGGCGTCCGGGACGAGGCGGAGATCCGCGGTCACCGGCGCACCTACGTCGGGGCGCTCCCCGGCCGCATCGTGCGGGCGGTCAAGGAGGCCGGTTCGATGAACCCGGTCGTTCTGCTCGACGAGATCGACAAGGTGGGATCGGACTTCCGGGGCGACCCGGCCGCCGCCCTCCTCGAAGTGCTCGACCCCGCGCAGAACCACACCTTCCGCGACCACTACCTGGAGGTCGAACTCGACCTGAGCGACGTGGTCTTCCTCGCCACCGCCAACGTCCTGGAGTCCATCCCGGAGGCACTCCTCGACCGCATGGAGCTGGTGCGCCTGGACGGCTACACCGAGGACGAGAAGGTCGTCATCGCCCGGGACCACCTGCTGCCGCGCCAGTTGGAGCGGGCCGGTCTGGAGCGGGACGAGGTCACCGTGGACGAGTCCGCGCTGCGCAGGCTGGCGGGCGAGTACACCCGCGAGGCGGGCGTGCGCACCTTGGAGCGGTCCATCGCCCGACTGCTGCGCAAGGTCGCGGCCCAGCACGAACTGGGCGACCGGGAACTGCCGTTCACCGTCACCGACGACGATCTGCGGGGGCTGATCGGACGGCCGCACCACGTGCCCGAGTCCGCCCAGGACCCGGCGGAGCGGCGCACCGCGGTGCCGGGCGTGGCCACCGGCCTCGCCGTGACCGGCGCGGGCGGCGACGTGCTGTTCGTGGAGGCGTCGCTGGCCGACCCGGAGACGGGCGCGTCCGGACTGACCCTGACCGGTCAGCTCGGCGACGTGATGAAGGAGTCCGCGCAGATCGCGCTCAGCTTCCTGCGCTCGCACGGGGCCGAGCTGGAACTGCCGGTCGCCGACCTGAAGGACCGGGGCACGCACATCCACTTCCCCGCGGGCGCGGTCCCCAAGGACGGCCCGAGCGCCGGCATCACCATGACGACGGCGCTGGCGTCGCTGCTCTCCGGGCGGCTGGTCCGCACGGACGTGGCCATGACCGGCGAGGTGTCGCTGACCGGACGGGTGCTGCCCATCGGCGGCCTGAAGCAGAAGCTGCTGGCGGCGCACCGGGCGGGCATCACCACGGTGGTGATCCCCAAGCGGAACGAGGCCGACCTGGACGACGTCCCGGCCGAGGTCCTGGAGAAGCTGGAGGTCCACCCGGTGACCGATGTCCGCCAGGTGCTGGAGATCGCGCTCGCTCCGGCGACCGCCGAGGCGGAGCGTCAGGTTCCGATGGCGGCGTGAGGGGCCCGCGCACGGGTGCGGCGCGCACCGCGCGTCCCGCCGGGACGTGCGCCTGACCGCTCCGCCCCCGTACGACGACCGACGGCGTCCCCCGCGCACCCGCGCGGGGGGCGCCGTCCCGTCCGCGCACCGGCCGGCGTCACGGCCGGTAGACGGTTCCCGGCACCGGTTCGGCCGGCGCCATCAGCTGGGGGACCGTCACGAAGGTGTAGCCGCGTGCCTCAAGGGTCCGGACGATGCCGGGGACGGCGGGCACCGTGCCGGGGTAGATGTCGTGCAGCAGGATGACGCCGTCCTTGTCCGCCTGGTCCAGGATGCGCTTCTCGATCAGCGCGGAGTCGTTGGTGGAGTAGTCCTTCGCGGTGGCGCTCCACAGGATCTGCGCGAGCCCCAGTTCCTCGCAGACCTTCGCCACCGTGGCGTCGGTGCGGCCCTGCGGCGGACGCATCAGCCGCGGCGCGCGGCCGGTGATCTTCGCTATGGCGTCCTGCGTCTTCCGCAGCTCGGCCCGTATCGCGCCGGGGCTCCTGCCGGTCAGGATCTGGTGCGACCAGGTGTGGTTGGCCACCTCGTGTCCCTCGGCCGCGATCCGGCGGACGGTGTCCGGGTGCTTGAGGACGTGGTTCTCGCCGAGCAGGAAGAAGGTGGCCGGCACCTTCTCCTCCTTCAGGATGTCGAGCAGGTGCCCGGTGTCCTTGCCGGGGCCCGCGTCGAAGGTCAGCGCGATGCACTTCGCCTTCCGGCAGTCGACCGCCCCGACCGCGCCCCCGGCGTCGGCCTGCGCGCGGGCGGTGGCGGGCGCGGTGGTCGCCATCGAGCAGCCGCCCAGGGCGAGCGTCACCACGGCCGCCAGGGCGCGGGCCGTCCGGCGGGAGAGCGACGAGGACTTCTGGGGCACGACGACGTCCGATCTGCGTACGGAAGGGCGCACAGGTGTACGACCGAGGCGGACTATACACAACGTGTATACGTCGAGTGTCTAGTGGAGTCGCCGCAAGGGGCCCGGCCGTCGGCCGTCCCGGCTGCGAAATACTGGCGGAGCCGCGGGAAGGGCCCGCGGCCGGCGAGGCGCCCCGGACGGGGCGGCCCGCGGAGCGCGAAGGGGTGCGGAGCGTGGACGCAGGCAGCGGCGCCGGTGGGCGGGACGTGCCGGGGCCGGTGACCGGACCACCTGAATTCCTCGCCCTGGAGCGCGAGTTGGGAGTCCTGCTGCGCAGGGCGCGGGCCAACTCGGGGGAGATGGCGCGGCAGGTCCACCCCGACCTGGAGGCGGCCGCCTACGGCCTGCTGGCCCGGCTGGAGGCCGCGGGGTCGCAGCGGGCCACCGATCTCGCCGCGTACGTCGGCGTCGGCAAGGCGACCATGAGCCGTCAACTGCGCGCCCTGGAGGACCTCGGACTGGTGAGCCGGGAGCGTGACCCCGACGACGGCCGTGCCTGGCTGCTGCGGCTCACCGACGAGGGCCTGGACCGCTTCCGCGCGGTCCGGGACGCCCGGCGGGCGCGCTACGCGAGCAGGCTGGCCGGTTGGGACCCCCACGAGGTCGCCGAACTGGCCAGGCTGCTGCACCACTTGAACGAACGCGCCGCCGGCTGAGGGTTTCCGGTCGCCCGGTGCCCAACCCTCAGAATTCCGCGAACACCACGGCCGCGTCGTCGTGCGTCTTCCCGCCCAGCGGGGCGGGGCCCGCCGCGTCGGCCCGTTCCAGCTCCCGTACGCGCTCGATGAGTCCGCGCGGTCCCGACTCCCGTACCACCCCCAGCAGGGCTGCCCAGTCGCCCTGGTGGAACCTCTCGGTCCAGCGGCTCGCGCCGTCCGACATCGCGGTGACCGACCGGACCTCGGTGAGCGGCGCCCGGCCGGTCACCGCGCGGGAGGCGACCGACGGATCGGCCGCCGCGGTGAAGAAGCCGCCCTCCCGGTTGCGCAGCGTGGCGTCCACCGTCGCGACCGACGCCAGCGCGCTCCGCGGCAGCCGGTCCAACCGGTCGTCGAGCACCGCGCGGACCGCCCCGTCGGGCGCTTCGAGCAGCAGCACGGCGTCGCACAGCACCAGGTATTCGATCGTCCGTGCGTCCCAGCGCGCCAGCGCCACCGTGGCCTGCGGAGTGCGGGGGTGAGAAAGGTCACAGGAAGTCCGGTGAACGTCGGCGGTGCGCCGGATGGACTCCGCGAGCACCTCCGGCAGGGTCAGATCCGGGTGTGAAACCGACAGTTCGGCCAGTGACCCGCCGAGGCGCGAGGTGAACCACGGCACTGTGTGTGAACAGCCCACGTCGTGGGCCGGCGGAGTCACTCCGTCGAGCGCCACGACGAATCCGCCGTGGCCCGAGGCCGGTAGGGCACCCGCCGCCCAGTCCTCGTCGGGTCGTTCGGGGCTGCCGGGGGCTCCCGCCATCTCGATGCGCATACGTTCAGTCTGCACGAACCCTTCACCGTGCGCTCACGTGCCGGGGATTGGCCCGTACCAGCAGGTCAGAGGCGTCCCGGAGCGGGAACCTGGGACTCCGTCAGGGTGTGGGCGGGCATCCTGCCAAAGGCCGGGCGGAAGATCCAGCCCGTGTCCGATGTGTACCTCCGCCGCCGTGCGGGGAGAGTTGTTCGGCAACTCGTGATTGATGTTCACTCGTTCGAGTGGCGGAGTGGTTGATGCGCGCCCCCTGCTCATAACCGCTGGAATGGTCGGAAGCCGTACCAGCGGCGGGGGCGCCTGCGCAGGTGACCGTACGTCACCTCTGCTTCATGGGTGGACGAGTCAAGAATGCGAGCACCGGTGCAGAAGAAGCGGCCGCGGAGCAAGGGCAGCGCGCACGAGAATTCCGGGGCGGTGCCTGAGGCGCAGGGTGCCGACAGGCGGACCGTACGGGTACGCAGCCGGCTCGTCGCCGGCGTCGCCGTCGTCGGGATCACGGTCCTCGCGGCGGGCGCGCCCGCGGTGCTGAGCGCCTCCTCCGACCTGAACGAGACACAGAACCTCGTCACCCTCGCCGAACTCAACCAGCAGGCCGTCACCCTGGCCCACTCGCTGGCCGACGAGCGTGACGGCATCACCGCGTACATCGCGGCCGGCCGGGAGAGCGACGAGGGCAAGCCGGGCGCCGACAGCGCCAGCGCGCGGGTGGACCAGCAGATCGACGAGATCCGCGAGGCGGCCCCCGCCGGTCTGCGCCGTGACCTCTCCACCGTCCCCTCGCTGCGCCGCGACGCGATCGGCGGCAAGGGCTCCGCCCTCGACGCGCACCAGGCGTACTCCGAGGTCATCGCCAAGCTCCACGACCTGGCCGACGAGCTCGCCGACAAGACCCCGCCGAGGGCCGCCGACGCCACCCGCGCCCCGCTCGCGCTGAGCAGTGCCGTGGAGCAGGCCGCCGCCACCCGCGGGCTGCTGCTCGCGGCGCTCGCGGTGCCGCGCGGCACCACCACGGAGACGACCGACCCGTTCACCGGTCTGCCGGTGACGACGCAGGGCGAGAGCTCGGCCGAGGACGAGCGTGCCCGCGACGACCTCACCGCGGCCGCCCAGCAGGCCCGGGTGCGCGAACTCGCCGCCCTGGCCGAGTTCGACCAGGCGGCCGGCTCCGACGCCCGCGACCGGCTCTCCTCCACGGTGACCGGCCCCGAGGTCAACAACGCCGAGAAGTACCTCGCCACCCTCGCGGACTCCCCGGAACTCAGCTCGTCCGAGCAGAAGGCCGACCCGGACAAGGTCTCCGCCGCGCTCTCCGCGCGGATCGACCGGATGCGGGGCGTCGAGTCCGCTCTCGGCACCGCCCAGGTGAGCCGTCTCGAAGGGCTGCGCGACGACGACGTCACCTCCCTCGAACTCTCCGTCGCCCTCCTCGGCGGCTGCTTCCTCATCGCGGTCGGCGTCTCCACCGCCGTCGCCCGCACGCTGACCCAGCCGCTGGCCGTACTGCGGATCGGCGCGGCCCGGCTCGCCAAGGAGCCCGACACCTCCGAGCCGGTCAAGTACCGCGGCCGCAACGACGAGTTCGCCCAGGTCGTCCGCTCCATCAACGCCCTGCACGGCTCGCTGAAAGCCCTGCACCACGAGTTCGCCGCCCAGTATTCCGGCCTCGCCACCGAGCGGGCCGAACTCATCAACGGCCGCGAGACGCTCACCCTCCAGCGCGCCGAACTCCAGGTGCAGGTCGCCGATCTCGGCGCCCAGCTGGAACGCCTGCGCAACACCGTGCACCACACCTTCGTCAACCTCTCGCTGCGCAATCTCGGCCTGGTCGAGCGCCAGCTCGGCGTCATCGAGAACCTGGAGGAGCGCGAACAGGACCCGGAGCGGCTCAGCACCCTCTTCAAGCTCGACCACATGGCGACCGTCATGCGCCGCCACAGCGAGAACATGCTGGTCCTCGCCGGCACCGACCGCGGCACCGCGCACGCCGGACCGGTCCCGCTGGTCGACGTGCTGCGCGCCGCGGTCAGCGAGATCGAGCGGTACGAACGCGTCACCATCCAGTCGCTCCCGCCGCACGCGCAGATCGCCGGCTTCGCCGCCGACGACCTCAGCCACCTGGTCGCCGAACTCCTGGAGAACGCCACCTCCTTCTCGCCGCCGGACTCGCACGTCGAGCTGTCCGGCTGGCTGCTGGAGACCGGAGAGGTGATGCTCTCCGTGCAGGATGAAGGCATCGGCATGTCGTCCGTGCGCATGGGCGAACTCAATGCCAGGCTGGCGGACCCGGCCTCGTTCGAGTCCGGTGAACAGAGCGCCGACGGCGCGGGGCTGGGACTCCAGGTCATCTCGCTGCTCGCCGCCAGGCACGGCGCACGCGTACAGCTGCGCGACCAGACGGGGGGCGGGGTGACGGCGGTCGTCGTCCTGCCCAAGGCGCTGCTCCCGTTGGCTCCCCCCGCGTCCTCGCCGCCGCCGGTGCGGATGGCGGGCGACGCCCCGTCGCTGAACCTCCCCGGCTCGGTCGCCGAGGCCAACTCCAACGCGCTGCCGGCCCGCAAGCCGCTGCCGCTGCCGGAGCCCGAGGCCGACCCGCTGATCGCCGCCGCCGAGCAGACCATCCTGGACGCCGGCGAGGACGCCTTCCCCGCGGAGGCCGCCCGGCCCGCCGCCGCGGAGCCCACCGCGCCCGAGCCCACCGCGCCCGAGCCCGCCCGGCCCCCGGCGGCCCGGCAGGCGCCGCCGGAGACCCCGGCGGAGACCACCATGCGGTTCCGCCTGCCGCTGACCGAGGAGCCGCCCGCCTCGGCCGGGGACCAGCACCTCGCCGACGCGTTCGCCGCCGACCCGCTCGACACCGCGATCCCGCTGCCCGAGACCCCCGCGGCCCCGGAGCCCCCGTACGCGGCCGAGCCGCCCGCCGCCGACCCGTACGCCATCGGGCCGGACCGGCACGAGCGCCCGGCGGAACCGGCGCCCGCCGCCCGCGAGGCGTACGACCCGCACACCGCGCCCAGCCCGTACGGCACCCCGGACGACTACGCGGCCCGCCCGGCCGCCCCGGCCGCGCCCGCCGAACAGCGTCCCCGCCCGGCCGAGTCCGGGCCCGCCGCGGCGTCCGCGTCCGTCCCGGAGCCGCGCCGGTCCGAGCCGCGCATCACCGGGAAGGGGCTGCCCAAGCGCACCCCGAAGATCGTCAAGCCGGCCGAGGCCCCCACCGGGGAGCGCAAGAGCTCCGTCGACAAGGAGGCGCTGCGGCGCCGGCTCGGCGGGTTCCACCAGGGGGCCAAGGACGGCCGGCGCGACGTCGAGGCGGAGATCTCCCAGAGCGCCGCACCGGCCACCCGTACCGCACCGACCCACCGCACCGCGCCGGCCGACCGCACGGACGGTTCCACCGATGACACGGGGGACACAGTCGAGGAGGCACGCAGTTGACCGCGCCCAGTACGTTCGGGCTGAGTAACGAGGCCCGGAACCTTCACTGGTTGCTGAGCAATCTGGTGGAGGAGGTGCCAGGGGTCCACTCGGTCACCGTCGTCTCGTCCGACGGGCTGATGCTGCTCTCCTCCGACCCCGGGCACCGTGCGGCGGCCCACCAGGGCGGCCGACCCGAGGGGCCCAAGGGCTCCAGCGCCGACCTCGCCACCATCGTGTCCGGCATCGGCTCCCTCACCGTGGGGGCCGCGAAACTCATGGACGGCGGCGGCGTCAAACAGACGATGGTCGCCATGGACGAGGGGAGCGTGTTCGTGATGTCCATCAGCGACGGTTCGCTGCTCGGCGTGCACGCCACCCCCGACTGCGACATGAGCGTCATCGCCTACCACATGGCGCTCTTCGTCGGCCGCGCCGGACACGTACTCACCCCCGAACTCCGCAGTGAACTGCGCAAATCGATGGAGAGCGCCCAGTGACGCCCCCTGCCGCAGAACCCCGCAGGCTGCCCGTACGCGGGTCCGAGAAACGGCCCGCCCGGGTCCGCCCCTACTCCCTCACCGGCGGTCGCACGCGCTTCGGCCACGTGCTCCTCGTCGAGACGTTCGTCGCGGCGCTGGAAGCCCCCGACGAGCGCAAGGAGCTGACCAACGGCAACCTCGCCTCGCGGGTCATGCCGGAACTCCAGGCCATCGTCGAACTCTGCCGCCGCATGCGTACGGTCGCCGAGATCTCCGCCCTGCTGAAGATGCCGCTCGGCGTCGTGCGGGTGCTGCTCAGCGACTTGGCCGACCAGGGAAAGATCCGCGTGTACGGAACCGGCCACGGCGCCGGACAGCCCGACCGCGCACTGCTCGAAAGGGTGCTCAATGGACTCCGTCGTCTCTGAGGCGGGGCTGTTCGCACCCCGTCAGCCGAAGGCCAAGGACCCGGCCGACGAGTCGATCCAGGCCTGGCAGCTGGACCACACCCGGGCCCCCGTGGCGACGAAGATCGTCGTCGCGGGCGGCTTCGGCGTGGGCAAGACCACCTTCGTGGGCTCGGTCTCCGAGATAACCCCGCTCAAGACCGAAGCGATGATGACGCAGGCGAGCGAGGAGACCGACGACCTCACCGCGACGCCCGACAAGACCACCACCACCGTGGCGATGGACTTCGGCCGCATCACCCTCGACGACGACCTCGTGCTGTACGTCTTCGGCACGCCCGGTCAGCCGCGGTTCTGGTTCATGTGGGACGACCTGGTGCGCGGCGCGATCGGCGCGATCGTGCTCGCGGACACCCGCCGGCTCGAAGACTGCTTCCCCGCGCTCGACTACTTCGAGAGCTGCGGACTCCCGTACATCGTGGCCGTCAACCACTTCGAGGGCTCGCCCGCGTACGAGGCGGAAGACGTCCGGGAGGCCCTGACTGTTCCTCCGCACGTACCGGTTGTGATCATGGACGCGCGCAACAGGATCTCGGTCGTCGAATCACTGCTGGCCCTGGTGGGCCACGCGCTGGACGCGACCCCGGCCTGACGCGCCCCACGACTCGTACGACCGATCAACGGAGAAGACCGCCATGCGGAAGATACTCATCGTCGGAGCCGGCCAGTCCGGTCTCCAGCTCGCCCTCAGCCTGCAGACACGCGGCTACGAGGTCACCCTCATGTCCAACCGCACCGCGGACGAGATCCGCACCGGCCGGGTCATGTCGACGCAGTGCATGTTCCACACCGCGCTCCAGCACGAGCGTGACTACCAGCTCAACTTCTGGGAGTCGCAGGCCCCGAAGATCGAGGGCCTCGGCGTCTCCGTCGCCGCCCCCGACTCCTCGCGCGCGATCGACTGGGTCGGCAAGCTCGACGGCTACGCCCAGTCCGTCGACCAGCGCGTGAAGATGGCCGGCTGGATGGAGACCTTCGCCCAGCGCGGCGGCCAGCTCGTCATCCACGGCGCGGCCGTGTCCGACCTGGACTACTTCTCCCGCACCTACGACCTGGTCATGGTCTCGGCGGGCAAGGGCGAACTGGTCTCCATGTTCGGCCGCGACGCCTCGCGTTCGCCGTTCGACACCCCGCAGCGCGCGCTCGCCGTCGCCTACGTGCACGGCATGGGCCCCCGCCCGGAGCACCCGGAGTTCGACGCGGTCCGCTGCAACCTGGTGCCCGGCGTCGGCGAGCTCTTCGTGATGCCCACGCTGACCATCTCCGGCCGCGCCGACATCCTGTTCTGGGAGGGCGTCCCGGGCGGACCGCTCGACGCCTTCCAGGGCATCAAGGACCCCTCCGAGCACCTCGCCAAGACGCTGGAGCTCATGGAGAAGTTCACGCCGTGGGAGTACGCGCGCGCCACCAAGGTCGAGCTGACGGACGCCAACGGCACCCTCTCGGGCCGCTACGCCCCGACGGTCCGCAACCCGGTCGGCCGGCTGCCCGGCGGCGGCCTGGTGCTCGGTGTCGCGGACGTCGTCGTGGCCAACGACCCGATCACCGGCCAGGGTTCGAACTCGGCGTCCAAGTGTGCCGCCGCCTACGTGGACTCGATCGTCGAGCGTGGCGACCAGCCGTTCGACGAGCAGTGGATGCAGGCCACCTTCGACCGCTACTGGGACACCGCCCAGCACGTCACCAAGTGGACCAACGCGATGCTCGGCGTCCCGCCGGAGCACGTGCTGAACCTGATCGGCGCCGCCGGCCAGATGCAGCCCGTCGCCGACCGCTTCGCCAACGGCTTCAACGACCCGGCGGACTTCGACAACTTCTTCTTCGAGCCGGAGAAGACCAACGCCTACCTGGCGTCGGTCGCCGGAGCCTGACCGCTGCACCCGGCACACCGGCCGGGGCACCGGGCCACCCCCGTGGGCCCGGTGCCCCGGCCGGTCCGCGTCGTGGGTTCGCGGCACGGGCACCGCCGGGCGTCCGCGGCGGCGGCCGTGACCGGAGCGTGGCGGTCAGCCGGTCAGGGAGACCACCGAGACGAGCAGCAGGAGGAGCCCTCCCGCCGCGATGACGCCGCCGAAGAGCCGGAAGAACCACGGTCCGACGCCGTCGGCGCCCACGAGGCCCAGATTGCCGGACTGCTGCGCCTTCAGTTCGAGCACCGCCCGGCGGCGGGCCAGGGTGGAGGCCACGGCGCCCCGTACGTCGAAGGCCCAGCGCCCTCCGTACACGAGGGCGCCGACCCCCAGCAGGGCGAGGAAGACGAACAGAGAGGTCGGAGGCTGATAACCCGGGTCCGACGCGGAGATGATCATGGACATGAGGCGCATCATGACACGCAGGGCCGGGCGTGTCACCGCCCGCAGCCGGGGCCCCGCCCGCCGCGGCGCCGCGGGTCACTCCTCCGGGGCGTCGTGGGCCGCGTATTCGGTGTCCGAGCCGTCGGACGCGCCCTTGGGGAGCGGGGGCGGGGTGTAGGCGGGCAGCGGCTCGCTCTCCGGGTCCGGGCGGACCGCGCCGAGCAGCGGGTTGGAGGCGACCGGGGACACCTTCACCCGGGCGCCGGGCCGCGGGGCCTGCACCACCAGGCCGTCGCCGAGGTACAGCGCGACATGGGTCGCCCCGGGGAAGTAGACCACCAGGTCGCCGGGGCGCAGAGCCGAGACCGGCACCCTGCGCAGCTGCGCCCACTGCTCCTGCGAGGTGCGCGGCACGTCGAGTCCGGCGTGCGACCAGGCCTGTGAGGTGAGCCCCGAGCAGTCGAAGGAGTCGGGCCCCTCCGCGCCCCAGACGTACGGCTTGCCGATCTGCTCGACCGCGTACCGCACTGCCTCGCCGCCACGGCGGGACGGCGTCCGGGGCGAGCTGAGCGCGCCGGAGGCCACGAGTTCGCCCTGCGCCTCCTCGACGTTGCGCCGTTCCAGCGCCGACACCTCGGCCAGTTGGCCCGAGCTGAGCGAGGCGAGCCGCGCCTCGACCTGCCGCAGCCGGGCATCGGCGGCGTCGCGCTCCTTCTTGCGGCGGGCGGTCAGCGCCCGCTGCTCGTCGAGCGCCGCGCGGGCGGCCTTCGCCAGCCGGTCGGCGCGCTCCTGCGCCCCGGTGAGCCGTTCGACGGCCGCCGCCCGCCCGGCCGCCGCGCGCTCGATGAAGTGGCCCTGGTCCAGGGCGCGGGACGGATCGTCGCTGAGCAGCAGCCGCAGATACGCGGAGAGGTCGGAGCGCTCCTGGTACTGCCGACGGGCCAGCCGCCCGGCGTCGGTCCGGCCCGCGTCGAGCGCGCGCCGGGCCCGGGTCAGCTCGTCGGACACCTTCTTCGCCTCCGCGGTCCGCTTCTTCAGCTTCTCGGCGGTGCCGTTGTACTGCTCGGCCGCCTCCTCGGCCCGCCGGTAGAGCGTCTGCAGCTCCGTCAGCAGCGCCGAGACGCTCGGCGCCCCGCCCGTCGTGGCGCCCGTGCCGTCCGCGAAGGCCTCGGAGGCGTCCACCGTGCCGGTCTCGCCGACGTCCTCTTCGCCGTCCGTGCCGTCCGTGCCGTCCGTGCCGTCCGTGCCGTCTGCGGGTTCCTGTTCGGTGTCATCGTCCCCGTCCGCCCCGGTCTCCGTGGCGTCGTCGGCCTGGTCCCCGTCGTAGCCGGGCAGGGTTCCGGCCGATGCGGACGGGGCGGGGACGGCGTCCGCCGTGACGGGCCCGGGATCGGTGGGCGAGGGCTCGGCGGGTACGGCGGTGGCGGGCGCGGCCACGACGACCGCGGCCAGCGCCGCCGTCGTACAGATCGCGCGCAGGGCTCTGCCTGACACGTCAACACCTCCGGTGACGGGGCGGGGGCAGCCCGGGACCGGGGGACTGATCGTCGGACTACCCCACGAGTGAACGGATCCTCTTCATCCGGTCACTCCGCCCCCGCCCGCGCAAGCACCTCACGGGTGTGGCGCGGCCCTGTCCTCCGTACGGCCCGTACGGCGGGGCGCGCCACCCGCGCGGTCAGTCCACCGGGAAGGCGTACACCGCTCGGTCGCGCACCACGACGGCGGTCTTCCCCGCGGTGAGGACCCGGTACGCACCGGTGCCGGCGGCCGCTCCCGCGGCCCCGGTGCCCGGCGCGCCGGTGCTCTGCGCGCCGAGGTCCTGGAACTTCCACAGCCGGCGGCCGTCCGCCCCCGCGAAGGCGGTGACCTGGGTGGCGTCCGAGGCGAGCACCGTCTTTCCGGAGGCGGTCACGGTGAGCGCCGGTGCGCCGTCGCCGATCGGCACCTCGGTGGAACTGCGCCACAGCACCTTGCCGGAGTCGCGGGCGACCGCGCCGATCTCCTGGTTGCGGTTGGTGGTGTGGATGAGGTCGTCCGCCCCGACCGGGGTACCGAACCCGGAGTCCGCGGTGCCGTCCACCCGCCACAGCGGCTTTCCGCTCTCCGTGTCGAACGCCTCCAGATCGTCGGCGACCGAGGCGAACAGCCGTCCCTCCTCGTCGCCGTAGGCGGCCGCGGTGGGCGCGACCTTGCCGAAGGGCTTGGACCAGAGCAGCTTGCCGGTCCTGCGGTCGAAGCAGTGGAACACCGACGCGCCTTTGGCCGCCTTCTCGGCGGACGCCGTCAGGCTCCGCGCCGTCTGACGCACCACGATGTCGTTGAGGCGCTCGCCGATCAGGCGGTACTCGGGCGTCCCCTCGCGCCCCGCGCCGACCGGGACCCGCCAGAGCTCGGCCCGCCGCACCAGGTCGTACGCGAAGAAGAAGGCGCGCGGGACCTGCTGGTCCTTGCCCGGCTTCTGGCCCTTCTTGGGCTTGGGGGCTTTCACCGTCACGGTGACCGAGCCGGTGAACCAGATGACCGAGCCGGACTGTCCGGTGATCCCGCCGACCCGCAGACCGGGCAGGCCGGAGAACTGGTCGGCGTACCGCACCCGGTGTGTCACCTCGCCGTCCGCCGCCGACAGCCAGAGGAATTCGGTGGGGCTCGCCACGAAGCAGAGGGTGTCGTCGACGGTCAGCGTGCGCTGTCCGCCGGCCGCGTCGGCGCGCTGCCAGATCCGGGCGCCGGTGGCCAGATCGATGCCGGTCGCCTGGACCTCGCTGGTCAGCACCAGCAGTCGGTCCTTCCACAGTGCGGCGGCGGTCGGCACGGCCTCGGACGCGGGGTGCGCGTACGCCCACGAGGGCTCCGGCGGGCGGCCCGGCAGGATGCTGGTGGGGGCCGCCGCGGGCTTGTCGTCGGTGGTCGCGGCGGTCTCGTCGGAGCCGAGGGCGGCCACCGTGCCGCCCCCGATCAGCAGACCGGCGGCGGCCGCCGCCGCCGCGGTGAGGGCGGCCCGGCGGTTCGGGAAGAGCCCCGTCTGCGGCGCGGGCGCGGGCGGCGGCGCCGGCTGCGAGAGGGCGGTGGGCAGGGGGGCGCTGCCGACGGGCAGCGCCGTGCCGGAATAGGGCGCCGGATACGACGGACCTCCCGCACCAGGGCCTGCCGCACCGGTCGCCGGTGCGGCGGGGGGCGCGGCGGACCTGAGCTCCGCGGGGACGGCGAGCTGGGTGGTCGGCCGGTCGCTCTGGGCCGGTCGGTCGTTCTGGGCCGGTCGGTCGTTCTGGGCGTGCCGGGCTCGGGTGTTGAGGAACCGGGTCGTCCCCCCGTGTTCCTCGGCCGCGGGCGTCCCGGCGTGCCGCGCGGGCACCAGGGCCGCGCCGGGCGGCGCCCCGGCGCCGGGGCGGGCGTCGTCGGCGGGTCCGGCGGTGAGGGCGGGTCCGGCGGAGCCCGGCCCGCGCAGGGCGAGTGCGGTGGAGGCGGCGTCGTCGCCCGCGGGCGACGGGGGAAGCGCGTCGGACACCTCCGCCGGGCCGGGGACCGCGTCCGCCGCGTCCACCGCCTCCGGCCCGGACGGCGTCGGAACGGCGTCCTCCGGCGGGGGCGGCACCGCCGCCGGGACCTCCTCCGGGGAGACCGGCTCCTCCAGCGCACGGACCCGGGCGTCCCGGTCGGCCACTGCCGCGACCAGGCGCTCCGGCAGCCAGCCCTCCTTCGCCAGCGCCGCCGCGCCCTCCAGGGCCAGTTCGGCCGCCACCGACCCGGCGGTGGGCCGGTCGGCGGGCGACTTGGCCAGGCAGGAAGCGATCAGCGCCCGCAACTCCTCGGGGACGGAGTCGAGTTCCGGCACGCCGTGGGCGATCCGCTCGGCGGCCCGGTCCGGCGGCCCGTCCGCCAGCGGGGTGCTGCCGGTCGCCGCGTACGCGAGCAGCAGCCCGAGGACGAACAGGTCGGAGGGCGGGCCGGCCTCCTCGCCCGCCACCTGCTCCGGGGTGAGGTAGCCGAGCCGCACCGAGAGCTGACCGCCCGCCCTCGCCTCGGCCGAGGCGGCCGCGCCGAGCGGCCCGAACGCCGTGAGCCGGGGGCCGTCCGCCGCCAGCTCCACCGTGCCCGGCGCGAGCCCCTGCAGCGGGGAGCCGGTGGCGTGCACCCGGGACAGCACCTCGGCGAGGCCCGCGCCCAGTATCCGTACGGCGCGTTCGGGCAGGGGGCCGGTGAGCGCGATGGCCTCGGCGAGCGTCAGCGCGGGGACGAAACGGGACGCGGTCCACAGACCGGGGGCCGCCGGGGCGGTTCCGTCCGGTTCCGCCGCGCCGTCCATCAGGTCGAGCGGGGCCTCCACCCAGCGGCCCGCCAGCCGTTCGGCGGTGCGCGCCTCCGCCTCGAACCGACGGCGGAAAGCAGGGAGTCCGGCCAGTGCGGGCCGGGCCGAGGTGACCAGGGCGAGGTCGTCCGGGGCCGTGCCCCGCGCCACGAAACGCACCGCGCCGGCCGTCTCGGCGTCCCGTGCCAGCACCGTGTACCGGCCGAAGCGGCGTGGATCGTCCCTGCGCAGCGCCTCCATGGCGCACCCCCTCGTGAACCGTCCGTCGCACTGACCGCCGATCCTATGGCCTGCGGGACGTCCGGGGCGGTGCGCCCCGCGGGGTCAACTCCCTTGCCGGGGCTTGCTCCAGGGCCATCGCGGCCGGGTCCGCTCGCGGCCCCCGGGGACGAACTCGTACCGCCAGCCCTTCTGGATGCCCAGTCGTGCGGTGTGGCCGGCCGGGACCCGGCGGTAGGCGTGGACGGTGACCGGACCGCCCGCGTCGTCCGGTACCGGCACGGTGTACCACTTGGGCGGATGGCCGGTCGGGCCCAGCAGGACGGGCAGCACCCGGCCGTCCAGCGGGCCGCCCTCGAAGGGGGTGTTCTCGCTCTTCACCCCGCCAGTCTGGCTCAGTCGGCGGCGGGCAGCAGGTGCGCCGCCCCGGCGACGACCGGCAGCAGCCGGTTCGCCAGCAGCCCGGCCGGGCCCCCGGCCGTCTCCAGCGGCAGCAGTTCCGCGACCACGTCGGCGGTCTCCGGGTCGGTCGCGGCGGTCGCGGTGAGCAGCGCGACGAGGTGGTCCACCAGCCAGCCGCGCAGCTCCCCGGCCGGGGTGCGCTCCTCCTCGTCCAGCCAGATCAGCGAGGCGGCCTCCACCGCCGCTATCCAGGTGCGCACCATCATCCGCAGCCGGGGGCCGGCCCGGCGCGGTCCGGCGGCCTCGCTCCGGCCGCCGAAGTGCAGCAGCACCTGCTCGGCGGCGGCGCGCCGCACCCCGTCGACGATCGCCGTCGTGCGGGAGGTCTCCGCCACGCTCCCGCCGCGCAGCAGCGCGCTGAAGCCCGCGTCGTGCTGCACCACGAAGCCCAGGTAGCGGTCGAGGACGCGGGAGAGCCGCTCGGTCGGGGCGCCGACGGCGGGCTCCGCGAAGCAGAGCGTCAGCTCGTCGGCGGCCGAACGGAGCGCCGCCTCGTACAACTGCTGCCTGCCGCCGGGGAAGTAGCGGTAGACGAGGGGGCGGGAGACTCCGGCCGCGACCGCCACCTCGTCCAGCGACACCTCGTCCGGGGCCCGGTGGGCGAAGAGGCCGAGGGCGGCGGTCAGGAGCTGGCTACGGCGCTGCTCGACGGTGAGCCTGCGGTAGGCGGGGGTCGGCGGGGCTGCGGCGGACGTCATGGCCTCCAGGGTAGGACGCGCCCTCGCGGGGCGCGTCGGGCGGTACCGGACGTCCGTGCCGCGGCCGGGACTTCAGGCCAGCAGGCCGGACTTGCGCCACAGGGCGCGACCGACGCCGTTCAGCACCCCGATGTCCTCGAAGAAGTCGGTCAGCCGCTTGGCGCCGGTCTGCATGACCTCCCGCCGGTGGCCGCTGGCCCGCACCTGGGCCACCGCGGCCCGGCGGTCCAGTCCGACGTTCTCGTAGACCTGCGGGTTGACGAAGCAGATGGAGAAGACGCGGGCCGCCTCGCCGCAGGAGACCTTCATCAGCTCCCGCTCCCAGCGGGGCGCGGTCACCATCTGGCGGCGCAGCTCCTCGCGGGCGTACCGGACGTGCCGGGCCTCCTCGACCACGTGGATGCGGGTCACCCCGCGCACCAGCGGCTGCACGCGCTCGTCGGGGAAGGTCAGCCGCTGCATCCAGTCGAGGATCTCCTCGCCCAGCAGCGTCCCGGCGAACGAACCGGGTGTGGTGGAGACGGTCTTCAGGATCCGCGCCCGGTTGTGGTACTTCCGGGGCACCTGGTAGGCGGGCGCGTCGCCGTACTGGATCATGCGGCCGAACATCATCGAGTGGCGGCACTCGTCGGCGATCTCGGTGAGCGCGTAGCGGACGTGGTTGCTGGTGATCGGCTTGTCGTAGATGTGCCGCACCAGCAGCTGCATCAGGATGATCTCGAACCAGATGCCCAGCGAGGCGAGCGACGCCGCCTCGTGCCGGGCGAGGTCCATCCGCTGCTCCTCGGACATCCGCCGCCACATCGGGGTGCCGTAGAGGGAGACCAGTTCCGGCGGCCAGAACCACTTGCCCTCGTCGACCGGGACGGTCCAGTCGAGCTCGGTGTCCGGGTCGAAGGAGTGCTTGGCCGAGGCTTCGAGCAGCCGTGCCGCGACCTGCTCGCGGTCCCGGAGCGGGCCGAGCGCGTCGCGCAGTGTCTGGAAGTCGAGTTCGCGCGCAGTCGTCATGCGGGACACCTCGCAGTGGGATGGCCGGACGGCGGGTTACCGGCGGTCACTTCTTATGAGACCGCTTGTCAGCAAGGGCGTCAATCCCCGTGCACGGTTCACCGCCGAGGGTTCGGGTACCTGAAACCCCCTACACGGCAGTGCCGTTCGCCGTCCGGAAGCGCGGTGCGCCGTCGGACGGCCCGCTGCGGGACACGGTCGGCGGGCCGCCCCGGGACGTGCCCCGACCCGCGCCACCACCGGCCGGCGCGGCCGGGTGCGCCGGACGTGCGGCCACGCCGCCGCGAGCCGCTGACCGGCTTTCTTTCGACCTGATACCGATCCCCGGCTCCCCGGCCGGACTGTCGGTGGGGTGCCGTAACTTGACGGGCATGACCACGCCGCCGCAGCCGCCGCAGGGCCCCTACGGGCCGCCCCAGCCCTCCCAGCCGCCGCAGAATCCGTACGCCACCGCCCCCCAGGTCCCGCCGCAGGCCCCGGGGCCGTACGGAGTTCCGCCCCAGCCCGGCTACGGCCATCCGCAGCAGCCTCCGGCGCCCGCGCAGGGCGGCTGGGGGCAGCAGGACGGCTGGGGGCAGCAGCCGCCGGCCGCCGGGGCGCCCGGCTGGCCGCCGCAGCCGCCGCGCAAGAAGCGCACCGGACTGGTCGTCGGCATCGTCGGGGCCGCGCTGCTGGTGGTCGGCGGCATCGTCTTCGGCGTCGTCCAGCTCGTCGACAAGGGCGCGGAGACGATCTATCCGGCGGCCGAGTACGAACTGGTGGTCCAGAAGAAGCTGCTCGACGACGAGTTCACCCTGAGCCAGGACGCCTCGGAGACCGAGGGCAAGGAGATCGAGAACACCCCCGATCTCTCCATCCGCGACGCCGACGCCGCCATCGCGCAGTACACCGCCGACGGCGGGGCCGTCCTCGTCGTCTCCGGGATGGACGGACGCATCGCGAGCCCCGGACTGACGCGCGACCAGATCATGACCGGTGCCGCGAAGTCGGACGGCGCGACGGTCGTCGTGCCGGCGAAGGAGTACACCCCCGACGGCTACGACATCACCGTGTCCTGCCAGGTGGTGAGCACCGGCAGCGGCGTCGCCGACGGCAACTTCCCGATGTGCGCCTGGGGCGACGACAACACCGCCGCCATGGTCGCGGTGGTCCGGCCCGAGGACGCCGTCAAGGAGGCCAAGGCCATCGATCTGGACAAGGCCGCCGCCGAGGCCGCCCAGGTCCGCGAGGAGATGCGCAAGCCGATCGGCTGAGCCGGGCGACCGGCCCCGGCGCCCCGGCCCGCCGGAGGACCGGGGGCCGGGGCGGGGGCCGGTGTCCCAGCAGTTGACGGTCCCCGGCCGGTGGTGCTGGAGTCGGCACGTGGACAGCATCCCCGCCAACCGGCGGTTCTGGAACCGGATCAGCGACACCTACCAGCACGCGCACGACCCCCGGATCGGCGCCGCGCCCCGGCTGTGGGGCATGTACTCCATCCCCGACGCGCATCTGGGCGCCCTGGGCGACGTCACCGGCAAGCGCGTCCTCGAACTCGGCTGCGGCGCCGGCCAGTGGTCCAGGGCGCTCGCCGCCGAGGGTGCCCGCGTGGTCGGACTCGATCTGTCCGAGGCCCAACTCTCCGCGGCGGCACAGGCGATGGGAGCAGACCGGTACCCGCTGGTACAGGGCGCCGCCGAACAGCTCCCCTTCGCGGCCGACAGCTTCGACCTGGTGTTCTGCGACTTCGGCGGACTCAGCTGGGCGCCGCCGCACCTGGCCGTCCCGCAGGCCGCACGCGTCCTGGGCCGGGGCGGACGCCTGGTGTTCAACGTCGCCGCCCCGTGGTTCGAAGCCTGCTACGACGAAGCCGCCCGCCGTGTCACCACGACGCTGCGGCAGGACTACTTCGGGCTGAACGCGATCGCCGAGGACGACGGCGCGACCAGCTATCAGCTCACCTACGGCGACTGGGTCAGGGTCCTGCGCGGCGCGGGCCTCGTCATCGACGACCTCATCGAGCCGCGGCCCGACCCCGCAACGCCCAACGGCTACAACGAGACCGACCCGCCCGACTGGGCCCACCGCTGGCCGGCCGAGATGCTCTGGGTGACCCACAAACCCTAGGAGACCGTCGCCTTGGTGAGCCCTCCGCGGACCGCGGCTCAGCCGGCGGCGAGCGGCGGCCGGGGGAGCGGGGGCAACGCCTCCTCGGCCGCGCGGGCGGCGGCCAGCAGCCAGGCGTCCCGCCGCCGGTCCGCGACCAGTTGCAGTCCCACCGGGCAGCCGTCGGAGGTGAACCCGGCCGGAACGCTCGCCGCGGGATGGCCGCTGACATTGAACGCCCAGGTCAGCGCGGTGGAGTAGACCTCGCCCGGCCCCTCGTGCCCGTGCGGCCGGTTCGGGGTGGCCGGGGTGAGCAGCAGCGGGGCGCGGGCGAACAGCGCCGTCAGGGCCCGGTCGTTGTCCGCGCGCAGCCCCCGGGCCCGTCGGCCCTCCTCGCCGTCCGCCCCGCCGCGTACCGCGAACCAGGCGGGCGCCGGGTCGGCGAGCGTGCAGCCGCCCGGCAGCAGCCGGACGACGCCCGCGGCCACCAGCCGGCCGACGGCTCCGGCCACCACCCGTGCCACCTCCGGATCGACGTCCGCGAACCCGAGGTCCGGGCTGTACACGGCCGGGACCGGCAGCGTCACCCGTCGCGGCGCGTACCCGTCGAGCACATGGCGCAGATACAGCTCCGCGTGGTCCGCCGAGCGGGCCAGCACCCCGGCCGAGGCGAGCCCCGAGCGGTCGGGCGAGGGCAGCAGCCCGTTCGTCGTCTTCAGCCCGAACACCCCGCACCAGGCGGCCGGCAGCCGCACCGAGCCCGCGCCGTCGCTGCCCGTCGCCAGCGTCACCACCCCCGCCGCGACCGCCGCCGCGGACCCGGCCGACGAGCCGCCGGGCGTCCGGTCCGCGCGCCACGGATTGACCGTCCGGCCGTGCGCCCCCCGCCCCCACGTCTGCCAGTACGTCCCCGGCCCCGGCACCGAGGTGGCGCCGACCGGCACCCCGCCCGCCGCCACCAGCCGCCCGGCGGCGTACGACCGCAGCCCGGCCGGTCCCTTCACCGCGAACGGCAGTCCGGCCAGCGGCAGCCCGGCCGCCGCCGGTTCGCGGGCCAGCGCCCGGTCCGGCCACACGTCGAGGAACGCGCACAGCGTCGGATCGGTCCGGCGGACGCGTTCCAGCGCCCGTGCCACCGCGGTCGGTTCACCCATCGGACCATCATGGCCCGGCGGGGCCCCCGCGCGGGTGGCCCGGTCAGCGCAGCGCCTCCTCCATCACCGCCCGCGCGATCGGCGCGGCGCTGCCGCCGCCGCTGATGTCGGCACGGTCGGCCGAGGCGTCCTCCACCACCACCGCCACCGCGACGGCCGGCCGGCCCGAGTCCGGGTCCTGCGCCCAGGAGATGAACCAGGCGTACGGCGTCCCGGTGTTGTCGATGCCGTGCTGCGCCGTCCCCGTCTTGCCGCCGACGGTCACCCCGTCGATCGCGGCGTTGGTCCCGGTGCCGTCCTCCACGACGTCGACCATCAGCCGTTGGAGCTGCACCGCGGTCGACGGGTTCATCGCCTGGCTGTACGAGCGCGGCCCCCGCTGCTCGACCGTGTCGCCGTCGTGCGTCGTCGTCCGGTCCACCAGGTGCGGGGAGCGCAGTTCGCCGCCGTTGGCCACCGCCGCCGCGACCATCGCCATCTGGAGCGGGGTGGCGGTGGTGTCGAACTGGCCGATGGACGACAGGGCCAGCTGGTCGTCGCTCATGTCCTGGTCGAAGTTGCTGGTGGCGACCCGCGAGGGGATGCGCAGCCCGCTGTCGTTGAAACCGAACTTCCCGGCCGCCTCCACCATGCCGTCGAGCCCCACCTCCACCCCCAGGTGGGCCATCACGGTGTTGCAGGAGACCCGGATCGCGTCCGCGAGCGACGCCTTCTCGCAGCCGCGCGACTCGTTGGGCAGGGTGGTCGTGGTGCCCGGCAGCACGTACGGCGACGGGGTGTCGGTGGCCTCGTCCGGGTCGGTCACCACCTGGGCGTCCAGCGCCGCGGCGGCCGTCACGATCTTGAAGGTGGAACCCGGCGGGTACGTCTGCCGGATGGCCCGGTTCAGCATCGGTTTGCCCGCCGAGGCGTTCAGCCGCGCCCACGCGTCGGTGACGGCCGGGCCGGTGCCCGACAGCCGCTCGGGATCGTAGGACGGGGTCGAGACCAGGGCCAGGATCGCCCCGGTGGACGGGTCCAGGGCCGCGACCGCCCCGCGCCGCCCGCTCAGCCCCTCGTAGGCCGCCCGTTGCATCGCGTCGTCGATGGTGGTGACGACGTTCCCGCCGGGCTCCCGGCCGCGGGTGAGGTCGTTCCACAGCGGGATCGGCGCCAGCATCGGGTCGGTGCCGGAGAGCAGGTCGTCCTCGGCGTTCTCGATGAGCGTGGTCCCGTACGTCTGGGAGGCGTACCCGGTCACCGGGGCGTACAACGGGCCGTGCCGGTAGGTGCGTTCGTGGGCGAACTGCTCGCCGGTGTCGCGGGAGCCGGTGACCGGGACCTCGCCGGACTTCTCGCCGGGCGCCGCCCCGCCCGCCCCGCCGACCAGGATGTCTCCGCGCGGCTGGTCGTAACGGGCGATGGTGGTGCGGCGATTGGCCGGGTTGTCGTCCAGCTCGTCCGCGTCGAGCACCTGCACCCGCGCGGCGTTCACCAGCAGTGCCATCAGCAGCAGCAGGCAGAAGGCGGCGGCCCGGCGGATGTAGCGGGTCACTGGTCGTCCTCCACGATCGGGGCGATGACGCCGGTCCGCGCGCTGTCGGGGCCGGGGGTGCGGGCCATGTCGCTGACCCGGATCAGCAGCGCGACGATGACCCAGTTGGTCACGACGGACGAACCGCCCTGCGCCAGGAACGGCATCGCCATGCCGGTCAGCGGGATCAGGCCCATCACCCCGCCCGCGATGACGAAGACCTGAAGGGCCAGGATCGAGGCGAGCCCCACGGCCAGCAACCGGCCGAAGGGGTCGCGCAGGGCGAGCCCCGCCCGGTAGCCCCGCGCCACCAGGAGCGCGTACAGCAGGAAGATCGCGGTCAGCCCCGCCAGGCCCAGTTCCTCGCCCGCGGTGGCCAGGATGAAGTCGGACTTCGCGGCGAACCCGATGAGGACCGAGTGGCCGAGACCGAGCCCGGTGCCCAGCATGCCGCCCGCCGCGAACGCGAACAGCGACTGCGCGAGCTGGCCGGGACCGCGCCCGGCGTCGATCGAGGCGAACGGGTCGAGCCAGTCCTGCACCCTGCTGTGCACGTGCGGTTCGTAACCGCCCACGACGAACGCCCCCACGGCCGCCAGCAGCAGTCCGACGGCGATCCAGCCGGTCCGGCCGGTCGCCACGTACAGCAGGATGACGAAGAGGCCGAAGAAGAGGAGCGAGGTGCCGAGGTCGCGTTCGAGGACCAGGACGCCGACGCTGATCAGCCAGATCGCCACGATCGGACCCAGCACCCGGCCGGTGGGGAGCTGGAGCCGCCAGACCTTGCGGCCGGTGTACGCGAGGGCGTGGCGGTTGGCGGCCAGGTACGCGGCGAAGAAGACCGCCAGCAGGATCTTGGCGAACTCGCCCGGCTGGAAGGAGAGACCGCCGATCCGGATCCAGATCCGGGCGCCGTTCACCGCGGGGAAGAAGATGGGCACGATCATCAGCACGAGCGCGGCGGCCACCGACAGGTAGGCGTACCGCTGGAGCACCCGGTGGTCGCGCAGGAACACCACCACCGCGATGAACAGGGCGGCCCCGAGCGTGGACCAGACGAGCTGGGTGGGGGCGGCGGTGTCCGACGGCGTCTCCAGGTCGAGCCGGTAGATCAGCACCAGCCCCAGCCCGTTGAGCAGCACCGCGATCGGCAGCAGCAGCGGATCGGCGTACGGGGCGCGGAAGCGGACGGCGAGGTGTGCCAGCAGGGCGAGCAGCCCCAGCCCGGCCCCGTAACCGGCGACGTCCGGCGGCACCGCGTCGTCGTGGGCCAGACCGACGGCCGCGTACCCGTAGACCGGGATGAGGACCGCACCGACCAGGAGCGCGAGTTCCACCCCGCGCCGCTTCGGCAGACGGAGCTCGGGTGGGGGCGCGTCCGCCGGCGTTGCGGTCATGGCACGCAACGTAGCAAGGCGACGGTCATATTTCCGTTGTGTAGGGGATTGGTACGGGCCCCCGCCCGCCCGGCCGTCCCCCGTCCGGTCCAAGGCGCGCCGGGGGAGGGAACGCCGGGAGGGCTCAGCCCTGCGGGCGCGGCGGACCCGGCTGCCGGGGGTCGTGGAGCGGGAGGGTCAGCAGCGCCTCGGCGCCGCCGTCCGGCGGGTTGCGCAGCGTCAGCACCGCGCCGATCGCCTCCGCCTGCCCCAGGGCGATCGTCAGGCCGAGACCGTGGCCCTTGCCGCCGTCCTCGGTGCGGAACCGCTGCGGGCCGCCCGCGGTCAGGTACTCGGGGAAGCCCGGACCCCGGTCGCGTACCGACACGGTCGCCCCGTCCACCGTCACGGTGACCGGCGGGGCCCCGTGCTGCCGGGCGTTGGCCACCAGATTGCCGAGCACCCGCTCCAGCCTGCGCCGGTCGGTCTCGACCAGCGCGGGCGGGCCCACCACCCGCACCGAGACCTCCGGGCCGGCCGCCCGCACCGCCCGGTCGACCAGCGGGGCCGGCGCGTGCACCGACAGGTCGGCCTGCTCCGTGCGGGCGTCGAGCCGGGAGATCTCCAGCAGATCCTCCGTCAGCGCCCGCATGGCGCCGACCCGGTCCCGCACCATCTCGGCGGGGCGGCCGGGCGGCAGCAGTTCGGCGGCGGCCCACAGCCCGGTCAGCGGGGTGCGCAGCTCGTGCGCCACGTCGGCGGTGAACCGCTGCTCCGCCTGGAGCCTGCGCTGCAGGGACGAGGCCATGGTGTCCAGCGCCCCCGCCACGACCGCGACCTCGTCCTGCGACCGGGAGGGCGCCCCGGTCCGGGGATCCCCGACCCGCGCGTCCAGGTCGCCCGCGCTGATCCGGCGCGCCACCCGCGCGGTCTGCTTCAGCCGCCGCGTCACCCGGCCCACGGCGAACAGCCCGACGAGCAGCGTCGCCGCGACGGCCAGCAGCGACGAGCCGACGATCGCCCGGTCCAGACCGCCGATCGTGCGGGCCCCCTGGCTGTAGTCGGTCCAGGTGGCGATCGCCCGCCCGTCGGCCGGGGCCGCCGCCCACATCACGGGGCCCGGCGGGCCGTCCCCGACGGCGGTGCCCCGCTCGCCGCCGGCCGCGAGCGCCCGCAGCGCGCCGGGCAGTCCCTCGGGGTCGACCCCGGAACCCGGCGGCAGCGGCTCGCCCGCCTCGTACGCGCGGGTGATCAGGTCCAGCCGGTCCAGCGACTTCTCCCGCGCGTGGCCCACGGTCTGCCGGGTGACGGCGGTGTGCACGAGCACACCCAGCAGGGCGGCCAGCACGCAGCACATGGCGGTCAGGAAGACGGCCGACTTCCAGGTGAGCGTCGCCGTCCAGGCGGGCCCGCGCAGTCGCGGCCGCCTCACGGGGTCCGCCCGGTGCCGGACGGCGCGGGAGTCGGGGACGGAGCGGCGGGACCGGTGGCCGACGGGGAGGGGCGCCCGCTGCCCGGCGGCCGCCACCCGGACCCGTCCGGGCTGCGCAGGATCTCGTCGCGGGTGGGCAGCATCGCACCCTGCCGTCGGTCCCAGGACCACGCGGTGCGGTACTCGTAGCCGGGGATCACCGAGGGGGCCCGCACGATCAGGTCCCGCCCGGCCAACTGCACGCTGATGACGGCGTCCGAGGTCGCCATGATCCGGGTCAGCCCCGCCCGTCCGGCGGAGTACACCCGTACCGAGAGCTGCCGGCCGGGCAGCCGCACCGCCAGGATCAGCTCGTCCTCGCCGTCCCCGGTCAGATCCCGGTAGTACGGCGCGAGCACCGGGCAGTCCCCCGGATCGGCGGGGCACGCGCGGACCTGCCGCACGGTCTCGGCCGGCAGGACGTCGGAGTCGTCGGCCCGGGCCGGCACCGCCTTCAGCCCCGCCGTCACCACGGCCACCGGGTCCAGCTCCCGCACCCCGCCGGCGGGCACCTCGACGCCGGGGATGCGGGCGGTCACGCCCTCGCCGTAGTCGTGCGGGGCGGCCGACGCGGCGGGCAGCTCCGGCCACAGCCGGGACGGCCCCACGGCGGACGGCGCCCGTCCCGCGCTCACCGGGTCCCGGACGTCGTCGCCGCAGCCGGTGAGCAGGGTGGTGCAGGCGGCGACGGCGCACACCATCGCGGTCCGGCCGCCCCCGGCGCGCACGGCGGCGGGGGACGTGCGGTGGGGGCGCACGTGCTTCCTTCCGTCTCGGCCGCCGCGCGACGGCGGCACCCGCGCCCGGCGGGCGCGCTCGGGTCCAGACCCTACGGGCTGCCGCGCGCTTCCCCGCGCATCAGCGCGCGACCGGCCGCCCGCCGGCCCGGCCCGCCCCGTGCCGGCCGGCCGGCACGGCTCAGCGCTGGTACGGGTTCTGGCCGGGCGGCACCGCGCCCTGCTGCGGGGCGCCCCGGAACGGGTTGCCCCCGTCCGGGCCCGCCCCCTGCTGGGCGAGGAGCTGCTCCGCCTGCTCCTTCGGTATCCGCTGCTCGCCGCCGCAGAACGTGCACTGGGTGGCGTACTTCGTGGAGAACGGGAAGAGCGGGATGAAGAAGAGCGTGAACTTGGTGACCCGCTTGCGCAGGGTGTGCGCGGCCGGATTGCCGCACCAGCCGCACACCATGGTGAGCACGGCCAGTTGGTAGAGGTAGCCGCGCGTACCGAAGATGATCATGTTCGTGTCCTTCCCCGTGCCAGGCGTCCGGTCGGTCCGGTACGCCGGTGGGCGCGGGCGTGCGCCGTCACGCCCCGTCCACGTCGAGCGCCCGCCGGCACGAGGCCAGCAGCCGTTCGTCCTCCTGGACGTCGTTGCTGCCGTATCCACCGCCCACGGCGTTGTGGCGGCGGACGCGGATCAGTTCGGCCCGCAGCAGCCGCGCCGTCTCCGAGCCTGCCGCAACAGCACCCGCCCGCGCCAGGCAGTCCGCCACCCGGACCCGCTCCTGCGGCCTTTCCACCCAGGCGGAACGCAGTACCGGCAGCGACTCGCCGATCCGCCCCGACACCTCCCACAGGGCGACCGCCGCCGCGACCCGCAGCCACGGCTCGGGATGGCGCAGCAGCGGCCGCAGGAGCGGGACCGCCTCCCCGGCCCGGCCGCCGAGGTGCCCCAGCGCGGTCACCGCCGCCCCCCGTTCGGCGACCCGTTCGGCGGCCAGCCCGCCGATCAGCACCGGCAGCGCCGCCTCGGCGTCCCCGGACACCGCGTACAGCGCCTCGGCGGCCTCCGTCGCGGTCGCCCCCGACGGCCACCGGATCAGCGTCCGCAGCTCCGGCTCCGCGCAGGCCGCCGCCGGACCGAACGAGGCCAGCGCCCGCAGCGCCGCCCGGCGCAGCCACGCGCCCCGGAACTCCGGCGCGCCGCGCAGCACCCGCAGCACCTCCGGAGCCGCCTCGCCCGCGCGGAGCGCGGTCAGCCCCGTCAGCAGCGGGACCGCCCGGTCGTACAGGCCCTCGTCCAGCGCCGCCCCGCCCAGCTTCCGGCGCAGCGGACCCGCCAGCGGAGCCGCGGCGTCGCCGAGCGCCCGCACCGCGTCCCCCAGGTCGTGCGGCGTCACCGGCCGCTCCAGGGCGGCGGCCAGCGCCGGGACCGCCCTCGGGTCGCCCGTACGCGCCAGCGCCCGCAGGGCGTGGCCCAGTCCGGGCGGACCGCTCCGCCACCGCCGCACCCAGTCCGCCGGGTCGGACGCCACCCGGGCCGCCAGATCGTCGGCGGCCGGGGCGGCGAGCCGGAAGAGTCCTTCGAGCATCTGGGCCGCGGCCTCGGCGGCCCGCGGCTCCGGGTCCGCGAGCCGTCGCCCCACCAGCCGTACCAGTTCCTCGTACGAGCCCCGCCAGGCCCGCACCAGACCGCCGGCCATCCGGACCGCGTCGATCCGCTGCGTCGGCTCGGGGCTCTGCACCTGCCCGACCAGCAGCGCCGTGCGGACGGCCACCCGGTCGTCCAGCCCGGTGTGCAGGGTCCGCAGCAGGTCGCAGGCCCACGGCGCGGACCGGCCGCCCGCCGCACCGGTGTCCTCGGGCGCGGCGGGTTCCGGCGTTCCGGCGTCCTCGGGTGCGGTGTCCGCGGTGCCGTCCGTCGGGGGAGTGCGCTCGGCCGCACGGTCGGCACCGGCCGGAACTCGGGGCGGTGCGGTCCGCAGCTCCCGGAGCAGCCCGTCCACCCGCGTCACCAGGTCGCCGGGCAGCTCGTCGGGGCCGCACCGCGCGAGCTGGGCGAGGGCGGCCAGTCGCAGTCCGGGGGTGGCGGCCTCCCGCGCGAGGCCCCCGAGCCAGAGCGCCACGGGCGCGCCGAGCGCACCGTGCCGCAGCGCGGTCAGCGCCGCGGCCTCCACCAGGGCGAGCCGCACCTCCTCGTCCTCCTCCGCGTCCATCCGCTCCCGCAGCAGCGCCAGTACGTCGAAGGGCCGGCTGTGGAGCGTGGCGAGCGCCAGCGGCACCGCGAGCCGGACCCCCCGGTCCGGATCGGCGACCATGCCGAGGAACACGTCCGCGCCGGCCGCCACGGCCGAGGCCGCCATGGCGTAGTTCGCGGCCTCCTCGGCCTCGTCCCCGCCCACCTCGTCCTCGTCGCCGTCCAGGTCGATCGAGCCGATGCTGGTCAGCAGCTCCACGATCCCGCCCCGGTCGTCCACCCCGGGCTCGGCGACGAGTTCGAAGAGGAACGGGATGCAGGCCAGCGTGCAGCCGTAGACGTCGCCCTGGTGGTGCACGGAGCCGTACATCCCGTCCAGCGCGCGCTCGCGCTCCGAGGCGTCCCGCGACGCGAGACCCTCCAGCAGCGCCGGCACGTCGTCGGCGGGCCCGTGTGCATGTCTCATCGAGGCCCAGTCCACCTCGTAGATCCCCGTCAGCAAACCGTCCCCCTTGGTGCTTTACACCTGCGACGGCGCGGCGCGGGACGTGGTTCCCGGCGCGCCGCGAACAGGTGCCTGCGCCGAGTCTGCACCACGCCACCGACAACCCACCCGCCGCGCACGGCCGTTCCCGGACGCCCCTCGGCCGGTGTGTCCTGCTCCGGTTTCCCGGCGCGGCCCGGCGCGGTGCCGCACGGCACGGCACGGTGCGGCGTGGCGTGGCCGTGTCCGGAGTGGGCCGGCCCGGTCGGGTGCCGCGTGCGGTCAGCGGCGGCGACGGCCGCCCGGCAGCGGTCGGGCCCGGTTCGGATTGATCAGGGGCGCCAGCAGGTCGCCGTGCCGTTCCAGCCGCGCGCCCATGTCGCCGGCCAGGAACACCAGCTCGGCGGGGTCGCGGCAGCCCTCGATCTCCTCCCAGGTGACCGGGGCGGACACGGTCGGCGCCTCCTTCGCCCGCAGCGTGTAGGGCGTGGCGGTCGTCTTCGCGGCGGCGTTCTGGCTGAAGTCGACGAAGACCTTGCCCGGCCGCAGCGACCGGGTCATCCGGTGCACGACCAGTTCCGGCAGCGCCTTCGCCGCCTCCACCGCCAGTGCCTTGGCATAGGCGGTGACCTCGTCGGACGGGGTCGGCTCCAGCGGCACCAGCAGGTGCAGCCCCTTGGAGCCCGAGGTCTTGCCGTACGCCGGCAGGCCGTCACCGGCCAGCCGCTCCCGCAGCCAGAGGGCCACCTCGCAGCACTCCACCACGCCCGCCGGCGGGCCGGGGTCGAGATCGAACACCATCCGGTCGGCCACCGCCGGAGCCTCGGTCCGCCACTGCGGCGTGTGGAACTCCACCACCAGGTTGGCCGCCCACACCAGCGTCGACAGGTCCTGCACCACCACCTGTCTGGCGCTCTTGCCCTCGTGCCGTTCGACGACGATCTGGCGCACCCAGGAGGGCGTGCCGGGCGGCGGGTTCTTGGTGAAGAACCGCTGGCCCTCCGGCCCGTCGGGGTAGCGGAGGAACGACACCGGACGGTCGTACAGGTGTGCGAGCAGCGCCCCCGCGACGGTGGCCGCGTAGTAGTGCAGCACCTCACCCTTGGTCGTTCCGGTGGCCGGATACAGCACCTTGTCGAGGTTGCTGAGGGGCAGTCGCCGGCCCTCCACCTCTGTGATCGGCGTCATACGATAAGAATCACACGAAAACACTCGTACGCGGTCATCGCGGCCGAAAGGGGTGAACGGTGAGGTCCCTCTGGAACGGTGCGATCTCCTTCGGGCTGGTCAGCATCCCCGTCAAGCTCATGAACGCGACCGAGAACCACGGCATCTCCTTCCGCCAGATCCACCTCACCGACGGTGGCCGGATCCGCTACCGCAGGGTGTGCGAGATCGACGACGAGGAGGTCGCGAGCGCCGAGACCGGCAAGGCGTACGAGGACGTGGACGGGTCGATGATCCCGATCACCGACGAGGACCTGGCCTCGCTGCCGCTGCACACCGCCAAGACGATCGAGATCGTGGCCTTCGTGCCGGCCGAGGTGATCGACCCGCTCCAGATGGAGGCTGCGTACTACCTCTGCGCCAACGGGGTCCCCGCGACCAAGCCGTACACCCTCCTGCGGGAGGCGCTGAACCGGAGCGGCAAGGTGGCGCTCGCCAAGTTCGCGCTGCGGGGCCGGGAGCGGCTCGGCATGCTCCGGGTCATGGGTGACGTGATCGCCATGCACGGGTTGCTGTGGCCGGACGAGATCCGGTCCCCGGAGGGAGTGGCCCCGGACGGGAACGTCACGGTCCGGGACGCCGAGCTCGACCTGGCCGACGCCCTGATGAACACCCTCGGCGACGTGGACCTGGACACCCTGCACGACGACTTCCGCGAGGCGGTCGAGGAACTCGTCGCCGCCAAGGCGGCGGGCGAGGCGGTGCCGCAGCCGGAACGGCCCGACGAGGGCGGCCAGGTGATCGACCTGCTCGCGGCCCTGGAGAAGAGCGTCAGCGCGGCGAAGAAGGAGCGTGGCGGAGGCGGCGCGGACGGCGGCGCCGAGTCGGAGCGGGTGGCCGACGTGCATCCGATCAAGGGCGCCGGCTCCCGCGGTTCGGGCGGGCGTTCGTCCTCCTCGCCCCGCTCGGCCGCTTCGCGTACGACCCCGACCGGGAAGCGGGTGCCCCGCTCCGGGACGGCCGCGAAGAAGGCGGAGCCGAAGGGCGGCGGGGTGAAGAAGTCGCCCTCCACGCCCGCGAAGGCCACGCCCGCGAAGAGCACCGCCGGGAAGAGCACCGCCGCGAAGAGCACTGCCGGGAAGAGTACCGCCGCGAAGACGGGGGCGAAGAAGGCGGGAGCGAAGAAGGCCACCGCGCGGAAGTCGGCTGCCGGTGGGCGCGGTCCGGGCTGAGACGGGGCCGGGCCCGGCTTCCCGGCCGAGGCCGCGGCGCGCGCCCGCCGCGGCCTGCCGGAGCGGATGCGCGCCCCCAACGGGCCCGCCCCGGGGGTCCGTTGTCCGGGCGGCCCCGTACGCTGTCGGCCCATGAGCGCAGAGGCCCCTTCGGGACGGGTGATCGACGGCCGCTTCACCCTGGTGCGGCGGCTCGGCAGCGGCGGCATGGGCATGGTCTGGCAGGCGTACGACATGGCGCTCCACCGGGACGTGGCGCTGAAGGAGGTCCGGCCGCCGGACCCCGCGCTCGCGGAGTACGACCCGGAGGGCGCACGCACGCTCCGGGCCCGCGTACTGCGGGAGGCGCGCGCGCTCGCCCGCCTCGACCACCCCAACGTGGTGACGATCCACCACATCGTCGACCCCGGCGAGGACGGCTACCCGTGGATCGTCATGGAGCTGGTCGCCGGGGCCTCCCTGCACGACCGGCTGGCCGAGGGGCCGATGGAGCCGGCCGACGCGGCCAAGCTGGGCCGGGGCATCCTGGCCGCGCTGTGCGCCGCCCACGAGGCGGGCATCCAGCACCGGGACGTCAAGCCCGCCAACGTCCTGGTCCGCCCCGATCTGCGGCCGGTGCTCACCGACTTCGGCATCGCGGCGATCCGTGAGTCCACCAGCCTGACGATGACCGGGGCCCTCGTGGGGTCGCCCGACTACATCGCCCCGGAGCGCATCCGGGGAGTCGAGGGCGATCCCGCCTCGGACCTGTGGTCGCTCGGGATGATGCTCTACGTCGCCGTCGAGGGGCGCCACCCGCTGCGCAGGGCGAGCACGCTGGCCACCCTCGCCGCGGTCCTCGACGAGGAGGTGGAGCCGCCGGTCCGGGCCGGTGCGCTGGCACCCGTGCTCCGTGCCCTGCTCACCCGCGACGTCGGGGCCCGCCCCGACGCACCCGCGCTGGACCGGATGCTGGCGGAGGCGGAGGTCCCGTCGGCCGGCCCGACGCCCACCGTGGTGCTCGGCACCCGCCCCGAGCCGGCGACGCCCTCCGCCCCAGGCGGCCCCTCCGCCCCCGGTCCCGCGGCCCCCGACCCCCGGATCGCTCCGCCCCGGGACCGGGTGCCCACCGGCCCGCCCCCGTCGCCCGGTCCCTTCGCCCCGCCCGCCCCCTACGCGGCGGGCCGTCCGGACCGGCGCCCGAGGGGCGTCCGCGCGTGGACGGCGGTGGGTGTGGTGGGTGTGGTGCTGGCCGCCGGAGGAGCGGTCACCCTGGTCGCGGACCCCTTCTCCTGGAAGTCCGGGGGGTCCGGTGCCGCCTCCGGCCCGTCCGGCGCCCGCACCGGCTCCACCGGATCGGTGACCCCGTCACCGAGTGGCCCCGGCGCGGCGGGCGCCACGCCGGCCGGGGACGCGTCCGCCGAGGACGAGGGGCCCGACGACCTCCTCACCCCGCAGGGCGTGCGGGCGGTCATCGCGGCCCTCAGGCCCCGGATGGGAGGCACCGAGGTCACCGACTTCACGCTGTACGGGGAGTACGCCTCCGCCGAGGCGCCGCTCCCGGCCAACGCCAAGCTGTACGACAGCTGGGACTACCGGGACGGCCGGGTGACACCGGGCATCATGAAGGGAACGATCGCCTCCGGCGAGACCGCGGTCGACCTGCTCTCCATCGACTGGGACGCCCTGCCCGCCCTGCTGCGCACGGCCGAGAAGACGCTCAACATCCCGGAACCGGAGAGCCGTTACCTGATCGTCGACCCGTCCTCCCCCTTCCAGGACGACAAGCCCGTGCTCCGGGTGTACGTGTCCGACGCCTACGGCGGGGCGCACCTCACGGCGGGCCTCGACGGCACCGTCATCGAGAAGAGCCCCCGCGAGACCGGCTGACCGGTCCACCCACGGCCCGAGCGGCACCGGCCCACCACGGCCCGAGCGGAACCGGCCCACCCACGGGACCCTGGGCGGCACCGGCCCGCTCCACCGCCGACTGCCGTCATCCGGCGTTCACCGCACCACCCGCCCGTCCGCGCGCCCGCCGGGAGCGGAGACGGTGCCGACCGGGTCGAAGTCCGGGATGTCGAGCCCGCCGAACGGGTCCTCGGAGACCAGGTAGGTGCAACTGGTGTAGGTGTAACCGGACTCGATCTTCGCCCCGTCCGTGTAGCTGTCCACACTCGCGGACGCGCCCGTCCCGTGCTTGTACAGGAAGTGGTAGTCGCCGGCGGGCAGCCGGAGCCGCACCTTGGGGTAGCTCTTGCCGCTCGCCTTGCAGGCCCGGCTCGATCCCGTCGCCGCGTCGTACCGCGCGCAACTCCCGCACGCCTTCAGCGAGACGGTGCCGGTGACCGGGCCGGTGTAGAGGATCTCCACCGCGTTCGGCGCGTCGTTGCTGATGACCAGCTCCATCGTGGGGCCGCCCGGCGCCTTCGCCGGCGGCAGCTTCCGCCCGGCGGCGGGCCGGTCCTCGGCTATCTCGGCGGCGATGGCGACCTTGCGGGCGTGCGAGCGCCGGTCGTCGCTCGGGTACTTCTCAGCGAACTCCGTCAGCGTGGTGCGGGCCTCGGTGAACTTGTCGTCCTCGAACTCGTCCAGGCCGCAGGCGTACACCCCGTCCCGCACGCCCCGGTCCGCCTGCGCGCCGGCCTTGGCCCCGGTGTCGCCGGGCAGCCCGGCGGCCGTCGTGGAGATGGACTCCAGCACCGTCGTCGTCGCACAGGGGTCGTCCCCGCCGAGGGCGTCCACCTGCTCCTGTATCCGTGCGGCGACGGCCGGGCCGACCTTCCCGGCCTGCTCCGAGTCGGGGAAGGTGCGCAGCAGTTCACCCAGCTCGCCGCCGCCCGTCGCCCCGGTGTCCTCGCCGAGCCTGGACAGCCCGCAGTCGTAGAGCGAGTCGGCGAGCGGGCCGTTCGGCCACGTCTTGAGGTCGCCGAGGAGCGCGGCGTCCACGGTGTTCGGCAGCGTCCGCAGGTACGTCAGCGGCTCGACCGCCGTGCAGTACTCCTTGTTCCGGTAGGGCGTGGCGACCGCCTCGTAGTACGTCTTCAGGTGCGCCGGGACCTGCTTCCCCGCCCGGGAGCCGGCGTGCTTCTCGCCCAGGTCCCGGTAGACGGCGAGCGCCGATCCGAACTCCCGCTTCACCGCGGCGAACGGCTTGGCGGCGGCGGTCTCCACCATGTCGTCCGCGTCGTGCAGCCGGTCGAGCAGCATCTCCTCCACGGCTTCGTCGTGCGCGGAGCGGTACAGCAGCGTGCCGCCCAGCGGGGCCGCCAGCAGGACGAGCCCCAGCGCGGCGGCCAGCACCGGCTTCCACGACCCCGCCACCGGGGTGCGGCGGGCCGTACGGGCCCCGTCCACGGCCGCCACCAGCAGCACCAGGACGTAGCCCGCCAGCCAGCCCGCCGGCACCCCGTCCGGGTCGGCCGGGAAGGCGACCAGTAGCAGGATCACCGTGGCCGCCAGACAGGCCGCGGCCCTGAGCCACGCACGGGTCAGGAGGTAACCGAGCCCCAGTCCGGAGAGGTTGAGCAGCCCGGCGGCGGCGCTCCGCAGCGCGGCGCCCGGCGGCGGCGGCCCCTGCGGCGGCGGCGCGGCCGGAAGCGGCGGAGGCACCGGCACGGGGCCGGGAGGGGGCGGAACCGGTCCCGTGGGCGGCGGGACCGGACCGGAACCGGGCACGGCGTGGCCGGGCTGTCCGTGGTCGGGCGACCCGTGGTCGGGCGACCGGTAGGCGGGTGATCCGTAGGCGGGCGGGCCGAAGCCGGCCGGCGGCCCGGCGGGCGGCGGCGGGACCGGCGCCCGGGGCTCGGGAGACGGCGGGGGTGGTCCGGCCGGCGCGGGATCGGGAGGATCTCCCGGAAGTCCGCGCTCACCCTCACCGCCCGCACCGGACCGCGTCCCGGCCTCCGGCACCGCGTCCCGCGCCTCCGGCACGGCATCGCGCGCCCCCGGCACCGCGTCCTGCGGGCCGTCCTCCGGGCCGCCGGGCGTTCTCGCGGACCCATTCCCCGACTCCATACGGTCCCCCCACCGTTGAGCCACCACACGTCCCCTGCACTCTGCCCGCCCCCGGTGCCGTTCACGCGTCACTCGTCCGCGTGATGTGGGGCGCGCGGGCGGCCGACGGCCGGAGCGGCGCCCCGTCCGCCCCACGAATCCGGCCCGCCGCGCGGCGGCGCCCGTAACTCCCGGTGCCGCCGCGCCCCCGCCGGTACAGTGCGCCGTGCCGCGACTGGCGCGCGCCCCGCAGAGGCGCTGCGTGGAACCGACCACGAGGGAGCGGCACGACCCCGGCGCGTCCGGGGACCATCGCCGGAGGCCGTCCGCCTGGGCATCCGGGTCCATGCCGCACGAGCGGCCGACCCGGGAGGATCCCGTGACCGTACCCGTACCGCCCCCGCCCGTCCCCCGTACGCCTGCCGCGCCGCCCCGCGACGCCGTCGCCGTGCCGGGTCCGCCGCTCGCCGTGCGCCATCCCGCGCTCGCGGCGGCCGACCCCGAACTGGCCGCACTGGTGACCGCCGAGGAGCGGTTGCAGGCGGACACGCTGCGGCTGATCCCCAGCGAGAACTACGTCTCCGCCGCCGTCCTGGAGGCCACCGGCACGGTCCTCCAGAACAAGTACTCGGAGGGCTACCCCGGCAAGCGGTACTACGAAGGCCAGCAGGTCGTCGACCAGGTGGAGTCGCTGGCGATCGAGCGGGCCACCGCCCTGTTCGGCATGGACCACGCCAACGTGCAGCCGTACTCGGGCTCCCCCGCCAACCTCGCCGTCTACCTCGCCTTCATGGAGCCGGGCGACACCGTGCTCGGCATGTCCCTGCCGATGGGCGGCCACCTCACCCACGGCTGGGGCGTCTCGGCGACCGGCACCTGGTTCCGCGGGGTGCGCTACGGCGTCCGCCGCGACACCGGCCGGGTCGACCTCGACGAGGTGCGCGACCTGGCGCTGGCCGAGCGGCCCAAGGTGATCTTCTGCGGTGGCACCGCCGTCCCGCGCACGGTCGACTTCGCCGGGTTCGCCGCGATCGCGCGGGAGACCGGCGCGCTGCTCGTCGCGGACGTCGCCCACATCGCGGGGCTGATCGCGGGCGGGGCGCACCCGTCCCCGGCCCCGTACGCCGACGTCGTCTCCACCACCACCCACAAGACCCTGCGCGGACCGCGCGGCGCGATGCTGCTCAGCAAGGCCGAGCACGCCCGCGCCATCGACCGGGCCGTCTTCCCCGGCCTCCAGGGCGGCCCGCACAACCAGACCACCGCCGCCATCGCGGTGGCGCTGAAGGAGGCGGCGGGGAAGGACTTCGCCGCGTACGCCCGGCAGGTGGTCGCCAACGCCCGCGCGCTCGGGCAGGAGTTGGCGGCGCGCGGCTTCGACCTGGTGTCCGGTGGCACCGACAACCATCTGCTGCTGGTGGACCTCACCGCGAAGGACGTTCCGGGGAAGGTCGCGGCCAAGGCCCTGGACCGCGCGGGCATCGTCGTCAACCACAACACCGTGCCGTTCGACCCCCGCAAGCCGTTCGACCCGTCCGGCATCCGGCTCGGCACCCCCGCCCTCACCTCGCGGGGCGTGCCCCGCTCGGCGATGCCGGCCGTCGCCGGCTGGATCGACCGGGCGGTCACCGCCGCGCGGACCGGGGACGAGCCGGCCCTCGCGGCCGTCCGTGCCGAGGTGAAGGACCTGCTGGACGCCTACCCGGCCCCCGGCCTGCCCGTCGGCTGAGAACCCGCACCCCCCGATCCGGTGCCGGGAGCCGCCCGGCACCGGATCCGTGCCGGGCGGTCCCGGGAGCCGCCCCGCGCGCCCGTTCGTCCGGCACGCCGCCCCCGCCCGAGCGCGCGCCCCCCGCCCGACCGCACCCCCCGCGTCACTTTCCGTGAATCCCTGCCCTACGCCCGCTTGCCGACGGACCGCTTCTGAGGTCAGTGTCCTGTCACGCACTGGTCGTTCACGAAAGAGGCGCACTATGCACACGGAAGAGTTCAGCGGCACCGGCCCGGCCGTCCAGCGATGCCCGTACCGGCTCGATCCCGCCGGGGGCGACATCCAGGGCGAGGCGGCCCTGATCCGTGCGGCGGGTTCGGCCGCCCGGATCGAGCTGCCCGGCGGGGTTCCCGCCTGGGGCGTGGCCGACCCCGCCGTCATCACCCGGCTGCTGACCTCGCCGGCCGTCTCCAAGGACGCCGACCAGCACTGGCCGGCCTGGATCGAGGGGGAGGTCGGTCCGGACTGGTCGCTCGCCCTCTGGGTGTCCATACGCTCGATGTTCACGGCGTACGGCCCCGATCACACCCGGCTGCGCAAGCTCGTCTCCGGCGCTTTCACCGCCCACCGCACCAAGGCGCTGGCCCCCGCCGTCGACCGGATAGCCGCCGAACTGCTCGACGAACTGGCCACCGCGGACCCCTACGAGCCGGTCGACCTGCGCGCCCGCTACGCCGGGCCGCTGCCCGCACGGGTCATCTGCGAACTCTTCGGCGTCCCGCTCGCCAGCCGGGACCGCCTCTGCACCCTGTTCGACGCCCTGTTCAGCACCGCGACCGCACCCGAGGAGGTGCAGATCCACGCCGCGGAGCTGTACGGGATACTCCACGAACTCGTCGCCGCCAAGCGCGCCGAACCCGCCGACGACCTGGCCGGCGCACTCGTCGCCATCCAGCGGGAGGGGATCGAACGCGGGGACCCGCGCCCGCTCGAAGACCAGGAACTCCTGGACACTCTCGTCCACTTCCTCTCCGCCGGGTACGAGACGACGATCAACCTCGTCGACCACGCGGTGCACGCCCTGCTCACCCACCCCGAACAACTCGAACTGGTCCGTACCGGCGCGGCGACCTGGGGCGACGTGATCGAGGAGACCCTGCGCTGGGAGCCCGCGGCGGCCAACCTGATGCTGCGGTACGCCGTCGAGGACATCGACCTGGGCGACGTGGTGATCCCCCGCGGCGACGCCCTCGTCATGGCGGTGGCGGGCGCCGGGCGCGACCAGGAGGTGCACGGCGTCGACGCCCACCTCTTCGACATCACCCGCCCCACCCGCCGCGACCACCTGGCCTTCGGCCACGGCGTCCACCACTGCCTGGGCGCCCCGCTGGCCCGGATGGAGGGCGTCATCGCGCTCTCCGCGCTGTTCGCCCGCTTCCCGGACCTGGAACTGGCCGTACCCTCCGACACCCTGCGCCCGGTCCGGTCCTTCATCTCCAACGGCCACCAGCACCTGCCCGTGCGCACCGGGAAGGCGAGCGCTCCGCTCGGCTGAACCGGACGGCACGGCACGCGGCGGGGCGGCCCGGTCGAAGGCCGCCCCGCCCCGCTCAGTCCGGTACGAGCACGCCCTCGACGACGCTCCGGAACACCACCGCGCCGCGCTGCCGACCGGTCAGCTCGACGGCCGGCATCCCCGCCGTCAAGATCCCGGACAGGACCCCGGGGTCCCCGGACGCCGGGGGAGCGGTGAGGCCGGCGCCCGGCGGCAGCGGCGGCACCGCGCGCGCCTCGATCCAGCACGGCGCGTCGAACTCCACGTACCGGTCGGCGTACATCGCCGTCGACACCGGGCACCATCCGGTCCCGGCGCCGCCGGTCCGCTCCCGAATGAACGCGAACGCGGCCTGGTGGACCGCCTCCATGATCACCAGACCCGGCACATGGTCCACCGGGTGGTCGATCAGCGCCGGATTGCCGGTGTCGGGGATCAGCTCCCAGCAGTGGGGCCGTTCCGAGGGGCCGAGGACCACCTCGTCCGGCGTGTGCCGACCGGTCGCCGACGGGGGCACGGGGAAAGGGCGGGGCCCCGGCCGGGACTCCAGCCGGGGCCCGCGCAGTCTGCGGTATCCGCGGTCGGACACCCAGGAGAAGCTGGAATCACTGGTCAGGAAGGTGGTGCCGCGCTGGATCAGGGAAATGGCCACCCGGACGGCGTTGCGCGCCGTCCAGGTGCAGGACGCCTCCGCGCGCAGTGGCGAGAGATCCGTCCGGTGCCGGGGATCGACGGCATAGGTGAGGTCGTTCATCAGGAAGTGGTGGGAAGGGCCGATGGCGAACTCGGTGTGCGCCAGGGCGAGTCCGATCTGGCGCAATGTCTGCGCGATCAGCATGTGGTGGTGCACGCTGCCCCGGGCGGGTCCGAAGAAGAGGTGCGGACCCGACCAGTCGAGGTCGAGGGTGTAGGCGTCGTCGCCCATCGCGCGCAGGCCGCGGACGAGGACGTCCCGGTCGGCGGCGCGGTGCGCCACGGCGGCGGTGAAACCCGTCCGGACGTCCGGGGCGCCGGTCCCCGGAGCCGGGCTCATCGGGTGGTCCGGGCGGAACGCCGGGACAGCGGGCCGGAACGAATCGCTCCGGTGGTTTCTCGCACGGGGGATGTACCTCCTGGAGTAGAAGGAAGCCGCAGGTGGGGCGAGTTGTCAGGGTGTACGGTCCCGCCGGGGGCGAGGCGCGACGCCCCATGCGCGCGGGCGGTGCGGCGGTTCGAACTGGAGGCCGCCGCCGCGGGTGCCATAGAATACGGACCAGCCGGTTTCTTGAGGGGAACGTGCCGGACGCACTGAGCCCCGTCAGGCGCATCGTCAGGAGATCCCGAATGGCACGGCAGGAGCGCGCGATCCGGACGCGCAACGCAGTACTGGTAGCCGCCGCCGCGGTCTTCGCGGAGCGGGGTTACGAAGCCGCGACCATCCAGGAGATCCTGGAACGGGCCACGGTGACCAAGGGCGCGCTGTATTTCCACTTCCCCTCCAAGGAGGACTTGGCGCGAGGCGTGCTGGAACATGCGGTGACCGACGCCCCGCCGGAGCAGCCGGTCAAGATGCAGTCCTTCGTGGACATGGGGCTGATCCTCGCGCACAGACTGCCGAGAGAGCCACTGCTGCGAGGCGCCGCACGGATCGCGGCGGACCAGAGCAACCAGCGCTTCTTCGGTAAGCCCTGGGGCGACTGGGTCGAGTTGACGGCCCTGCAGATCGTGGCGGCGCAGGCGCAGGGCGAGGTCCTCCCGCATGTCGAACCCGACCGCACCGCGCAGGCGCTCGTAGGGGCCTTCACCGGCATCCAGCTGATGTCCCAGGCGGCCACCGAGATGGCTGACCTCGCCGAACGCGTCTCCCTGCTCTACGACTTGGTGCTGCCGAGCATCGCCGTGCCGGGTGTGCTCGGGCGGCTCGACACCTCACCCGAGCGCGGGGCCAAGGCGTACGCCCAGGCGCTGTCCCAGGCCGAGGCCCGCACCGCGGACCCGGTCGCACCCGCCCCGGCAGCACTCGCCACCCCGGCCCCCGTCCCGGTCGCCGACACCCCCGCCCCGGCCCGTACCGCCTGATCCCCGTACCGCCTGATCCCCGCGCCGCCGGTCAGGCGAAAGGGCTCCGTCCCACGACTCGTTCCGCGCCGAGCGGGAACAGGAAGCCCATGGCACTGGAACCCGGCCTCCCCGGCACCCCTGACCTGCCCGGCTTCGACGAGTCCTACTGGATGGACACCGTTCCGCCGCCGCCTCTCCCGTCGCTCGACGGCGACCGGGAGGCGGACGTGGTGGTGATCGGCGGCGGTGTCGCGGGCCTCAGCGCCGCATGGGAACTGGCCCGGGCGGGCCGCAGCGTGGTGGTGCTGGAGGCGGACCGCCTCGCGGCGGGCGTCACCGGCTACACCACCGCCAAGCTCACCGCCGCGCACTCCCTCCTCTACGACCACCTGCGCACCACCCGTGGCCCGGAGGGAGCGGGGCAGTACGCCCGTTCCCAGCAGGCGTCCGTCGAACGCGTCGCCTCCGTCGCCGCCGAGCTCGGGATCGACTGCGACCTGGAACGCGCCCCCGCGTTCACCTACACGACCGAGGGCGGTCAGCTCGACGCGCTGCGCGCCGAGGCGGACGCCGCGTCGGAGGCCGGGCTCAACGCCGCCTTCGTCACGGAGACCGACCTGCCCTTCCCGGTCGCCGGAGCGGTGAGGATCGAACGGCAGGCCCAGTTCCACCCCCGTAAGTACCTGCTGGCCCTCGCCGCCGACCTGCGCGCGGGCGGCGCCGCCCTCTACGAGCGGACCCGCGTCACCGGGCTCGAAGAGGGAGAACCCTGCCGGGTCACCACCGAGTCCGGTGCGACCGTCACCGCCCGGGACGTCGTCGTCGCCACCCACTACCCGGTCTTCGACCGCGCCCTGCTGTTCGCCCGGCTGTCCCCGCGCCGCGAACTCGTCGTCGCCGCCCCGGTTCCCGCCGCATCCGCGCCCACCGGCATGTACCTCACCGAGGACGACGGGAAGCGGTCGGTGCGCACCGCCCCGTACGGCGACGGGGGACGGCTGCTCATCGTCACCGGCGAGAGCTTCACCCCCGGCACCGGCGACGCCCGCGAGGGGTTCCTCCGGCTCGACGCCTGGCTGCACACCCGCTTCCCCGAAGCGGGCCCCACCGCCTACTACTGGGCGGCCCAGGACAACGACGTCAGCGACCGGGTCCCCATGATCGGCCTGTTCCACCCCGGCGCCCGCCACGTCTACGTGGCCACCGGCTTCGGCGGCTGGGGCATGAGCGGCGGCGTCATGGCCGGGCAGCTCCTGGCCGCCACCCTCACCGGCGCCAAGCCCGCCTGGGCCGACCTCTACGAGCCCCGGCGCCTGTGGAGCTCCGTCCGCGAGGCGCCCGCCCTGCTCAAGCAACAGGCCGACGTCGCACGGCACTTCGTCGGTGACCGGCTGCGGCCCACGCACGTGGACTCCGCCGACGACATCACCCCCGGCACCGGAGGCATCGTCCGGGTCCGGGGCAAGCGCTGCGCCGTGTACCGCGACGAGGAGGGCACCGCCCACGCGGTGTCGGCGCGCTGTACCCATCTGGGGTGCCTGGTCGCGTTCAACCAGGCGGAGACCACCTGGGAGTGCCCCTGCCACGGTTCGCGCTTCGGCGTCGACGGCGAGGTCCTCCAGGGGCCGGCGGTCCACCCGCTGCCGCCGAGGGAGCTGTGAGGGCGGGCCGCGCTCAGGGCCGCGGGGACGCCCGGCCGGTGTCCCGCGGGTCCCGGTCCGAGCGCGGCCACACGTACGGCAGGTCGTCCGGCACGTCCCCGAAGAGCGGCCGGTAGAACGCGGGGTCCTTGCGCACCAGCGCCGAGCGGTGGCTCAGGTGGAAGTCCACCTCGCCGAGCCACGGCGGCAGCTCACCCGCGGCCCGCAGCTCTGCGGCGGTCCGCACCCGCACCTCGGCGTCCCCGCCGCCGGCCGTCCCTGGGCCGCGGGCCGCCGCGAGCCCGGAGAGCAGGCTGGCGGCGCAGGTGTCGGCGTGGCCCTCGGCCGTCCAGGCGAGGCACACGTCGAGGCCGTACCGCACCAGCGCCTCTTCGTACCCGGTCCACATGCGGACCGCCGGATGGTGCCGCCATCCGTAGTCGGGCACCGTCAGCCCGCGCAGCACCTGCAACGCCTCGACCCGCTGCTTGCCCAGCCGCCGTGGGTCGAGGACGCGGGCGCTGCGGACGAAGTCCGGGTACGGCAGGAACGTCTGCATCCCCCCTGCATACCGTGGACCGCGCCGCCCCGCCCGCGCTGCCGGACGGGCCGGGGACCAGCCCGCCGTACGGGACGAGTCCTCCGGGCCGCAGCGGGTACGCGAGGTGCGACGACGACCCGCCCGCACCACAATGGTGCGCGTGCACCGAAGGGAGCACCCATGACCGACCGCAGGCCCGAGGGGACCGCCTACACCGGGGCGAAGGGCAGCCCGCCGCCCATACCGGCGGACATGCCCGACCAGCAGGCCCAGGACGGCGAGGACGCCCTCGACGTGATCCTCCCGCCCGGCACCGAGCGCCCCGAGGCGCAGGAGGGCACCGGACCGGAGAACGACACCGACACCGACACCGGCCGGCCCGACCCCGACGAGGCCGGCTCCGGCCGGGACTCCGCCCGCAACGCCGGCGTCCACCCGGACCACCCGACCCCGGACGAGTCGACGGGCTGACGGGACGCGGCGACCCGGCGTCCGTACGGTGTGGTCCCCGAAGTCCGCCACCGGATCGCAGCGGCCGAGGGCCACGACGTACGCGTCACCGGGCGGGCTGCCCTCTCCCGACGTGCATCCCGCTCCGGCCGTGGAGGAGCGGCGTCACTTTCCCGAGCGGGGTCCATGCACAAAAAAATCGGGCGTCCGTACCGAAGTACGGACACCCGATCTTGACACTTGGCAGAAGTGCACGAGACGACGAACCTTGTCCCGTTTCCCGCTTTCAAGTGCCCCCGGCAGGATTCGAACCTGCGCACCCGGCTCCGGAGGCCGATGCTCTATCCCCTGAGCTACGGGGGCGTATCGCTGTGTTGCTCTGCGACGGGAGAAACACTACCAGCTCCACCGGGGTGTCCGTGAACAGGTATTTCCGACGGGCGGGCCGCCGCGTTCCGGGAGGCGTCCGCAGGCCGAGGGGGAGGCGGGGCGGGGCGGTGCGGAAGTGGGCAAAACCCGGACGCAGCCCCTCCGGCGGCCCTACTCTCGAAAGGTGTCAGGGGCATCCGGCCGCGTGCTCGTCGTCGACGACAGCAGGGTCATCCGGCAGTTGATCAGGGTCAATCTCGAACTGGAGGGTTTCGAGGTCGTGACCGCGGCCGACGGTGCCGAGTGCCTGGAGGCGGTGCACCGCGTACGGCCCGACGTGATCACGCTCGACGTGGTGATGCCCCGCCTGGACGGCCCCCGCACGGCGGCCCGGCTGCGGGCGGACGCGCGTACCCGGTCGATCCCGATCGTCTTCGTCTCCGCCTGCGGACAGGCCGAGATCGACGAGGGCACGGCGGTCGGCGTCGAGGCGTTCGTGGCCAAGCCGTTCGAACCCGCCGACCTGGTGCGGATCGTGCGCGCGCTCGCCGTGCGCGACGCCCCGCGGGCCACCGAGGGATGCGGCGCCGCCGGCCGAGGGGGCGCACCCGGCCGCTGAGGCCGTGCGGCCCTGCCCGCATGGCGAAACCGGGTCGCGGAGGGCCCCCGTCGCACCCTTAGGCTGGTCCCGTGACCCCCGCCGATCTCTCCAGGGCCGTGCTGCACGCCGTGCGCCGCGCGGTGGACGAGAACGCCCTGCGCGCGCCGGTGCCCGCGCGGGTGCGGGTCGAGCGGACCCGCCCCGGCGGCAGCGGCGACTACGCCTGCGCCGTGGCCCTCCAGCTCGCCGGGCCCGCCGCGCTGCCGCCCCGGGAGGTCGCCCGCATCCTGGCCGACCGGGTCGCCGCGGCGGGCGTCGCCCGCGTCGACGTCACCGGCCCCGGATTCCTCAGCTTCACCCTCGACCCGGTCGGCGACGCCGGCGCCCGCACCGCCCTCGTACGGGACATCGGGGCCCGCGGGTCCGCCTACGGGCACGGGGACGCGCTGCGGGGCGAGACGCTGCGGCTGCTCCACCCGGCCGAGATCCGCGCCGAGACCACCGCCGCCGCGGTGGCCGCGCTCGCCGCCGCCCAGGGCGCCGACGTGCGCCTCCTGGCCGCCGGCCCCGGCCGCGCACCCGCCGACGCGGTGGAGATCCGCCCGGTGCCCGCCGGTGCCCCGGCCGCCGGCCTGCCGGCACGACTCGGTCCGGACGCCCTGCGGTGGGGCCTGCTGCGGCCCGCCGGACACGACCGCGCACCGCTCGGCGACGACCTGCTGGTCCAGAGCGCGGCCAACCCCCTCTTCCTGGTCCGGTACGCGCACGCCCGCACCCGCGCCCTCCTGCGCAACGCCCGCGACCTCGGCTTCGGGCCGGAAGCCGGGTCCGAGACCGCATCCGACGGGCCCGCGAGCCCCGACGGCGGGCCCGGCCGGGCCGACGCGCACGCCGCCGACGCCGCCCACCCTCTGTGGGTCCTGCTCGCCGACCATCCCGCCGTGCTCGTGGCCGCCGCCCGACTGCGCGCCCCCGACCGGCTGGCCCGGCACCTCGAAGCCGTCGCGCACGCCTTCTTCGACTTCCACGACGCCTGCCCGCCGCTGCCCCCGGGCGACGAGAAACCCTCGGCCGCCCACCGCTCCCGGCTGGCTCTCGCCGAAGCCGCCGGTACGGTGCTGGCCGGCGGCCTGTCCCTGCTCGGCGTCAGCGCGCCCGAACACCTCTGAGAGAGACCCGAGAGACCACACCGATGAGCCGATCCGCCCACCCCGCCGGGCCCCGCCACGCCGACGTCCTGCCCGAGGGCCACTACACCGCCCCGGCGACCGACCTGAACGTCCTCGACCCGAAGGTGTGGTCCCGCACCGTCACCCGCGACGCCGACGGCGCGCTCACCATGGGCGGCATCCCGGTCGCCCGCCTCGCCGAGGAGTTCGGCACCCCCGCGTACTTCCTCGACGAGGCCGACTTCCGCTCCCGCTGCCGCGCCTGGTCCGACGCGTTCGGGCCGGGCGCCGACGTCTTCTACGCGGGCAAGGCGTTCCTCTCCCGTGCCGTGGTCCGCTGGCTGAAGGAGGAGGGCCTCAACCTCGACGTCTGCTCCGGCGGCGAGCTGGCCACCGCGCTCGACGCGGGGATGCCCCCCGAGCGGATCGCGTTCCACGGCAACAACAAGACGACGGAGGAGATCGAGCGGGCCGTGGGCGCCGGCGTCGGCCGGATCGTCCTCGACTCCTTCCAGGAGATCGTCCGCGTCAGCCACGCCGCGCAGCGGCTCGGCAAGCGCCAGCCGGTGCAGATCCGGGTCACCGTCGGGGTCGAGGCACACACCCACGAGTTCATCGCCACCGCCCACGAGGACCAGAAGTTCGGCGTCGCGCTGGCCGGCGGCCAGGCCGCCGAGGCGGTGCGCCGGGCGCTGACCCTGGACGGGCTCGAACTCGTCGGCATCCACTCGCACATCGGCTCGCAGATCTTCGACATGGCCGGCTTCGAGGTCTCCGCCCGGCGCGTGGTCCAGCTCCTCGCCGAGGTGCGGGACGAGCACGGCGTCGAACTGCCCGAGATCGACCTCGGCGGCGGCCTCGGCATCGCGTACACCTCCGAGGACGATCCCCGCGAACCGCACGAGATCGCCAAGGCGCTCGGCGACATCGTCACCCGCGAGTGCGAGTCCGCCGGTCTCGCCACCCCCCGGATCTCGGTCGAGCCGGGCCGCGCCATCGTCGGCCCGACCGCCTTCACCCTCTACGAGGTCGGCACCATCAAGCCGCTCGAAGGGCTGCGCACCTACGTCAGCGTCGACGGCGGGATGTCGGACAACATCCGCACCGCCCTGTACGACGCCGAGTACAGCGTGGCGCTGGTCTCCCGCACCTCCGACGCCGAACCGATGCTGGTCCGGGTCGTCGGCAAGCACTGCGAGAGCGGCGACATCGTCGTCAAGGACGCGTTCCTGCCGGCCGACCTCGCGCCCGGCGACCTGATCGCCGTGCCCGCCACCGGCGCCTACTGCCGGTCCATGGCGAGCAACTACAACCACGCCCTGCGCCCGCCCGTCGTCGCCGTGCGCGACGGGGAGGCGAGGGTCATCGTCAGGCGCGAGACGGAGGAAGATCTCCTGCGTCTCGATGTCGGTTGATGAAATAGATGTCTCAGGATCCGGACGGGTGGCAGAAACGCCCGTCCGGTGAGTGAGACTGTTCCGTACATCAGAAGCATGAGAAACGAGGTCGGATGATGCGTACGCGTCCGCTGAAAGTGGCGCTGCTGGGCTGTGGAGTGGTCGGCTCAGAGGTGGCGCGCATCATGACGACGCACGCCGACGACCTCGCCGCGCGCATCGGTGCGCCGGTGGAGCTGGCCGGCGTGGCCGTCCGCCGCCCCTCCAAGGTGCGGGAGGGGATCGACCCCGCGCTGGTCACCACCGACGCCACCGCGCTGGTCGAGCGCGGCGACCTCGACGTCGTGATCGAGGTCATCGGCGGCATCGAGCCCGCCCGCACCCTGATCACCACCGCCTTCGAGCACGGCGCGAGCGTCGTCTCCGCCAACAAGGCGCTCCTCGCCGAGGACGGCGCCGCACTGCACGCCGCCGCCGAGAAGCACGGCCGCGACCTCTACTACGAGGCCGCCGTCGCCGGCGCCATCCCGCTGGTGCGACCGCTGCGCGAGTCCCTCGCGGGCGACAAGGTCAACCGGGTGCTCGGCATCGTCAACGGCACGACCAACTTCATCCTCGACAAGATGGACACCAGCGGCGCCGGCTACTCCGAGGCGCTCGACGAGGCCACCGCGCTCGGCTACGCCGAGGCCGACCCGACCGCCGACGTCGAGGGGTTCGACGCCGCCGCCAAGGCCGCGATCCTGGCCGGCATCGCCTTCCACACCCGCGTGAAGATCGGCGAGGTGCACCGCGAGGGCATCACCGAGGTCACCGCCGCCGACATCGCCTCCGCCCGCCGCATGGGCTGCACCGTCAAGCTCCTCGCGATCTGCGAGCGAGCCGCCGACGGCAAGTCGGTCACGGCCAGGGTGCACCCCGCGATGATCCCGCTCAGCCACCCGCTGGCCTCCGTGCGCGAGGCGTACAACGCGGTCTTCGTGGAGGCCGAGGCGGCTGGTCAGCTCATGTTCTACGGCCCCGGCGCCGGCGGTTCGCCGACCGCGTCCGCGGTCCTCGGCGACCTCGTCGCGGTCTGCCGCAACAAGCTGGCGGAGTCCACCGGTCCCGGCGAGTCCGCCTACACGCGGCTGCCCGTCAGCCCGATGGGCGACGTCGTCACGCGGTACCACATCAGCCTCGACGTGGCCGACAAACCTGGCGTACTCGCCCAGGTCGCGACGGTCTTCGCCGAGCAGGGGGTATCGATCGATACCGTACGACAGCAAGGCCGTCAGGACGGAGGCGGCGAGGCTTCCCTCGTCGTCGTCACCCACCGCGCGCCCGACGCCGCCCTCTCGGGGACCGTCGAGGCGCTGCGCAAGCTCGACACCGTGCGCGGTGTCGCCAGCATCATGCGTGTTGAAGGGGAGTAAGGACCCATGACCACCAAGGGCACCCACCAGTGGCGCGGCATCATCGAGGAGTACCGGGACCGGCTGCCGGTCACGGCCGCCACGCCGGTCGTCACGCTGCGTGAAGGCGGCACGCCGCTCGTACCGGCGCAGGTCCTCTCCGAGCGCACCGGCTGCGAGGTGCACCTCAAGGTCGAGGGCGCCAACCCCACCGGTTCGTTCAAGGACCGCGGGATGACGATGGCCATCACCCGGGCCAAGGAGGAGGGCGCGCAGGCCGTCATCTGCGCCTCCACCGGCAACACCTCCGCCTCCGCCGCCGCCTACGCGGTGCGGGCCGGCATGGTCTGCGCCGTCCTCGTGCCGCGCGGCAAGATCGCGCTCGGCAAGATGGGCCAGGCGCTGGTGCACGGCGCGAAGATCCTCCAGGTCGACGGCAACTTCGACGACTGCCTGACGCTGGCCCGCTCGCTGTCGGACAACTACCCGGTGGCGCTGGTCAATTCGGTCAACCCGGTCCGCATCGAGGGCCAGAAGACCGCGGCGTTCGAGATCGTCGACGCGCTCGGCGACGCCCCGGACGTCCACGTCCTGCCGGTCGGCAACGCGGGCAACATCACGGCCTACTGGAAGGGCTACACGGAGTACGCGCGCGACGGCATCGCCGGCCGCACGCCCCGCATGTGGGGCTTCCAGGCGTCCGGCTCGGCGCCCATCGTGCGCGGCGAGATCGTGAAGGACCCGGCCACCATCGCCACCGCGATCCGCATCGGCAACCCGGCCTCGTGGGAGTACGCGCTCGCCGCGCGGGACGAGTCGGGCGGCTTCATCGACGAGGTGACGGACCGTCAGATCTTGTCGGCCTACCGCCTGTTGGCCGCCCAGGAGGGCGTTTTCGTGGAGCCCGCGTCGGCCGCGTCGGTAGCCGGCCTGCTGAAGGCCGCCGAAGAGGGCAAGGTCGACCCCGGCCAGAAGATCGTCTGCACGGTCACCGGCAACGGCCTCAAGGACCCCGACTGGGCCGTCGCGGGCGCCCCGCAGCCCGTCACCGTCCCGGTCGACGCGGCCACCGCCGCCGAGAAGCTCGGCCTGGTCTGACCGCGCGGCGGGTCCGGGGGCGCACCCGCCCCCGGACCTGCCCGCCGCCGCTGCTCCCGCGTCGGCCGGCGGGGCCGGGCAGCGCAGGGCCGCCGGCCGACACGCATCGTGCGCCTCCCGTGCGCCCTGTGTCGCGGCGGAACCTTCCTTCGATAAGCTGTACCCGACCGCCCCCGCCGTACCGCCGTGGCCCGGTCGCCCCCGTGGCCGTGGCTCCGCCGCCGGACCTCCCACCGGTTCCCGTACCCGCACGACGGACGGAACCGCCGACGACGTCCGCAGGCACCGACCGCACCACCCCCGACGCGGATCCACCCCGTGCCTCCGCGTCCTCCGCCGCCTCACGAGGAGTCGTCCAACCGATGGCCGGACCCGCATTCCGAGCCGCCGCCGTCAGGGTGCGCGTTCCTGCGACCAGCGCGAACCTCGGCCCCGGCTTCGACGCCCTGGGCCTCTCGCTCGGCCTCTACGACGACGTGGTCGTCCGGGTCGCCGACTCGGGACTGCACATCGACATCGCGGGCGAGGGCGCGCAGACGCTCCCGCGCGACGAGTCGCACCTGCTGATCCGCTCGATGCGCACCGCCTTCGACCTCCTCGGCGGCCAGCCGCGCGGACTGGAGATCGTCTGCGCCAACCGCATCCCGCACGGCCGCGGCCTCGGCTCGTCCTCCGCCGCCATCTGCGCCGGCATCGTCGCCGCCCGCGCCGTCACCACCGGCGGCGACGCCCGACTCGACGACGCCGCCCTGCTGGAACTGGCCACCGAGATCGAGGGCCACCCGGACAACGTCGCCGCCTGCCTGCTCGGCGGCTTCACCCTCGCCTGGATGGACGGCGGAGCCGCCCGCGCGATCCGCATGGAGCCCGCCGCGAGCGTCGTGCCCGTGGTCTTCGTGCCCGCCGAGCCGGTGCTCACCGAGACGGCGCGCGGGCTGCTGCCGCGCACGGTCCCGCACGTCGACGCCGCCGCCAACGCCGGCCGGGCCGCCCTGCTCGTCGAGGCGCTGACCCGCCGCCCCGAGCTGCTGCTGACCGCCACCGAGGACCGGCTCCACCAGGAGTACCGGGCCCCGGCGATGCCGGAGAGCCTGGACCTCGTCAACCGGCTGCGCGCCGACGGCGTGCCCGCCGTGATCTCCGGCGCGGGCCCGACCGTCCTCGCCTTCGCGGACGAGGGCTCGGCCGACAAGGTCGTGCGCGCGGCGGGCGACGGCTGGGCCGCCGACCGGCTGGTCCTCGACGGCCCCGGCGCGTGCGTGCTGCCGCTCGCCGCGTGACGGAGATGTGATTGCCGGTGCGAGAGAGGGGGAATGTTTGTTGGAGCCGGTAGTGTTAACCTCAAGTCAGCAATCGACGTCCCAGCGACGCGTTGCTTCGTGTCCCCTTCAGGGACCACCCTTCTTCCGGGAGCCTCCCCAACTGCCTGAGCAGCCTGTCTGAGCAGTTGCGAGCACGCTCCGGAACCGGCACGACACCCCCTCGTTCGTCCATGAGTGGGCCGAGCAGGGGGAGCTCGAGTCGGACCCCGCACGTTCATCTCTCCGCCGTACCCGGCGGACCACCGCCCCGGCACGGTCCGCGATCCGCTAGATCACATACCGAATGCCGGACAGCACAACCGGTCGCCGAGCCAGAAGGCCGACGTCCGCTCCAGGGAAGGACCCTTCGTGAGCGACACCACCGATCTGATGGGCGTGACTGCCGACAAGAGCGTCGACAGCGCCGCGCCCGCCGAAGGTGCTGCCTCTGGCACCACCGCACGGCGCCGCCGCTCCGGCACCGGCCTCGACGGCATGGTCCTGGCCGAGCTGCAGCAGGTCGCGTCCGGCCTCGGCATCAGGGGTACCGCGCGGATGCGCAAGGGCCAGCTGATCGAGGTCATCAAGGAGGCGCAGGCCGGCAAGTCCGCGCCCGCCGCCAAGGCCGGCAAGGCCGCCGCCGCTCCCGCGGGCGCCGAGGGCGAGACCAAGCCCAAGCGCCGCGCGACGTCCAAGGCGCGCACCGGTGAGGAGACCGCCGCCGCCCCGGCCGAGAAGGCCGCCGCGCAGCAGCAGATCGACATCCCCGGCCAGCCGGCCAGCGACGACCAGCCCGCGGGCGAGCGCCGTCGGCGCCGCGCCACCGCGCAGGCCGGCAGCCCGGAGACCAAGGCCGAGGCCCCCGCGGCCGCCGCCGCCGAGCAGCAGGCCGAGCCGAAGCAGGACGAGCGCGGCGAGCAGAAGAACGACAACCGCGGCGAGTCCGGCAACGACAACGGCGCCGAGGGCCGCCGCGACCGCGGCCAGCGCGAGCGGGGCGAGCGCGGCGACCGCCGGGACCGCCAGCGCGACCGTCGGGGCAAGGGCGACGACCAGGGCCAGGGCGGCGGGCAGCGCCAGGGCCAGGGTCAGGGCCAGCGCCAGGGCCAGGGGCAGACGCAGCAGAGCCAGCAGCGCGACAACGGCCCGCAGGACGACTTCGACGACGAGGCGGGCGGCCGCCGCGGCCGTCGTGGCCGCTACCGCGACCGCCGGGGCCGTCGTGGCCGCGAGGACTTCCCCAACGACGTCCCCGTCGCCGACGACGACGTGCTGATCCCCGTCGCGGGCATCCTCGACATCCTCGACAACTACGCGTTCATCCGGACCTCCGGCTACCTGCCGGGCCCGAACGACGTGTACGTCTCGCTGGCGCAGGTCCGCAAGAACGGCCTCCGCAAGGGCGACCACGTCACCGGCGCGGTGCGGCAGCCCAAGGACGGTGAGCGCCGCGAGAAGTTCAACGCGCTGGTCCGCCTCGACACGGTGAACGGCATGGCGCCCGAAACGGGCCGCGGCCGTCCGGAGTTCCAGAAGCTGACGCCGCTCTACCCGCAGGACAGACTCCGCCTGGAGACCGACTCCAACATCCTGACGACGCGGATCATCGACCTGGTCGCCCCCATCGGCAAGGGCCAGCGCGGTCTGATCGTGGCCCCGCCGAAGACCGGTAAGACCATGATCCTGCAGGCCATCGCGAACGCGATCACGGTCAACAGCCCCGAGTGCCACCTGATGGTCGTCCTCGTCGACGAGCGTCCGGAAGAGGTCACCGACATGCAGCGGTCGGTGAAGGGCGAGGTCATCTCCTCGACCTTCGACCGCCCGGCCGAGGACCACACCACCGTCGCCGAGCTGGCGATCGAGCGCGCCAAGCGCCTGGTCGAGCTCGGGCACGACGTGGTCGTCCTGCTCGACTCGATCACCCGCCTGGGCCGCGCGTACAACCTCGCGGCGCCGGCCTCCGGACGCATCCTGTCCGGTGGTGTCGACTCGACCGCGCTGTACCCCCCGAAGCGCTTCTTCGGCGCCGCGCGCAACATCGAGGACGGCGGCTCGCTGACCATCCTCGCCACGGCGCTCGTGGAGACCGGCTCGCGCATGGACGAGGTGATCTTCGAGGAGTTCAAGGGCACCGGCAACATGGAGCTCAAGCTCGACCGGAAGCTCTCGGACAAGCGCATCTTCCCGGCGGTGGACGTCGACGCGTCCAGCACCCGCAAGGAGGAGATCCTGCTCGGCACCGACGAGCTGGCGGTGGTCTGGAAGCTGCGCCGGGTGCTGCACGCACTCGACCAGCAGCAGGCGATCGAGCTCCTGCTGGACCGGATGAAGAAGACCCAGTCCAACGCGGAGTTCCTGCTCCAGATCCAGAAGACGACCCCGGGCAACGGAAACGGCAACGACTGACGCCCGCAGGTGAGTTGACCGGAAGCCGCCCCCGTCGCCCAGGTGACGGGGGCGGCTTCCGTGCGTCTGCGGACACCCCCGCCGGACACCGCCGCCGGACACCCGCGCCGGGACCTTCGGCCGGGCCGTACGTCCGAGACCTTTGCCACACCCACCGTCACCGCGGGCCGGGCCCCCCGACGCCTGTACGGGGCAAGAAACCGCAGGTGAGCGCGGTGTCACCGGTGGTTCCGGCAGTCCGTCGCCGTCCCGTGCACGCCGGAAACGGTCACAGGGCGCTGTGCCAGGCTTCTCGGGAGCTTCCCCCGCCCGCGGGAACCGCCCGCGGCACCACGGGCGGACGGTGCCGGCCGTGGCGGGGACACCACGCCGGGGCCGGGGAGCGGTACCGACGCGCAGTGACAGGAACGAGGGACGTACGGCGATGAGCGAGCACAGCAAGGGGCCGGGACGCATACGCGGCACCGGCGCCCGGCGGAGAAAGCCGTCCCGCCGTCGCCGGGTGAAGGCCGTCGCCGCCTGGACCGTCGCGGGCGTCGTCGTGCTCGGCGGATCGGGCCTGGGATACGCGTACTTCACGCTCAACGGCAACCTCAAGGGCGTCGACATCAACGCCGCGCTCGGCGCCGACCGTCCCGACGACGTCGACAACGGATCCCAGGACGTCCTGGTGCTCGGCTCCGACTCCCGCTCCGGCGCCAACGGCGAGTACGGCACCGACGAGGGCGGTGCCCGCTCGGACACCGCGATGGTGCTGCACGTGGACCGGGGGCACACCTCCGCGAGCGTGGTCTCCATCCCGCGCGACACCCTGATCGACCGGCCCGCGTGCACCGACACCGCCACCGGCCGGGAGGACCCGGGCGCGCGGGGCGCGATGTTCAACACCGCCTACCAGGTCGGCGGACCGGCCTGCGCGGTCAAGACCGTCGAGACCATGTCGGGCATCCGCATGGACCACTACGTCGAGGTCGACTTCACCGGCTTCAAGAAGCTCGTCGACGAACTCGGCGGGGTCCCGATCACCACCACCCAGGCGATCGACGACGCCAAGAGCCACCTCTCCCTGGAGCCGGGCACCCACACCCTGGACGGCGAACAGGCGCTCGGCCTCGTCCGCACCCGCAAGAGCGTCGGCGACGGCAGCGACCTCGGCCGCATCCAGCTCCAGCAGGCGTTCGTCAAGGCGCTGATGCACCAGGTGAAGAACGTCGGGGTGTTCACCAGCCCCAAGAAGCTGTTCGGTCTCGCCGACACCGCCACCAAGGCCGTCACCACCGACTCGGACCTCGACTCGGTGAAGAAGCTCACCGGCTTCGCCACCGGGCTCAAGGGGCTGAACCCCTCGCACGTCGACATGGTCACGCTGCCCGTCACCTACGACCCCGCCGACCCCAACCGCGTCCTGCCGCTCCAGGAGGCCGGAGCACAGGTCTGGACGGCGCTCCGGCACGACGAGCCGGTCCCGGCGTCCGCCACCGTCGACTCGGCGGGTGACAAGGGCGACGCCGGCTCGCTCGTGAAGTAGCCCGCACCACGGCCCGCACCACGTCCCGGCGGGGCCCGGACGCCCTCCGCGCGGCTCTCACCTGCCCTCATGCCGGTCGGTCGGGCAGCCGTGACGGAACGTCCCGGTCCGGCCGGGAATAGGTGCGGCCCCACCCCGGTTTTGGGAGATACGGCCGGTCCTGGCAGACTGGTTCGTCGGCCCCGGTTCACGGCCGCGCAATCCGCGCGGACGACCCGGAGCCCTCCCGAAACTAGGAGACACCTTGAAGCGCGAGATTCACCCCGAGTACGTCGAGACGCAGGTCAGCTGCACCTGCGGTGCGTCGTTCACCACCCGTAGCACCATCAACTCCGGCGCCATCCGCGCCGACGTGTGCTCCGAGTGCCACCCGTTCTACACGGGCAAGCAGAAGATCCTCGACACCGGCGGCCGCGTGGCCCGCTTCGAGGCCCGCTTCGGCAAGGCTGCCGGCTCCGCCAGCAAGTAGCGAGCCACTGCGCCGGTTCTCGGCGCCCTCTTTCCGGGGGCGTCGGAACCGGCGTTTTTTCCGGTCGGATCCCCGCGGGCGCGCGCCCCTGGGGGTCCGTACCGGAGTCACGCCCTCCAGCAGGCCCGCAGACGCGAAACACAGGAGCCCGAAGATGTTCGAGGCGGTCGAGGAACTGATCGGCGAGCACGCCGATCTCGAGAAGAAGCTCGCCGACCCGTCGGTCCACGCCGACCAGGCCAACGCGCGCAAGCTCAACAAGCGCTACGCGGAGCTGACCCCGATCGTCTCCACCTACCGTTCCTGGAAGCGCACCGGCGACGACATCGGCACCGCGAAGGAGTTCGCCGCCGACGACCCGGACTTCGCCGCCGAGGTCAAGGAGCTGGAGAAGCAGCGCGAGGAGCTCACCGAGCGCCTGCGGCTGCTGCTCGTTCCGCGCGATCCCAGCGACGACAAGGACGTCCTCCTGGAGATCAAGGCGGGCGCGGGCGGCGACGAGTCCGCCCTCTTCGCCGGCGACCTGCTGCGCATGTACCTGCGGTACGCCGAACGCGTCGGCTGGAAGACCGAGATCATCGACTCCACCGAGTCCGAGCTCGGCGGCTACAAGGACGTCCAGGTCGCCGTGAAGACCAAGGGCGGCAACGGCGCCACCGAGCCCGGCCAGGGCGTCTGGGCCCGGATGAAGTACGAGGGCGGCGTGCACCGTGTGCAGCGGGTGCCCTCCACCGAGTCCCAGGGCCGTATCCACACCTCCGCGGCCGGTGTGCTGGTCACGCCCGAGGCGGAGGAGGTCGACGTCGAGATCCACGCCAACGACCTGCGCATCGACGTCTACCGCTCGTCGGGCCCCGGCGGCCAGTCCGTCAACACCACCGACTCCGCGGTCCGCATCACGCACCTGCCGACCGGCGTCGTCGCGTCCTGCCAGAACGAGAAGAGCCAGCTCCAGAACAAGGAGCAGGCCATGCGCATCCTGCGGTCCCGGCTGCTCGCCGCCGCCCAGGAGGCCGCCGAGCAGGAGGCCTCCGACGTGCGCCGCAGCCAGGTCCGCACCGTCGACCGGTCCGAGAAGATCCGTACCTACAACTTCCCGGAAAACCGGATCTCGGACCACCGCGTCGGATTCAAGGCGTACAACTTGGACCAGGTGCTCGACGGCGACCTCGACGCCGTCATCCAGGCATGCGTGGACGCCGACTCCGCCGCCAAGCTCGCCAACGCCTGAGCCCCGCCCCGCCCGTGACCCCGTACGGAGATCCGCGATGAACCTGCTGCTCGCCGAGGTGGCCCAGGCCACCCAGCGGCTGGCCGACGCCGGTGTGCCCTCGCCGCGATTCGACGCCGAGGAACTCGCCGCCTTCGTCCACGGAGTCAAGCGCGGGGAACTGCACCGCGTGCCGGACACGGACTTCGACGCCCGCTACTGGGAGACGATCGCCCGCCGCGAGGCCCGCGAGCCCCTTCAGCACATCACCGGCCGCGCCTTCTTCCGCTACCTGGAACTCCAGGTCGGCCCCGGCGTCTTCGTGCCCCGCCCGGAGACCGAGTCCGTCGTCGGCTGGGCCATAGACGCCGTCCGGGCCATGGACGTCGTGGAGCCCCTCATCGTCGACCTGTGCACCGGTTCGGGCGCCATCGCGCTCGCCATGGCGCAGGAGGTCCCGCGCTCCCGCGTGCACGCCGTGGAGCTGTCCGAGGACGCCCTCAGGTGGACCAGGAAGAACGCCGAGGGGTCCAGGGTCACCGTGCACCGCGGAGACGCCCTGACGGCCCTCCCCGAGCTCGACGGCCAGGTCGACCTGGTGATCTCCAACCCGCCGTACATCCCGCTCACCGAGTGGGAGTACGTGGCGCCCGAGGCACGCGACCACGACCCGGAGATGGCCCTCTTCTCCGGCGAGGACGGCCTCGACACCATCCGCGGCATCGAGCGGACCGCCCACCGGCTGCTGCGCCCCGGCGGCGTGGTCGTGATCGAGCACGCCGACACCCAGGGCGGCCAGGTGCCGTGGATCTTCACCGAGGAGCGGGGCTGGGCCGACGCGGCCGACCACCCCGACCTCAACAAGCGCCCCCGTTTCGCCACCGCCCGCAAGGCGATGCCGTGACGGACCCGTACGACTTGTTCCCGCCCTACCCGTACCCGCTTGAGGAGGCCGGCTGATGGCACGGCGATACGACTGCAACGACGCGACCGACCGCACGACCGGCCTGCGTGAGGCCGCGTCGGCCGTCCGCCGCGGCGAACTGGTCGTGCTGCCCACCGATACCGTCTACGGCATCGGTGCGGACGCCTTCAGCTCCGAGGCCGTCGCCGACCTGCTCGACGCCAAGGGCCGCGGCCGCAACATGCCCACCCCCGTCCTCATCGGCTCCCCGAACACCCTGCACGGCCTGGTCACCGACTTCACCGAGCAGGCGTGGGAGCTCGTCGACGCCTTCTGGCCGGGCGCCCTCACCCTCGTCGCCCGCCACCAGCCGTCGCTCCAGTGGGACCTCGGCGACACCCGCGGCACCGTCGCCGTCCGCATGCCGCTGCACCCGGTCGCCATCGAACTGCTCACCGAGGTCGGCCCGATGGCCGTCTCCAGCGCCAACCTCACCGGCCACCCCTCCCCGGAGACCTGCGACGCCGCCCAGGACATGCTCGGCGACTCCGTCTCGGTGTACCTCGACGGCGGCCCGACCCCGGGCAACGTCCCGTCCTCCATCGTCGACGTCACGGGCAAGACCCCGGTCCTGCTGCGCGCCGGCGCCCTCTCCGTCGAGGAGCTGCGCAAGGTGGTACCCGACCTCGAGGTGGCCAATTGACCGCCCCTGAGGGGCGTGGCATAGCGGGGCAGCAGGACACATTCCGCATCCTCCACGTCAGCACCGGCAACGTCTGCCGCTCGCCCATCACCGAGCGGCTGACCCGCCATGCCCTGGTGGACCGCCTCGGCGATCCGCTCCAGGGCGGGCTGATCGTGGAGAGCGCGGGCACCTGGGGCCACGAGGGCGCCCCCATGGAGTCCAACGCCGAGGTGGTGCTCGCCGACTTCGGCGCGGACGCCTCCGGCTTCGTCGGCCGGGAGCTGCTCGACGAGCACGTCATCCGCGCCGACCTGGTCCTCACCGCGACCCGCGACCACCGGGCCCAGGTCATCTCCATGGGGCACTCGGCGGGGCTGCGGACGTTCACGCTCAAGGAGTTCACCCGGCTGGTCAGGGCCATAGACCCGGCCACCCTGCCGGACGCGCGCGAGGAGGGCGTCGTCGAGCGCGCCCGCGCCCTGGTCCGCGCCGCCGCCGCGCTGCGCGGCTGGCTGCTCGCCCCCACCGCCGAGGCCGACGAGGTCTACGACCCGTACGGCGCGCCGATCACGTTCTTCCGGTCCGTCGGCGACGAGATCAACCAGGCGCTCGACCCGGTCCTCACCGCGCTGACGGGCGTCCGGTCACCGCACTGACCGCACCCCCGGCGCGCCACTGCGCCGACCGGCTCACGGCCCGCTCCGGCAGCGGGCACCCGGCCCGCACCGGGCCTACATTGGATCTGACGCCAGCACCCCCCTTCCCAGGTCCGGAGCCGTCAGATGCCGGTCACCACTCCCGCCCCGCCGCACGACGCCGGGGCCCTGCTCGCGGCCGATCCGGAGATCGCCGCGGTGCTCCGCGCGGAGGGGGAGCGGCAGGCCGGCACCCTCCAGCTCATCGCCGCCGAGAACTTCACCTCGCCCGCGGTGCTCGCCGCGCTCGCCTCGCCGCTGGCCAACAAGTACGCCGAGGGGTATCCGGGCGCCCGCCACCACGGCGGCTGCGAGCACGCCGACACCGTGGAGCGGACCGCGATCCGGCGGGCGAAGGCCCTGTTCGGCGCCGAGCACGCCAACGTCCAGCCGCACTCCGGATCCTCCGCGGTGCTCGCCGCCTACGCCGCGCTGCTGCGCCCCGGCGACACGGTGCTGGCCATGGGCCTGCCGGCCGGGGGACATCTGACCCACGGATCGCCGGGCAACTTCTCCGGCCGCTGGTTCGACTTCGTCGGCTACGGCGTGGACCCGGACACCGGGCTCATCGACTACGCGCGGGTGCGGGCGCTGGCCCGCGGCCGCCGGCCCAAGGCCATCGTCTGCGGCTCCATCTCCTACCCCCGCCACCCCGACTACGCGCTCTTCCGGGACATCGCCGACGAGGTCGGCGCCCACCTGGTGGTGGACGCCTCGCACCCGATGGGCCTGATCGCCGGGGGAGCGGCGCCGAGTCCGGTGCCGTACGCGGACGTGGTGTGCGCGACCACCCACAAGGTGCTGCGCGGCCCGCGCGGCGGCATGGTCCTGTGCCGGGCGGCGCTGGCCGGCCGGATCGACCGGGCGGTGTTCCCGTTCACCCAGGGCGGTGCGCAGATGCACACCGTGGCGGCGAAGGCGGTGGCGTTCGGCGAGGCGTCGGCCCCGGCGTTCGCGGGGTACGCGCACCGGGTCGTCGAGCACGCGAGGGTGCTGGCGGCGGGGCTGGCCGCCGAGGGGTTCCGGGTCGTCACCGGCGGCACCGACACCCACCTCGTGGTCGCCGACCCCTCGCCGCTCGGCGTCGGCGCCGGCCGGGCGCGGGACCGGCTGGCGGCGGCCGGGCTGGTGCTGGACACCTGCGCGCTCGCGCACGAGCCGGCTCGGACGGTCGCCGGGGGCGACGGCCGGGGGCTGCGGCTCGGCACCGCCGCCGTCACCACGCAGGGGATGGACGCCGCCGACATGGCGCGGATCGCGGTGCTGTGCGGGGCGGTGGTGCGCGGTGAAACCGAACCGGACGCTTCCCGCGTCCTGTCCGACGTGCGGACTCTCGCGGAGCGGCACCCGCCGTATCCGGGGTAGACGATCCTGTGCATCCGTCACCCGTTCCCGGCGGGCGTCGTTGTTGGGGCTAGGGTGTGGGGCTGAGATGGTCGGCGAAATATGTGGGGCAGCCCGTGCGTGATTACCTGCTGACGCTCTGTGTCACGGCCGCAGTTACCTATCTGCTGACCGGACCGGTGCGCAAGTTCGCCATCGTCATCGGTGCGATGCCGGCGATCCGCGCGAGAGACGTGCACCGGGAGCCGACGCCGCGCCTCGGCGGCATCGCCATGTTCGGCGGGCTGTGTGCCGGACTGATCGTCGCCTCCCACCTGTTCAACCTGGGCGGCGTCTTCGAGCTGTCGAACGAACCGCGCGCGCTGCTCTCCGGCGCCGCGCTGATCTGGCTGATCGGCGTGCTGGACGACAAGTTCGAGATCGACGCCCTGATCAAGCTCGGCGGGCAGATGATCGCCGCCGCCGTCATGGTCATCCAGGGGCTGACGATCCTGTGGCTGCCGATCCCCGGTGTCGGCACGGTGGCCCTCACCCAGTGGCAGGGGACGCTGCTCACGGTGGCGCTGGTCGTCATCACGATCAACGCGGTGAACTTCGTGGACGGCCTGGACGGTCTCGCCGCCGGCATGGTCTGCATCGCCTCCGCGGCGTTCTTCCTCTACGCCTACCGGCTCTGGTACGGGTACGGCATCGAGGCGGCGGCTCCCGCGACCCTCTTCGCGGCGATCCTGATGGGCATGTGCCTCGGGTTCCTGCCCCACAACATGCACCCGGCCCGGATCTTCATGGGCGACTCCGGCTCGATGCTCATCGGGCTGGTGCTGGCCGCCGGCGCGATCTCCATCACGGGGCAGGTCGACCCGGACACCATGAAGCTCTTCGAGGGCGGCAGTGAACGGGCGGCGACCCACGCGGCGCTCCCCGTCTTCATCCCGCTGCTGCTGCCGCTGACGATTATCGCCATCCCCGCCGCCGACCTGGTGCTGGCGATCGTGCGGCGGACCTGGAACGGGCAGTCGCCGTTCGCGGCGGACCGGGGGCACCTGCACCACCGGCTGCTGGAGATCGGCCACTCGCACAGCCGGGCCGTGATGATCATGTATTTCTGGTCGGCCCTGATCGCCTTCGGCACGGTGGCCTACTCGGTCCACTCGGCCTCCATGTGGATCATGCTGGGCATCGTGGCGCTGAGCACGGTGGGGCTGCTGCTCCTGCTGATGCCGCGCTTCACCCCGCGTACCCCGGACTGGGCCGACCGGTTCGTGCCGCCGCGCTACCGCAGGCGCCGCCGGGGCGCCCGGGGGAGCGAAGCCGAGGGCGTGGGAGCCGAGGCGGCGGAGCCGGAACATCAGCACGCCGTGTACGAGGCTCCGGCGGCCGGCGCGGAGCGCGAGCACCCGGTCGCCGTCGGGGTCTCCGGCGTCAACGGGGCGACCGCGATCGGCCCCCGTTCGCGTCTGTCCGAACGTCGGCCTGCGGATTCCGCGCGCTGACGTTTCGGTCCCTTCGGCCCATTACCAGACAAGCCGATGCCTCGTCCTGCACACACGCGCGGACTAGCTCTCACGTGTGACAGTTGGCACACTTTCGAGGTAAAGACCTCATCAAATAGTTTGTGATACCGTTCACGAAACCAGGTGACAGGGCCGAAAGACCTCGCGGAGAGGTCCGACCGGCCTCAACCGTCATGTCCGACCGGGCCTAGGCTCGTCCCTGACGAGAACACCCTGCCCACCCCTGTAAAGCGGAGCTGCCGCCATGCCGTCCAACGACGTCCGGACCCTCCTTCAAGCCGCCGTTCCCACCGCAGCCGCCGGCGTCGTCGCCGCAGCGGTCAGCGCGGGCGTGGCCGGCGGCAAGGGAGCAGTCGGCGCGATCGTGGCGGCGCTGGTGGTGATCCTCTTCATGGGGATCGGCCTCGGCGTGCTGCTGCGGGTCGCTCGATCCCTGCCGCACCTGTTCCAGGCCATGGGGCTGATGCTCTACACGGCTCAACTCCTCCTGCTCGTCATCTTCGTCGCCGCGTTCAAGAACACTGACCTGTTCAACCCGAAGGCGTTCGCGATCACCCTGGTCGCGGCCACCCTCGTCTGGATCGGCGCACAGGCGCGTGCGCACATGACGGCCAAGATCCTCTACGTCGAACCCGAGTCCACGCAGGGCGCGAAGCCCGAAAAGACCGGGTCCGCGACGTGAAGGGTAGGGCCGGAATAAAGACCCGGACCGGACCCTGCTATCGTCCGGTTCCAACTGCGGCACTGCGGGCGCGGGCATGTGAGCTGACGCCTGCTCGAACGCGAGGCTCGATGCCCGACTGCCGCTCCCACATCCGTAACACCAGTCCAGTGCCGAACCGCGGCTGCGCGCCGCGCCGACACAACGAGGTTGCCGTACCTATGCGCCACGCTGAAGGAGCCCGCGGTGAGTGCTGACCCGACACAGGTGCTCGCCTTCGAGACCGATTGCCACATCTTCGACGGTTGTGGTTTCCCGGCACCCGGCCTGCACTCGTTCCTGTTCGAGCCCCTCTGGGGCGACGCGGACAGCAACCTGTACTTCAACAAGCCGATGCTGCTGGCCCTGCTCGGCTCGGTCATCATCGTCGGTTTCTTCTGGGCCGCGTTCCGCAAGCCCAAGATGGTTCCCGGCAAGCTGCAGTCCGTCGCCGAGATGGGCTACGACTTCATCCGCCGGGGGATCGTCCACGAGACCATCGGCAAGCGTGAGGGCGAGAAGTACGTTCCCCTCGTCGTCTCGCTGTTCTTCTTCGTCTGGATGATGAACCTCTGGTCGATCATCCCGGTCGCCCAGTTCCCGGTGACGTCGATCATCGCGTACCCCGCGGTACTCGCTCTGATCGTCTACGTGCTGTGGGTCAGCCTGACCTTCAAGCGGCACGGTTTCGTCGGCGGCTGGAAGAACATCACCGGCTACGACAAGTCGCTGGGCCCGGTTCTTCCGCTCGCGATGCTCATCGAGTTCTTCTCGAACCTGATCGTCCGGCCGTTCACGCACGCGGTGCGTCTGTTCGCGAACATGTTCGCGGGTCACACGCTGCTGCTGCTGTTCACGATCGCCAGCTGGTACCTGCTCAACGGCATCGGTATCGCCTACGCCGGCGTCTCGTTCGTGATGGTCATCGTGATGACCGCGTTCGAGCTCTTCATCCAGGCGCTGCAGGCGTACGTGTTCGTACTCCTGACCTGCACCTTCATCCAGGGCGCGCTCGCCAAGCACCACTGAGCACCGCGCACCGACCCTTATTCGTCCGGTGGCCAACCCCCACCGGTCCGTGAAAGAGAAGGAAGAACTGGCATGTCCCAGACCCTTGCTGCCGTCACCGGCTCCCTCGGCTCCATCGGTTACGGCCTCGCCGCCATCGGCCCCGGCGTCGGCGTCGGCATCATCTTCGGTAACGGCACCCAGGCTCTCGCCCGTCAGCCCGAGGCCGCCGGTCTCATCCGCGCCAACCAGATCCTCGGCTTCGCCTTCTGTGAGGCGCTCGCCCTCATCGGCCTGGTCATGCCGTTCGTCTACGGCCCGTGATCCACGGATCCGCGAACAGCCCACTAGACGAAAGGCACTGATATGAGCCAGCTGCTTACGGTCGCGGCCGAGGAGATGGAAAATCCCCTCATCCCGCCGATTCCCGAGCTCGTCATCGGCCTCATCGCCTTCGTCATCGTCTTCGGCTTCCTCGCCAAGAAGCTCCTCCCGAACATCAACAAGGTTCTGGACGAGCGTCGTGAGGCGATCGAAGGCGGTATCGAGAAGGCCGATGCGGCCCAGACCGAGGCGCAGAGCGTTCTTGAGCAGTACAAGGCTCAGCTCGCCGAGGCGCGTCACGAGGCCGCTCGACTGCGCCAGGAGGCGCAGGAGCAGGGCGCCGTCATCATCCAGGAGATGAAGGCGGAGGGCCAGCGTCAGCGTGAGGAGATCATCGCTGCCGGTCACGCCCAGATCGAGGCCGACCGCAAGGCCGCGGCGTCCGCGCTGCGTCAGGACGTGGGCAAGCTCGCCACCGACCTGGCCGGCAAGCTCGTCGGCGAGTCCCTGGAGGACCACGCCCGGCAGAGCGGCACCGTCGACCGTTTCCTCGACGAGCTCGAGGCGAAGGCCGAGGCCGTCCGATGAACAGCGCGAGCCGCGAGGCACTGGCTGCCGCACGGGAGCGCCTCGACGCCCTGACCGACAGCACGTCGGTCGACGCGTCGAAGCTCGCCGACGAGCTGGCCGCCGTCACCGCGCTGCTCCAGCGTGAGGTTTCGCTGCGCCGGGTCCTCACGGACCCGTCGCAGAGCGGCGAGGCCAAGGCCGAGCTGGCGGCACGGCTGCTCGGCGGTCAGGTGGGCGGCGAAGCCGTGGACCTGGTCTCCGGCATGGTCCGTTCCCGCTGGTCGCAGTCGCGCGACCTGGTGGACTCGGTCGAGGAACTGGCGAACACCGCCGACCTCACCGCGGCCCAGCGGTCGGGCGCCCTCGACGACGTCGAGGACGAGCTGTTCCGGTTCGGCCGGATCGTCTCCTCCGACACGGAGCTGCGCTCCGCGCTCACCAGCCGTACGGCCACCACGGCCGCCAAGGGCGAGCTGCTGCGCAGCCTCCTGGGCGGCAGGAGCCGGCCGGTCACCGAGCGTCTCGTCACCCGTCTCGTCACCCAGCCCCGTGGACGTAGCCTGGAGGCGGGACTCGAATCCCTGTCCAAGCTCGCCGCGGACCGCCGGGACCGCACGGTCGCCATCGTCACCTCCGCGGTGCCGCTGAACGACCTGCAGAAGCAGCGCCTCGGCGCGGCGCTGGCGAAGATCTACGGCCGGCAGATGCACCTGAACCTGGACGTGGACCCCGCGGTCCTCGGCGGGATCTCGGTGCGCGTCGGTGACGAGGTCATCAACGGCACCATCGCGGACCGCCTCGACGAGGCGACCCGTCGCATGGCCGGCTGACACCAGCCGTCGCACCACCTGAAGAGCAACACCAGCGGCCCGGTTGGGCCGTGCAGAAATTGCAGAAGATTCCTGGGGGTCGGCCCCCAGACCCCCTTAAGAAACTTCGGGCCCAACAAGGAGAGCAGGGAACCCAGATGGCGGAGCTCACGATCCGGCCGGAGGAGATCCGGGACGCACTGGAGAACTTTGTCCAGTCGTACAAGCCGGACGCGGCCTCGCGCGAGGAGGTCGGTACGGTCAGCGTTGCCGGCGACGGCATCGCGAAGGTGGAGGGCCTGCCCTCCGCCATGGCGAACGAGCTGCTGAAGTTCGAGGACGGAACCCTCGGTCTCGCCCTCAACCTCGAGGAGCGCGAGATCGGTGCGATCGTCCTCGGCGAGTTCAGCGGCATCGAAGAGGGCCAGCCGGTGCAGCGCACCGGTGAGGTGCTCTCCGTCGGCGTCGGCGAGGGTTACCTCGGCCGCGTCGTCGACCCGCTCGGCAACCCGATCGACGGTCTCGGCGAGATCGCGATCGAAGGCCGCCGCGCCCTCGAGCTGCAGGCCCCCGGTGTCATGGTCCGCAAGTCGGTCCACGAGCCGATGCAGACCGGCTACAAGGCCGTCGACGCGATGGTGCCGATCGGCCGCGGCCAGCGCCAGCTGATCATCGGCGACCGTCAGACGGGTAAGACCGCTCTGGCCGTCGACACGATCATCAACCAGCGCGACAACTGGCGCTCGGGCGACGTGAACAAGCAGGTGCGCTGCATCTACGTCGCCATCGGTCAGAAGGGCTCCACCATCGCCTCGGTGCGCGGTGCCCTCGAAGAGGCCGGCGCCCTGGAGTACACGACCATCGTCGCCGCCCCGGCGTCCGACCCGGCCGGCTTCAAGTACCTGGCGCCGTACACCGGTTCGGCCATCGGCCAGCACTGGATGTACGACGGCAAGCACGTCCTGATCATCTTCGACGACCTGTCGAAGCAGGCCGACGCCTACCGCGCCGTGTCGCTGCTGCTGCGCCGCCCGCCGGGCCGCGAGGCGTACCCCGGTGACGTCTTCTACCTCCACTCCCGTCTGCTGGAGCGCTGCGCCAAGCTCTCCGACGACATGGGTGCGGGTTCGATGACCGGTCTTCCGATCGTCGAGACCAAGGCGAACGACGTGTCGGCGTTCATCCCGACCAACGTCATCTCCATCACCGACGGCCAGTGCTTCCTGGAGTCCGACCTGTTCAACGCGGGTCAGCGTCCGGCGCTCAACGTCGGTATCTCGGTCTCCCGAGTCGGTGGCTCCGCCCAGCACAAGGCCATGAAGCAGGTCTCCGGCCGGCTTCGCGTGGACCTCGCCCAGTACCGCGAGCTGGAGGCGTTCGCCGCCTTCGGTTCCGACCTGGACGCGGCCTCCAAGGCCTCGCTGGAGCGCGGCAAGCGCATGGTCGAGCTTCTGAAGCAGCCGCAGTACGCCCCGTTCCCCATGGAGGAGCAGGTCGTCTCGGTCTGGGCCGGCACCACGGGCAAGATGGACGACGTCCCGGTCGAGGACATCCGTCGCTTCGAAGGTGAGCTGCTGGAGTACCTGCGCCGCGAGCGCAAGGACCTCCTGACCAGCATCGCCGAGGGCGGCAAGATGTCCGACGACACGCTGCAGTCGATCGCCGACGCGATCGCCGCGTTCAAGCAGCAGTTCGAGACCTCGGACGGCAAGCTCCTGGGCGAGGGCTGATCGATGGGCGCTCAGCTTCGCGTTTACAAGCGCCGCATCCAAGCCGTCACCGCGACCAAGAAGATCACCAAGGCGATGGAGATGATCGCCGCCTCGCGCATCGTCAAGGCGCAGCGCAAGGTGGCGGCGTCGATGCCGTACGCGACCGAGCTCACCCGTGCGGTGACCGCGGTGGCAACCGGCTCCACCACCAAGCACCCCCTCACCACCGAGGCCGAGGCCCCGGTCCGTGCCGCGGTCCTGCTCGTCACGAGCGACCGCGGTCTGGCCGGCGGCTACTCCTCCAACGCCATCAAGGCTGCGGAGCGGCTCCGGGAGCGCCTCGGCGCCGAGGGCAAGGAGGTCGACACGTACATCGTCGGCCGCAAGGGTGTCGCGTACTACGGCTTCCGCGAGCGCAAGGTCGCGGACTCCTGGACCGGCTTCACCGACAACCCGGCGTATGCGGACGCCAAGGCCGTCGCCGCCCCGCTCATCGAGTCCATCACCAAGGACTCGGCCGAGGGAGGCGTCGACGAGCTGCACATCGTCTTCACGGAATTCGTGTCGATGATGACGCAGAACGCGATCGAGGACCGGATGCTGCCGCTCTCGCTCGCCCAGGTCGAGGAGGAGAGCGGTGCGAAGGGCGAGATCCTTCCGCTGTTCGACTTCGAGCCGTCGGCGGAGGACGTCCTCGACGCCCTTCTGCCGCGCTACGTCGAGAGCCGCGTCTACAACGCGCTGCTGCAGGCCGCCGCTTCCGAGCACGCTGCCCGCCGCCGCGCGATGAAGTCGGCGACCGACAACGCCGGGGACCTCATCAAGAGCCTGTCCCGGCTTGCCAACGCGGCCCGCCAGGCCGAAATCACCCAGGAAATCAGCGAGATCGTCGGCGGTGCAGGTGCGCTGGCCGACGCGTCCGCGGGGAGTGACAAGTAATGACGACGACAGTTGAGACGGCCGTTGCCACGGGCCGCGTCGCCCGGGTCATCGGCCCGGTCGTCGACGTGGAGTTCCCCGTCGACGCGATGCCGGAGATCTACAACGCCCTGCACGTCGAGGTCGACGACCCGGCCGAGGCCGGTGCGCGCAAGACGCTGACCCTCGAGGTCGCCCAGCACCTGGGCGACGGCGTGGTCCGCGCGATCTCGATGCAGCCCACCGACGGCCTGGTCCGCCAGGCCCCGGTGACCGACACGGGCAACGGCATCACCGTTCCCGTCGGTGACATCACCAAGGGCAAGGTGTTCAACACCCTCGGCCAGATCCTGAACGAGCCGGAGGCCGAGGCGCAGATCACCGAGCGCTGGCCGATCCACCGCAAGGCCCCGGCCTTCGACCAGCTCGAGTCCAAGACCGAGATGTTCGAGACCGGCCTGAAGGTCGTCGACCTGCTGACCCCGTACGTCAAGGGCGGCAAGATCGGTCTGTTCGGTGGTGCGGGCGTCGGCAAGACGGTCCTCATCCAGGAAATGATCATGCGTGTGGCGAAGCTGCACGACGGTGTGTCGGTGTTCGCCGGCGTCGGTGAGCGCACCCGTGAGGGCAACGACCTCATCGACGAGATGACGGACTCGGGCGTTCTGGACAAGACCGCGCTGGTCTTCGGCCAGATGGACGAGCCGCCGGGGACGCGTCTGCGGGTCGCGCTGTCCGCCCTGACCATGGCGGAGTACTTCCGCGATGTGCAGAAGCAGGACGTGCTGCTCTTCATCGACAACATCTTCCGCTTCACGCAGGCCGGTTCCGAGGTCTCCACGCTGCTCGGCCGCATGCCGTCCGCGGTGGGTTACCAGCCGACCCTGGCCGACGAGATGGGTGTGCTCCAGGAGCGCATCACCTCGACGCGTGGTCACTCGATCACCTCGATGCAGGCGATCTACGTCCCCGCGGACGACCTGACCGACCCGGCCCCGGCCACCACGTTCGCCCACCTCGACGCGACGACGGTTCTTTCCCGTCCGATCTCGGAGAAGGGCATCTACCCGGCCGTGGACCCGCTGGACTCCACGTCCCGCATCCTGGACCCGCGCTACATCGCGCAGGACCACTACGACACGGCCAGCCGTGTCAAGGGAATCCTGCAGAAGTACAAGGACCTCCAGGACATCATCGCGATCCTCGGCATCGACGAACTGGGCGAGGAGGACAAGCTCGTCGTCCACCGTGCCCGCCGCGTCGAGCGCTTCCTGTCGCAGAACACCCACGCCGCCAAGCAGTTCACCGGCCTGGACGGTTCGGACGTTCCGCTCGACGAGTCGATCGCCGCGTTCAACGCGATCTGCGACGGGGATTACGACCACTTCCCCGAGCAGGCGTTCTTCATGTGCGGTGGCATCGAGGACCTCAAGGCCAACGCCAAGGAGCTCGGCGTCTCCTGAGCCGACGGCTCACCGAGGGGGGTGGGCGTGTCCCGCCCCCCTCACCACGCCCCGTAGAATTGACCCAACACCCGGCCGGTCGGCCGGGTGGTGACCCGAGGAGCCACCCTTGGCTGCTGAGCTGCATGTCGAGCTGGTCGCCGCGGACCGCAGTGTCTGGTCCGGCGAGGCCACCCTGGTCGTCGCGCGCACCACGTCCGGCGACATCGGCGTCATGCCCGGTCACCAGCCGCTTCTGGGTGTGCTGGAATCGGGCCCGGTGACGATCCGCACCAGTGACGGCGGTACCGTCGTCGCCGCGGTGCACGGCGGATTCCTCTCCTTCGCGGACGACAAGCTGTCGCTGCTGGCGGAGATCGCCGAGCTCGCCGACGAGATCGACGTCCAGCGCGCCGAGCGCGCGCTGGAGCGTGCGAAGTCGGACACGGACGCCGCCGCCGAGCGGCGCGCGGACGTCCGACTGCGTGCGGTGTCGGTGCACTAGCACCCCACCGAGCGATGTTTTTACTCAGCCGCGGCCCGAGCTGGAATTATCCAGACCGTGTCGCGGCTGAGGCGATGCAGGTGCGACGCGTTTTTTCGGTTACTCGACGATGCGAGGAGGTCGGTGGAGATGGTCCTCGCGTTGTGGGTGGGGGGTCTGGTCGTCGTACTGGTCCTGGTGGGGCTGTTCGTCTTCGGACTGCGCCGGCGGCTGATCCAGCGGTCCGGCGGCACCTTCGACTGCAGCCTGCGCTGGGACGTCGCGGACGACCCCGACCCGTCCGGCAAGGGCTGGGTCTACGGCGTCGCCCGCTACAGCGGTGACCGGGTCGACTGGTTCCGTGTCTTCTCCTACTCCCCGCGGCCCCGCCGCGCCCTGGAGCGGGCCGCCATCGAGGTGGTCGACCGCCGGCTCCCCGAGGGCGAGGAAGAACTCGCGCTGCTCTCCGATTCCGTCGTGCTCGGCTGTCTCCTGCGGGAGACGCGCCTGGAGCTGGCGATGAGCGAGGACGCCCTGACCGGCTTCCTCGCCTGGCTGGAGGCGGCCCCGCCCGGCCAGCGGGTCAACGTGGCCTGACACCCGCACGGGTGTATTCCTCAGCCCGGTTTCCGCCCCCACGCCGTGAAGACGGCGAGCGAGAGGTCGTGGAAGTCGGGCCGCGCCAGCTCCTCGTACGCCGCCTCGAAGTCGGCGTCGGAGGCGAGCCCGGCCGCGACCATCGCCGCCCGGGACTGCTCCAGGCTGAGCCGCCACCACTGCGCCTCGGTGTCCCCGCCCGAGACCGGCTGGATGCGGGCCTCCATCCCCGTGCCGGTCAGCCCGGCCCGTTGCAGCGGCACCGGCAGGGTGCGCGCCCAGCCGGTGTCCGTCCCCACCGTGCGTTCCAGATGGGTGCGGAAGGCCCGCATCACCGTCCGGTACGCCGGATGCGGGGAGTCCAGCACCGGGAACGAGGCCGGCTCCTCCAGCAGCAGAGTCCCGCCCGGCGCCAGCCACGAGGCGAGCCGGGCGACGACCCGGTCGGGTTCGGGCAGGTGCAGGACGACGTACCGGGCGTGCACCAGGTCGAAGGAGCCGGGCGGGAAGTCGTCGGTGCACACGTCGTGGCGCAGCACCCGCACGCCCAGGTCGCCGAGGTCGGTCAGGAAGCGGGTGTCGAGGTCGGTGACGGTGACCCGGGCGCCCTGCCGGGCCATCCGGCGGGCCACCGAACCGCCCCCGCCGCCCACCTCCAGGACCCGGGCGCCGGGGGCCGGCCGCAGTGCGTCGATCCGGTCGTGGGTGGGGCCGTCGAGGAGCGACTCCAGCAGCTCCAGCCGGTGCCGTTCGGTGGCGAGGGAGTGGCTGAACATCCCGTCGCTGTAGCGGTCCTGGAACGGCACCGGGGCGGGTGGCGCCGCGGTCGTGGATCCGTCCACGGTGAAGGTCCTTCCCTGGTGCGTGGGCCGGGCGGGCGTGGGGCCGGGCGTCAGAGCGCCGGCTCCGGCACCAGCCGGTCGCCGGGGATGCCCGCCTTGTCCGGTGCGTAGAAGTCCCTGATGCCGAGGTCCCAGACGTCCACCGGGATCCGGTCGGCCGGGTCGGGGCCGAAGGCGGTGAACAGGGCGTCGATGTTGGCCGGGCGGAAGCCGATCGCGGTCATCAGGGCGCTGAAGTCGGCGTGCTCGACGCGTCCGTCGCCGTCCGGGTCGCCCAGGACCGAGAGCGCGCGGGCGAATTCGGTGACCGCCGCGTCGAACCGCTCCGGAGACAGGACGCAGGCGCGGTACTCGTCGAAGTCCACCCGGCCGTCCCGGTCGGCGTCCAACTCGGTGAGCAGGGTGCGCCAGTAGGTCGTGAAGGCGTTCCGCATCGCCTCCTTCGCCGCCTCGGAGGCCTCGGGCGCCGCCTCGACGACGTTGTGCGCCATCAGGTCGAAGTCGCGTTCCTCCAGGGCGCCGTTGCCGTCCACGTCGAAGAGGGTGAAGACCAGCCGTACCCGGTCGACCGCTTCCTGCCGCATCGTGTTCCGCCTCACCTCGGTGAGCGGGCCGTGTGCCCGCGCCCCCCAACTCTGCGCGGCGGCACGGTCCCGCACGCCGCGGGCCGCCCGTGTTCACCGGAAGAGGTGGCAACGGGCGGCCCGAGGTTTGGGGCGGCTTCCGGCGGTGCCCGGGGCGGTGCCGGGCGGTTTCCGGCGGTGCCGGGTCGCCGCAGGCCGGACACGAAAGACCGGGGAGACAGGGGGCGGACCTGTCTCCCCGGCGTTTTCGGGGGGTGGCTGTGCGGACCGGTGTTACAGGTTGTTGCCCATGGCCTTCACGAGCTCACCGTTGGCGGTGTCGCCGCTGAACTCCCAGAAGAAGGCGCCGCCGAGGCCCTGGTTCTTGGCCCAGGCCATCTTGGTGGCGATGGTGGCCGGGGTGTCGTAGCTCCACCAGTTGGTGCCGCAGTGGGCGTAGGCGGTGCCGGCGATGGTGCCGGTGACGGGGCAGCTGGTCTTGAGGACCTTGTAGTCCTCGATGCCCGCCTCGTAGGTGCCGGCCGCCGCGCCGGTGGCGGTGCCGCCGGGCGCGGACTGGGTGACGCCGGTCCAGCCGCGGCCGTAGAAGCCGATGCCGAGCAGCAGCTTGGCCGCCGGCACGCCCTGCGCCTTGAGCTTGGCGATGGCGTCGGCCGAGGTGAAGCCGGCCTGCGGGATGCCGGAGTACGAGGTCAGCGGCGAGTGCGGGGCGGTCGGACCCTTGGCGGCCCAGGCGCCGAAGAAGTCGTACGTCATCACGTTGTACCAGTTCATGTACTGCGAGGCGCCGGCGTAGTCCGCCGCGTCGATCTTGCCGCCCGCGGAGCCGTCCGCGGTGATGGCGGCGGTGACCAGGTTGGAGGTGCCGAACTTGGTGCGGAGCGCGGAGGCGAGGTTCTTCAGGGCCGCCGGGCCGCTGGTGTCACAGGTGAGACCGCAGGCGTTCGGGTACTCCCAGTCGATGTCGATGCCGTCGAAGACGTCGGCCCAGCGCGGGTCCTCCACCAGGTCGTAGCAGGACTGGGCGAACGCGGCGGGGTTCTGCGCGGCCTGGCCGAAGCCGCCGGACCAGGTCCAGCCGCCGAAGGACCAGAGGACCTTGATGTGGGGGTACTTGGCCTTCAGCTTGCGGAGCTGGTTGAAGTTGCCGCGCAGCGGCTGGTCCCAGGTGTCCGCCACGCCGTCCACCGACTGGTCGGCGGTGTAGGCCTTGTCGTAGTCGGCGTAGGCGTCGCCGATGGTGCACTTGCCGCCGGAGACGTTGCCGAAGGCGTAGTTGATGTGCGTGATCTTCTCGGCGGAACCGGAGGTGACCAGGTTCTTCACGTGGTAGTTGCGCCCGTAGACGCCCCACTCGGTGAAGTAGCCGAGGTTGATCTTGCTGCCGGGGTTGGGGTTGGTGGTGCCGCCCCCGGTGGTGCGGACCTTGACGGCCGCGGAGACCGGACCGGTCTGGTCGGCGGTGTCACGGGCCTGAACGGTGTACGAGTAGTCGGTGCCGGCGGTGAGGCCGGTGTCCGTGTACGTCAGCGTGGTGACGGTGGCGACCTTGGCCCCGTCGCGCAGCACGTCGTAGTTCTTGACGCCGTTGTTGTCGGTGGCGGCGGTCCAGGAGATCTTCGCCGAGGTGTCGGTCACGGCGCTCGCGGTGGGGGTGCCGGGCGCGCTCGGAGCGCTGTCGCCGGGGACGCTGCCGCCGTCGCAGGAGGCGCCGTTGAGCTTGCAGCCGGCGGGGGAGCCCGTGCCGGAGCCGTTGAAGCCGAAGCTGATGCTCGCGCCGGCCGCGAGGGAGCCGTTCCAGCCGAGGTTCTTCGCGGTCCAGTGGTCACCGGAGTTGGTGACCGTGGCGTCCCAGGCCGAGGTGACCTTGGTGCCGGAGGGGAAGTCCCACTCGACGGTCCAGGAGGAGAGCGCCGTCGTGCCGGTGTTCTTCACCGTCCACTGGCCCTCGAAGCCGGTGCCCCAGTCGGACTTCTTGACGTAGGTCGCGGTCGCGGAGGTGGCCGCCTCGGCGGGGGAGGCGAGGCCCACCATCGCGGCCAGCGGCAGCAGCAGTGCGGTGAGGCCCGCGACCGCCTTGGAACGGGTGGTGCTTCTGAACGGCCGGCCGAATCTTGTTCGGCGTCCGGGGGTCTCGGTGCTCAACGGTGCTCCTCGGGTGAGGTCCGACAAACGGGGGTGGTTCGTGGACTGCAGACCCTGCGCCGCCCTGAGCGCGCTTTGTCATGGCGTGCTCACCGCAGTGTTGTTGCGGTGAGACTAGGAAGGTCTGGACCAATCGTCAAGAGGTCTGGACCAAGGGCGGAAGCTTCGGGTTCACACGCCCGACTCCCGCGCCAGCACCGCGGCTTGGGCCCGGCTGCGCAGTCCGAGCTTGGCCAGCAGGCGGCTGACGTGCGTCTTCACCGTCGTTTCCGCCATCGAGAGCCGGTCCGCGATCTCCGCGTTGGAGAGCCCCTCGCCGAGCCGGCCGAGCACCTCGCGTTCGCGCGGGGTCAGCACGTCCAGCACCGCGGGGTCGGCCGTGCGCGCGGACGCCGTCCCGGCGAACTCCGCGATCAGACGGCGGGTCACGGCGGGGGCGATCATGCCCTCGCCCCGCGCCACCGTACGGACCGCCGCCAGCAGGTCGTGCGCGTCGGTGCTCTTCAGCAGGAACCCGGCGGCTCCCGCCCGCAGCGCGCCGAAGACGTATGCGTCCAGGTCGAAGGTGGTCAGCACCAGCACGTCCGCGAGGCCTTCCGCCACCACCTGCCGCGTCGCCGACACCCCGTCCAGCCGGGGCATCTGCACGTCCATCAGCACCAGGTCGGGCCGGAGCGCACGGGCCAGCCGCACGGCGGCCTCGCCGTCACAGACCTCGCCCACCACCTCGATGTCCGGCGCACTGCGCAGGATCAGCACCAGTCCGGCGCGCACCGACGTGTGGTCCTCGGCCACCAGCACCCGGATCGTCACCGCCCCATCATCCCCTCCGCCGCCGGCAGTTCGGCCCGCACCCGCCACACTCCGCCTCCGTCCGGCCCGTCCGCCGGCCCCGCCTCGAACGTGCCGCCCAGCAGCACCGCCCGCTCCCGCATGCCGACCAGCCCGGCCCCCGAACCCGGCGCCCGCGGCCGCTCCGGGCCCCCGTACACGCTGGTCACCTCCACCCGCAGCACCCCGCCGGCGTCGCCGAGCCGCACGGTCACCGGACCCGGCGCGGCGTGCTTGAGGGCGTTGGTCAGCGACTCCTGGACGATCCGGTACGCGGCCAGCTCCACCGGCGCGGGCAGCCGCTCCCGCGACCTCCGCCCGTCCTCCAGCACGCAGACCAGCCCGCCGGAGGCGGCGTTGGCCCCGGACAGCCGGACCAGTGCCTCCAGCCCGGACAGCGCCGGCGCCGCGGCCGGCTCCCGGTGGTCCTCGGCCGTCCGCAACAACCCGATCAGACGGCGCATTTCGGCCAGTCCCGCCACGCTGTTCTCCCGGACGACGCCCAGTGCGTCCCGCGAGGCCGCCGGGTCGTCCAGGGACAGCGCGGCGGTCGAGTGGATGGCGATGGCGGAGAGGTGGCCCGCGACCATGTCGTGCAGTTCCCGCGCCATCCGCGACCGCTCGGCGGTCACCGCCTGGGCGCGGTCCATCTCCGCCAGCAGCGCGGTCTGCTCCGCCCGCAGCCGCGCCGCGTCCGCCGCGACCCGGTGGGTGCGCACGCCGGCACCGGTCAGGGCCGGCAGCACCGCCACCATCCCGACCACGACGCCGATCAGCAGCGCCTCGGCGGGCCGCAGCCAGGCCAGGCACCCGATCGTGACGGCCACCGTCACCAGCGACGCGGCCGCCGGGACGCGCCGGGCCGCCGACGCAGTGCCGTACACCACCGCCGCGTAGGCGAGATCGGTGAACATCACCACCGTGGCGAGATTGCCCGGGGTGAGCTGGTCGGCCGTCAGGGCCACCACGCCGAGGGCCACCGCCGTCGCCGGCCGTACCCGCCGCAGCAGTTCCAGCGCGGCCATCGCGGCCAGCGGCAGCAGGGCGCTCCACGGCGCGCCGAAGGGCCGGCCGGCCTGGAGGCCGAGCCCGGCCAGCCACATGAGCAGACCGCCGGACAGGCCGCAGACCGCGATCAGCACGTCGGCACGGTGGGGGCGCGATACGGGAGCCACGCGCCCCATCCAACACGCCGTGCCCGTCCATCGGCATCGGCCGTGACGCGCGGAGGACGGGGGCCGCATCCGTCGAAGGATGCAGTCCCGGCTCGTCACCGCCGACGACGACTGCGGCCCCGCCGGCCGGGATGCTGGAAGGGAACGGGAGGAGAAGACGGTGATCGTCACCCTGATCGTGCTCTGCGAGATCGGCTTCTGGGTGCTGCTGGCCGCCGGGCTGGCCCTGCGCTACGGAGCCCGCAGGCCGAGGCTCGGAGCCGCCGTGCTGCTCTGCGAACCGGTGCTGGAGGTCGTCCTGCTGGTGGTCACGGCGATCGACCTCAAGAACGGCGCCGCGCCCGACTGGAAGCACGGACTGGCCGCCGTCTACATCGGCTTCACGGTCGGCCTCGGCCGCTCGACCATCACCTGGGTCGACGCCCGCGTCGCCCACCGCTTCGCGGGCGGTCCCGCCCCGGTGAAGCCGCCGAGGTACGGCCGGGACCGCGCCCTGCACGAGTGGCGCGTCGCCGCCCGCTGGATCCTGGCCGCAGGGGTGGCTGCGGCCCTTCTCCAGGCCGCAGCCTGGTACGTCGGCGGGGACGGGGACGTCAGCTCCCTGCGGGCCTGGCAGTACCGGACGGGGTTCGTGGCCGCGATCAATCTGGTCATCGCCACGAGCTACACCCTCTTCCCCAAGCGGGCCCCGGCGGGCGGCGCCGCACGGACCCGTGCGGACGCCTGAAACCCCGCGAGCCGCTGGTCAGCGTTCGCCGCCCGGCACCCACAGCACGTCGCCGACCTCCTTGTTCGCCGTCCTGGCAAGGATGAACAGGAGGTCGGACAGACGGTTGAGATAGGTCGCCGTGAGCGCGTTCATGGTCTCGCCGTGCACCTCCAGCGCCGCCCAGGTGGACCGCTCCGCCCGTCGCACCACCGTGCACGCCTGGTGCAGCAGCGCCGCCCCCGGCGTCCCGCCCGGCAGGATGAAGCTCCGCAGCTTCTCCAGGTCCTCCAGGAAGCGGTCGCAGTCGGCCTCCAGCTTGTCGACGTAGCCCTGTTCGACGCGCAGCGGCGGGTACTGCGGATTCTCGACCACCGGCGTCGACAGGTCCGCGCCCACGTCGAACAGGTCGTTCTGGACCCGCACCAGGACCTTCACCACGTCCTCGTCGAGCCGCCCCAGCGCGACGGCCGCCCCGATCGCCGCGTTGGCCTCGTTGGCGTCGGCGTACGCGGCGATCCGCAGATCGGTCTTGGCGGTACGGCTCATGTCACCGAGCGCGGTGGTGCCCCGGTCGCCGGTACGGGTGTAAATGCGCGTCAGATTGACCATGCCGTCAGGGTAAGCGCGGGCGCGGCCCCGAGCCGTGTCGCGCACGCCACACACCTGCCGCGCACCCCCGCGCGACCCGTCCGCCGAAGCGGCCGTCGAACGCGCGTCGGGGACGGCCGCGCCCAACTGCGCCCGGCATGCCACCGGGTGGCCCCGTCGGTGTGATGTCCGTCATGTGAGACGTGACGCGCATCTCTTCACGGTCACATCGTCCGTTCCGGGCACTAATCTCCGCCGGAGAGCATGGACAGCCGGGCGGGACGACGTCCGGGACGACAGCAGTGCCGAACAGAACCGAGGGGTGCCAACGTGGCCAGGAAGCTCGCCGTGATCGGAGCCGGACTCATGGGGTCGGGCATCGCCCAGGTCTCGGCCCAGGCGGGCTGGGACGTGGTCCTGCGCGACGTCACGGACGCGGCGCTGACCCGCGGACTCGACGGGATCAAGGGCTCGTACGACAAGTTCGTGGCCAAGGGGAAGCTGGCCGGGGCCGACGCCGAGGCCGCCCTCGGACGCATCACCGCCACCACCGATCTGGACGCCGTCGCCGACGCGGACGTGGTGGTGGAGGCGGTCTTCGAGCGGCTCGACGTCAAGCACGAGATCTTCCGCTCCCTGGACCGGGTGGTCCGCGAGGACGCCGTGCTCGCCTCCAACACCTCCGCGATCCCGATCACGAAGATCGCGGCCGTGACGGAGCGTCCGGAGCGGGTGGTCGGGGTGCACTTCTTCTCCCCGGTCCCGATGATGCAGCTCTGCGAACTGGTGCGCGGCTACAAGACGAGCGACCAAACCCTGGCCGCGGCCCGCGAGTTCGCCGAGTCGGTCGGCAAGACCTGCATCGTCGTCAACCGGGACGTGGCGGGCTTCGTCACCACCCGGCTGATCTCCGCCCTGGTCGTCGAGGCCGCCAAGCTGCACGAGTCGGGCGTCGCGTCCGCCGAGGACATCGACACCGCCTGCCGGCTGGGCTTCGGCCACGCCATGGGCCCGCTCGCCACCGCGGACCTGACCGGCGTCGACATCCTGCTGCACGCCACCTCGAACATCTACACGGAGTCGCAGGACGAGAAGTTCGCCGCCCCGGAGTCGATGCGCCGGATGGTCGACGCCGGTGACATCGGCCGCAAGAGCGGGCAGGGGTTCTACACCTACGGAACGTGAGCGGCGCCCTCGTCCCCCCGGTCCCGCCACCCGGGGCCCGGAGGGGGCCGGCCCCCGGGGCGGGGCGCGGACGGCGGGCCCGCCGGGCGTCCGCCGGTGCGCCCGGATCACCCCGCGGAGTGAATTCGGTATCGGTTCGCTCACGGGCGGCAACCACGCCTTCGCCGCCGCGGTCCATGCGGGCAGTGTCGGAACGGACAGACGGAACTCGCTACGGAGTACATCGGGAGCGCATATGCACATCAGGGGCGATCATGCCGAGCTGGTCGTCGGGGGCCGCCTCGACGTCCGGAGCGCGGCGGACGCCCGTACGTCGCTGCACGCCGCCGTCGACGGGGGCACCGGGGATCTGCTGCTGGACCTGAGCGAACTGGACTCCTGGGACGCCACCGGACTCGGCGTCATCATGGGCGTGCACCGGCGCGCGGGACGCGGCGGCCGCCGCCTGGTGCTGCGCGGTGTGCCGCCCCAGATGCAGCGCCTGCTGGTCGCGACCCGGCTGCACCGCATCCTCTCCATCGAGGGCGGTCTCGCCGCGGAGTCCCTGCCGCGCGTCTGAGCTGCGGGCGCTCCGGCGGACCCTCCCGGTCCGCTTCGGGTGGCCATGCCCGCGCCGTACCACCCCCCGCCGGTCCGCCGGACACCGGGACGGTCTAAGGTTCGCCCGTCCGCCGATCGACCAACCCGGGGCGGACACCGAACCGTGAGCGACAGCGGTCCGTACGGTGCCGGTGGGGCGATCGTGCGGCGCGTATGGGGGACTTGGACGATGGACCCGACATCCCGGGACCCGGAGCACTTCACCGGTGAGCCCGGCACGTCCGGCGACTCCGCGAGCCGCAAGAGACCGCCCCGCGACCCGCTGGCGACCGAACCGGCCCCGCCGACCGGCGCGCAGGCCCGCGTCGTGCAGGTGATATCGGGCGACCTGCTGCTGACGGTCAACCCCGTCGACGGCACCGAGGCCGAGCAGCTTCCGCCCGGCGAGCGCGCTCCGGCCCCCGTGCGGCGGACCGCCGAGGAGCGCGCCGACCACGAACGCGCCGGGTCGCCCCCGGTGCCGCCCGGCCCGCCCGCCCCCCAGCTCCCGCTGCTGGAGCGTCAGGAGGAGCGCGAGCAACTAGTCCGGCTGCTCTCCCGCGGCCGCTCGGTCCGGCTCACCGGCCCCGCCGGATCGGGCCGCACCGCGCTGCTGGAGGCCGTCGCCGCCGACTGCGCCGATCTCGCGCCGGACGGCGTCGTACGCCTGAACGGTCACCGGCGCACCGTCACCGATCTGCTGCACGCCCTGTTCTCCACCGTCCACCGGGCCCCGCTGTACCGGCCCGACCGCGAGGAACTGCTCGCCCTGCTCGGCGGCGTCGGCGCGGTGGTCGTCGTCGACGACCTGGAGTGCGGTGGCGCCGCCCTGGACGAACTGCTCGACGCCACCCCCGAGTGCGCCTTCCTCTTCTCCGCCACCCCCGACCTGGACACCGGCGACGTCGTCGAAGAGGTCTTCCTCGGCGGCCTCAGCCGGGCCGCCGCCACCGACCTGCTGGCGCAGGTCGTCGGCCGGCCGCTCTCCGAGGACGAGTCGAACTGGGCCGGCGACCTCTGGTTCGAGTCCGAGGGGCTGCCGCTCCGCTTCGTCCAGGCGGGCGCGCTGCTCAGCCAGCGCGACCGGCTGACCGAGGAGCACGCCGACCCCGACGAGTACAACGCCTTCGAGGAACGCCCGGCCGGCCCGCCGCCCGTCTCCCTGCTGCCCGCCTCCGGCACGCACCCCGGCGACGACACCCCACTGCCCAGCATCGGCGAGGGTGCGGCGCCCTCCCTGCTGCTCGCCTCACGGCTCAGCGAGGCCGCCCGGGACACCCTCCGCTTCGCGGTGGCGCTGGGCGGCGAGGTGCCGCACCAGGCGCACCTGCCCGCCCTCGTTGGCCACACCCACGCCGACGCCGCCCTCGGCGAACTGGCCGGCTGCGGGCTGCTCTCCCCGGCGGGCTCCCGCTACCGGCTGGCGGCGGGCGTCCTCGCGCAGCTCGAAGCCGGCGGCTACGGCGACGACGCCGTCGAGCGGGCCCGTACCGCGGCCCAGCACTACGCCTGGTGGGCGGGCCACCCGTCGGTCACCGTCGAGCGGGCCGCGGCGGAGTCCGACGCCGTGCTCGCCTCGATGGCGCGACTGGTCCCCGGCTCCGAGGCCGGCCAGGCCGGCACGGTCGTCCTGCTGGCCCGCCGGGCGGCCCCGGCGTTCGCGGCCGCTCTGCACTGGGGCGCCTGGGAGAAGGTGCTGCGGATCGGTCAGGAGGCCGCGCGGATCGCCGGAGAGGTCGCCGAAGAGGCGTACTTCCACCACGAACTGGGCGTACTGGCCCTCTGCGGCGGTCATCTCGACCGGGCGCGCGCCGAGTTGGAGACCTCCATCGGGATGCGCGGGGCGCTCGCCGACAAGTCGGGAGCGGTCACCGGACGGCGCGCACTGGCACTGGTCTCGGACCGTGCGGGCACCCCCGCGGCCGGGAGCGCCGCCCTCGCCGCGGGCGGGGCGCCCACCGGCCGGCCCGAACCCGTGGCTCCGGCGCCCCTGGGTCTGACGGCCCCGACCGCCGTGCTGCCGACGCCGCGCGACGCGGTGGTGGTGGACGCGGTGCCGCTCGCCCCCGCCGCGCAGTCCGCCGGTCCGGCGGCCCGCCTGTGGGGCGGGGTGCGCAACAACCTGGTCGCGGTCGGCGCGGGCGCGCTGCTGGTCGCCGTGCTCGGCACGGTGGTGACCCTCGGCGCCACCTCGGGCAGCGAGGAGGCCGACGGCCGCGACGCCACTCCGGGCCAGTCGGTCACGGAGGACGGCGGCGACGACGGGGGCCCGTCCCCGGAGGACACCCCGCAGGACGACGGCGTACCGGGGGAGACCGCACCGAGCGGCAGCGCCTCCGCCTCGCCCGGTCCGTCCGGCTCGGCCACCACTCCGACGGGCACCCCGTCGCCCGGAGCCACCGCCTCACCGTCGCGGACGAGCCCGGCGGACGGCGGGGAGCAGGACGGTAACGAGGGCGGTGACGGGGACGGGGACGGGAACGAGGACCCGACGGGCGGGAACACCGGAACCGACGGGTCGACGCCGCCGGAATCCGAGTCGTCCGGACCCGCGACGCCCACGCCGACCACCTCGACCTCGCCGGCGCCGACACCCACCATTCCCACTCCCACGGACACCGGGACGACCGGTGGCGAGGAGGAGTCGGCCTCGGCCAGCGCCTCGCAGTCGCTCGCGGACCCGACGGCCACCGCACCGATCGTCTGACGCCCCGTCCGGGCGGGGTGGTCCGGGGCGGGCCGTCCGGACAGGGCGGTCCGGGCTCGTCCGGGCGGGGCAGTCCGGGGCGGGCCGTCCGGACGCCCCGCCCCGGACGGCCTGGCCGCTGGACGACGACGCCCGGAGCCCCGTCCCGAAAGCAGCGGACACGGGCGACGGCCGTGCGCGACACCGGGCCCCGAAACGTCCGCCCGAAACCCCGATTACCGGACTTTCCCGCGCGGCTCCAGGGGCGGGGGTGAACCGGGCGAACGCCCTCAGAACAGGCGGAGTTTGTCGTCCTCGATGCCGCGCATCGCGTCGTAGTCGAGCACCACGCAGCCGATCTTGCGGTCGGTCGCCAGCACGCGCGCCTGGGGCTTGATCTCCTGCGCGGCGAAGACGCCGCGCACCGGGGCGAGATGGGGATCGCGGTTGAGCAGTTCCAGGTAGCGGGTCAACTGCTCGACCCCGTCGATGTCGCCCCGCCGCTTCAGCTCCACGGCGACCGTGCCGCCGTCCGCGTCCCGGCACAGGATGTCGACCGGCCCGATGGCGGTGGGGTATTCGCGGCGGACGAGGGTGTAGCCCTCGCCCAGGATCTCGATCCGGTCCGCGAGCAGTTCCTGGAGGTGCGCCTCCACACCGTCCTTGATCAGGCCGGGGTCCACGCCCAGTTCGTGCGAGGAGTCGTGGAGGATCTCCTCCATCGTGATGATCAGTTTCTCGCCCGCTTTGTTGATCACGGTCCACACGCCCGCCTCGTCACCCGCGCCCTCCTTCAGGGTGCAGGGCGGCGACATCCAGTTGAGCGGTTTGTACGCACGGTCGTCGGCGTGGATGGAGACGCTGCCGTCCGCCTTGACCAGGATGAGACGGGGCGCGGAGGGCAGGTGGGCGGTGAGCCGGCCCGCGTAGTCCACGGAGCAACGGGCGATGACGAGACGCATGGTCGGCAACGCTACTCGACGTCCGGCGGTGCATGCGACCGCCCCTTGCGTCCCTCCCGTCCCGCGGGTATGCACCGCGGGCTTGTCCGCCTTTGTTCCCGCCCGTCATTGGCCGGTTGTGTTCCCATTCTCCTGGTGCGGTCGGGACTGCGCCCTTACCGTGGATGCAGGAGGTCGCCGCCCGTGTACCCTGCGTCGTCGCTCTCCTGCCCTGCCCGTAAGGCCCCGGCCACCGTCGGGGCCGCGAGAGGAGAATCCATGTCGCTCGACGTCTCACCGGCCCTCTTGGAACAGGCCGAGCGAGGCGAGGTCGACGAAGCCGACTTCGTCGACTGCGTCCGGACCTCCCTGCCCTACGCATGGGAGATGGTCAGCTCCCTGGTGGCCCAGCTGAAGGTGGACGGCGGAGAGTTCGCCGACAACCAGACGCCGCCGCCGGACGAGCAGGCTCGTGGCCAGCTGCTGCGCGCGCTCGCGAGCGATGCGATACGCGGGGCGCTCCAGCGGCACTTCGGGGTGCGTCTCGCATTCCAGAACTGTCACCGGCTCGCGGTGTTCCCGCTGGATTCCTCGGTCGACGACCGGCTGGCCAAGTTCACCTCGGTGAGGGGCCAGCTGCTCAACCAGTCGCCCGAACTCCGGGACTGCTGAATCCCTTCGCTGCCGACCCGGAGCGCGGGAGGCGCCCCGCGCTCCGGGACGGCAGCTCTCCCCGCCGACGACGCGTCGGCCGGTACGCCGCCATGAACCCTTCACCCCAGCAGGGGCAGCACCTCGGTGCCCAGCCTGCGCACGTTGTCCTCGGTCGCCGCCAGCTCGCCGGATCCCTCCGTCAGCAGGGCGAACCGGGTGATGCCCGTGCGCTCCGCGGTGGCCGCGAGCCGGTCGGCGGCGAACTCCGGGGGCCCCACCGGATGGATCCCGCACAGCATCTCGGTGTACGCCACCGGGTCCCGCATCACGCGGTGCCGGCCGTCCACCGTGACGTGCGCGTCCAGTCCCTGCCGCAGCCACCCCGGCATCGCCTTCACCAGCGTCTGCTCGGCGTCCTCGCGCCGGTCCCCGATCTGGGCGACCCCGGCCGACACGTGGCCGGCGTTCTCCACCGCCTCCGCACAGACGCCCGCCTCGCGCGCCGCCGTCCGCCAGAGACCCACCATCTCGGCCTTCTCCTCGTCGCCGCAGTGCATGCCCAGCAGCATCGGCAGCCCCTTCGAGGCGGCGAGCCGCACGGTTTTGGGGGAGGTGCACGCCACGATCACCTCGGGCCCCCCGGCCGGCCGCTCGCCCTGGGCGTCCAGCAGCTCGTCGGCGCGCGGGACGACGGCCACCTCCCGGAAGCCGTGCGCCCCGCGCCCCGGGACGCGGGGCAGCCGCAGCCAGTCCATCAGCAGCCCGAGCGCGTCCGGGAAGCCGTTCTCGTACGCCTCCAGGCCGCCGCCGAACACCTCCAGGTCGACCCAGGGACCGCCCCGGCCGACGCCGAGGGTGAACCGGCCGCCGCTGGTGAGGTGCAGCAGCGCCGCCTGCTCGCCGAGTGCCACCGGGTGGTGGTTGGGCAGCACGCTCACCGCGGTCCCGACCCGGACGGTGCGGGTGCGGCCGAGCAGCAGTGCCGCCAGGGTCACGGCCGACGGGCAGACCCCGTACGGCACGAAGTGGTGCTCCGCCAGCCAGACCGCGTCGAGCCCGGAGGCCTCCGCGACCTCGGCGGACCGGACGGCCCGGTGCAGGGCCTCGGCCTGGCCCTGACCCGGGAACTGGGCTGCCAGTACGAACGTTCCAACGCGCATCGCGCTCTTGCCTCCTTGGGGCCGACGCGGCTCTCCCCTACCGGCACCAACGTCTGACACGTGCCAAAGGCACGGGCACGCGCGAAGTTCTTGCGATTTTCCGCTAACTCACTCCACTGCGCCCCCGCCGGACCGGGGCCCGGCCCTCGCGGCGGCGGTCCGCCCTTAGGCTGGAAGGCCCTGCCGTCCGCACCCCCGTGAGGTGTCCACGTGTCCCCGCGCCGCAACCGCCCCCGAGGCGGCGAGAGTCCCGCACCGAGTCCCGGCGGCGGGGCGCGGTACGGGGGAGGAGCCGCCACCGACAGCTGGCAGGGCGAGGAGTGGTCGGTGCGCCCGGTCAGCGGGGCGAGCGCGCAGGGCAAGCGCTACCGCTGCCCCGGCTGCGACCAGGAGATCCCCTCCGGTGTCCCGCACGTGGTGGTCTGGCCCGAATGGGGCGGCGTCGACGACCGCCGGCACTGGCACAAGGCCTGCTGGAACGCGCGGGACCGCCGCACCACACGGGTGCAGCGGTCCAGGAACGCCCCGCGCCACTGAGCGGCCGGGCGGCGCGCGGCCGGACGGCGACTGGCCGGGCGCCGTGCGGGCGGGACATGAGCGGGCCGGGGGGCCCGCCCGGCAGCAGGGGCTCGAGCGGGCCGGGCGCGGGCTGGCCCGGCAGGGTCAGACGTCGCGCCGGTCCATCACGAAGAAGGCCGCGCCGAGGGCCACCGCCGCCACCGCCGCCATGATGCCCACCGCCTGCCATCCGGACGGCCCCGAGACGCCCACCGAGGCGTCGTAGAGCGAGGCGATCTGGCTCGGGACCGAGTACGCGAACAGCGCGGTCCGGACGTCCGTCAGCCGGTCCGAGAACATGAACATGGCCATCACCAGCGGCAGCAGCACCAGCGCGATCACGATCGTGATCGCACCCGCCGAGTGCCGGACCACCGCGCCGAGGGCGAGCGAGGCGAGCCCCAGGAGCGCCAGGTAGAGGCCCACGCCGAGAGTGGCACGGGCCCACTCCGCGCCGTCCGCGGCCCGGCCGCCCATCAGCGCGGTCTGCAGCATCGCCACCACGGTGGTGGTCACGGCGGTGACCGTGAAGACCATCAGGAAGAAGACGCAGGACTTGGCCGCGAGCACCCGGCCCCTGCTCGGGCACGCCGTGAGCGTCGTGCGGATCATGCCGGTGCCGAACTCGGAGGTCACGGTCAGCACCCCGAGGGTGATCACGCAGATGGAGCTGAGCAGCACCCCGAAGAAGCCGAGTTCCAGCACCTCGTCGGTGCCCGGCGGCTGATCGCTGTAGGCGGTCACGGCGATCGCGGCCAGCACCCCGACGACCAGCAGCAGCGCGACCATCACGCCGAGCGTCCACAGGGTGGAGCGCACCGACCGGATCTTGGTCCACTCGGAGGCGAGGGCGTCGGAGAGGGTGGCGGGCCGGACCGGGATCGCGGAGACGTACGGGCCGAGCCCGGGGAGTCCCGCCCCGGGGTCCGTCGGGGGCTGCGGCGCGGCCGGCGTCGTCATCGGGATTCCTCGCCGGTCTCGGCGCCGGCGCGGGCCGGCGGCGTGGTCGCGTACGGGTTCCCGCCGGGCGGCGGCGGGACGTACCAGTTCCGCAGCGGTACCTCGTCGGCCGGCCGCGGCGGCCCGGCCGGGTCGGGCGGCAGGACGTAAGGGGGCGGCGGGGGTCGCAGCCCGGCCTTCGCGTCATCCGTCGAACGGTAGTCCACCTCGGCCTGCGTCATCCGCATGTACGCCTCTTCCAGCGAGGCCCGGTGGGGCGAGAGCTCCCACAGCCGCACACCGTCCGCGTGGGCCAGGTCGCTGATCCGGGGCAGCGGTACGCCCATGACGCGCAGTGCCCCGTCCGGCTCGGACACCACCCGGCCTCCGTCGCCCTCCACCGCGGCGGTGAGCGCCCGGCTCCCCTCCGCGTCGTCGTCCGCCACCCGCACCCGGGCGTACCCGGCGGAGTTGGCCGCGATGAACTCGCCGACCCCCATGTCTGCCAGCAGCCGGCCCCGGCCGATCACGATCAGATGGTCGGCGGTCAGGGCCATCTCACTCATCAGATGGCTGGAGACGAAGACCGTGCGGCCCTCCGCCGCCAGCGTCTTCATGAGGGTGCGGATCCAGAGGATGCCCTCCGGGTCGAGCCCGTTGACCGGCTCGTCGAAGAGCAGCACCTGCGGGTCGCCGAGCAGGGCCGCCGCGATGCCGAGCCGCTGCCCCATCCCGAGCGAGAAGCCGCTGGAACGCCGCCCCGCCACCTCACGCAGCCCCACCACCGCGAGGACCTCGTCGACCCGGGCCGCCGGAATGCCCGCGAGCTGGGCCAGCGACAGCAGGTGGTTGCGGGCACTGCGCCCGCCGTGCACCGCCTTGGCGTCCAGCAGCGCGCCCACCAGCCGCGGCGCGTTCGGCAGGCTCCGGTAGGGATGGCCGCCGATCGTCACGTGGCCGGACGTCGGCCGGTCCAGTCCGAGCATCATCCGCATGGTCGTGGACTTCCCCGAACCGTTCGGCCCGAGGAACCCGGTGACGATGCCGGGCCGCACCCGGAACGAGAGGTCGTGCACGGCGGTCCTGGACCCGAACCGCTTGGTCAGGCCGACTGCCTCGATCATTCCCAGCCCCATCGACTCGTCCGTCCGGCACCCGGCCCGCCCACCCGGCCGCGCGCCCCCCGTATGAGTGAGGAGGATAACCAGGACACATCGGTTCCGGCGAAGCCCTGCCGGGTGCGGCGCGCGCCCCCGCGGCCGGTCCGGCCGGTCCTACGCGTCCCGCTTCCGCAGCACCACGTACCCGCCGACGAGGGCCGCGACGACCCACAGGGCCATGATGCCGAGGCCGCCCCAGGGGCCGTACGGGGCGGGGTCGCTGTTCATCGCGTCGGGGACGACCTGCATGATCTTCGAGCCGGCCTGGTCGGGGAAGTAGCGGGCGACCGTCTTGGCGACGGGGACCGCCGACAGGATCTGGGAGACCAGGAAGAAGAACGGCATCAGGATGCCGAGCGAGAGCATCGAGCTGCGCAGCATCGAGGCCACGCCCATCGAGAAGATGGCGATCAGGCCCATGTACAGCCCGCCGCCGATCACCGCGCGCAGCACGTTGTCCGCGCCCAGGTCGGTGCGGTGGTCGCCGAGCAGCGCCTGGCTGAGGAAGAAGGTGACGAAGCTGGTGGCGAGGCCGACCACCAGGGCCAGCACGCCGGCCACCAGGATCTTGGAGAAGAGGAAGACGCCGCGCTTCGGGACGGCCGCCAGCGAGGTGCGGATCATGCCGGAGCTGTACTCCGTGCCGACCACCAGCACCCCGAAGACGACCATGGCGAGCTGCCCCAGGATCATCCCGGAGAAGCCGACGAAGGTCGGGTCGAAGGTGGCCCGCTCCGCCTCGGAGAGGTCGTCGAACTGGGAGCGGAGCAGGGCGCTGAGCGCCGCCCCCATGGCGACGGTGACCACGAACGCCGAGATCAGCGTCCAGGTGGTGGAGGAGACCGTGCGGATCTTCGTCCACTCGGAGTTCAGGACCGCGGGTACCGATGCCATCGCCGTCATGCTCCCGTTCCGTCGGGGCCCTGGGGGCCCCGGCTGTCGTCCGCGGTGGATCCGGCGGTACCCGAGGAGCTGCCGCCCTTGCCCTGCGGCTGCCGCCAGTCCGCGCCCCAGTCGGCTCCCACCACCGGCTTCTCCCCGTCCTGCCCGTCGTGCGCGTGGTACTCCACCGAACCCGCCGTCATCTGCATGAACGCCTCCTCCAGCGAGGCCCGCTGGGGGCTCAGCTCGTGCAGCACCACCTGGTGGCGGGCGGCCAGTTCGCCGATCGCCTCGGTGGTGGCGCCGTCGATCTCCAGCGTGCCGTTGCCGGACTCGACGGGTGTGAAGCCCTCCTGGTGCAGCACGTCGCGCAACCGCTCCTGCTGCGGCGAGCGCAGCCGTACGTAACTGCGCGAGTTCTCGTGGATGAAGTCGGCCATGGAGGTGTCGGCCAGCAGCTTTCCCTGGCCGATCACGATGAGGTGATCGGCGGTCAGCGCCATTTCGCTCATCAGGTGGGAGGAGACGAAGATCGTCCGGCCTTCGGAGGCCAGCGATTTCATCAGATTGCGAATCCAGTGGATTCCCTCGGGGTCCAGGCCGTTCACCGGTTCGTCGAACATCAGGATCTGCGGATCGCCGAGCAGCGCGGAGGCGATGCCGAGCCGCTGTCCCATGCCGAGCGAGAACCCCTTGGACTTCTTCTTCGCCACCGCGCTGAGCCCGACGGTGTCCAGCACCTCGGCGACCCGGCGGGTGGGGATGCGGTTGCTCTGGGCGAGGCAGAGCAGGTTGTTGTACGCGCTGCGCCCGCCGTTCATCGACTTCGCGTCGAGCAACGCCCCGATGTACTTGAGCGGTTCCGCGAGATCGCGGTACTGCTTGCCGTCGATGCGGACCGATCCGCTCGTCGGGTTGTCCAGACCGAGCATCATGCGCATGGTGGTGGACTTCCCCGCGCCGTTCGGTCCGAGGAAGCCCGTCACGATGCCCGGCTTGATCCGGCAGGACAGATGGTCGACGGCGACCTTGCGGCCGAATCGCTTGGTCAGTCCCTCGAGCTCGATCATGCGTTCACGCTAGAACGGCCGCGCGCCCGGCGCCACCACAACGGCGGAACCGGGCGCACATGGCGTACAGCGGTGGGACGGGAGGCGTCAGCGGGTCTGCTGGGCCGGAACCCCGCGGGTGGCGGGCTCGTCGTCGGGGGAACCGGCAGCGGCGACCGCGGCGCCGGTCAGCGTCGCCAGCATCTCGCGGACGTTGGTGAGCTGGGCGTTGATCGAGTCGCGGCGGTTGGTGAGCGCCGCCAGCTCGCGCTCCGACTCGCTGCGGATCCGGTCGGCCTTGGCGTTCGCGTCGGCCACGATGTCCTCGGACTGGCGCTGCGCGGTCTCGACCGTCTGGCGGGCCCGGCGCTCGGCGTCCGTACGGAGCTTCTCGGCCTCCAGGCGGAGCTGCTCCGCGCGGTGCTCGATCTCCGCGAGGCGCTTCTCGGCCTTGGCCTGACGGGACGCGAGGTCGCGCTCCGACTGGTCGCGGCGCTTGGCCAGGTTGGTCTCGAAGTCCGCGGCGGCCTGGGCGGCCTTCGCGCGGGTCTCCTCGAAGAGGGCGTCCGCCTCCTCACGCTTGGACTGGGCGTCCTTCTGCGCGTCCCCGCGCAGCGAGGCCGCCTCGCCCTGGGCCTTCTCGACGATGCGGACGCCGTCGTCCTCGGCCTTCGCCTTGCGCTCGGCGGCGAAGGACTCGGCGTCGTTGCGCACCTGCTGGGCGGCCGACTCGGCCAGCTCGCGGTGCTGCTCGGCGGCGCGACGGGCCTCCTCGCGCAGGTCCTTCGCCTCCTCCTCGGCGAGGCGGAGGATCTTCTCGACGCGCGCGCCGAGGCCGGCGTACGACGGCTCCGCGTCGTTGACCTGGGCCTGGGCGTTCTGCGTCTCGAGGTGGAGTTCCTCGATGCGCTTTTCCAGAGAGGTGATGCGTGCCAGAGCACTGTCGCGGTCGGCGACGAGCTTGGTAATGCGGTCGTCCACCTGACCGCGGTCGTAACCACGTCGCACGAGCTCGAAGCCGAAGGGGGAAGAGGGGTCGCTCATGGGTTTCCTGTCGAATGAGACCGGTGAGGTGATAGAGGGAATCCTAGGGGCCAAAGCGGCGTGTCAGCGTGCAGATACTGGTTTGATCTGGAGAATGACACCTCTTTAGGGTGGCTGGCCCACAAGGTGCTTACCACCCCGCGGGGTTGATGTCCGTGCCCATGCACGGGACTCGGCGTCCCGCTAGCCCTCCGACTGCTTGCCACCCGAACGGGTGCCCGCGGTCGCAGCTGCCTTGACGCCCCCGGCGGAACCGCCGCTGCCGGACTTCCCGCCCCCCGTCGGCGCCTCGAATGATTCCAACGCCTCCAGCACGTCCTGGACACGGGAGATCTCCGTATTGATGTCCTCGCGCCTGCGCACCAGGACGTCCAGTTCGTGCCTGCCCTCGTCCACGATCCGCTTCGCCTCCGCCTCCGCGTCGGCCCGCAGCTTCTCCGCCTCGCGGACCAGGCCGGCCTTCTTGGTCTCGGCCTCCTTCAACAGCGACTCGGCCCGCTTCACCGCGGCGATCCGGACCTTGCTCGCCTCCGAATTGGCCTCCGCCAGCAACTCCTTGGCCTTCGCCGCGGCCTCGTCGCGCTGCTCGGTCGCCGCCTTCATCAGGTGGTCGACGCGCTCGCCCGCGGTCCGCATCTGCTCGGACGTCTCGCGGCGGGCGCGGTCGTGGAGTTCCTCGATCTCGGCCTCGATCCGCGTCCGCAGCTCCTCGGCCCGCTCCCGGGTCGCCGTGGCGTCCCGGCGCGCGCCGACCAGCAGCTCGTCCGCGTCCGTCCGGGCCCGCTCCACCAGGGTGTTGCCCTCGACCGTGGCCTCGGAGGTGATCCGCACCGACTCCTGGCGGGCCGCGCCGACCATGGCGTCCGCCTGGGCCTCGGCCTCGGTGGCGGTGCGCAGCGCCTCCTCGCGGGCCTTGTTGATGAGCTGGTCCGCCTGTTCGGCGGCGTCCGCCCGGCGCTTGGCCGCGTCGGTGCGCGCCTCGTCGAGCGTGCGGTCCGCCTCCTCGCGGGCCTCGCTCCGCATCCGCTCGGACGCCGACTCCGCCTCCGCGCGCACCTCTTCGGCCTCCGCACGGGTACGGGCCGCGTGCTCCTGGGCCGACCGCACGGTCTCCGCCGCCTCCGCGCGCAGCCGCGCCGCCTCCGACGAGGCCTCGGACAGGAGCTGTTCGGACTTCTCCTTGGCGTCCTTGCGCCGGCGCTCCGCCTCGACGGTGGCCTCACCGACCAGCTGGTTGGAGGCGTCGGTGGCCTCGGTGCGCACCCGGGTGCTCTCGGTCGTCGCCTCGGCCATGAGCCGGTCCGCCTGCTCGGCGGCCTCCGAACGCATCCGGTTGGCGTCCTCGCGGGCCTCCGCACGCGCCTTGGCGGCGTCCTGCTCGGCCGACGTCAGGGCGTCGGCCGCCTCGGTGCGGACCCGCCGGCCGTACTCGGCGGCCTCGCCGCGCAGCCGGTCCGACTCGGCGATCGCCTCGGTGACGGTCCGCTCGGCCAGCGCCTTCGCGGCCTCGGACTCCTCCGCGGCGACCTGCCGGATACGGCCGGCGTCCTCCGCGGCGCGCTCGCGCTCGGCGTGGGCGTCGGCACGGAGGCAGTCGGCCTCCGCCTGCGCCTCGGTCCTGACCCGGTCGGCCGACTCCTCGGCGGCCGTCCGCCGCTCGGCGATCTCCTGCTCGGCCTGCTCGTGCAGTCCGGCGACCGCGTCCCGCACCTGCTGGGCGGTCTGCTCGGCCGCGGCCGTCAGCTCGGCGGCGCGGGTCTCGGCCTCCTCGACCAGCCGGTGCGCCTCGGTCTGCGCCTCCTCGACCCGCTTGCGGGCGGAGGCGAGCAGCTCCTCGCTCTGCTCACGGGCCCGCTCCCGCTCCTGCTCCGCCTCGGTACGGGCGGAGTCCAGGGTCTCCTCGGCCGCCCGGCGGCGCCGGTGGGCCTCCTCCTGGGCCGCGGACAGTGCCTCCGCCGCTTCCGCGGCGACCCGCTCGGCCGCGGCCGCCGCCTCGGCCCGCACCCGGTCGGCCGTCTCCTGCGCCTCCGACTTCAGGCGCTCCGCCTCGGCGGCCGCCTCGGAGCGCAGCCGCACGGCGAGGGTCTCGCCCTCGGAGCGGGACTGGGCGGCGTCGGCCGCCGCCTCGTCGCGGAGCCGCTCGGCCTCCGCCTCGGCCTGCTCCCGGTGGACGCGCAGCCGCTCGGCGGACTCCGCGCGCAGCCGCTCCGCCTCCTCGCCGGCCTCGCGCCGCAGCCGCTCCGCCTCGGCGCGGGCCCCGGCCAGCGCCTCCTCGGCGGCGGCGACCCGCTCCTCGGCCTCGGCACGCAGCCGGGCGAGCTCCCCGGCCGCCTCCTCCTCGCGGGCGGCGACCGCGCGCTCGGCCTCCGTACGCAGCTCGCCCGCGGCCGCCTCGGCGGCCGTGACGGCGGCCCGTGCCTGTTCCTCGGCGTCGGTCCGCAGCTTCTCGGCCTCCGCGCGGGCGCGCTCCCACTGCTCCTCGGCCTGCTTGCGCAGACCGGTGGCGCGCTCGGCCGCCTCGGTGCGGACCCGCTCGCTCTCGGCGGCGGCGGAGGTACGCAGTTCCTCGGCGTCCGCCTTCGCCTTGGTCAGCAGCTCCTCGGCGGTGCGGGCTTTCTCCTCGATCTGCTGGACGGCCTCGCGGCGCGCCTCGCCGCGGATGCGCTCACCCTCGGCGACCGCCTCGGAGCGCAACTGCTCGGCCTCGCCGCGCAGCCGGCGGGCCTCTTCCTGGAGCTCGACCGTCTTGGCCCGGTACTCCTTGGTGTCGTCCTTGGCCGCGCCCTTGAGCTGGTCGGCCTGCTCGGCGGCCTCGCCGCGCAGCCGGTCGGCCTCGGCCTCCGCCTCGCGGCGGATGCGCTCGGCCTCCTCGCCCGCCGACCTGGTGGTGGACCGGGCGTCCTCCGACGCCTTGGTCAGCACCTCCTCGGCGCTGCGGGCGGCCTTGGCGAGCTGGGCCGCGGCGTCCTCGGCCGCGTCCGTGCGGGCCTTCTCGGCCGCCTCGGCGACCAGCCGCTCGGCCTCGGCGCGGGCGTCCGCGAGGGCCTGCTCGGCCTCCGCCTTCAGCGTCTCGGCGCTGGTGGTGGCCTCGCCGACCAGGCGGGCGATCTCGGACTTGGCGGTCCGGGTGCGCTGCTCGTTCTGCGACTCGACCCCGGCGAGCTGCTTGGCGGCGGCGTCCTTGGCCTCCTGGACCAGCTTCTCCGCCTCCAGCCGCGCCTCGCGCAGCCGGGTGGCGGCCTCCGTCATCTGCTCTTCGGCGGCCCGCTGGAGCTCGGCGGTCCGGCGGCGGCTCTGCTCGGACTCGGCGGTGGTCGTGGTGCGGAGCTGCTCCGCGTGGGTGGACGCCTCCTGGGCCTGGGTGGAGGCGGCGTTCAGCAGACGCTCGGCGTCCCTGCGGGCGCGCAGCAGGATGGCCTCGGCCTCGGCGCGGGCGGTCTCCGCCTCGGAGCCGAGCCGCTGCCGGGTCTCCTCGGCGACCCGGACGGCCTCGCTCCGCGCGGCGGCGAGCGCCTGCTCGGCCTCGGCGCGGGTCTCCTCCATGAGGCGGCGGGCCTGCGACTCCGTGCGCGCGCGCAACTGCTCGGCCCACGCGACGTTCTCGTTGACGTGGGACTCGACGGTCTGCCGGCGCTCGGCGAGCTCCTGGTCGAGCCGCTGCCTGCGCTGCACCGCCTCGGCGTGCAGTTCCGCCTGGAGCCGGGCCTGGTGCTCGGCGTGCTCCTGGAGGATGCGCTGCGTCTGGGCGCGGGCCTCGCGCAACTCGCGTTCCGCGTCGGTCCGGAGCTGGTCCGCCTGCATCTGGGCGGTGCGGAGCATCTGTTCGGCCTGGTAGCCGAGATCGGCGCCGTCGTACGCGGGACGGGTCGCCAGAGTGCGGCGCGCCTCGTGCAGCTTGGCGCGCAGGACCTCGACCTGGTACCCGAGGTCCTCGGCGTGCTGGACGGCCTTCTCCCGGTCGGTCTTCAGCCGGTCCATCTCGGCCTCGAACCGCGAGAGATGGTCGACTTCAGCCCGGTGGCTCTCCTGGCGTTCGTAGCCCCGCACTGCGCGGTCCCATCCTTCCCCGAGCTCTCAACTGCGTTCGAGCAGGGGAGACCCCAACCCTGGTCGAAAATCGAACGAGCACCGCTCGCCGACGAACGGCCCCCCGGGGAATGGTGACAGATGCATCGGGGACGCGGTGCGGCCCCGACCCGGCCCGGGCCCGGAAACGCCCACTCTACCGGGCCGGGTATCCGGAGGTCAGTGCTCCGTCCGGGACGTGACCAGTTCGGTCAGTACGCCGTGGCAGTCCTTGGGGTGCAGGAAGGTGATCCGGGACCCCATCGAGCCGGTCCGGGGCTCGTCGTAGAGCACCCGGACGCCCTTTTCGCGGATGTTCGCGGCGTCTTGGTCCACGTCCGCGGTCCCGAAGGCGATGTGGTGGACGCCCTCCCCGTTCTTTTCCAGCCACTTGCCGACGGCCGAGTCCGGTCGGGTCGGCTCCAGGAGTTGGAGGTACGAAGCACCCCCGTCCGAGGTCTCGTTGATCTTCAGCATGGCCTCGCGCACGCCCTGCTCCTCGTTGACCTCGGAGTGGTACACCTCGAACCCGTAGGTCGCGCGGTAGAACTCCACGGTCTTGTCGAGATCGAAACAGGCGATTCCGATGTGGTCGATTCGCGTCAGCATGGAACCAGTGCAACGGTCCGCGGATGGTTACGCAACGTGCGCGCCGTCACACCCGCTGCCGGATGACGGGCGCGAGGGTGCTCAGTACATTCGAGTAAACCCTCGTTCACACCACATGTTTAGGGGCCGTGCCCATGTCAGCAACGACCGGTAACACCTCAGTGATCGTCGCGGGCGCCCGGACGCCCATGGGGCGGCTCCTCGGCTCCCTGAAGAGCTTCTCCGGCGCCGATCTCGGCGGCTTCGCCATCAAGGCGGCGCTGGACCGGGCCGGCATCGGCGGCGACCAGGTCGAGTACGTGATCATGGGCCAGGTCCTCCAGGCGGGCGCCGGCCAGATCCCCGCGCGCCAGGCCGCCGTCAAGGCGGGCATTCCGATGAACGTCCCCGCGCTCACCGTGAACAAGGTGTGCCTCTCCGGGCTCGACGCCATCGCCCTCGCCGACCAGCTCATCCGCGCGGGCGAGTTCGACGTGGTCGTCGCCGGCGGCCAGGAGTCGATGACCAACGCCCCGCACCTGCTGCCCAAGTCCCGCGAGGGCTACAAGTACGGCGCGGTCGAGGTGCTCGACGCGATGGCGTACGACGGGCTGACCGACGCCTTCGAGAACATCGCCATGGGCGAGTCCACCGAGAAGCACAACACCCGGCTGGGCCTGAACCGCGCCGAGCAGGACGCCGTCGCAGCCCTCTCGCACCAGCGGGCCGCCGCCGCGCAGAAGAACGGGATCTTCGAGGCGGAGATCACCCCGGTCGAGATCCCGCAGCGCAAGGGCGACCCGGTCCTCTTCTCGCAGGACGAGGGCATCCGCCCCGAGACGACCGCCGAGTCCCTCGGCAAGCTCCGCCCGGCCTTCACCAAGGACGGCACCATCACCGCCGGCACCTCCTCGCAGATCTCCGACGGCGCCGCCGCCGTGGTCGTGATGAGCAAGGCCAAGGCGGAGGCGCTGGGCCTCGACTGGATCGCCGAGATCGGCGCGCACGGCAATGTCGCCGGCCCGGACAACTCGCTCCAGTCGCAGCCGTCCAACGCCATCCGGCACGCCCTGAAGAAGGACGGCCTGACCGTCGACGACCTCGACCTGATCGAGATCAACGAGGCGTTCGCGGCCGTCGCCGTCCAGTCCATGAAGGATCTCGGCGTCTCCTCGGACAAGGTCAACGTCAACGGCGGGGCCATCGCGCTGGGCCACCCGATCGGGATGTCCGGCGCCCGCGTGGTGCTGCACCTGGCGCTGGAGCTGAAGCGGCGCGGCGGCGGCACCGGCGCGGCGGCGCTGTGCGGCGGCGGCGGTCAGGGCGACGCGCTGATCATCCGCGTTCCGGGCAAGTAGTCCCCGGCGGCGGGCCGGGTGCCCCGGGGAAGGGGTTCCGGCCCGCCCGCCCCGGGGAACCACGTACGGACGAGCAGGCCGGCAGAGCGAACGGAGCGGTGATGGTGGACGTCCCCACCCTGGTGGAGCAGGCACGGCAGGGCGCGCCGCGTGCGGTGGCCCGGCTGATCTCCCTGGTGGAGGGGGCGTCCCCGCTGCTGCGCGAGGTGATGGCGGCGCTGGCCCCGCTCGCGGGCAACGCGTACGTCGTCGGGCTGACCGGCTCGCCCGGCGTGGGGAAGTCCACCTCCACCTCGGCGCTGGTCTCCGCCTACCGCCGGGCCGGCAAGCGCGTCGGGGTGCTGGCGGTGGACCCGTCCTCGCCGTTCTCCGGGGGCGCGCTCCTCGGCGACCGGGTCCGGATGTCGGACCACGCCTCCGACCCGGGCGTCTACATCCGCTCCATGGCCACCCGCGGCCACCTCGGAGGTCTCGCCCGCTCCGCGCCGCAGGCGGTGCGGGTGCTGGACGCGGCCGGCTGCGACGTGATCCTGGTGGAGACGGTGGGCGTCGGCCAGTCGGAGGTCGAGATCGCCTCCCAGGCCGACACCTCGGTCGTCCTGCTGGCTCCCGGCATGGGCGACGGCATCCAGGCGGCGAAGGCCGGAATCCTGGAGATCGGCGACGTCTACGTGGTCAACAAGGCGGACCGGGACGGCGCGGACGCCACCGCCCGGGAGCTGAACCACATGCTGTCGCTGGGGGAGTCGCGCGGTCCCGGCGACTGGCGGCCGCCGATCGTGAAGACGGTCGCCGCCCGCGGCGAGGGCATCGACGAGGTCGTCGAGGCGCTGGAGAAGCACCGCGCCTGGATGGAGGAGCACGGCGTGCTGGGCACCCGGCGGGCCGCGCGCGCGGCCCGCGAGGTGGAGACGATCGCCGTCACCACGCTGCGCGCACGCATCGCGGACCTGCACGGCGACCGCCGCCTCGACACCCTGGCCGAACGCATCGTCGCGGGCTCCCTCGACCCGTACGCGGCGGCCGACGAACTGGTTGCGGGCCTCACCGGCGAAGGCTGACGCACCCCCGACGCACCCCCGGCTGCCGGGTGGGGGAGCGCCGGGGCCGGCCCGTCCTCCCGTCAGTCGCGGTCGTCGCGCTCCCCGCCGCGGTCGTCGTCGGAGTCGTGGGAGTCGTCGTCCGCCGTGACCGACGCCGCCGCCGTCCCCGCGTCGACCCGCACGTCCCGGTCCGCGCCCTTCGCGCCCGTGACCTCCACGTCCCAGTGCGCCCCGCCGTCGTCCTCCAGGTCCACCGACGTCACCCGGCCCGGAGCCGCCTTCAGCGCCGCATCCGCCGCCTCCGTCACGGAGACGGCGGCCGACCGGGGCGCGCGGCGGTGGCGGTCGTCGTTGTCGTCGTCGGCGCGGTGCGACAGGACCGAGCCGTCGCGCCCGTCCACCGTCACGTCGTGCCAGGCCTTGTCGGCGCCGTACACGTCGAGCTCCCAGACCGGACGGTCGCGGTCGTCGTCCCCGTCGTCGTCCGGGCCCTCCCACTCCGCCCCGGTGACGGTGCCCGGCACGGCCTTCAGCGCGGCGGCCACCGCCCGGTCCACCGTGATCCGGCCGGAGGCGGGGGCATCGGAGGCGGTGCGGTCGCCGGCGGTGTCCCTGCCGGCGGCGCCGGTGCCCGCGGCGGACGAGGACCGGGTGCGGTCCCGGTCGTCCGCGCCGTCGTCGGCCCATGCGACGGTGGCGGCGGTGGCGCCCCCGACGAGCACGGCGGCGGTGGCTGCGGCGATGGCGATCTGGCGCTTCATGAGGTTCCTCCCCGAGTACGGTGCGGTGCGACGGGAACCACCCTGCCGGGACGTTGCTGAACGCAGCCTGAAGCGAGCTGAAGACGTCTTCAGCTCCGGTTTGCGACGCTGTGCGTATGCGCCTGTTGATCGTGGAGGACGAGAAGCGCCTCGCGGTGTCCCTGGCCAGGGGGCTGACCGCCGAGGGTTTCGCCGTGGACGTCGTGCACGACGGCCTGGAAGGGCTGCACCGGGCCGGGCAGGGCGGCTACGACCTGCTGATCCTGGACATCATGCTGCCCGGCATGAACGGCTACCGGGTCTGCGCGGAACTACGGGCGGCCGGCCACGAACTGCCGATCCTGATGCTCACCGCCAAGGACGGCGAGTACGACGAGGCCGAGGGGCTCGACACGGGTGCCGACGACTACCTGACCAAGCCGTTCTCCTACGTGGTGCTCGTCGCCCGGGTCCGCGCCCTGCTGCGCCGGCGCGGCGGTTCCGCCTCGCCCGTGCTCACGGCCGGCGGTCTGCGGATGGACACCGCCGCCCGCCGGGTCCACCGCGAGGGGACCGAGATCGTCCTCACCGCCAAGGAGTTCGCCGTGCTGGAGCAACTTGCGGTGCGCGCGGGCGAGGTGGTGAGCAAGGCCGAGATCCTGGAGCACGTCTGGGACTTCGCCTACGACGGGGACCCGAACATCGTCGAGGTCTACGTCAGCACCCTGCGGCGCAAGCTCGGCGCGGAGACCATCCGTACGGTGCGCGGCGCCGGTTACCGCCTGGAGGCCCGATGAGATCGGTGACCGCCAGGGCCGCCCTGGGTGCGACCCTGGTGGTCGCGGTGGCGCTGGTCGCCGCGGGGCTCACGGTGCTGCTGGTGCTGCGGAGCAACCTGACGGACCGGGCCGGGCTGGAGGCGGAGGTGGCCGCCCGCGAGGTGGCCGGCCGGCTCGCGCTCGACGTGCCGTACGCCGAACTCGACCTGGACGACGAGGAGACCCCGGTCCAGGTCACCGACGAGGAGGGCCGGGTGGTCGCGGTCTCCGACAAGCTGGAGGCGGTCACCGGCACCGGGGCCGCCGGCGTCACCCCCGTCCCCCCGCCGACGGTCGGCCAAGGGCGCGGATCCACTGCCGACGAGCCCCGGCACGACTCCGACGGCTCCGACGACTCCGAGGGCGATGACGGCGGCGACGGCGGCGGCCGCTCGGCGGACGATCCCGCCCGGGGCGAGGTCTCCGACGACGACCCGGTGTTCTCCGACGGCACCGCCACCGTCGACGGGACCCGCGCCGCCTACCGGTTCGCCGCCGTCGAGGGCACCACCCCGGACGGCGTCACCCTCACCGTCCACGCGGGCGCCCCGCTCGCCGCCGAACGGGAGGCGGTCGGCTCGGTCCGCACCGCCATGCTGGCCGGCCTTCCCGTGCTGCTGGCGGTCGTCGCCGGGGTGTCCTGGCTGGTGACCCGCCGGGCGCTGCGCCCGGTGGAGGGCATCCGGCGGGAGCTGGCCGCCATCACCGCCTCGGAGGACCTCGCCCGGCGGGTTCCGGAGCCGGACTCGCGGGACGAGATCGCCCGGCTGGCGCGCACCACCAACGAGACGCTCTCCGTGCTGGAGGCGTCGGTGGAGCGGCAGCGCAGGTTCGTCGCGGACGCCTCGCACGAGCTGCGCTCGCCGATCGCCTCGCTGCGGACCCAGCTGGAGGTCGGCGAGGCCCATCCGGACCTCCTCGACGTGCCGGGCGCGGTCGCGGACACCGTACGCCTCCAGGTGCTGGCCGCCGACCTGTTGCTGCTGGCCCGGCTGGACGCGGGGGAGCGGCCGGGGGACGCGCCGGTCGACCTCGGCGCGCTGGTCCGCGAGGAGCTGGCGCAGCGGACCGGGGACCGGGTGGCGCCGGAGCTGTCCGTGGCGGACGGCGCGCTGGAAGTCACCGGTTCGCGCGGCCAGTTGGCGCGGGTGGTCGGCAACCTGCTGGACAACGCCCGGCGTCACGCCGAGGGCTGGACGGCCGTGGCGGTGGGGCGGGAGGCCGGGCACGTGCTGGTGCGCGTCGACGACGACGGGGCGGGTGTCCCCGAGGGCGAACGGGAGCGGATCTTCGAGCGGTTCGTCCGGCTCGACGACGCCCGCGGCCGGGACGACGGCGGCGCCGGGCTCGGTCTCGCCATCGCCCGGGACGTGGCGGTCCGGCACGGCGGCACGCTCACCGCCGGCCCGGCACCGCGGGGCGGGGCCCGGTTCACGCTCCGGCTGCCGGCCGCGCCGGGAGGCCCCCGGCGGACCGGGGGGCGCCCGACCCCCGGCGGACCCGTGCCCGGAACGGACCGCCGGCCGGGCCCGTGCCCGGAACGGATCACCGGAGGCGCGCCGGACAGGCCTGTGGCCCCGGCGCCCGGGGGGACGGGTGACGGGGCCGCGGGGGCGGGTCCGCACGCCCCGCCGGCCTGAGGAACCCGGCGGGACGTGCGAGCTGAGGGGGAGGGCCGCTACAGCGGGGCGTCCGTGGTGGCCAGGTACGCGATCTCCGGCACGGAGGTGACGCCCGCGAGGAATGCCGTCGCGCCGGTCAGGACCGCGCCCTCGCCGGTGACGCGGACGGTCACCGTGCGGGTGGTGACGGGCTCGAAGATCTGCACCCGCTGGGAGCCGACGGTGAACCCCGAGGCGAACGGCGTGCCGGTCGCGTCGCACAGTTCGTGCGCGGTCACCCGCTGGCCCCCGGCCAGTTCCTCGGTCAGCCAGAGGTGGTCGAAGGTCACCGCGGAACCGAAGTCCAGCTCCCAGACGCCCGGCGCGACCTCGCGGACCCCGGCCGGCAGCGGGGCGGCGAACCGGCGGTCGAGCTCGGTGCGCAGCTCGCGCAGCCGCCGCACGTCCTCCTGCGGCAGCCGTCCGGTGCTGTCCGGCGGCAGGTTGAGCAGCAGGTTGGCGCCCAGGCCGACGGACCGGTAGTAGATGGCCAGCAGGTGGTCCAGCGTCTTCGGCGCGTCCTCGGGGTGCCAGAACCAGCCGCGCCGCAGCGACACGTCGCACTCCGGCGGCAGGTAGAGCGCGTCGGTCAGCTCCACCGTCTCCACCGTGTAGTTGGAGAACTCGGTCTTGCGCACCACGTATTCGACCGGGTCGGCGGCCAGTCCGTCCTCGTTGCCGACCCACCGGATGGTGGGGGCGCCCATGTTGAAGACCATGGCCTGCGGCTGGAGCTCGTGGATGACCGAGCTGATCCGGGCCCAGTCGTAGCGGTGGCCCTCGGAGCCGGCGCCGTCGAACCAGATCTCGTCGACCCGTCCGTAGCCGGTGCACAGCTCGCGCAACTGCTGGGCGTAGAAGTCGTCGTAGGCCGCCTCGTCCGCGTACGCCGGGGCGTTGCGGTCCCAGGGGGAGAGGTAGAAGCCGAACTTCACCCCGTGCCGGGCGCAGGCGTCGGACACCTCGCGGACCACGTCGCCCCTACCGTCGCGCCACGGCGAGGAGCGCACCGAGTAGTCGGTGGTGGCGGTCGGCCAGAGGCAGAAGCCGTCGTGGTGCTTCGCGGTCAGGACGACGTAACGCGCGCCCAGCTCCTTCGCGGTGGCCACCCACTGGTCGGCGTCCAGGTCGCTCGGGTCGAAGGACGAGGCGGGCAGCGTTCCGTCGCTCCACTCGACTCCGTGGAAGGTGTTCATCCCGAAGTGGAAGAAGACGCCGAGCCGGTCCCGCTGCCAGGCCGACTGCTGCGGGGTGGGGACGATTGCGGTGGGCACGGGGGACTCCTGGTCCGGTCGGGCGGCGGGGGCCGGGGCGGTCTCGACGGCGGTCATCGGACCACCTCGGTGAGGGAGCGGGCGGCGAGGTACGCGGTGTCGTCCGCGCGGGAGGCGAGCACCAGGGCCGGGGCCGGGCCGCGCTCGCAGGCCATTTCCTTACTTTCCCAACGGACCCGCGCAGGCTATACATCGGTTGTTTCGGCTGTCAATGCTCCGCTGGACGGCGACGAGTCGCTACCTCTGTGCGATGTGGCCGGGTGATTTTCCCCTTCTGTTGCGCGCCTCCTGCCGAGGTGTGCGGACTGATGCTGCGTCAGGTCGTGCGCCATGTGGTCTTGGGCTGGGGGAATGCTGAACCGTTGACACGGGAGGGCTTCCGGCGGGTCGCGGCGACGTCCGATGTGCGCATTCGTGGGGACGTATTCCGTATGTGCGGGGGTCCCAGGACATCGGATGATTGGTCACACTCGTGCCATGACCGTCACCGACGGAGCGATCGTCAGATCAGAAGGATGATCGCCTCCGGGGAGCCGGCCCTCGGGGCGGCTGCCGCCGGAGAAGGAACTCAGGGCCTGGTCGAGCACGATCTGGAGTTCCCTCGGGCGATCGTCGACAGCGCGGGCAACGGCTGTCTCGCGAGCCTGATCGACGGCTCTCCAGCGCCACCGTGCGGGCACGGATCTGGCGCGGCATCACCCAGGAGGACGCCGTGACCCACACGCTCTCCGAGCGCCGGGCGATCGTGGAGGCGCTGCGCCGCGGCGACGCCACCCTGGTCAAGGCGCTGACCACGGTGCACATCAACGGCGTGGAGCAGTGGCTGCGCATGGCGCTCTGAGGCGCGCGGACGGCACCGGGGGCCGGACGGCGTCCGGCCCCCGGCCCGTACTGTTCCCCGCCGCTACGGCCGGCCGCGCCGCCCCCGCAGGTGCTCCGCGATCGGCGTGAGCGCCGCGTGCAGCTCGGCCAGCGCCTCGGGCGACAGCAGGTCGATGAAGTGGTTGCGCACGGAGGCCACGTGGTGCGGGGCCACCGCGCGCATCGTCTCCGCTCCGTGATCGGTCAGCACCGCGAAGAGCCCCCGCCGGTCGGACTCGCAGTTCTCGCGCCGGACCAGCCCGGCCGCTTCCATGCGGGTGATCTGGTGGGAGAGGCGGCTCTTGGACTGGAGGGTGGCCTCCGCCAGGTCGCTCATCCGCAGGCGCTGGTCCTCGGCCTCCGAGAGGTTGACGAGGATCTCGTAGTCGTTGTTGGTCAGGCCGAACGGCTGCAGATCCTTCTCCAACTGGTGCGACAGCAGTCTGCTGACGTCCAGGTGGGTGCGCCAGGCGCACTGCTCCGCGTCGCTCAGCCAGCGCGTGGCCGTCTCGGTCTCCATGTATGGATTCTACCTAAGAAGTTGAAAGCCGGACGAATTAAGGGGTGTGAGCCCCGGCACCCGTCCGCGACCGCGGAGCCGCCCCCGTCCCCGGAGCGGACCCGCGCCGTGACGGCCGCGCCTACGGCCTCACGTTCCGCAGGGTACCCGTCACAGGCCGAAGCGACGCTGGAGATCCCCGAGCTGACCGGGAGCGCGGGGGAGGGAGCCGTGTTGACCGCCCCCCGGAACCCCGGGCGCGGCGGCCTGCTGCGGAGTCCCGCCGACCGGCTGCTCGGGCATCAGCACCTCCGTCGACTGGAGCAGCACCGTACCCGCCCCGACGAACTCGAACTGGTGCTCCTCGCCCGAGGCGCCGCCGAGACCGGTCATCGCCCGCAGCCCGCCCATGACCCCGGTCATGTACCCGTGGTCGTAGTGGTGGCACGGCGACGGGCAGTCCGCCCAGCCGACCAGCGCCTCCGGGTCGACCCGCAGCGGCGGTTCCATGAAGACCACCGGACCGTTCGACGCCGCCACGAACTTCCCCGTGCCGATCAGCGTCAGGAACCCGGGCACGATGGACTGCTTCAGCGCCAGCGACGGCTGGTACGCCAGCAGGTTCCCCGACCGGATCGTCAGGTTGCCCTGGTCCAGGTCGAAGCTGTTCACGTCGAACGCCCGGTCCGCCAGCAGCATCTTCCCGCTGCCCTCGGCCACCACCCAGTCCGCGGCGTGCAGCGGCGAGTGGAAGCTGGTCCGCAGCAGCCGGTCGAAACGGCCGTTGCCGATGCCGGTGAAGTCGATCCGCCCGTAGTAGGCGATCATCTTCCCCTTCTGCAGGAACCACTGGCTCCCCTTCAGCTCCACGCAGAAGGTGTACGCGTTGACGTTGTCGTCCGACGGCAGCGTCGCCGGATCGTGGATCACGGGGGTGCTCACAGCTTCTCCTCCGACGCCTGGACGTACACCGCGCCGCTGCCGCTCAGCTCCAGCTGGAACGCCTCGCCGGAGCCGCGCCCCACCATGTCCCGCCAGCCGAGCGCGGTGGACAGCTTGTTGGTCACGTCCCCGTGGTGGGCGACGTACGCCTGCGGGTCGACGTGCACCGGACGGCCCGGCGCGATCGGCAGTTCGATCACCCCGCCGTGCGCCATCACCGCCACCGCGCCGTGCCCCTTCAGGGTGGTGGTGAACAGGCCCTGCCCGGTGACCTGGCCGCGCACCATCCCCATCACCCCGCCCTGCGAGCCCATGAACATGGTGCCCTGGTGGAGGGTGCCGTCGAAGGCGAGCAGCCGGTCGGCCTCGACGTGGAGCGTGTCCCCGGCGAGGTTGATCACCTGGATGTGGTGCCCGCCGTGGCCGAACATCACCGTGCCGCTGCCCTCGACCGTCATCAGCGGGGTGGCCTCGTTCGCCACCCGCCGGCCGATCATGGACATCACGCCGCCGCTGCCGCCCTGCAGGTTCGGGGTGAAGGAGACGTCCCCGCGGTAGGCGAGCATCGCCCCGCGCTGGCTGAACATCTTCTGGCCGGGCACCACCGTCGCCTCGACCATCTTCGCGTTGATCTCGCGGAACGGCATCAGACGTCGCCCCCGATCGTGTTGCGCTCGCTGGGCTGGACGTAGACGACGCCGTCGCCCTCGAAGCGGATCTGGAACGACTCCCCGGACCCCTCGCCCATCAGCGTCCGGAAGTTCACCCCGGACTGGAAGTGCTGCTGGAGGTTGCCCTGGTGCGCGACGTACGCGCCGGGGTCCACGGTCAGCGGGTACTGCGGCGTCACCCGGAGCACCACCGCCTGGCCGTCCGACATGATCGCCGCCTGCCCGGTGCCCTCGATGGTCGTGGTGAACAGGCCGTTGCCGGTCGCCCCGCCGCGCATCCCGGTGAAGGAGGTGCCGGTACGCAGCCCGCCGTCGGTGGCCAGGACGTTGCTCGCCTCGACGTACAGCTTGTCGCCGCGCAGCTGGACCAGACTGATCTGGCTCGCGCGGTCGGCGAACCAGCAGGTGCCCCGGCCCGTCACCTCCATCATGGTCATCTGCTCGCCGGTCAGGCGGCGGGTCACCATGCCGCGCAGCCCGTCACCGCCGCCGCTCAGCTTCTTGAAGGACATCTGGCCGTCGTACGCGACCATCGATCCGTTCTTCGCCCGGACGGCGTCGCCCGTCATGTCGACGGCGAGCGTCTTGCTGCCTTGGAGCCGGAACATCGCCACCCTGCGACGGTAGCCGCTGGGCCCCCGGCCGGGCCAGCGATTCCGGCGAGAGTGACGGCGCCCGCCGGTCCGACCGTCCCAGCCGCCCCGTCCGCCCCGTGCGCGCCTCGGGTACCGGGCCCCCGGCACCGGAGCACCCGGCCGCCGGTGCCACAATGGTGCCCGGCTTTGTGCTCGCGTTCACAAGCCGTGACGCCCCTCCCACCGAAGGTGCCCCTGTGGACATCAAGACCGCTACCGCCCTGCACCGGCTGCGCCTCATCTCGATTCCCGAGGCGCTCTCGTTCCCGGCGCTTATCCTCTTCGGCTCGGTTCTCAGCCGCGTCTCGGACATCGATTTCCTGATGATGCCGCTGGGCATGCTGCACGGCTTCCTCTTCGTGGTCTACGCCGTGATCCTGCTCGACGTCTGGGTGAAGGCGAAGTGGCCCTTCCCGCGCGTCCTCCTCTTCTTCGTCCTCTCGCTGATCCCGTTCGGCGGGCTCTACGGCGACCGGCGCCTCAAGCGGTACGAGGCCGACGGCGTCATCGCCGCCCGCGCCCGCCGCGAGGGGACGGTCAGCGCATGATCGTCGCCTTCTCCGTCTCCCCGCTCGGCGTCGGCGAGGACGTCGGGGAGTACGTCGCCGACGCCGTCCGGGTCGTCCGCGCGTCCGGGCTGCCGAACCGCACCGACGCGATGTTCACCTCGATCGAAGGCGAGTGGGACGAGGTCATGGACGTCGTCAAGCGTGCCGTCGCCGCCGTCGAGGCTCGCGCCGGCCGCGTCTCGCTGGTGCTGAAGGCCGACATCCGGCCCGGCGTCACCGACGGTCTGACCTCCAAGGTCGAGACCGTGGAACGGCACCTGGCGGGCTGACACTCTTCGTCCGGGGCCACGGCCCCGAACTCCTCGACAGGCCCCCGCCGCGTCCGGCGGGGGCCTGTCGAGGTGCGCGCTCCGGGCCCTGACGACTACAGCCGCAGGCGGCGTACCGTCCAAGGGGTGAGCGAGCATCTCGGAGACAAGCTCTCCCGCCTGCGCCGGCTGTCCGACCTGACCCAAGAGGAACTGGCGGAGAAGTCAGGCGTCTCCGTCGACGTCGTGCGCAAGCTCGAACAGAAGCGCAAGGGATCCGCCCGTCTGCCCACCCTGCACGCACTGGCGAGCGGGCTGGGCGTCGAACTCACGACGCTGCTCGGGGATCCTCCGGGCGTTCCCCCGACCGGGGAAGCCGACCCACCGCAGCTGGTGGCGGTGAGGCGAGCCGTTCACCCGCTCATGTTCGCGCCCCCGGAGGAACCTGACGCGGCGGAGGTGCTCACGGCCTCACTCCTGCGCGCCGAGATCGCGGATGCCTGGACCCTGTACCACTCGGCAGAGTTCCCGCAGCTCCTGAATCTGCTTCCGGGAATCCTGGCGGACGCCCGTCTCACAGCCTCGCAGGAGCACCACGAGGGACAAGCGGCCCTGGGCAAGGCGTTCCAGCTGGCCGGGCATCTGAGCATCCGTCTGGGCAAGCTCGACCTTGCCCTGGCCGCTCTGGAGCGGGCCATGGCTGCTGCGGAAGTCTCCGGAGATCCCCTCCTCGTTCCGATGATCTGCAACTCGCTGGCATGGGCTTATCAGAGATCCAACCGGCTCGACGATGCCAAGAGCATTGCCCTGTACGCCGCTCGGGCCATGGAGCGGGACGGGCTGATCAGTGATGCACCGGGGCTACGCGTGTGGGGCGGGTTGACCATGAGCGCCGCGACGTCGTACGCGCGGCTGGACAGGTACGACGACGCTGACGGCATGATGCGTGCCGCTGAGAAGGCGGCCGGGCGCCTGGCGAAGATGCCGCCCGCAGAGGGTGACGGTCGCCTCCTGTCCGTCTTCAGCAAGTCGTCCGTCCGCATCGAACGCGTGCGCCTGGCGGTACAGCACGAGCGGCCGCATGAGGCGCTGCGCCTCGCCAAGGGCATGCGCCTGTCGAAGGACACGCCCCCTTCGTGGCGCACGTGGCTCCTCCTCGACGTCGCCCGCGCGCACACGGATGTCGGGAACGCCGAGGGCGCTGTGAAGGCGTTGGAGAGCCTCCGGCGGGTCGCGCCGACGTGGATGCGGCATCACACGCTGGCGGTCGCCGTGGTGAGCGATCTGTGGGAACTGCCGTCCCGTCCGCCGGGACTGCGCAAGCTGGCCGAGTTCCTGGGAGTAGTGAAATAGCGTCGCAGAACTAGGGCGCCGCGTCCCTGTCCCACCGCTCCGCGTGGCGGAATGCTGACGCCACCGATTCCGCAGCGGAGGTGCGTCGATGAATCATCAGTTGCAGGGCCCGGTGACACTGGCCACGGATGGCCTTCCTCCCGGTCCGCCCAAGGTGTCTCCCGGGTGCGACGTGTGCGCGGCGTTGTCTCGACAGTGGCGCCACGCCACCGACCCCCACGGGCCGGCCCACGACCCTTCGCACGCGACGGATCTGGCCGTCGGGATCGGCCGGCACCCGCACGGACGGAAGCGGACGCCGTGACGCGGCTGACCACCCGGTACGTCCGGCACGTGATGCGGCAGCACCCGGACCTGCCGACGCGTTTCGACGCTTCGTGCCTCTCGTGCGGCCGGACCGCCCCGCCTTCTCCCTCGTCGGCCCCCCGCCCGCCCGCCCGGGGCCGCGGCTCCGCCCCCCGACAGGCCCGCGCCGCGTCACCGCCCGGACCCGCCCGCACACCCGTCCGGTACCGAACTCCGAGACGGTGCGGAGCCGGAAGTGACCAGTGGGTAAGGTCGGGGTCGTGCCGAAGCCGCTCAGCCTCCCCTTCGATCCCATCGCCCGCGCCGACGAGCTCTGGCACCGGCGCTGGGGGCCGGTGCCCTCGATGGTGGCCATCACCTCGATCATGCGGGCCCAGCAGATCCTGCTGGCCGAGGTCGACGCGGTCGTCAAGCCGTACGGGCTGACCTTCGCCCGCTACGAGGCGCTGGTGCTGCTCACCTTCTCGCAGGCCGGGGAGCTGCCGATGTCCAAGATCGGCGAGCGGCTGATGGTGCACCCGACCTCGGTCACCAACACCGTGGACCGGCTGGTGAAGTCGGGTCTCGTCAGCAAGCGGCCCAACCCGAACGACGGACGCGGGACGCTCGCCTCCATCACCGAAAAGGGCCGCGAGGTGGTCGACGCGGCCACCGAGGACCTGATGGCGATGGACTTCGGCCTCGGGGTGTACGACGCCGAGGAGTGCGCGGAGATCTTCGCGCTGCTGCGGCCCCTGCGGGTCGCCGCGCAGGACTTCGAAGAGGCCTGAGACCGGTCGGCCACGGCCTCCGGAGGCGCCCGGGGAGCACGGTCCGGGACCGCTCCGCGACGCCGGGTGGCGGCCCCGGCCCGCTGCAAGATCGGCCCCGGCGTGCGGTTAGGCTCGCTGTCATGAAACGCAGCGTGCTGACCCGCTATCGGGTGATGGCATACGTCACCGCCGTCATGTTGTTGATCCTCTGCCTCTGCATGGTCTTCAAGTACGGATTCGACAAGGGTGAGGGCTTGACCCTCGTCGTCTCGCAGATCCACGGCGTGCTCTACATCGTGTACCTGATCTTCGCCTTCGACCTCGGCTCCAAGGCCAAGTGGCCGGTTGGCAAGCTGCTCTGGGTGCTGATCTCGGGCACCATCCCGACCGCCGCGTTCTTCGTCGAGCGCAAGGTCGTCCGGGAGGTCGAGCCGCTGGTGGCCGACGCCTCCCCGGTGACGGCGAAGGCCTGACCGCGCTCTCCGGCACATCCTGACCGCCCGGTGACGGGGAACACCCCGCGCGCCGGGCGGTTTGCCGTCGACAGATACTAGGACGTCCTAGTAAATTCGTCGGTATGGACGCTGACGCGATCGAGGAAGGCCGCCTCCGCTGGCAGGCCCGTTACGACCAGGCCCGCAAGCGCGACGCGGACTTCACCACACTCTCCGGCGACCCGGTGGACCCCGTCTACGGGCCGCGCCCGGGTGACACGTACGAGGGATTCGAGCGCATCGGCTGGCCGGGCGAGTACCCCTTCACCCGCGGACTGCACGCCACCGGCTACCGCGGCCGCACCTGGACCATCCGGCAGTTCGCCGGCTTCGGCAACGCCGAGCAGACCAACGAGCGCTACAAGATGATCCTGGCGGCCGGCGGCGGCGGACTCAGCGTCGCCTTCGACATGCCGACCCTGATGGGCCGCGACTCCGACGACCCCCGCTCGCTCGGCGAGGTCGGCCACTGCGGGGTCGCCGTCGACTCCGCCGCCGACATGGAGGTGCTCTTCGCCGGCATCCCGCTCGGCGACGTCACCACCTCGATGACGATCAGCGGCCCCGCCGTCCCCGTCTTCTGCATGTACCTGGTCGCCGCCGAACGGCAGGGCGTCGACCCGGCGGTGCTCAACGGCACCCTCCAGACCGACATCTTCAAGGAGTACATCGCGCAGAAGGAGTGGCTCTTCCAGCCCGAGCCCCACCTGCGCCTGATCGGCGACCTGATGGAGCACTGCGCCGCCGCCATCCCCGCCTACAAGCCGCTCTCCGTCTCCGGCTACCACATCCGCGAGGCCGGCTCCACGGCCGCGCAGGAGCTGGCGTACACGCTGGCCGACGGCTTCGGATACGTCGAGCTCGGGCTCTCCCGCGGGCTGGACGTCGACACCTTCGCTCCCGGTCTCTCCTTCTTCTTCGACGCGCACCTCGACTTCTTCGAGGAGATCGCCAAATTCCGCGCCGCCCGCCGGATCTGGGCCCGCTGGATGAAGGAGACGTACGGCGCGACCAGCGACAAGGCCCAGTGGCTGCGCTTCCACACCCAGACCGCCGGTGTCTCGCTCACCGCCCAGCAGCCGTACAACAACGTGGTGCGCACCGCCGTGGAGGCGCTGTCCGCGATCCTCGGCGGCACCAACTCCCTGCACACCAACGCCCTCGACGAGACCCTGGCGCTCCCCTCCGAGCAGGCCGCCGAGATCGCGCTGCGCACCCAGCAGGTGCTGATGGAGGAGACCGGCGTCGCCAACGTCGCCGACCCGCTCGGCGGTTCCTGGTACGTCGAGCAGCTCACCGACCGCATCGAGGCCGACGCCGAGAAGATCTTCGAGCAGATCCGCGAGCGCGGCGCCCGCGCCCACCCGGACGGGCAGCACCCCGTCGGGCCGATCACCTCCGGCATCCTGCGCGGCATCGAGGACGGCTGGTTCACCGGCGAGATCGCCGAATCCGCCTTCCAGTACCAGCGGTCGGTGGAGAAGGGCGACAAGCGGGTCGTCGGCGTCAACGTCCACCACGGGTCCGTCACCGGCGACCTGGAGATCCTGCGGGTCAGCCACGAAGTCGAGCGCGAACAGGTGCGCGCCCTCGGCGCCCGCCGCGCGGCCCGCGACGACGCCGCGGTGCGCGCCGCGCTGGACGCGATGCTGGCCGCCGCGCGGGACGGCTCCAACATGATCGCCCCGATGCTGGACGCGGTACGCGCCGAGGCGACCCTCGGCGAGATCTGCGGGGTGCTGCGCGACGAGTGGGGCGTCTACACGGAGCCGCCGGGGTTCTGAGCCGGCGCGGGGCCCCGGCCGCCGGCGTTCAGTCGCCGGCGGCCGCGCCCAGCCCCTGGAGCAGCAGCCGGGTGAAGCGCAGCGCCCACTCCTCGTCGACGGGCTCCGCGCTGACCAGCGTCCGGTGCACCACCGCCCCGGCGATCACGTCGAAGATCAGGTCCACCGTCCGCGCCGCCGCCCGCAGGTCCGGCTCCGGCGGCAGCTCGCCCCGCTCCAGCGCCCGCCTGCGGCCCATCAGCACCAGATGCTTCTGCCGGTCCACGATCGAGTCCCGGATGCGGGCCCGCAGCGCCTCGTCGCGGGTGGACTCGGCGACCACCGCCATCAGCGCGGTGCTGGTCTCGGGGCGCTCCAGCAGGGCGGCGAACTGGAGGACCACGCCCTGCACGTCGGCGGCCAGGCTGCCGAGGTCGGGGAGTTCCAGTTCGTCGAAGAGCACCGCGACCGCGTCCACCACGAGTTCGTTCTTGCCCGCCCAGCGACGGTAGAGCGTCGTCTTGGCCACTCCGGCGCGGGCCGCCACGTCCCCCATGGTCAGCTTCGACCAGCCGAGGTCGACCAGGGACTCCCTGGTCGCCTCCAGGATCGCGGCGTCGGCCCCGGTGTCGCGGGGGCGCCCGGGGCGGGCGGTCGAGGGGTCGCCGTGGCTCAGCATGGAGCGACCTTACCGGTGAGTAGGTAAAGACGGACCGGTCAGGGATCCGTGAGAGAGATCACCGATGCCTCCTGTTCGACCGGGGGTCCGGGCAGTTACGCTACGACCCGTAGCGAAAGGAGGGTGACTCCCTCCCGCAGCCACGAACGAGCGACAGCCACGCAGGGGCGCCGGATGGGGATCCGGGGCCGAAACCGCGGCGCCGGGTGGGGATCCGGGGCCGTACGAGGGGGTTTTCAGGGCCCCCCGGCCGTGTCCGTCCGCCCGCCCCGCACACCGGCCGGGGCTGCGGGAAGACGCGGTTCACCCACCGCTTTCCGGATTGGTGCGCGCAGGGGGGAGGATGTACGCATGCAGCCTAGGAACATGTCCATGAGCGGCGTCGTCGACCTCGCCGCGGTGAAGGCGGCCGGCGAGGCCAAGGCCAAGGCGGAGCAGGCCCGAGCCGAGGCCGCCCGCACCGGCGGCAGCGCCGCCGTCGCCCCCTCCGCCCTGGTGATCGACGTCGACGAAGCCGGCTTCGAGCGCGACGTCCTCCAGCGCTCGGCCGAAGTGCCCGTCGTCATCGACTTCTGGGCCGAGTGGTGCGAGCCGTGCAAGCAGCTCGGCCCGCTCCTGGAGCGGCTGGCCGTGGAGTACAACGGCCGCTTCCTGCTCGCCAAGGTCGATGTGGACGCCAACCAGATGCTGATGCAGCAGTTCGGCATCCAGGGCATCCCGGCGGTCTTCGCCGTCGTCGCCGGCCAGGCCCTTCCGCTCTTCCAGGGCGCGGCCCCGGAGGCCCAGATCCGCGAGACGCTGGACCAGCTCATCCAGGTCGGCGAGGAGCGCTTCGGCCTGACCGGCATCGTCGTCGACCCCGACGCGCAGGCGGGCGGACCCGTCGAGGCGCCCGTCGGTCCGTACGACGCGCTGCTGGAGGCCGCGGCCCGCGCGCTCGACGCCAACGACTTCGCCGGCGCGACGCGGGCGTACCAGAACGTCCTGGTCGACGACCCGGCCAACCCGGAGGCCAAGCTCGGCCTGGCGCAGGCCGAACTCCTCGGCCGCGTACAGAAGATGGACCCGAACGAGGTCCGCAAGAACGCCGCGGAGAACCCGGCGGACGTGGCGGCCCAGATCGACGCCGCCGACCTCGATCTGGTCGGCGGCCACGTGGAGGACGCCTTCGGACGGCTGGTGGAGACCGTCCGCCGCACCTTCGGCGACGACCGCGACGCCGCCCGGGTGCGGCTGCTGGAGCTGTTCGAGGTCATCGGCCCGGAGGACCCGAGGGTCGGCGCGGCCCGCACGGCGCTGGCGCGCGTGCTCTTCTGACACGTTGTCGTGAGGTGACAAGACGGCCGGGTGTCCAGGCGGACGCCGCGGCCGTTTTGGCGCCCGAGCGACAATCCGGCTGTCTCCGGGCCCTGTCTTTACCAAATCTTGACAGATCGACGGGCTGTTACTGGCAGTAAACCGCGCTCGGCCATTTGTCCGATTGCGCCGTGATCCATGCCTGTTTGGGTGTCCGGTTCGCGCCACAGTGTGTGGCTGCCCGGTGCCGCCCCGTCGTGACACGGACATCGAGCCGTTACTAGCCAGTAACGAACCCCCTTGTGCCACGGCCCCGAATGCACCACGATCGGCCACGCTCGGTCCAATACCCGCCAGCCCGACAGCCGGTCGTGCAGAGGGGTTTGTTGGGTCCCCACCGGGCGGGCCGGCGGCAGTGGGCGCCGGCCGCGGACAGGGGGGTTCCTGCTGACCGGCAGGGCCTGTCCGAACAGCCGCGCACACGTGCGGCCAGTGGTTGTCGCTCGGGGGTGATCGCCGGTGCACCGGATGCCGAACAAGCCTCCGGGGCGGGCGCTCTCCTTCCCGAGGACGTAGCACTTCTCCCATCCCAGGACGGGCACGAGCCCGGCCGGAGATGTACGTCCGAGAAGGAGGAAAACATATGATTTCCCAGGTTCGCGGTGGGACCAGATGGAAGCGCTTCGCTCTGGTCATGGTGCCGAGCGTCGTCGCGACCGCGGCGGTGGGTGTCGGTCTCGCGCAGGGTGCGCTCGCCGCGTCGTTCAGCGTCTCCGGCCAGGACTTCAAGGTGCGGGCCGGCACGCTCGACGGTGAGGACTTCGTCCAGTACGGGTCCGTCGCCGCGGGCAGTGACGGCAAGACCGGTCACGCGGTCGCCGTCTCCGGCTTCAGCAAGGCCACCATCACCAACATGTGCCAGTCGGTCGTCACCCCGGGGCTGCCGTTCGGCCTCGGCACCGTGACGCTCCGCCTGGAAGCGGGCACCAAGTCCGGCAAGCCGGTCGAGGCCACCAACCTCTACCTGGACGTCGCCGAGCTCGACGCGGACGCCGAGTTCAAGAACATCGACATCGGCGTCGCCGCGGGTTCGCTGAAGAAGGCGGACCGGCCCAACTCGATCGGCATCCAGCCGAACACCCAGGCCAACCCCAACGGCTTCTCCCAGCGGGCCGAAGAGGCGCACCTGAAGGGCGTCGAGCAGAAGGCGTGGGCGACCACCGCCGGCACCTTCAAGCTCAGCAACCTCAAGCTGCGCCTGTACGGCGGCGACGAGGCCAAGACCAAGGAGTGCTACTAAGCACCCGCAGGGTGACCGGGGCCCGTCCGGGTTCCGGTCGCCCGTCCGGTGACCGGGGCGCCCGCAGGGGCGGACCCTCCGGCACCCCCCTCTCTTCTCTCACAGCGGTACCGGTTCCAGGGAGCTGTTTTCCATGAGCCCCGAGTCCACAGGGCAGAACGAGCACTACCTCACCGTCTTCCGGCGGGGATTCCGCACCTGGCGGGGTAACAGGCCTTTCTGGGCGGGCCTGTTCACCATGGTGGGCGGTGTACCCATCGCCTACTTCCCTTACGCCAACATGCACCTGGGCAATGTCACCCTGGCGATGTCCACCACCGCCGGCGCCGGGTCGCTGATCATCGGCGTGCTGCTGATCACGCTGGGCCTCACGATGTGGTTCCACCACATCGTCCGTGTCTTCGCCGGCGTCGCGGCGATCCTGCTCGCCCTCATATCCATACCCGTCGCCAACATCGGCGGCTTCGTGGTCGGCTTCCTCTTCTCTTTGCTCGGCGGCGCACTCTCCGTCTCCTGGGCCCCGGGCGACCCGAAGGCCGAGTCCGCCCCGGCGGCGGAGCCCGCGGCCACCGAACCGGCCGCCTACGGAAGCCAGTTCCGCGGCGACGACTTCCCCGCGGACGAGTTCCACGGTTCCGCCGTCCCCCGGCAGACCGCCTCCTACGAGCCGTCCGCGCCGTTCGGGGCGGCGGCGGAGAAGACCGAGGGCGGGGGGCACCGTGCCGGGTGACGACGAACTGACGAACGCGCTGACGGGAGACTTCGCCCGGGTGCGCGGCCCGCGCCACGCGGCCCCCAGGAAGTCCCTGCTGACGAAGCTGCACCTGCCCGCGGGCCGGAAAGCGATCGCCCTCGCGGCGATGCCGACGGCGGTCTTCGTGGGCATGGGGCTGACGCCGAAGCTGGCGATGGCCGACGACGCGTCGGACTTCCCCTTCGCGCCCGGCCCCTGCGTGACCCGGTCGGACGAGCCCAGCGAGTCGGCCGAGCCGAGCGCGAGCGCCTCCCCGTCCCCCTCGGCCTCCGCCACGAGCGGCGCCGACGAGGACAAGCCGGCCGACGACGCCACCGCGACCCCGAAGCCCTCCGCCAGCTCCACGACGGCGGACGGCGCGGACACCGAGGACACGGCGGCGGACGACAAGGCTGCCGACGACGCGGCGGCCGACGAGGCCGCCGACGCCGCGCAGCCGAAGTCGGCGGCGGACCAGCCGGAAGCCACCCCGTCGCCCTCCGCGACGAAGTCGGTCAACCCGCTCGACCCGCTGGGCGTCGGCGACGCGCTCAAGGAGTTCTTCGACGGGCTCGGCGGCAAGACCGCCACCCCGACGCCCTCCCCGAGCGCCACCACCGGGGCCCCGGCCACGGAGGACGACGAGAAGCCCACGGACACGGACCCGGACGGGGACGCGGACGCGGACGGCGCCACGACGGAGAAGCCCGTCGCGGCATCGGAGTCCGACGCGGTGAAGGAGACCAAGGACGCGAAGGACGCGGCCGAGGACGCCTCGGACAAGACCGCCGAGGCCATCCGCAAGGCGGCCGCCGAGGCGGGGCAGGACGTCGAGGAGCTGGACGAGGACGTCAAGGGGCTCGACCCCAAGGCGGACGAGGACATCCCCGACGGCGCCAAGCCGGCGTTCCCGTGCCCGACCCCGGACCCCGAGGCGCTGGCCGCCGCGGAGCTGGAGCCGGACCTGCCGCTGCTGCCGGACGACCCGTGGATCCTGGAGTCCTCCGCGCTGACGCTGACCGGGCTGGACTACGCCGGCATCGTCGAGGTGAAGACGTACGGCGGCAAGACCAAGAAGGTCCTGAAGTTCACCGCCGGCGGCGTCGACATCAAGGACCTGCACCAGCTCACGACCGGCCCGAACGGCACCACGGGCCACGTCCAGGCCAAGGCGGGGTCCACCTCGACCATCCGCAACGGCACGGTGACCATGTACACGGAGGAGCTGAAGGGCAACCTCTTCGGCATCATCCCGGTCACCTTCAGCCCGGAGTCCCCTCCGCCGCTGAACGTCCCGCTCGCGATCTTCACCGACGTACGGGTCGTCCAGGCCGGCCAGTTCGGCGGCACGCTCAAGGTCCCCGGACTGCACAACTACTTCACCGAAGGCGCAAGCTGACCGGTGATCCGGACCCGTCCGGGAGCCGCACACGACGATGGCCCGCACCCCTGCGAGGGGGTGCGGGCCATCGTCGTGTGCGGTGCAGCGGTTATGCCGCTCCTCCATGTGCTCCACCTCGGTGACGGCGAGCTCCCCGTAACGGAAGGCCTGTCCGAGCCCGTCCAGCCTCGCGTACTGCTCCTCGGTGAGGTACGTACGCTCCGAAGGCGGCGCGGAGAACGTCCCCACCAAGGCGCGGAGCAGCAACCGGAGGGCGAGGTCGGGTGTGCCGGCGCGGACGCACCCGGCCAGTGCGTCCGTGACGTCCGGCCCCAGAGGCCGAGCGAACTCCGCCACCACGGCTCGCACCTCGGGGGTCAGCTCCTCGCCGCCGTAGGCATGGAGTTGGCTACCGACCCTCAAAGCCGGGGCCCGGTGCCGCGTCCCGAGGCCGACAGCGGCCGACCGTGAACCCGCGCCCTCGGCGCCCCGCGCCGCCCGTCCACGCGAAACGGCCGCGGGCCGCGCCCCCGGTCCTCACCGGAGAGGGGCGCGGCCCGCGGCCGTCGTGCGGGCGGTGCGGGTGCGTCAGGCGTTGCCGCCGACGTGGTGGACCCGGACCATGTTGGTGGTGCCGGGGACGCCGGGGGGCGAGCCGGCGGTGATGATGACGGTGTCGCCGGCGTTGTAGCGGCCGAGCTTGGTCAGCTCGCCGTCGACCATGTCGACCATCGCGTCGGTGTTGTCCACGTGCGGGACGACGTGGGCCTCGACGCCCCAGCTCAGCGCGAGCTGGTTGCGGGTGGCCTCTTCGGTGGTGAACGCCAGCACCGGCTGCGCGGCGCGGTAGCGGGACAGCCGGCGGGCGGTGTCGCCGGACTGGGTGAAAGCGACCAGCGCCTTGCCGTCGAGGAAGTCGGCGATCTCGGCGGCGGCGCGGGCGACCGCACCGCCCTGGGTACGCGGCTTCTTGCCCGGGACGAGCGGCTGGAGGCCCTTGGCGAGCAGTTCCTCCTCGGCCGCGACGACGATCTTCGACATGGTCTTGACCGTCTCGATCGGGTACGCGCCGACCGAGGACTCGGCGGAGAGCATGACCGCGTCCGCGCCGTCCAGGATCGCGTTGGCGACGTCGGACGCCTCGGCGCGGGTCGGCCGGGAGTTGGTGATCATCGACTCCATCATCTGGGTCGCCACGATCACCGGCTTGGCGTTGCGCCGGCACAGCTCCACCAGGCGCTTCTGCACCATCGGGACCTTCTCCAGCGGGTACTCGACGGCGAGGTCGCCGCGCGCCACCATCACACCGTCGAACGCCATGACGACGCCCTCCATGTGCTCGACGGCCTGCGGCTTCTCCACCTTGGCGATGACGGGGACCCGGCGGCCCTCCTCGTCCATCACCTTGTGCACGTCCTTGACGTCGTCGGCGTCGCGCACGAAGGAGAGCGCCACCAGGTCGCAGCCCATCCGCAGGGCGAACCGGAGGTCCTCGACGTCCTTCTCCGACAGGGCGGGCACGTTGACCGCCGCACCGGGCAGGTTGATGCCCTTGTGGTCGGAGATGACACCGCCCTCGATGACGATGGTCTTGACCCGGGGGCCGTCGACCGACACGACCTTCAGCTCGACGTTGCCGTCGTTGATGAGGATCGGGTCGCCCTTGGCGACGTCGCCGGGCAGACCCTTGTAGGTCGTGCCGCAGATCGACTTGTCGCCGGGGACGTCCTCGGAGGTGATGGTGAACTCGTCCCCGCGGACCAGTTCGACGGGGCCCTCGGCGAACTTCGCCAGACGGATCTTCGGGCCCTGGAGGTCGGCGAGGACGCCGACGGCGCGGCCGGTCTCGGCGGCCGCCTTACGGACCCGGTCGTACCGGCCCTGGTGCTCCTCGTGGGTTCCGTGGCTGAAGTTGAACCGGGCCACGCTCATGCCGGCCTCGATCAGAGCGACCAACTGCTCGTGGGAGTCGACGGCGGGACCGAGGGTGCAGACGATTTTGGAACGGCGCATGGGGCGGATCCTATCGGTTTGTTTCGCTGCGGAATATTCCGTCTGGTGGAAAGTACAAAGGTGCGCGGGGGTGCTCAGTTGTCGTTCTGTCCGGACGCTCCGGCGCGGTCGTCCCCGCCCCCCGGAGCGGCCCCGCCGACCAGCGCGAAGGTCTGCCCGGCGATCTCCAGTTCCTCGTCGGTCGGGACGACGGCGACCGCCACCCGCGCGTACTCGGGGGAGATCACCCGCGGCTCGCCGGACCGTACGGCGTTGAGCCCGGCGTCGACCGCCATGCCCAGCTCCTCCAATCCGGCGATCGCCGCCTCGCGGACCGGCGCCGAGTTCTCCCCGACGCCCGCCGTGAAGACGACCGCGTCCACCCGGCCGAGCACGGCGGTGTAGGCGCCGATGTACTTCTTCAGCCGGTGGATGTAGATCTCGAAGGCCAGCGTCGCCGCCCTGTCGCCCTCGTCGACCCGGCGGCGGATCTCGCGCATGTCGTTGTCGCCGCAGAGCCCGACCAGCCCGCTCTTCTTGTTGAGCAGGACGTCGATCTCGTCCGCCGACATGCCCGCCACCCGCTTGAGGTGGAAGACGACGGCGGGATCGACGTCCCCGGAACGCGTCCCCATGACGAGGCCCTCCAGCGGGGTCAGGCCCATGGAGGTGTCCACGCACCGGCCGCCCGCGACCGCCGACGCCGAGGCGCCGTTGCCGAGGTGCAGCACGATCGTGTTCAGCTCCTCCACGGGGCGGCCGAGCAGCTCGGCCGTCCTGCGCGAGACGTACGCGTGCGAGGTGCCGTGGAAGCCGTAGCGGCGCACCCGGTGCGCGTCGGCGGTCGCCACGTCGATCGCGTACCGCGCCGCGTGCTCCGGCATCGTCGTGTGGAACGCCGTGTCGAAGACCGCCACCTGCGGCAGGTCCGGGCGGAGCGCCTGTGCGGTGCGGATGCCGGTGATGTTCGCCGGGTTGTGCAGCGGGGCGACCGGCACCAGCCGCTCGATCTCCTTGAGCACGTCGTCGTCGATGACGGTCGGCTCGCTGAACTTCAGCCCGCCGTGCACGACCCGGTGGCCGATGGCGGCCAGTTCGGGGGAGTCCAGGCCGAGGCCGTCGGCGGCCAGCTCCTCGGCGGCCGCCTTCAGCGCCTCCTCGTGGTCGGCGATGCGGCCGGTGCGTTCGCGCGCCTCGCCGCCCCGGGCGACCGGGGTGTGGACCAGGCGGGAGGTCTCCTCGCCGATCCTCTCGACCAGGCCGGACGCCAGCCGGGTCCCCGCACGCATGTCGAGGAGCTGGTACTTCACCGACGAGGAGCCGGAGTTCAGCACCAGCACGCGGTGCGGCGCGGCCTGCGCGTTCTCGTCGTGGGCGGTCGTGTTGTTCGTGTCGCTCGTGGTCATGCTGGTCACTCCTCGCCCTGGGCCTGGATCGCCGTGATGGCCACGGTGTTGACGATGTCCTGCACCAGTGCGCCGCGCGACAGGTCGTTGACCGGCTTGCGCAGCCCCTGGAGCACCGGGCCCACGGCCACCGCCCCCGCCGAGCGCTGCACGGCCTTGTAGGTGTTGTTCCCGGTGTTGAGGTCCGGAAAGATCAGGACGGTCGCCTGGCCCGCCACCTCGGAGCCCGGCAGCTTCGTCGCCGCCACCGACGGTTCGACCGCCGCGTCGTACTGGATCGGGCCCTCGATGCGCAGATCGGGCCGCTCCGCGCGCACCCGCTCGGTCGCCTGGCGCACCTTGTCGACGTCGGCGCCCGACCCCGAGGTGCCGGTGGAGTACGACAGCATCGCGATCCGGGGTTCCACCCCGAACCGGGCGGCGGTCGCCGCCGACTGCACCGCGATGTCCGCGAGCTGCTCGGCGTCCGGGTCCGGGTTGACCGCGCAGTCCCCGTACACCAGTACCTTGTCGGCGAGGCACATGAAGAAGACCGAGGAGACGATCGAGGCGTCCGGCTTGGTCTTGATGATCTCGAAGGCGGGCCGGATGGTCGCCGCGGTGGAGTGCACCGAGCCGGAGACCATGCCGTCGGCCAGGCCCTCCTGCACCATCAGCGTGCCGAAGTAGTTCACGTCGGAGACGACGTCGTGTGCCAGCTCGACCGTCACCCCCCGGTGCGCGCGGAGCTGGGCGTACCGCTCGGCGAACCGCTGCCGCAGCTCGGAGGTCTGCGGGTCGATGAGCTGGGTGCCGGTGAGGTCGATGCCGAGGTCCGCGGCCTTCTTGCGGATCAGGTCGGTGTCGCCGAGCAGAGTCAGGTCGCAGACGTCTCGGCGCAGCAGCACGTCCGCGGCGCGCAGCACCCGCTCCTCGGTGCCCTCGGGCAGCACCACGCGACGCCGGTGGGCGCGGGCCTGCTCCAGCAGGTCGTGCTCGAACATCATGGGCGTGACCCGGCCGCTGCGGGCCAGCGAGATGCGCTCCAGCAGGGCGCCGGTGTCGACGTGGCGCTCGAACAGGCCGAGCGCGGTCTCCACCTTGCGCGGGGTCGCCGCGTTGAGCTTGCCCTCCAGGCCGAACAGCTCGCCCGCGGTCGGGAACGAGCCGCCGGCGACCGAGACCACCGGGGTGCCGGGCGCGAGGCGGGCCGCCAGCGTCAGGATCTCCTCGCCGGGCCGCTCGTCGAGGGTGAGCAGCACCCCGGCGATCGGCGGGGTGCCGGCGCTGTGCGCGGCGAGCGAGCCGACCACCAGGTCGGAGCGGTCTCCGGGGGTGACCACCAGGCAGCCGGGTGTCAGGGCGTTCAGCAGGTTGGGCAGCATGGCGCCGCCGAAGACGAAGTCGAGCGCGTCGCGGGCCAGCCCCGCGTCGTCGCCGAGCAGCACCGTGCCGTCCAGCGCGGCGGTGATCTGCGCGACCGTGGGCGCGGAGAGCGCGGCGTCGTCGGGGAGCACGAAGGCGGGGACCGGGAGCCGGGCGCCGATGCCGTCCGCGACGGTCTGCCGGTCGTCGGGCGCGACCCGGTTGACCACCATCGCGATGACGTCGCAGCCGAGCCCGGCGTAGGCGCGGTAGGCGTTGCGGGCCTCCGCGGCGACCGAGTCGGCGGGCTGTCCGCGACCGCCGACGACGGTGACGACGGAGGCGCCGAACTCGTTGGCCAGCCGGGCGTTGAGAGCCAGTTCGTCCGGGAGCTGGGTGGCGGCGTAGTCGGAGCCGAGGACCAGGACGACCTCGTAGTCGCGGGCGACGGCGTGGAAGCGCTCCACGAGCCGGGAGACCAGCTCGTCGGTGCCCTTTTCCGCCTGGACCGCCGCCGCCTCCGCGTAACCGAGGCCGTACACGGTCTCCTCGGCCTGCGAGAGCCGGTAGCGGGCCCGCAGCAGTTCGAACAGCCGGTCCGGACCCTCGTGGAACAGTGGCCGGAACACGCCGACGCGGTCCACCTGGCGCGTCAGCAGTTCCATGACACCGAGTTCCACGACCTGGCGGCCGTCCCCCCGGTCGATGCCGGTCACGTACACGCTGCGCGTCACGCGTGCTCTCCCATCCCCACGGGCGGTCACGGCCGATCGTGTCGCCGATATCCCGATTCGGGTCGTATTGGCTTGCATTGCCTCTTGACGATACCCGCGCGGCGGGCTAGGACGCCCCCGGAGAGAGTGCCCTGCCGGGGCTGGGCCCGCACCTGCGCCACGTGGGGTCCGAAGCCTCTCCGGGCCCCGGACCAAGGCTGCCGCAGTCCGCCGTCGCACGGCCCGCGCGCACCGGGTCTTCCGTCACCCGTACCCGGGATTTCGCTTTTTCGTCTCCCCGCCGGGGCGGCCGGAAGCGCGAGGTGCGTGCGCGCCGTGGGACAATCGGGGCGGCTCACGGTACGGGGGTTCCCAGGGGCTCCCGGTAGCCCGGCACTAGCGAGCAGGAGACACAGCACGATGCGCATCGGAATTCTCACCGCGGGCGGCGACTGCCCCGGACTGAACGCAGTGATCCGGTCGGTCGTGCACCGTGCGGTGGTGGGGCACGGCGACGAGGTCATCGGTTTCGAGGACGGCTTCAAGGGCCTCCTGGACGGTTTCTACCGCCCCCTCGACCTCAACGCCGTCAGCGGCATCCTGGCGCGTGGCGGGACGATCCTCGGATCGGCCCGGCTGGAGCGCGACCGCCTGCGCGAGGCCGCCGAGAACTGCGACGAGCTGGCCCGCCGCTACGGCATCGACGCCCTGATCCCGATCGGCGGCGAGGGCACCCTGACGGCGGCCCGGATGCTCTCCGACGCCGGCATGCCGGTCGTCGGCGTCCCGAAGACCATCGACAACGACATCTCCGCCACCGACCGCACCTTCGGGTTCGACACCGCGGTGGGCGTCGCCACCGAGGCCATAGACCGTCTGAAGACCACCGCCGAGTCGCACCAGCGGGTGATGGTCGTCGAGGTCATGGGCCGGCACGCCGGCTGGATCGCCCTGGAGTCCGGGATGGCGGGCGGCGCGCACGGCATCTGCCTGCCCGAGCGGCCCTTCCAGGTGGACGACCTGGTGAAGATGGTCGAGGAGCGGTTCGCGCGCGGCAAGAAGTTCGCCGTCGTCTGCGTCGCCGAGGGCGCGCACCCGGCCGAGGGTTCCATGTCGTACGCCAAGGGCGCCATCGACCAGTTCGGCCACGAGCGCTTCCAGGGCATCGGCAACCGGCTCGCCGCCGAGCTGGAGATGCGGCTCGGCAAGGAGGCCAGGCCGGTGATCCTCGGCCACGTCCAGCGCGGCGGCACCCCGACCGCGTACGACCGGGTGCTCGCCACCCGGTTCGGCTGGAACGCGGTGGAGGCCGTGCACCGCGGCGACTTCGGCAAGATGACGGCCCTGCGCGGCAACGCCATCGTCATGGTGCCGCTCGCCGACGCCGTGACGCGGCTGAAGACCGTGCCCGCCGAGCGCATGATCGAGGCGGAGTCCGTCTTCTAGGAGACCCCGCGCCCACCGGGGCGCCGTGCACGAGGGGCGGGGCCGCGAGCCCCGCCCCTTCGTGTTGTCGTGCTTGTGCGCTCCCGCCGTCACCGGTGGTCCGGCGTCCACCGGTAGTGCAGCTCCGGTCGCCCCACCTGCCCGTAGTGCGGCTTCCGGGCCGCCCGTCCCTCGGTCACCAGGTGCTCCAGATAGCGGCGGGCCGTGATCCGCGAGATGCCCAGCGCCTCCCCGGCGGCCGCCGACGTCACCCCGCCCGGGGCCGCCCGCAGCACCCGCGTCACCGCCTCCAGCGTCGGCCCGCTCAGCCCCTTCGGCAGCGCGGAGGCGTGCGGCGCCCGCAGCGCGCCGAGCGCCCGGTCCACCTCCTCCTGGCCGCTGGCCTCGCCGGCCGCCGCCCGGAACTCCGCGTACCGGGTCAGCCGGTCCCGCAGCGTCGGATAGGTGAACGGCTTCAGCACGTACTGCACCACTCCGAGCGACACGCCCTCCCGCACCACCGCCAGATCGCGCGCCGAGGTCACCGCGATGACGTCCGCCCCGTGGCCGTTGGCCCGCAGTGCCCGCAGCAGTTGGAGCCCGTGGCCGTCGGGCAGGTAGAGGTCGAGCAGCAGCAGATCGACCTCCGTGCGCTCCAGCGCCCGCACCGCCGCCGCCCGCGAGTGCGCCACCGCCGCCACCTCGAAGCCCGGCACCCGCTCCACGTACAGCCGGTGCGCGTCGGCCGCCACCGGATCGTCCTCGACCACCAGCACCCGGATCACGCCCGCGCCTCCGATCCCGTACGGCCCGCCAGCGGGAGGCGCACGGAGAACTCCGCGCCGCCGTCCGCGCCGCGGCCCAGCTCCACCGAACCGCCCGCCCGCACCGCCGCCTGTCGGACCAGCGCCAGGCCGAGCCCCCGGCCCGAGCCGCGGGTCGACCAGCCGTCGCGGAACACCGCGTCCGCGTCCCCGGCCTCCACGCCCGGTCCGCTGTCCGCGACCCGCAGCAGCAGCTCACCGCCGTCCGCCCGCACCGTCACGGTGACCCGCGGCCGGACCGGGCCGGCGCCGGCGGACGCCCGCGGGACGGGCACGGCCGCCGTCCGGGCCGCGTCCCCGTGCCGCCCGCCGAAACCACCCGTCGCCGCGTCCACCGCGTTGTCGATCAGATTGCCGAGGACGGTCACCAGGTCGCGCCGGGCCAGCCCGTCCGGCAGCACCCCGTCGTCCAGCAGGCTCTCCTCGGTCAGCACCAGCTCCACGCCCTGTTCGTTCGCCTGCGCCGCCTTGCCGAGCAGCAGCGCCGCCAGTACCGGCTCGCCGACCGCGCCCACCACCCGGTCGGTGAGCACCTGCGCCAGCTCCAGCTCGGCGGTGGCGAAGTCCACCGCCTCCTCGGCCCGGCCCAGCTCGATCAGCGACACCACCGTGTGCAGCCGGTTCGCCGCCTCGTGCGCCTGGGCCCGCAGCGCACGGGTGAAACCGCGCTCCGAGTCGAGCTCGCCGGACAGCGCCTGCAGCTCCGTGTGGTCGCGCAGCGTCACCACGGTGCCGCGCCGCTCGCCGCCCACCACCGGCCGGGAGTTGACCACGATCACCCGGTCCGCCGTCAGATGCAGCTCGTCGGCGCGCGGCTCGGGGGCGAGCAGCGCCCCGGTGAGCGCGGCCGGCAGCGCCAGCTCGTCCACCCGCCGCCCCACCGCGTCCGGGCCGAGGCCCAGCAGTTCCCGCCCCGCGTCGTTGACCAGCGCGATCCGCCGCTGCCCGTCCAGCATCAGCAGCCCCTCGCGCACCGCGTGCAGCGCCGCCTGGTGGTAGTCGTGCATCCGGCTCAGCTCGGCGGCGTTCATCCCGTGGGTGTGCCGCCGCAGCCGCGCGTTGACCACGTACGTGCCGAGCCCGCCCAGCGCCAGCGCCCCGCCGGCCGCCAGCCCGAGCGCCCGCACCTGCTCCCGGACCTGCCGCGACACCCGGTCCACCGTGATGCCCGCGCTCACCAGGCCGGTGATCCGGCCGCCGTCCCGCACCGGTGTGACCACCCGGATCGACGGGCCGAGGGTGCCGGTGTACGTCTCCGAGAAGGTCTCGCCCAGCAGCGCCCGCTCGCGGTGGCCGAGGAAGGTTTCGCCGATGCGCGCGGTGTTCGGGTGGGTCCACCGCGAACCGGCCGGGCTCATGATCGTGACGAACGCGATCCCGGTGTCCGCGCGGACCCGCTCCGCGTACGGCTGGAGTACGGCGGACGGGTCCGGGGTACGGATCGCCTCCCGCACCGACGGCGAAGCGGCCACCGCGAGCGCCGTCGCGCGGACCTGCCGCTCGGCGGTGTCACGGGCCTGCTCGCTGCCGGAGGCGTACGCGTAGACGGCGCAGCCGGCCACCACCGCGGCGACCAGCACGACCTGCATCGCGAAGAGCTGCCCGGCCAGCGAACGCGGGCGGGTACGGGGGAGGCGCATGGCCCACAGTCTGCCTTCCCGTCCCGCGCCCTCCCACCGGTCCCGTGAACGTTATGAACGCAAGGGTGACGGCCGTCACAGCGCGATGGATAGTCACCGAGGCCCCCCAGGGACGAGGGGCCGCCGCCGACCGAGCCGAGGAGACGCCCGTGGCAGGGACAGCCGCACGACGGGACCGTACCCACTACCTGTACATAGCCGTGATCGCCGCCGTCGCGCTCGGCATCCTGGTGGGCTTCGTCGCCCCCGGGGTCGCGGTCGAGCTGAAGCCGATCGGCACCGGCTTCGTCAACCTCATCAAGATGATGATCTCGCCCATCATCTTCTGCACGATCGTGCTCGGCGTCGGTTCCGTGCGCAAGGCCGCCAAGGTCGGCGCGGTCGGCGGCCTCGCACTCGGCTACTTCCTGGTGATGTCCACCGTCGCCCTCGCCATCGGCCTGGTCGTCGGCAACATCCTGGAGCCCGGCTCCAGCCTCCACCTCACCGAGGCGGCCCGCGCCGCCGGGGAGAAGCAGGCGTCCGGCGCGAGCGAGTCGACCGTGGACTTCCTGCTGGGCGTCATCCCGACGACGATCGTCTCCGCCTTCACCGAGGGCGAGGTCCTCCAGACACTGCTGGTGGCGCTGCTCGCCGGTTTCGCGCTGCAGGCGCTCGGCTCCGCCGGTGAGCCGGTGCTGCGCGGCATCGGACACATCCAGCGGCTGGTCTTCCGCATCCTCGCCATGATCATGTGGGCGGCGCCGGTGGGCGCGTTCGGCGCGATGGCGGCGGTGGTCGGCGAGACCGGCGCGGACGCGCTGAAGTCGCTGGCGATCATCATGGTCGGCTTCTACGTCACCTGCGCCCTGTTCGTCTTCGTGGTGCTGGGCGCGCTCCTGCGGCTGGTGGCCGGGGTCAACCTCTTCCTGCTGCTGAAGTACCTGGGCCGCGAGTTTCTGCTGATCCTGTCCACCTCCTCCTCGGAGTCGGCGCTGCCGCGGCTGATCGCGAAGATGGAGCACCTGGGCGTCAGCAAGCCGGTCGTCGGCATCACCGTGCCGACCGGCTACTCCTTCAACCTCGACGGCACCGCCATCTACCTCACGATGTCCTCCCTCTTCATCGCCAACGCGATGGGCGAGCCGCTGACCGCCGGACAGCAGATCTCCCTGCTGGTCTTCATGGTCATCGCGTCCAAGGGTGCGGCGGGCGTCACCGGCGCCGGGCTCGCCACCCTCGCGGGCGGCCTCCAGTCGCACCGGCCCGAACTGGTCGACGGGGTCGGACTGATCGTCGGCATCGACCGCTTCATGAGCGAGGCCCGCGCGCTGACCAACTTCGCGGGGAACGCCGTCGCCACCGTCCTCGTCGGCACCTGGACCAAGGAGATCGACAAGGGCCGGGTGGACCAGGTGCTGGCCGGCCGGCTCCCCTTCGACGAGCGGATGCTGTCCGACGACGCCCCGGTGCACGGCGATCCCTCCGGGCCCGCCCACGAGCACGAGCGCGTGCCGGAGACCCGCGAGGGCGACGGCGCCCCGCTCAAGGTCTGACGGCCGGTCCGCCACCCCGACCCGGGGCCCGCGCCGGGGACGCCCGACCCCCCACCCCCGGCCGCCCCGAACGGAAGCGCCCGCACCCCGAACGGTGCGGGCGCTTCTGTCTCCCGCCGCCAGGCGCACCCTCCGCCAGTCCGTTGTCGTACCCCCGCGCTACGGTGCTGACATGACGAACTACGTACTGGCGCCGGGAGCTTGGCTCGGAGCGTGGGCCTGGGACGAGGTGGTGCGGGAGCTGCGGGAGGCCGGGCACACCGCGCACCCGCTGACCCTCTCCGGCCTCGCCGAGAAACGGGACCTCCCGGCCGGACAGCAGACCCACGTGCAAGACGTCGTGGACGAGGTGGAGCGGCTCGGACTGCGGGACGTGGTCCTGGTCGGGCACAGTTACGCGGGCATCCCGGTCGGCCAGGCCGCCGAACGGATCGGGGACCGGCTGGCACACGTGGTGTTCGTGGACTCCAACGTCCCCGCCGACGGCGAGTCGTTCGTCTCCGCCTGGCCGGACGGGCGGGCGACGGTCGAGGCCGGCATCGAGGCGAGCGGCGGCTGGTGGCCCCCGCTGACCGCCCCGGACTTCGAGGGCCAGGACCTCTCCCCGGAGGCCGTCGCCCGGTTCGTGGCCGGTGCGACACCCCACCCCGGCGCGACCCTGACCGAGCCCGCGGTGCTGGAACGGCCGCTCGGCGAGCTCCCGGCGACGTACGTCAAGTGCCTGCTGGACGGCCCCGAGCCGAATCCGGACGTCGTCGAACTGCTCAAGGGCGACCGGTGGCGGCTGGTCGAGATGGAGACGGGCCACTGGCCGATGCTCTCGCGCCCGCGCGAGCTGGCGGAGGTCCTCCTGACGGCGGCGGCACCGGCCGCCTGACCCGGCGGCGGGGAGGGGGCGGATTCCGGAGGGCGGCCGGGGGCCGTCCTCCGGAACGCCCCTTGCCCTGACGCCCACGTCAAGGATTACCGTCGGCGCATGCGCATCGGGGAGCTGGCCGAACGGGCCGGGACGACGACAAGGACGCTGCGGTACTACGAGTCCCGCGGCCTGCTGCGGTCGCGGCGCACGGAGAACGGCTACCGCACGTACGACGAGAGCGATCTGCGGCAGCTCCTCCAGATCCGCACCCTTCAGGACTTCGGGTTCGGTCTGGAGGAGACCCGGCCGTTCGTGGAGTGCCTGCGGGCGGGCCATCCCCACGGTGACGCCTGCCCGGCCTCGCTCGCGGTCTACCGCCGCAAGCTGGACGAACTTGACGCGCTGATCGCCGAGTTGCGGTCCGTACGCACCGAGGTCGGCACCCAGCTCGCCCGCGCCGAGGTCGAGGCGGCCGCCGCGCTGCCCGGCGGCCCGGAACCCCGCTGCGCACTCAGTGACCCGAGCCCTTCCACTGCCCCCAGCCCTCTCACGGACCAGGAGACCGACCGATGATCCATGCCACAGGCGTCGCCGAGGTGACCGACGGGACCTTCGACGACGAGGTGCTGACCGCCCCGCTCCCCGTCCTGGTGGAGTTCACCGCCGACTGGTGCGGTCCCTGCCGCCAGCTCGCCCCGGTGCTCAGCCGGATCGCCGGGACGGAGTCCGGGCGGATCAAGGTCGTCCAGATCGACGTGGACCACAACCCCGCCGTCGCCGGCCGGTACGCCGTCCTGTCCATGCCCACCCTGCTGGTCTTCAAGGACGGCGAACCGGTCCGCTCCATGATCGGCGCCCGCCCCGAGCGCCGCCTGCGCCAGGAACTGGAGGAGGCGCTCGCGGGGGCGTGACGGGTGCCGCGGGGCCGCTACCGGACGGGCCCGTGCCGCCGGTCGTGGCGGTACGGGCTCCGTCACGCGGGTCGGGCCGGGGACCGGGCCCGCCCCCGGTCAGGCCGGGCGGAACCAGACCGTGGCCAGGGGGGGAAGGGTGACCGTGATGCTCCGGTCGCGGCCGTGGGACGGGACCGGTTCCGGCTTCAGCGGGTCCTCGTTGCGGACGTCGCTGCCGCCGTAGCGGGCGGCGTCGGTGTTCAGGACCTCCACCCAGGCGTTGGGGGCGTCCGGGACGCCGAGGCGATAGTCGTGGCGGACCACCGGCGAGAAGTGCGAGACCGCCAGCAGCGGCGAGCCGTCGGCGTCGAAGCGGAGGAAGGCGAAGACGTTGTCCTCGGCGGCGTCGCCCACCACCCAGCTGAAGCCCTCCGGCACGGTGTCGCGCTGCCAGAGCGCGGGCAGCGCGCCGTACACCGCGTTCAGGTCGCCGACCAGGGCGCGGACGCCCTGGTGGTCGCCGGACGCCTCGTACGACGGGTCCAGCAGCCACCAGTCCGGGCCGTGGCCCTCCGACCACTCCGCGCCCTGGGCGAACTCCTGCCCCATGAAGAGGAGTTGCTTGCCCGGGTGGGCCCACATGTAACCGAGGTAGGCGCGGTGGTTGGCGCGCTGCTGCCACCAGTCGCCGGGCATCTTCGACACCAGCGACCGCTTGCCGTGCACCACCTCGTCGTGCGAGATCGGCAGCACGTAGTTCTCGCTGTACGCGTACACCATGGAGAACGTCATCTCCCCGTGGTGGTACTTGCGGTGCACCGGCTCCTTCTCGACGTAGCCGAGCGAGTCGTGCATCCAGCCCATGTTCCACTTCAGCCCGAAGCCGAGGCCGCCGAAACCGTCGTGGCCGATGTGGTGGGTGGCGCGGGTGACGCCGTCCCAGGCGGTGGACTCCTCCGCGATGGTGACCACACCGGGGTTGCGGCGGTACACGGTCGCGTTCATCTCCTGGAGGAAGGAGACCGCGTCCAGGTTCTCCCGGCCGCCGCGCTCGTTGGGCGACCACTCGCCCTCCTCGCGGGAGTAGTCGAGGTAGAGCATCGAGGCGACCGCGTCGACCCGCAGGCCGTCGATGTGGAACTCCTCGCACCAGTAGGTGGCGTTGGAGACCAGGAAGTTACGCACCTCCTTGCGGCCGAAGTCGAACTCCAGGGTGCCCCAGTCCGGGTGCGCGGCCCGCTGCGGGTCGGAGTGCTCGTAGAGCGCCCGGCCGTCGAACTCGGCCAGCGCCCACGCGTCGCGCGGGAAGTGCGCGGGCACCCAGTCGACGATGACGCCGATGCCCGCCCGGTGCAGCGAGTCGACCAGGAAGCGGAAGTCGTCCGGGGTGCCCATGCGGGAGGTCGGGGCGTAGAAGCCGGTGACCTGGTAGCCCCAGGAGCCGCCGAAGGGGTGCTCGGAGACCGGCATCAGCTCCACGTGGGTGAAGCCCAGGTCCTTCACGTACGAGGGGAGTTGCGCGGCGAGCTGGCGGTAGGTGAGGCGCGGACGCCAGGACGGCAGGTGCACCTCGTACACGGAGAAGGGGGCCTCGTGCACCGGGCGGTCGCCGCGGTGCGCCATCCACTCGTCGTCCTCCCACGCGTAGTGCGAGGCGGTGACGACCGAGGCGGTGGCCGGCGGCACCTCGGCCTGCCGGGCCATCGGGTCGGCGCGCAGCGTGTGCGAGCCGTCCGGGCGCGCGATGTCGAACTTGTACAGCGTCCCCTCGCCGACGCCGGGCAGGAACAGCTCCCACACCCCGGTCGAGCCCAGTGAGCGCATCGGGGACGCGGTGCTGTCCCAGTAGTTGAAGTCGCCGGCGATCCTTACCCCGCGCGCGTTCGGCGCCCACACGGTGAACCGGGTGCCGGTGACGCCCTGGTGCTCCATCACCCGCGATCCGAGCGCGGTCCACAGCTCCTCGTGCCGGCCCTCGCCGATCAGGTGCAGGTCGAGGTCGCCCAGTGCCGGGAGGAAGCGGTACGGGTCGTCCACCTCGATCTCGTCCGGGGTCTCGGGGCCGTCGGCGTAGGCGACCAGCAGACGGTACTCCGGCACCGTCGCCACCGGCAGGACGCCCGCGAAGAATCCGTCCCCGTCGTCGTGCAGTTCCGCGCGCAGCCCCTCGGCGACCACGGTCACCCGCGTGGCGTGGGGGCGCAGCGCCCGTACCAGCACCCCGCCGCGGGTGGGGTGCGCGCCCAGCAGGTCGTGCGGGGCGTGGTGCTCGCCGGCGAGCAGCCGTCCCCGGTCGGCTCCGTCGAGGGCGGGCGCGGGCTGGGCGCCCTTGCTGCCGCCGCCGCGCCGCGGCCGGGGCGGGACGGCCGACACCTCCTGGGCTTCGGCGCGCTCGGGGGCCGGGGCCGCCTCACCGGTGGCCGGAGCCGTCGCGACGGGGGCCGCGACGGGGGCGGCCGCGGCGGGAGCGGGCGCGGTGGGAGCGGCGGCCGGCGGGGTGGCCGAGGACGTGCGGCCGTCCGTCACGTCCGTCGGCGCCGGCTTCGGCGCGGGGGTGGCCTCGATGGATGCGGGCGTCTTGCGGGACGGCTTGCGGGCGGTCACGGGGGACTGCCTCCTCGGGGGTGTCGGTGGGGTGGCGGGGGAGCGGACGGGGTGGGGCGGCGGGGCCGGCGGCGCACGGTCCGGCGGTCGCGGGGGCGGACCGGCGGGCCGTGCGGCCGACGGCTCAGGGGGTGGAGGCCAGCCGTTTGACCGCGGCCATCGGCACCGGCAGCCAGTCGGGCCGGTGCCGGGCCTCGTAGAGCACCTCGTAGACCGCCTTGTCCGTCTCGTGCGCGCGCAGCAGTTCGGGCTCGCTGCGCGGGTCGGAGCCGGAGACCTCCGCGTACCCCTCGCAGTACGCGGCCCGGCAGCGCTCGGCCCAGGCGTCGTTCCACGGGCGGTGCGAGCGGGCGGCGTAGTCGAAGGAACGGAGCATTCCGGCGACGTCGCGCACCGGCGGCTGCGGGCTGCGGCGGTCGGCGAGCGGCCGGGCGGGCTCGCCCTCGAAGTCGATCAGCGACCAGAAGCCGTCCGCCGCGCGCAGCGACTGGCCCAGGTGCAGGTCGCCGTGGACCCGCTGGGTGGCCCAGGTGCGCCCCTGGTGGCCGAGTTCCGCCACCGAGTCGAAGGCGGTGCGCAGCCCGGGGACGTAGGGGACGAGGGCGGGCACCGCGCGGGCGGTCGCCTCCAGGCGCTCGGTCATCCCCGCGACCAGTTGCTCCGTCGCGTCCCGGCGCAGGGCCGGGCCGGGCAGGGCGGCGGCGAGTGCGGTGTGGACCTCGGCGGTGGCCCGGCCCAGGGCGCGCGCCTCGGGGACGAAGTCGCGCCCCTCGGCCAGCGCGGCGAGCGCGAGCTGCCAGCCGTCCTCGGCGCCGCGCAGGAACGGCTGGAGCACCCCCAGGGTGCGCTGTTCCGGCGTGGTCGCCTCGAACCAGGCCACCGGCGCGGGCACCCGGCCGCAGCCCTCGCTGACCAGGGCGAGCGGCAGTTCCAGGTCCGGGTTGGTGCCGGGGAAGACGCGCCGGAAGATCTTCAGGATGTACGCGTCCTCGTAGACCAGCGAGGAGTTGGACTGCTCGGCGTCGAGCAGCCGGGGGGTCAGGCCGGCCGGGATCGTCTCGGCGCGTTCGAAGCGCAGCGCGCCGAGGGCGCCAGGGGTGCGGAAACGCTCCAGCAGAAGGCCGGCGACCCGCGGGTCGTGCAGCCCCTCGTACACGGTGCGTCCCGCCAGCGGGCCGTCCGCGACCCGGCCGATCAGGGCGGGGGACAGGCTCGGCGGCAGTGCCGTGCGCACCCCCAGCAGCAGTTGGTAGCAGTCGCCGGCGGGGCGGGAGGGCAGGCCCGGCTGGTGCACCCGCAGGAGCAGGTGGAGCAGGCCCGGACCCGCGGACGCGGGATCGACGGGCAGTATCTCGGTGGCCGAGACCAGGGTGAACCCGGCGACCGCGTGCCCCTTGCCCGCGAACCAGCGCTGGCGCGGAAGCCAGTCGTGCAGCAGCGGGGCGAGGGACGGCAGCAGCGCGGCCCCCGCGACCCCCTCGGCAGGGCGTGGCCGGGCGGGATGTTGCGCCCGTTTCGCTGTGTTCTTCGCCAGGGCGACGTGACTGGATGCAGCCTCCGACATGGCATCGCGTCCTTTCCCCGGGCACCACACAGGATGCGAAGAGTGTCCCGGATTGCGGCAATGGCTGTCCGGCTGTGCGGGACGTGTCGGGTGAGGATGGTCCGTACGGACTCGGTTCGACGAGTTTCAGGGTCCGACGCTGGTCCCGACACTCGGTGTGCGCGGTACGGAAGTGCTCGGCGTGCGCGTACCGGTCGTGCTGTGCGGGGCCGGTCGCCGCCCGATGGGGCCCGGCGGCGCCGGTCGTGCTCGGTGTGCGCGGATCGGGTCGTGCTCGATGTGGGACAGAGTGCCCCGTGCGGGACGGAGGAAACCGCCCCGCACGGGTCGTTGTCCGGCCCCGCGGGGCCGGACGGGGCTCACGCGGCCGGGGGCTCCTTGCGGAGCCGGAACCAGTAGAAGCCGTGCCCGGCGAGAGTCAGCAGGTAGGGCCACTGGCCGATGGCCGGGAAGCGCACCCCGCCGATCAGTTCCACCGGGTGCCGCCCGTTGAACGCCCGCAGATCCAGCTCGGTCGGCTGCGCGAACCGCGAGAAGTTGTGGACGCACAGCACGAGGTCGTCCTTGTACTCGCGGGTGAACGCCAGCACCGCCGGGTTCGAGGACGGCAGCTCGGTGTACTCGCCGAGCCCGAACGCCGGGTTCTGCTTGCGGATCTCGATCATCCGCCGGGTCCACTGCAGCAGCGACGACGGGGACGCCATCGACGCCTCGACGTTGGCGACCTGGTAGCCGTAGACCGGGTCCATGATCGTGGGCAGGAAGAGCCGGCCCGGATCGCTGGAGGAGAAGCCGGCGTTGCGGTCCGGGGTCCACTGCATCGGGGTGCGGACCGCGTCGCGGTCGCCGAGCCAGATGTTGTCGCCCATCCCGATCTCGTCCCCGTAGTAGAGGATCGGGGAGCCGGGCAGCGACAGCAGCAGAGCGGTGAACAGCTCGATCTGGTTGCGGTCGTTGTCCAGCAGCGGCGCGAGGCGCCGCCGGATGCCGATGTTGGCGCGCATCCGGGGATCCTTGGCGTACTCCGCGTACATGTAGTCGCGCTCTTCGTCCGTCACCATTTCGAGCGTCAGCTCGTCGTGGTTGCGCAGGAAGATGCCCCACTGGCAGTTCTTCGGGATCGCCGGCGTCTTCGCCAGGATCTCGGAGACCGGGTAGCGGCTCTCCCGGCGCACCGCCATGAAGATGCGCGGCATGACGGGGAAGTGGAACGCCATGTGGCACTCGTCGCCGCCGGCCCGGTAGTCGCCGAAGTAGTCGACGACGTCCTCCGGCCACTGGTTCGCCTCGGCGAGCAGCACCGTGTCCGGGTAGTTGGCGTCGATCTCCTTGCGGACCCGCTTGAGGAAGCCGTGGGTCTCGGGGAGGTTCTCGCAGTTGGTGCCCTCGCGCTGGTAGAGGTAGGGCACGGCGTCGACGCGGAACCCGTCGATGCCGAGGTCCAGCCAGAAGCGCAGCGCCGAGATGATCTCCTCCTGCACCGCCGGGTTCTCGTAGTTGAGATCCGGCTGGTGGGAGAAGAACCGGTGCCAGTAGTACTGCTTGCGCACTGGGTCGAAGGTCCAGTTGGACGTCTCCGTGTCGACGAAGATGATGCGCGCGTCCGGGAACTGCTTGTCGTCGTCGGCCCAGACGTAGTAGTCGCCGTACGGCCCGTCCGGGTCGGTGCGGGACTGCTGGAACCACTCGTGCTGGTCGCTCGTGTGGTTCATGACGAAGTCGATGATGACGCGCATGCCGCGTTGGTGCGCGGCGTCCACGAACTCCACGAAGTCGGCGAGGTCGCCGAACTCCGGCAGTACGGCGGTGTAGTCGGAGACGTCGTAACCGCCGTCGCGCAGCGGCGACTTGAAGAACGGCGGCAGCCAGAGGCAGTCGATGCCCAGCCACTGGAGATAGTCCAGTTTGGCGGTCAGGCCCTTGAGGTCGCCGATGCCGTCGCCGTTGGAGTCCTGGAAGGACCGGACGAGTACCTCGTAGAAGACGGCGCGCTTGAACCAGTCGGGATCGCGGTCCTTGGCGGGGGTGTCTTCGAAGGTGTCGGGAACAGGCTCATTCACGATCATGGTGTGGGTGACCCTCCGGTCGGCGGGGACGGTCGCAGGACCACGATGTGCGCAGGCGTGATGCCCGGCTCGAGGCGCACATAGAAGTTCCTGCCCCAGTGATAGGTGTCGCCGGTGAGCTCGTCGCGCACCGGCACGGTCTCGTGCCATTCGAGGCAGAGTTGCGGCATGTCCAACGAGACCGTGGCCTCCTGGGTGTGGTGCGGGTCGAGGTTGACGACCACCAGAACGATGTTCGATCCGGAGCGCTTGCTGTAGACGATCAGCGCGTCGTTGTCGACGGAGTGGAAGTGCACGTCGCGCAGCTGCTGAAGAGCCGGATGACGCCGCCTGACACGGTTCAACGCGGTGATCAGCGGGGCGATGGTGCGCCCCTCACGCTCGGCGGACTCCCAGTCCCTGGGCCTGAGTTCGTACTTCTCCGAGTTCAGGTACTCCTCGCTCCCGGGGCGCACCGGGGTGTTCTCGCACAGCTCGAATCCCGCGTACACGCCCCACGACGGGGACAGCGTCGCGGCCAGCACGGCCCGTGCCTCGAAGGCGGGCCTGCCGCCGTCCTGGAGGTAACCGGGCAGGATGTCGGGGGTGTTCACGAAGAAGTTGGGCCGCATGTACGAGGCCGCGTCCCCCGAGAGTTCGGTGACGTACTCGGCGATCTCCTGCTTCGAGTTCCGCCAGGTGAAGTAGGTGTACGACTGCTGGAAGCCCGCCTTGGCCAGCGTGTGCATCATCGCGGGCCGGGTGAACGCCTCCGCCAGGAAGATCACGTCCGGGTCCGCCTTGTTGATCTGGGAGATCACCTTCTCCCAGAACACCACCGGCTTGGTGTGCGGGTTGTCCACCCGGAAGATCCGCACCCCCCGGTCCATCCAGAACCGCAGCACGCGCACCGTCTCGGCGACCAGGCCCGGCATGTCCTGGTCGAAGGCGATCGGATAGATGTCCTGGTACTTCTTCGGCGGGTTCTCCGCGTACGCGATCGAGCCGTCCGGGCGATGGTGGAACCACTCCGGATGCTCCTTCACCCACGGGTGGTCCGGCGAACACTGGAGCGCGAAGTCCATCGCGATCTCCATCCGCAGGGTGCGGGCCGTCTCCACGAAGTGGTCGAAGTCCTCCAGCGTGCCCAGCTCCGGGTGGATCGCGTCGTGCCCGCCGTCCGCCGAGCCGATCGCCCACGGCACGCCGGGGTCGTGCTCGCCCGCGGTCAGCGTGTTGTTCGGGCCCTTGCGGTGGCTGGTCCCGATCGGGTGCACCGGCGGCAGGTAGACCACGTCGAAGCCCATCGCGGCGACCGCGGGCAACCGCTCCGCGGCGGTCCGGAAAGTGCCGCTGACCAGCCGGGTCCGCTGCGCGGCGCGGGCGCCGCCCTTGCCCTTCCTCGCGGGGGCCGGGCCCACCGGCTCGGTCCGCGCCCCCTCGGAGCGGGGGAACAGCTCGTACCAGGAGCCGTACAGCGCCCGACGGCGCTCCACGTTCAGGGCCAGCGGCTTGGACGCCGTCACCAGGTCGCGCAGCGGGTGGCGCCCCAGCACCTCGGTCACCGCCGGGGCCAGCGCCGCCGCGAGCCGGGCCGCAGCCGGGCGGGACCCGTCGCGCAGCGCGTCCGCCACCGAGAGGACCGTCTCCCTGCCGTCCTTCTTCGGCACGCCCTTGGCCGCGCGCTCGTACAGCTCCGCGCCCTCGGCCATGACCAGCTCGGTGTCGATCCCCGCCGGGACCTTGATCCCGGCCGTGTGCCGCCAGGTGGACAGCGGATCGCTCCACGCCTCCACCGTGTACGTCCACCGGCCCTCGGCGTCCGGGGTGAGCTCGGCGCCCCAGCGGTCCGTGCCCGGCGCCAGCTCCCGCATCGGGGTGAACGGACCGCGCCGCCCCGACGGGTCGCGCAGCACGGCGTTGGCCGCCACCGCGTCATGGCCTTCGCGGAAGACCGTTGCGGTGACCTGGAACGTCTCACCGACGACCGCCTTGGCCGGCCTGCGGCCGCAGTCGACGAGAGGACGGACGTCCAGGACGGGAATACGACCGATCATGGAATCACCTGGTGGCTGGAGCGGGGCGTGCGGGGAGAACGGCACGGGTGCGCTGGACCGTCCGCCCGTGCCGCGGGGATGGGGATCAGTCCTTTGTAGCTGCTCAGCACTCTGCTGACGGGCTGTGGGCATGGCCGCTCCTGTCCGCGTTCACTCGAATGGCACTCGAATGGATGGGCGCGCGGGGGTCCGTGCGTGATCCGGGCGGCACGACAGGACGTGCGCGGACGCCCTGGTCGGGCTGCGTTCGCGGGTAGCCTTCCCACCGTCTTCGGCCGGCCAACCCGCCGTCGTGTTAACTACTGGGTCGTAGTCGGGGCGCGTCGCGCGCCCCTCCCGTGGACGGGGTGGGCCTGCGGCGCCGTACGTGCACCGGGTACCCGCCCTGCGGCGGCCCGCACCTCCCGGTGCCGCCGCCCACCGAAGCCTCTCCCGGCACGCCGGGGCCCCACAAGAGCGCCCAGGGGGTGTGAATCAGCCATATCGGTCGGGGCTCCGGGTACGCCCGAGCACCCGGCGGCCGGTGGGGCGCATGGGGCACCGGCGTACGACCGGCGTGTGCGGGCACGCGTACGGCGGAACGTGGACCGTCCGCGCGCCGTGGTTGCCGGGCGGGCCCACCGCTACCGTCGAGGGTGACTGCGCGACGCACACCGTGGTGCGTCCCCTCGGATCCGGACGTCCCCTGTAAAGGTGGAATACGTGAAGGCCATTCGTCGATTCACCGTGCGTCCCGTCCTCCCGGACTCCCTCCGACCCCTGCACGACCTCGCCCGCAACCTGCGCTGGTCCTGGCACCCCGAGACCCGCGAACTCTTCCGGTCCGTCGACCCGGAGGGCTGGCGGCCCGCCGACGCCGATCCGGTCCGCCTGCTCGGCGCGGTCTCCGCCTCCCGGCTCGCCGAGCTGTCGCGCGACGAGGAGTTCCTCGGCCGGCTCTCCGAGGCCGCCGACTCCCTGGCCGAGTACCTCACCGGACCCCGCTGGTACCAGAACCGGCTCGCCCAGGGCGCGGAACTCCCCGCCGCCGTCGCCTACTTCTCGCCCGAGTTCGGCGTCACCGCCGCGCTGCCGCAGTACTCCGGCGGCCTCGGCATCCTGGCCGGGGACCACCTCAAGGCCGCCAGTGACCTCGGCGTCCCGCTCGTCGGCGTCGGTCTGCTCTACCGCCACGGCTACTTCCGCCAGTCGCTCTCCCGCGACGGGTGGCAGCAGGAGCACTACCCGGTGCTCGACCCCAACGAGCTCCCGCTCACCCTGCTGCGGGAGCCCGACGGCACCCCCGCCCGGGTGGTGCTGGCGCTGCCCGGCGGCCGCTCGCTGTACGCCTGCGTGTGGCAGGCGCACGTCGGCCGGGTGCCACTGCTGCTGCTCGACTCCGACGTCGAGGAGAACGCCCCCGGCGAACGCGACGTCACCGACCGGCTCTACGGCGGCGGCAGCGACCACCGCCTGCTCCAGGAGATGCTGCTCGGCATCGGCGGGGTGCGCGCGGTGCGCGCCTACTGCCGGCTGACCGGCGCCCCCGCGCCCGAGGTCTTCCACACCAACGAGGGCCACGCCGGCTTCCTCGGCCTGGAACGCATCCGCGAGCTGGCCGGCGAGGGCCTCGACTTCGACTCCGCCCTGGAGTCGGTGCGGGCCGGAGCCGTCTTCACCACCCACACCCCGGTGCCCGCCGGCATAGACCGCTTCGACCGCCAGCTGGTCGCCCGGCACTTCGGCGACGACGGCGAACTCGCCGGCGTCCCGGTCGACCGCATCCTCCAGCTCGGCGACGAGACCGCCACCGGCGGCTCGCCCGACCTCTTCAACATGGCGGTCATGGGCCTGCGGCTCGCCCAGCGCGCCAACGGCGTCTCCACCCTGCACGGGGCGGTCAGCCGGGAGATGTTCTCCGGCCTCTGGCCGGGCTTCGACCCGGCGGAGGTCCCGATCACCTCGGTGACCAACGGGGTGCACGCCCCGACCTGGGTCGCTCCCGAGGTGATCGCCCTCGGCTCCCGGCTGGTCGGCGGCGACCGGGCCCAGGACGCGCTGACCGGCGGCGAGGTGGCCGCCTCCGGCGACCCGTCCCGCACCGGCACCCTCCGCCGCTGGGACGCGGTCACCTCCCTGCCCGACCGGGAGATCTGGGACACCCGCCGGGCGCTGCGCGAACAGCTCGTCACCGAGGTCCGCAAGCGGCTCTACGCCTCCTGGCGGCGGCGCGGCGCCGGGACGGCCGAACTGGGCTGGATCGACGGGGTCCTCGACCCGGACGTGCTGACGATCGGCTTCGCCCGCCGGGTGCCGTCGTACAAGCGGCTCACCCTGATGCTGCGCGACCGCGACCGGCTGACCCGGCTGCTGCTCCACCCGGAGCGGCCCATCCAGATCGTCGTCGCCGGAAAGGCGCACCCCGCCGACGACGGCGGGAAGCGGCTGGTGCAGGAGCTGGTCCGGTTCGCCGACGAGGCCAAGGTGCGCCACCGCATCGTCTTCCTGCCCGACTACGGCATGGCGATGGCGCAGAAGCTCTACCCGGGCTGCGACGTCTGGCTCAACAACCCGCTGCGCCCGCTGGAGGCGTGCGGCACCAGCGGTATGAAGGCCGCGCTCAACGGCTGCCTCAACCTGTCGGTGCGCGACGGCTGGTGGGACGAGTGGTTCGAGCAGGACTTCGGCTGGGCCATCCCGACCGCCGACGGCTCGGCCGTCGACGAGGAGCGGCGCGACGAACTGGAGGCCAACGCCCTCTACGCGCTGATCGAGGACCGGGTCGCCCCCCGCTTCTACGACCGGGGCGAGGAGGGGCTGCCCGAGCGGTGGATCGAGATGGTCCGGCGCACCCTGGTGACGCTGGGTCCGAAGGTGCTCGCGGGACGCATGGTCCGCGAGTACGTGGAGCGGCTGTACGCCCCCGCCGCGCAGGCCCGGCGGGCGCTGGACCCGCGGACCGCGCGCGAGCTGGCGGCGTGGAAGGCGAAGGTCCGCCAGGCCTGGCCGCGGGTGGCGGTCGACCACGTGGAGACGGTCACCGACACTGCCGACAACGGCTCCGCGGAGCTGGGCTCCTCGCTGGCCCTGCGGGTGCGGGTCGACCTCGGCGGCCTCGAACCGGAGGACGTGGAGGTCCAGGTGGTCGCGGGCCGGGTGGACTCCGGCGACGCGCTGCTGGACGCGCAGGCGCTGCCGCTGAAGCCCGCCGGCGGCCAGGACCTGGAGGACCGGATGCTGTACGAGGGCCCGCTGGCCCTGGACCGCACCGGGCCGTACGGCTACACCGTCCGGGTGCTGCCCGCCCACCCGCTGCTGGCCTCGGGCGCCGAACTCGGCCTGGTGGCGCTGCCGGACGGATCGGTCGGCGGCCGCGACGGTGACCGGGACGGGGCGGAGGGCGTTCTGCTGCGCTGACCCGCGTCCGCGCACCACGTGCGGCGGCCCGGCCGGAGCGGATGCTCCGGCCGGGCCGCCGCCGCGTGAAGCGGGGTTCCGGGTCCGTCAGGTCCCCGGACGGCTCAGAAGGTGAGCTTGAAACTGTTGATCTTGCCGGTGTCCGCCGCAGCGATGTCCTGGACCTTCAGCTTCCAGGTGCCGTTGGCCACCTCGGACGAGGCGTTGACCGTGTAGGTCGCCACCACGTTGTCCGCCGAGTCGCTCGACGAGGAGTTCTTCAGCCGGTAGGCGGTTCCGTCCGGGGCGACCAGGTCGACGACCAGGTCACCGCGGTAGGTGTGGGTGATGTTCACGCCGACCTGGAGGGTGCTGGGGGCGTTGCCGGTGATGCCGGTGACCGCCAGCGAACTGGTGACCGCGGCGCCGTTGTCCGGGATGGCGACCACGGTGCTGTTGGTGAACACCGTGCCGGTGGGGGGCGTCGTGCCGCCGCGGGTGCCGACGTTGATGCCGGCCCAGGCGTTCTGCACGGCGGTGTACTCGGCGCTCGTCGCCCCGTACAGCTCACTGGCGACGGCGAGGGTGCCGGTGCGGGCGGCGGCATAGTTCGTCGTGGTGGTGAACTTGGTGGTGAGCGCCTTGAACCAGATCTGCAGCGCCTTGTCCCGGCCGATGCCGGTCACCGGGAGGCCGTCGGAGGTCGGCGAGTTGTAGGAGACGCCGTTGACGGTCTTCGCGCCGCTGCCCTCGGAGAGCAGGTAGAAGAAGTGGTTCGCCGGACCCGAGGAGTAGTGGACGTCGGCGCTGCCGATGCCCGAGTACCACGAGTCGTACGAGCCGCCGTCCTTGCTCGGCTTGTCCATGTAACGCAGCGGGGTGCCGTCGCCGTTGATGTTGATCTTCTCGCCGACGAGGTAGTCGCCCGGGTCGGCGGCGGTGTTGGAGTAGAACTCCACGCCCGCCGCGAAGATGTCGCTGGTCGCCTCGTTGAGGCCGCCGGACTCACCGCTGTAGACCAGGCCGGCCGTCGCGGCGGTGACGCCGTGCGTCATCTCGTGGGCGGCGACGTCCAGCGAGGTCAGCGGGGCGGCGTTGCCCGAGCCGTCGCCGTACGTCATGCAGAAGCAGCTGTCCTGCCAGAACGCGTTGACGTAGTTGTTGCCGTAGTGGACACGGGAGTAGGCGGCGACGCCGTTGCCCTTGATGCCGGTGCGGCCGTGCACGTTCTTGTAGTAGTCCCACGTCTCGGCCGCGCCGTAGTGCGCGTCCGCGCCGGCGGTCTCGACGTTGGTACCGACGCCGTTGCCCCAGACGTCGTCGGCGCCCGAGAAGAGCGTCCCGGTACCCGAGGTTCCGCGGTTCAGGTTGTACGTCTTGTGGCTGCCGCGGGTGGTGTCCGTCAGCGTGTACGCGCCGGCCGAGCCGGACGTGCCGAGGGTGACGGTGCCGCTGTACTGGGTGTTGCCGGTGCCGTTCTCCACGCCCTGCCACTCGAAGAGCTTGGCGCCCGAGGCGGCGTCGGTGACGACGTGCAGCTCGTTCGGGGTGCCGTCGTGCTGGAGTCCGCCGACCACGGTCTCGTACGCCAGCTTCGGCGTGCCGTCGGCCAGCCAGACCACCTTGCGGGGCGCGTCGCTCGCCGCGGTGGCCTTGGAACCCTCGGCCTTGGCGAGGCCGAGCGCCTGCTTCTCCGCGACGGCGGGGGCCACGTCGGCCGCCAGGTCGACGGCCTTCAGCTGGGCGGTGGTGGCCCTGGACGCCTTCGAGACGCTCTCGGTGGCACCGGCCTTGGCGGAGACGACGAGGTCCCCGCCGAGCACGGGCAGCCCGTCGAGGGTGCGCTCGTAGCGGGTGTGGGTGGTGCCGTCGACGTCCTGGACCACGTCCCGGACGACCAGCTTCTCCTTGGCTCCCAGGCCGAGTTCGGCGGCGGTGGCCGCCTTGGCGGCGTCGGCCTTCTTGATCAGCGCGGTGCGCTGTGCGGGGGAGAGCGGGGCCGGCAGCGCGCCGGGGTCGGCCTTGCCGAGGGCCGGGGCGGCGGCGGGTGCGCCGACCGGGGTGGCGGTCGCCGAACCGGAGGTGACGCCTACGGCGACGAGAGCGGCTGCGGCTATCAGAGCGCCGGTCGCGGTGGCACGACGGCTGTGCGTGGATCTCACGCGGACTCCTTCTGCGAGGGGGGTACCACCGGTCCTGGGGAGACCGGAGGACGGAGCAGCGGTGCGTGGAACGACCGAAGAGTGCCAGCCGTGGACCTGGCCTGTCAGGACCGCGTCAATAGAATGGCCGGAAGTCGTCCGGTGTCGGAACGGCCGTGTTCGTTAAGCGGACGTTTCGGCGATCTTGCGCCGTACGACACCAGGAAGCCCTTTCCGCGCCTGTTCACCGAGAACGCCGCGGGCGGACCCGGCCCGGCCCGTGTGAACGCCGCGTGGCGGCCCCGCCGCATTCCGGTGGCTGAGACGCTCACCCCCGGTGGCCCATAACCAGCCACGGGCGGACACCCGTTCGCCGCTGGACGCGTCCGGCCCGAGCCCCCTCGCGACAGGCCGCCGGGGACGGCGCGACGCCCTGCTTGTGCAGTTGGTGGGATGGCGATCACGGACATGTCGCGCCGGCGTCGTCGGAACTGCCGTGGCCGGAGCAGAGGTGTGCGGCTGCCGGCCGGGCTGCTCCTGCTGCTCGTGAACATCTCGTTGCCGAATCCCGATCACGTCACTCGTTCCGTCGATACTGAACTGACCGGGGCGATCACGGAGCGGTGGGGGCAGCGGTGGAGTGGACGATCTGGGCCGGGTTCGCGGCCGGTCTGCTGATCTCGACGGTGACCGTTCCGGTCGGTGTGTCCGGGGCGGTCTTCCTTCTGCCGGTGCAGCTCAGCGTGCTGGGTGTGCCGAGCCCCGCGGTCACGCCGACGAACCTGCTGTTCAATGTGGTGGCCGGGCCAGGCGCACTCTGGCGCTACCGCCGCGATGGCGCTCTGCGCGGCGGACTGGCCCGGTGCCTCGTCGCGTGGACACTGCCCGGCGTCGTCGCAGGCGCCGCCGTCCGCGTCTTCGCCCTCCCCGGCCCCGGCGTCTTTCGCGTCCTGGTCGCCGCCTTTCTGCTGCCGCTCGGTGCCTGGCTGTGCCTGCGCACCCTGTGCCCGGCCCGGCGTCGGCAGGACGCGGACGAGCCGTCGGCGTGCGCTCTCGCGGCTCTCGCCCTGACGGTCGGGGTGGTCGGCGGAATCTACGGGATCGGCGGCGGTTCCCTGCTCGGGCCCGTCCTTGCCGCGCGCGGCATGCCCATGGCCCGTATCGCACCGGCCACCCTCGCCGCGACCTTCACCACCTCCTGTGCCGGGGCCGCCGCGTACGCGCTGCTGGCCCTGGCGAGCCCCGGGCCCGTCTCCCCCGACTGGTGGCTGGGCGTGGCCTGCGGCGTCGGCGGGCTGATCGGCGGCTACCTCGGCGCACGTCTCCAACCGCACCTGCCCGAAACCACGCTGCGGCTCCTGCTCGGTACCCTCGCCGCCGCCCTCGGCGCGGTGTACGCCGCCCAGGCACTGACCTGATTCCGGGACGGCCGGCTCAGTGGCCGCCCCGATCCCGAACAGCGCGGCGACGACGAACAGGGCGATGGAGCGGGCGACGGGCGAGGCAGAACTCTCGGAAACAGGGGAGGAACTGTCCACGGAGTCGCGGAACCCGCAGCGCCGTCACTCAGGCCAGGCTCTCCCTCCACGCCTGGTGCAGACCGGCGAACCGGCCCTCCGCGCCGATGAGTTCGGCGGGGGTGCCGTCCTCCACGACGCGGCCGTGCTCCATCACCAGGACCCGGTCCGCGATCTCCACCGTGGACAGCCGGTGGGCGATGACCACCGCCGTCCGGCCGTGCAGCACCGTGTCCATCGCCTGCTGCACCGCCCGCTCGCCGGGGACGTCCAGCGAACTGGTCGCCTCGTCCAGGATCAGCACCGCCGGGTCGGCCAGCAGGGCGCGGGCGAACGCCACCAACTGCCGCTGACCGGCGGAGATCCGGCCACCGCGCTTGCGCACGTCGGTGTCGTACCCCTCCGGGAGCGCGGTGATGAAGTCGTGCGCGCCGATCGCCTTCGCCGCACGCTCGATCATGCCGGGGGTGGCGTCCGGGCGGCCGATCGCGATGTTCTCCGCGACCGTCCCGGAGAACAGGAACGCCTCCTGCGTCACCATGACCACCCCGCGCCGCAGCTCCGGCACCGCCAGGTCCCGCAGGTCCACGCCGTCCAGCAGCACCCGCCCCTGCGAGGGGTCGTAGAACCGGGCCAGCAGCTTCGCCAGGGTCGACTTGCCCGCGCCCGTCGAACCGACGACCGCGACCGTCTGGCCGGCCGGGACCGTCAGGTCGAAGCGGGGCAGCACCTCGCCCCCCGTGCGGTAGCCGAAGCTCACCCCGTCGAAGACGACCTCGCGGCCCCGCTCCCGTCCCCCGGTCGGCGGCAGTTCCTTCGGAGCGGCCGGTTCCGGGACGGTCGGCGTCTGCGCCAGCAGACCGGCGATCTTCTGCAGCGAGGCGGAGGCCGACTGGTAGGAGTTGAGGAACATCGCCAGCCGGTCGATCGGGTCGTACAGCCGCCGCACGTACAGCACCGCCGCCGCCAGCACGCCGAGCGCCAGCGTGCCGTCCGCCACCCGGTACGCGCCCCAGAGCACCATGCCCGCGACCGCGGTGTTGGCGACCAGACGGGAACCGACGACGTACCGCGCCATCTCCAGCAGCGCGTCGCCGTTGGCCCGCTCGTGGCGGTGGTTCAGCACCGCGAACTCGGCGTCGTTGGCCCGCTCCCGGCGGAACGCCTGCACCGGCCGGATGCCGTTCATCGTCTCCGCGAACTTCACGATGACCGCCGCCATCGCCGTGGAGCGCTCCGCGTACGCCCGCACCGCCCGCCGCTGGTACACCCGCACCAGCAGGTAGAGCGGCCCGAACGACAGCACCGCGATCGCGCCGATGCCGAGGTCCAGCCAGAGCAGCATCCCCGAGATGAACACGAACGACAGGACGACGCCGATCAGTTCCTGGAGCCCTTCGCCCAGCAACTCCCGCAGCGACTCCACGTCCGTGGTGGAGCGGGAGATCAGCCGGCCGGAGGTGTACCGCTCGTGGAAGTCGACGCTGAGCGCCTGCGCGTGCCGGAAGATCCGGCCGCGCAGGTCGAGCAGCACGTCCTGGTTGATCCGGGCGGCCGCCCGTACGAAGCCGTACTGGAACGCCCCGCCCGCCGCCGCGCACAGCGCGTACCCCACGGCCACCGCGACCAGCGGCCCGTGGTCGGCGTCGCGGAAGGCGGGCACGGCGGTGTCGATGGCGTACGCCACCAGCAGCGGGCCCCCCTGGGTGGCGGCCTGCTGCACCAGCAGCAGGAGCGCCGCGCACACCACCCGCAGCCGCATCGGCCGCAGCAGGGAGCGCAGCAGCCGGCCGGTGGCGCCGGGCGGGGTGGGCAGGTCGTCCCGGTCGAAGGAGTCGTCGGGCTCCGGGCGGGGCCCGGTGCCGCCGGCGACGCCCGCCGCCTCCGGAGCCCCGGGGACCCGCGGGTCCTGAGCGGCGGTGCCCGGCGCGCCGGGGGTGCTGGTCGTGCCGGTGGTACTGGTCACGGGGTCGCGCCTTCCTCGACGGCGGTGCGTCCGGCGCCCGACATCAGCCAGGCGTACTCCGGGCTCCCGCGCAGCAGTTCCTGATGGGTGCCGACCGCGGTGATCCGGCCGCCGGACAGCAGCGCCACCCGGTCGGCCAGCATCACGGTCGACGGGCGGTGGGCCACGATCACCGCCGTGGTGTCCTCCAGCACCCGTCGCAGGGCGGCCTCGACCCGCGCCTCGGTGTGCACGTCCAGCGCCGACAGCGGGTCGTCCAGCACCAGGAAGCGGGGCCGTCCCACCACCGCGCGGGCCAGCGCCAGCCGTTGGCGCTGACCGCCGGACAGGCTCAGCCCCTGCTCGCCGACCTCGGTGTGCAGGCCGTCGGGCAGCGCGTCGACGAAGTCGGCCTGCGCGACCGCCAGGGCCCGCCGCAGCGCCTCCTCGTCGGCGCCGCCGGACGCGCCCATGGCCACGTTCTCGCCGACGGTCGCGGAGAAGAGCGTCGGCTCCTCGAAGGCGACCGACACCAGCTCGCGCAGCCGGGAGCGGTCCATCGCGGCGATGTCCTCGCCGTCCAGGGTGATCCGGCCGCCGGTGATCTCGTGCAGCCGCGGCACCAGCGCGGTCAGGGTCGTCTTGCCCGATCCGGTGGCGCCGACCAGCGCCATCGTCTCGCCCGGCCGCACATGCAGGTCCACCCCGCCGAGCACCGGCACGGAACCGGGCGCCGCGTCCGGGTAGCGGAAGGAGACGTCCTCGAACCGCATGCCCCCGGCGGGCCCCTCCGCCCCGGCCGACGCGGTCCGCGCGGGGGCCGACTCCACTTCCTCGGCCACGTCCATGACCTCGAAGTACCGGTCCGTCGCGGTCGCCGCCTCCTGGCTCATCGCGAGCAGGAAGCCGATCGACTCCACCGGCCAGCGCAGCGCCAGGGCCGTCGAGAGGAACGCCACCAGCGTCCCCGCCGACAGGTCCCCGTCGGCCACCTGGACCGTACCGAGCACCAGCGCCGCCCCGATCGCCAGCTCCGGGACGGACATGATCAGCGCCCAGATCCACGCCAGCAGGCGCGCCTTGGCCAGTTCGGTGCCCCGCAGCTTCCGGGACAGCTCCCGGAACGCCAGCGCCTGGCTGCGGTGGCGGCCGAACCCCTTGACGATCCGGATGCCGAGCACGCTCTCCTCGACCACCGTCGTCAGGTCGCCGACCTGGTCCTGGGCCCGACGGGCGACCAGCGCGTACTTCGTCTCGAACACCGAGCTCAGCACCACCAGCGGCACCGCCGGCGCCAGCAGCACCAGCCCCAGCGTCCAGTCCTGCGCGAAGAGGATCACGAACCCGATCACCAGCGTGGAGGCGTTGACCAGCAGGAAGGTCAGCGGGAACGCCAGGAACATCCGCAGCAGCATCAGGTCCGTGGTGCCGCGCGACAGCAACTGCCCCGACGGCCAGCGGTCGTGGAACGCCACCGGGAGCCGTTGCAGCCGCCGGTACAGCGCGGCCCGCAGCGACGCCTCCACCCCCGCGAGCGGCCGGGCCACCAGCCACCGCCGGAGCCCGAACAGCACGGCCTCCAGGACGCCGAGCAGCAGGAGCCAGAGGGCTCCCAGCCACACCCCGCCCGGGTCGCGGCGGGCGACCGGGCCGTCCACGATCCACTTCAGCACCAGCGGGATGACCAGGCCGAGACAGGAGGCGACCACGGCGACGACCGCCGCCGAGAGCCAACGCGCGCGCACCTGACGGACGGAGGGCCACAATCGCCACAACGAGCGCACGGCGGACCGGTCCGTGGGCTCAGCAAGTTCTTCGGGCATCAGGGGCGATCCTAAGGTTCACCACTGACATCGCTCAGCTGGTTTTTCCGCCGTTCCGGGACGGCCCCGCAGCTCAGGGGCGTGCACCGGCGCACAGCCCTCTCGTGTGCCGTGCGCCGGGCGGACCCCGTGCCCTACTCCACCACCCGCAGCAGCAGCACCGACCGCGCCGGGACCATCAGCTCCTCCCCGGCGCGGTACTCCGTGCCCGGCGCCTCCCGCTGGTCCTCCCGCGCGGTGTCCAGCAGCAGTGCGTAGCGGCGCGCCCAGGGCGGGCCCGGCAGCAGGAACGCCGTCTCCTCCGGGCCCGCGTGCAGCACTGCGAGGAAGCTGTCGTCGACCACCTGCTCGCCCCGCGCGTCCCGCCCCGGGATGTCCCGGCCCGACAGGAACAGCGCGACCGTCGACGCGGGCGCGTACCAGTCCTCCTCCGTCATCTCCCGGCCCCGCCCGGTGAACCACGCCAGGTCCCGCAGCCCGTCCTCGCTCCGGGCCCGCCCGGAGAAGAACGCCCCCCGGCGCAGCACCGGGTGGGCGTGGCGCAGCGCCAGCACCCGCGCGGTCAGTTCCGTCAGCTCCCGCCACTGCGGCTGCTCCAGCAGCGACCAGTCCACCCAGCCCGTCTCGTTGTCCTGGCAGTAGGCGTTGTTGTTGCCGCCCTGCGTACGCCCCATCTCGTCGCCCGCCACCAGCATCGGCACCCCGGTGGACAGCAGCAGTGTGCTCAGCAGGTTCCGCAACTGCCGGCGCCGCAGCGCGTTGACCCCCGGATCGTCGCTCTCGCCCTCCGCGCCGCAGTTCCAGGCCCGGTTGTCGGAGGTGCCGTCGCGGTTGTCCTCGCCGTTGGCCTCGTTGTGCTTGTGCTCGTAGCTGACCAGGTCCCGCAGGGTGAAGCCGTCGTGCGCGGTGATGAAGTTGACCGAGGCGTACGGCCGCCGCCCGCCCCACGCGTACAGGTCGCTGGAGCCGGACAGCCGGTAGCCGAGATCGCGCACGTCGGGCAGCGCGCCGCGCCAGAAGTCCCGGACCGCGTCCCGGTAGCGGTCGTTCCACTCCGTCCACAGCGGCGGGAACGCGCCCACTTGATAGCCCCCGTTGCCGACGTCCCACGGCTCCGCGATCAGCTTCACCCGGCGCAGCACCGGGTCCTGCGCGATCACCGCGAGGAACGGCGACAGCATGTCGACGTCGTGCATCGAGCGGGCCAGCGCCGCCGCCAGGTCGAAGCGGAAGCCGTCGACGCCCATCTCCGTCACCCAGTACCGCAGCGAGTCGGTGATCAGGCGCAGCACGTGCGGCTGCACCACGTGCAGGGTGTTGCCGCAGCCGGTGTAGTCCGCGTACCGGCGGGCGTCGCCCTGGAGGCGGTAGTAGCCCCGGTTGTCGATGCCCCGCAGGGACAGCGTCGGCCCCAGCTCGCCGGCTTCCGCTGTGTGGTTGTAGACGACGTCGAGGATCACCTCGATCCCCGCGTCGTGCATCGCCCGCACCATCCGCTTGAACTCGCCGACCTGCTGGCCGGCCGTCCCGCTCGCGGAGTAGTCGGCGTGCGGGGCGAAGTAGCCGATGGAGTTGTAGCCCCAGTAGTTGTGCAGCCCGCGCCGCAGCAGGTGGTCCTCGTGGGCGAACTGGTGCACCGGCAGCAGTTCCACCGCCGTCACCCCCAGCCGCTTCAGATGTCCGATCGCCGCCGGGTGCGCGAGCCCGGCGTACGTGCCCCGCAGCTCCGGCGGGATGCCGGGGTGCATCCGGGTGAACCCCCGGACGTGCAGCTCGTAGATGACCGAGTCCGCCCACGGCGTCTTCGGCCGCCGGTCGTCCACCCAGTCGTCGTCGTCGTGCACCACGACGCCCTTCGGCACGAACGGCGCCGAGTCCCGTTCGTCGCGCACGGTGTCGGCCACGCCCTGCTGCGGCCAGTCCCTCATGTGGCCGTACACCTCGGGCGGCAGGGTGAACGATCCGTCGACCGCACGGGCATACGGGTCGAGCAGCAGCTTGGCCGCGTTCCAGCGGGCGCCCGTCCACGGGTCCCACCGGCCGTGCACCCGGTAGCCGTACCGCTGACCGGGCCGCACCCCGGGCACGAAGCCGTGCCAGATCTGGTGGGTCAGCTCGGTCAGCGAGCACCGGGTCTCCCGGCCCTCCTCGTCGAACAGGCACAGTTCGACGGCCTCCGCCCCGCCGGCCCACAGCGCGAAATTGGTGCCCGCCACCCCGTCCGGGCCGACCCGGAACCGGGCCCCCAGCGGCATCGACGCCCCCGGCCACACCTGCGGCGGCGACCCACCGTGGTGCCCGGCCGCCGTCCCCGCACCCGGAGCGGTGCCCCGCTGTTCCGCGGTCCCGCCGACGCGGTGCCGGCGTACGCCCGCACCGCCCCGCAGGGCCGTGCCCGTCTCCGCGACGCCCGGTTCCTCCACCGGCTCCCGTACCGTCTCCTGCTCGGCTGCGCTCGACATACCCGGCCTCCCGCGGCTCATGGGACAGGCACCGGCGGAGCGCCCACGGCGTCCCGGCCGTGGCCTCCCCGGTGAAGTCCTCCCCCCTGTTCTGCCCACCCGGGGGCCCGCACTCACGTTTCCCCCGACCGGCCCTCCTCGTTGGTGGTGCGTGAACCACGTAGCGAAGAGAGCACGGACCTGTTCGGCCGCCGTGCTGACCTGGGCGGGGCTGCTGACCCTGCCGGCCGTACTGACCGGATGCACCGACGGTGTACCGCTCATCAACGCGAAACCGCGCGCACCGCAGGACGCGATCCGCGTCGTACCCGGGGACGGGGCGAAGGGCGTCCGCGCGGACGCCCCGCTGGAGGTGACCGTCCCGGACGGACGACTGGAACGGGTGAAGGTGGTCCGGATCGAGGACGCGCAGCAGGAGGAGGTGACCGGCCGGGTCTCCGGGGACGGCCGCACCTGGCGGCCCGCCGGCGCCGCCGCCCGGCTGAAGCTCGCCGCCAAGTACAGCGTCGACGCCGTCGCGGTGGACGGGGCGGGACACCGCTCCGCCCGCCACACGACGTTCACCACGGTCGTCCCCGGCGACCGCTTCATCGGGTACTTCAAGCCGGAGAACCGCTCCACCGTGGGCACCGGCATGATCGTCTCCTTCGACTTCAACCGGCCGATCACCGACCGCGCGGCCGTCCAACGGGCGATCCGGGTCACCGCGGACCCGGCCGTCGAGGTCGTCGGCCACTGGTTCGGGAAGGAGCGGCTGGACTTCCGCCCCCAGGAGTACTGGGACCCCGGCACCGAGGTCACCGTGGACATCGGACTGCGGGACGTGGAAGGCGCCCCCGGCGTGTTCGGCAGCCAGCGCAAGACGGTCCGCTTCACCGTCGGACGGTCCCAGGTCTCGCTGGTCGACGCGGAGGAGAAGACCATGGAGGTCCGGCGCGACGGCGAACTGCTGAGCACCGTCCCCATCTCCGCGGGCGCCCCGTCCACGACGACGTACAACGGGAAGATGGTGGTCAGCGAGCTGCACGAGGTGACGCGGATGAACGGCGACACCGTCGGCTTCGGCGGGGAGTACGACATCAAGGACGTCCCGCACGCCATCCGCCTCACCACGACCGGCACGTTCCTGCACGGCAACTACTGGTCCCCGCCCGACACGTTCGGCTCGATCAACACCAGCCACGGCTGCGTCGGGCTGCGGGACGTGAAGGGCGGCAGCGCCGACACCCCGGCCGGCTGGTTCTTCGACCGCACCCTGATCGGCGACGTCGTCGAAGTGGTCAACTCCGAAGACAAGACGGTCGCCCCGGACAACGGCCTCAGCGGCTGGAACCTCCCCTGGCCGGCCTGGAAGGCGGCGTCCGCGCTGCGCTGAGGAGAGGGACGGCGCCGGGCGGGGCGGGCGGGAGGGCGGTGTAGGTCGGAGGGGTCCGTGAACCCCTCCCGCGCCCCGCCCTCCGCTCCTCCCGGCCCTCGCCCGCCACCCCCTGCCACCTGCACATGTACACCAAGAAGTTGGGACTGAACGGTGACATGGGCGCGTCCTTTTCCCGACGTTCCGTGTGGTTCCCTGTCGCTGGGCGCGCATGTGCAGCGCGCGGGGAGTGCGGGGCCGGGTGGGGCCAAGCCGTGCGAAGGGGAGACACCGCGATGAACGGACAGCCGATATCGGGAGCGCCGGCGGGAACGGGCAGGGCCCGCCGGGGCCGGCGCGGGCCGGGGCTGTTGACCCTGGTCCTGGGCGCACTGCTGCTCCTGGTCACGGCGTGCGGCGGCAGCGCCGACGCCGGTACGCCGGGCGGTGACAAGGCGGGCCGCGCGGGGGAGAAGACGGCGGACACCACCGCCTCCGAGGCGGTCGTGACGGTCCTGCCGAAGGACGGCGCGGACTCGGTGGAGACCAGCGGCGCGCTGAAGGTCACCGCCACCGGCGGCAAGCTGACCACGGTCAAGGTCGCCGACGCGGAGGGCCACGAGGTCAAGGGCACGCTGGCCACGAACGGCACCAGCTGGGAGCCGGAGCGGCACCTCGCCGCCGCGACCAAGTACACGGTGCACGCGGTCGCCGCGGACGCCGAGGGCCGCGAGTCGGCGAAGGACACCACCTTCTCGACGCTCGTCCCGCAGAACACCTTCATCGGCCACTACACCCCCGAGGACGGCTCGACCGTCGGCGTGGGGATGCCGGTCTCCATCAACTTCACCCGCGGCATCACCGACCCCGCGGCGGTGGAGAAGGCCATCACGGTGACCGCCGAACCGTCGGTGGAGATCGCGGGCCACTGGTTCGGCAACGACCGGCTCGACTTCCGCCCCGAGCAGTACTGGGCCGCCGGCACCAAGGTCACCGTCCGCCTCGACCTCGACGGCGTCGAGGGACGGCCCGGCGTCTACGGCAAGCAGGCCAAGAGCTTCAGTTTCACCATCGGCCGCAGCCAGGTCTCCACGGTCGACGCGAGCGCCCACCGCATGAAGGTCGTCAGGGACGGCAAGCAGATCAAGGACATCCCGATCTCGGCCGGCGCCCCGTCCACGACGACGTACAACGGGCAGATGGTCATCAGCGAGAAGCTCAAGGTGACCCGGATGAACGGCGACACCGTCGGCTTCGGCGGCGAGTACGACATCAAGGACGTTCCGCACGCCATGCGGCTGTCCACCTCCGGCACCTTCATCCACGGCAACTACTGGGGCGCCTCCAGCATCTTCGGCACCACCAACACCAGTCACGGCTGCGTGGGACTGCGGGACGTGCGCGGCGGCTACGACGGCGCGACCCCGGCGGCCTGGATGTTCGACAACTCCCTCATCGGTGACGTCGTCATCGTGAAGAACTCCAAGGACAAGACGATCCAGCCGGACAACGGTCTGAACGGCTGGAACATGTCCTGGTCGGAGTGGACCGCCTGAGGCGCTCCCGCCAAGGGCGCCACCCGCGACCGCACGCCCCGCCCGTACCGCCCCCGACCCGGGAGCGGCACGGGCGGGGCGTTTCGGGTTCCTCCCTCACGCACCTGGCCGGCACCCGCCCGTCCCGGGACCTCCGTCAGGGTGCGGGGTGGTCCGGCTCGGGACATTGGGGCTTCGAGCGGACGGGGTCCCGGTGGTCGGCGTCCTGGTGACGCCTGCGCCGGACGCGCCAGTCGGTGGCGAGGCTGTGATCGCGGGCGGCGGTAGCCTCGCGTTCGGCGCGGTCGACGGCCGCGCAGGTCCGGCATCCGGCGGGCGGTTCCGCCGCCGTCCCGCTCACGTCGCTCATGCCACCCATGCAACCCATGCCACTCACGTCACTCACAGGAGGGAACCTCGGCTTCTCGCGTTGTCACGCGCCACTCCGGCGCGCATCCGTTCCTCGGGGGTGGCAAGGCGTACGAGCGCCGGCTCGGCCTCCCACTCCCGGCCCCCGCCGACCGGCCGCAACGCCCAGTACGGGCCCGACCTGCCACGGAACTCACCGACCCGGACGACCGGGCCGGCGGTGTCCACCACGACCGTTCCGACGGGCGGCGGGAGAGACGTGCAGTCCATGGAGCCGACTCCTCTCTGTAGCTGTTTCGCTACGGGGCGACCTCACACTGACCTACAGTCAGATCCCCTTCAACTAGCGCAATCGGAAGGAAGGGTCGGGTCCGCACATGGTCAATCGCAAGGAACTGAACCCCGGAGCGAGCCCCCGAGCGGCATACGGGGCCCGCTTCCGGCGGTTTCGCGAGGAGCGAGGCTGGAGCCAGGAGGCGTTGGCCGGGAAGCTGACGTATTCCAGCCAGCACGTTTCTGCCGTGGAAACTAGTCGCAAACCGCCAAGCCTCCCGTTCTCGCGGGAGATCGACCGCGCCTTCGGCACCGCTGAGACCACCGAGTCGTTCGAGCGCGAGTGGCGGGAGATGCGCAACGGCTCTCTGCTGGAGGGCTTCCCGGAGTATGTCGCCTACGAGGGTCGGGCGGTGGAGCTGCGGCTGTACAACGTGGGCATCATTCCGGGCTTGTTGCAGACGCCGGAGTACGCGCAGGTGTTGGCAGACAGTGCCGTGCGACGAGGGACTATCACTTCCCAACAGGCTGAGGAACGCGTTGCCTTTCTTGCCGAACGCCAGGCCGCGTTGGTCAGGCCCCGGCCTCCCATGCTGTTCGTGACCATGGACGAGAGCTGCATCCGGCGGCGGGTCGGTGGGGAGGCGGTGATGGAGGGGCAGCTGGCCCGGCTGGCCGAGATCGCCGAACTCCCCCACACGCTTCTCCAGGTGGCTCCGTACGACATAGGGGAGCGGCGGACGTTCGACCTGCCGGTCAACCTGCTGACCATGTCGGACCGTTCAGTGGTCTGTTACGCGGAGTCCCAGGCGCAGGGGCATCTCGACCGGGAAGCGACCTCCGTGCTGCCCATGCTCACCGCCTATCATCAGCTACAGGCCGAATCGCTGTCGCAGGCAGCCTCCGTGGCCTTGATCAACCAATTGCGAAAGGGCACCCCGTGACGGCCGAGTCCCCCCAGTGGTTCAAGTCCTCCTACAGCAACAACGGCGGCGACTGTGTCGAGGTGGCCACGAACCTCGTCGAGGCGCGGGGCGTCGTCCCCGTACGTGACTCCAAGAACCTCACCGGCCCGGTCCTGGACTTCACTGCTCCCGCGTTCGCGTCGTTCGTGGCGGCCGTGAAGGTCGCGGAGGCCACCGTCTGAGCGTGCGGTCGCCCCTCCCCGAGGGATGACGCGACTCCGCATCGCACCTTCGGCTCGTGGGTGTGGCGGGGGAGGCGGCCGGGGCCGGGCGGTGCGCCCGGCCCCTTTCACATGCGGTCGGCTCACGCGGTCGAAGTGCGCGGCCTGCCGTCGACGGGGCGTCGGTTCAGCCGTCCGACCGGCTGTCTTCCGCCCCCTTGCGGGCGATCCAGGCGCTCGCCTCCCGGCCGTAGCGGGTGAGGAAACGTGCGAACTGCAAACGGTCCGCGACGTCCCAGTGTGCGGTGATCTCCTCGAAGGCGCGGCGCTGTTCGGCCGCGTACTCCCGGCGTGCGGCCTCTCCCGCCTCGGTGAGTTCGAGCAGGCTGCTGCGCCCGTCCTGCTGCGAGGCGACTCGACGGAGCAGGCCCTCGGCGATGCACGCGGCGGTGGCGCGGCTGGCGACGGGCTGGGCGACGCCCATCTCCTCGGCAACGCGCCCCACCGTGATCCGGCCCGCTGCGTCGCCCACCACGTTCAGGACGATGTTGCGGGTCAGGTCCCCGCGACCGCCGCCGACGCGCCGACGGAGCCTGGACAGTGCCGGCCCCACGCTGTCGAGGAGCGGGTCGTCGGCGGGCGCAGGACGTCCTTGACTGGTCATACCCCTAATCTACGACACGGTTAATCAACATGCGAGTCGCATGTGTATGACTAAAGGTATACGGTGAGGGCCGGTCCACCAGAAGCGAGGCACAGTCATGAGCACTACCGCCATCACCGGCGCCCGGGTCTTCGACGGGGAGAAGCCGCTGGGCGTCACCACCGTCGTGATCCGAGGGGGCACGATCGTTCAGGTCGGAGGAGAGGTCCCGGCGGGGGCCGAGGTCGTCGACGGCTCCGGCGCCACACTGCTGCCGGGGCTGATCGACGCGCACGTCCACACCGACCGCGACTCCCTCGCACTGGCCCTGAAGTTCGGCGTCACCACCGAACTGGAGATGCAGGGGGTGAACACCCGCGACCGGCGGGGAGCGATCAGCGAGGACGATTCGGTGGCCGACGTGCGGTCCTCCGGGTTCGCGCTGACTCCGCCCGGCGGGCACCCCAGCGAGCTGTTCCCGAAGGACTTCCACCCCGGCGGGCCCGCCGGGGGGCGGGGCGGCGGGCACCGGGGCGAGCCGCCCTACCGCCCCGACGCCACCAGCCCCGAGGCCGCGGCGGCTTCCGTACCGCAGCTGCTCGCGCACGGCTCGGACTACATCAAGTTCATGATCGATGACGGCAGCGTCGAGGGGCACCCGGGTCTGCCCATGCTCGATCAGGACACCCTGAACGCCGGTGTCGCCGCGGCGAAGCGGCACGGTGCGCTGACCGTCGCGCATGTGCTCACCATCGACGCCGCCCGCATGGCGATCGAGGCCGGCATCGACGGCTTGGTCCACCTGTTCGTCGAGCCGCCCACCGACGAGATCGTCACCATGATCAAGGATTCCGGGGCGTTCGTCGTGCCTTGCACCGTGCTGAACGCCTCCATGATGGGCGTCACCGGCAGCGAGCTGGCCGACGACCCTCGCGTGGCCCGCCGCCTGGACACCGACTGGGACGCCACCCTGCGCTCCTGCTTCGGTCACTATCCCCAGGGCGGGTTCCAGGACGTCCTGGACGGCGTCGAGGCCCTCGCCGACGCAGGGGTGGACCTGCTCGTGGGCACCGACGTGTCGCAGCCCCTGCCGTTCCTCGGCGGTCTCGCCCACGGCGCCAGCGTCCACCAGGAACTGCAGAACCTCGTCCGAGCCGGCCTGACGCCCGCGGCGGCGCTGCGCGCGGCCACCGCCACCACCGCCCGGCGCTTCCGTCTCTCCGACCGGGGTCGTATCGCCGAGGGTCTGCGCGCGGACCTGCTCCTGGCCGGCGGCGATCCCACCACCACCATCACCGACAGCCTCAACACCCGAGCCGTCTGGCGGCGCGGAACCCGACTGGCCGTCTGAAGAACCCCGCCGGATCCGGGGCCGGTCCCGAAGGGCCCGGTCCTGCCGGCTCGGGCGGCCGGGGTGTCGTCAGCGGGCGAGTTCCCCGTGCAGGTGGTCGAGCAGCGCTTCCGCGTCCGCCAGCCGCCGCGGCCCGAGCGAACCGAAGAGCCGGCGCAGCGTGTGCGCCCCCGCCCGTTCCGCCGCGGCCAGTGCCGTGCGTCCGGCGCCGGTCAACGAGACCGTCTTGCGACGGCGGTCCCGGGGGTCGTCGCGGCGGACCACCATGCCGAGGCGTTCGAGGCTCTCCACGATCTGCGTGACGGAGCGCGGAGCCCGGTCGAGGGCCTCGGCCAGTTCGGCCTGGTGCAGCGCGCCGCGGCTCGCCAGGACCTGGAGCACCTTGGTGCGGGACAGGGACAGACCGGCCGCCGCCATGTCCTGGTCGACCTGTTCGCGCAGGCCGTGGGCGAGATGGAGGAAGGCCAGTCCGACCTGCTCGGGGGTGCTGTCCGCAGTCGTCGGTTCACGCGTGCTCATGGTTCGGGTATCGTCCCACAACGTACTCGTGAGGTACCTCATGAATGGAGTTCGGGATGGACCGTCCTGTTGCCGTGGTCACCGGCGCCACCTCCGGACTGGGGCGCGTCGCCGTCCTCGAACTGGCTCGCCGGGGCTACCGCGTGAGTGCCGTGGCCCGCTCCCGCAGCAAGTCCGAAGCGCTCGTCGCCGACCTCGCGGCGGTGACCGACGAACCCGTCGAGGTCTTCCACGCGGACCTCGGCCTCCTCTCCGAGGCGCGCCGGGTGGGGGAGGAGATCGCGGCGCGTCACGCGCGGCTGGACGTCCTGGTCAACAACGCCGGGCTGCACGCTTTCGCGCAGCGGGTGACGCCGGAGGGCCTCGCGGAGATGACCGCCGTGAACTACCTGGGCCCGTTCGTCCTGACCCGCGCGCTGACGGCGAAGCTCGGCTCGTGTGCGCCGGCGAGGATCGTCAACGTCGCGTCCGAGGCTTCCGGCCGGGCGAGGACGATCGCACCGGCCGAGGACCTGCGTCGTACCGATCCGTACAACCGCCGGGAGTCGATGCCCCTGTACGGGCGCACCAAGTTGATGACCATCATGTGGACCCAGGAACTCGCCCGGCGCCTGGACCCGCACAAGGTCACGGTGAACTGCTGCGATCCCGGCTTCAACGCCACCGGGCTGGGTCGTGACCTGCCCGGTTCCGACGTTTTGCGTCGCGTGCTGAACACCCTCGGGATCGGCGATCCCCGCAGAGGCGCGGGCATCATCGTGCGGTTGGCCACCGATCCGGCGCTCGACGGCATGAGCGGCCGCTACCTCTCGGTGCGCGACGCCCGGCCGCTCCGGTGCCCCGAACCGGGCCGGGACCCGCGGGCGCAGGCGGAGCTGTGGGAGGCGACCGAAGCGCTCCTCGCCGAGCGGTCGGCCGGCTGAGGTGCGGATGCCCGGCCCCTGCGTGGCCGGCGTGGGGAGGCCCGACGGCCGGTGGGGGCTACCGCCGGCTCCGGGTGTGACCGAGCGCACCGGCGTCCCTGCGGTGAGCCGCGGTTAACCTGCGTGGCATGACCGTAACCCTCGAAGTGAGCGAGAACGTCGGCACGATCCGGCTGGACCGGCCGCCGATGAACGCCCTGGACGTCGCTACCCAGGACCGGCTGCGCGAGCTGGCCGAGGAGGCGACCCGGCGCGACGACGTGCGGGCCGTGGTCCTCTACGGCGGCGAGAAGGTGTTCGCCGCCGGCGCCGACATCAAGGAGATGCGCGCCATGGACCACGCGGCGATGGTGCTGCGCTCGAAAGGGCTTCAGGACTCCTTCACCGCCGTGGCGCGCATCCCGAAGCCCGTCGTGGCCGCCGTCACCGGCTACGCGCTGGGCGGCGGGTGCGAGCTGGCGCTGTGCGCCGACTTCCGGATCGCCGGCGAGAACGCGAAGCTCGGCCAGCCGGAGATCCTGCTCGGGCTGATCCCGGGCGCCGGCGGCACCCAGCGGCTGTCCCGGCTCGTCGGTCCCTCGAAGGCCAAGGACCTGATCTTCACCGGCCGTCAGGTGAAGGCGGCGGAGGCACTGGAGATCGGGCTGGTGGACCGGGTGGTGCCCGCCGACGAGGTGTACGCGCAGGCCCTCGCCTGGGCCTCCCGGCTGGCTCGCGGCCCCGCGCTCGCGCTGCGCGCCGCGAAGGAGGCGGTGGACACGGGGCTGGAGACCGACATCGACACCGGGCTGGCGATCGAGCGCACCTGGTTCGCCGGACTCTTCGCCACCGAGGACCGGGAGCGCGGGATGCGCAGCTTCGTCGAGGACGGGCCGGGCAAGGCGGTCTTCCTCTGACGGAGTGGACAACCCTTCCCTGACGGGCCGTCAAGCGGATGCGGCCGTGAGAGGTTTCATCCGTGCGAGCGCATTGGCCGGGCTTCCCGAGAAGCGGAGGTCCGGCCTTTCCGCGTGGGGGAATTCCACCCCTGTAGTGCCCGTCGCCGCAGGTGGGAAGGGGTGTCAAGGCGTGCATCCTGCCTTCGGCATATGCCGATCCGTGGATTGGAATCAGCCATTCCGGTGGGCGGATTCCGCAGAGGCGCCTCCCTGGTGCGCGTTCGCCGTCCATGATGGTGGGCATGGCGGGCCTGGAAGGTGTGGAGCAGCCGCGACCGCGCAGCAGTGCGCCCGCGGCGAGGTGGACGTTGGCGGCGGAGGGTGAACAGGCCCTCGAAGTACTGGAGTTGTACGGAAATCCGACCGAGGGAGAAGTTCGCCTCCCCTCGCTTCCGCAGTCCGCCGCAACTGCCCGGAGGGTCGCCGCCTGTGTGGTGCTGCGGCAGTGGAGGCTCTCCCCCCAGCTCGCCGAGTACGCGGTGTTACTCGTCTCCGAGCTGGTCGGCAACGCCGTGCGGCATACCGGAGCCCAGTACTTCGGTCTCCGGATGGAGCGCCGGCGGGGGATGATCCGCATCGGCGTGCGTGACCCGTCGCGCGGTCTGCCCTGCCTGATGCCGGTGGCGGAGATGGACGTCAGTGGACGGGGCCTCTTCCTGGTGGACAAGCTCTCCGACCGCTGGGGCGTGGACCTGCTGCCGCGCGGCAAGATCACCTGGTTCGAAATGCGGATCGCGGACCGCTCGGACCGCTGAGCCGCCCCGTCGCCCGCCGGAGCCCGCCCCGCCGGAGCCCGCCCCGCCGGAGCCCTCGCCGGGCAGGGCCGCCCCGTCGGTGCGGATCGCTCCGCCGGAGAGGGCTGCCCTCCTCCGGGATGCACAGAAGCCCCCGGCTCGCCGTCGTACGGCACCGCGGGGGCTTCCTGGGGGGCCGTGGAATGGGGGGTGTGTCCACGGCCGCATGGTGACGACCGGCTCGGGTCAATAGCGGTCGTGGGTCCGACTATGGCAGAACGACGAAGGAAAACCAAGACGGCAAAAGGGGTATACCTTAACGATTCGGTATGAATCGATGGCGAATCGAAGGTTGAGCGCGTCACGGGCCTGGCATTCTCTGTATAGGTATGAGCTTTCTTGGATGATTCGCAGAACTCTCGGCTCGGTGATGCTGGGGGAACAGCGGGGGAACGACTCCTTCGGCACGGCTGCGGCGGGTCTCATTCCTGCGTGAGGAGAGCCTCCGACGCCACGGGCCGGTAGGCGGCCGGAAACCGGCCGGGCGGGCCGCCGCCGGCATCCGGGCCAGTGCCGCGCCGGGCATGCTCGTACCGCCTCTGCGAGGGATGGTTCCGGTCATCGTCGTGGGCGAACGGCCGCCGCACAGGCGGCCGGTGCGGCCAGTTAATCTGACCTCCGTCAATCAAGCGTTACGAAGGGGCGGAAAAGTGGCGGACATCGAGTCGGCGCGCAAGGCGTTCGAGCGGTTCGACCTGGACGGCGACGGGCGCATCACCGCGGCCGAGTACAAGAGCGCCATGGCGCAGCTCGGTGACCCGTTCGTCACCGAGACGGTCGCCCAGGCGATCATCAACGCCCAGGACGGCAACAAGGACGGGCTGCTGAGCTTCGAGGAGTTCTGGGCCGTCCAGAACAAGGACTGACCTTCGGGGTAGCGTCCCCGGGGCCCGCGCGCCGGGAGCGCGGCGGCCGTGCACACCGGCCGCCGCGCCCGCGCGCGTCACCCCTCCGCGCGCCAGTCCTCCGCCCGTCGGCCCTCCGCGCGGTACGGGGCCCAGCCGTGCAGTTCGTCGTCGCGCGGGGCGTTCACCACCGACGGGGCGTCCGGGCCGAACAGCATCACCGGGCGGCTCGCGTCCCAGGCCGGCCAGCCGGGATCGCCGGTGGCGGCGAACCGCACCCACGCCGTGTGCATGGCGTCCGCCAGTTCCTGCGGGGCGTCCGGCCCGGTCAGCGCGACCGCGTCCGGGTGGGCGAGGGTGTCGAAGACGAAGCCGATCTCCAGTGCGTGGCAGGCGCCGAGCCGCCGCACGGGGGAGGGCCAGCCGAACTCGTAGACATGGGTGGTCGCCGACGGGGCCCGCAGCCGGGCGTCGGCGAGGCGGTTGAGCGGAACCCGCAGCAGCAGATCGGTCGCGACGGCCCCGAGCAGCTCGCCCGGTGCGGCGCCGGGGCGGTTGGCCCGGTAGACGGCGGCGGTGGCGCGGGGGACCTTGAACTTCAGCAGCGCCAGGCGCAGTTGCAGCCCGCTCAGCCGCTCGGCGAGCCCGCTCGGCACGAACCAGAGCCGGTACTCCTCACTGGTCGTGCCCATCAGCAGACCGATGCCGGCCGCCGCGCCGTCTGCGAGGGCGCGCGCCGGATCGCGCGGCAGCAACTCGCCGTCCACCACGATCTGGAAGGCGTTCCGGCCGGTCAGCGGGTTGCCCCCGGCCGTCACCGAGCCCTGGGCGGCCAGCAGCGCACCGGGGTCGACGGCGGCCAGCGCGGCGGCGGTGGCGGGCACCCCCAGCCGATCGGCGATCAGCGCCGTGAGGCGCCGACCGCGCCCGGGTGGGACCGCGCCGGGCGCGCCGCTCTGCAGCACCGCCCGCCGGAACAGCCCGGCCGCCGCCGGGGAGGCCAGCAGGGCCCCGACGCTGATCGCCCCCGCCGACTCCCCGGCGACGGTCACCCGCCCCGGATCGCCGCCGAACGCGGCGATGTTGTCCCGCACCCACTCCAGCGCGGCGAGCTGGTCCCGCAGTCCGAGGTTGGCGGGCGCGTCGGGGAAGACCCCGAACCCCTCGATGCCCAGGCGGTAGTTGACGGACACCAGGACGATCCCGTCGCGGGCGAACGCCGTGCCGTCGTAGACGGGCACCGCCGAGGAACCGTGCAGCAGCGAACCGCCGTGGACCCACACCAGCACCGGCAGTCCGGACGCGGCCGTGTCCGGGGTCCACACGTTCAGGTTCAGCCAGCCGTCGCCCGGCACCGAGGGGTCCGGCAGCAGGGTGTCCAGCGGTGGGGCGTACGGGTGCTTGGGGGCGGTCGGGCCGTACGCGACGGCCTCCCGCACTCCCGTCCACGGCTCGGGCGGCTCCGGCGCCCGGAACCGGCGCTCCCCGACCGGCGGGGCCGCGTAGGGGATGCCCCGGAAGACCGACACCCCCCGTTCCCGCACCCCCCGCACCGCGCCCGCCGTGGTGGTGGCCTGCGGGGACGCCTCGTGCGGCCAGGTGCGTGTCTCGGACATCGGGTGTATCCGTCCCTTCGCGTACGGCAAGTGGCACCGCCTGCCGGCGGACGGACGTCCGGCGAGGACCCCGGCGGTACGCCACGCCTTCAGCATGCGGGACACGGAGCCACGGGGCACCGGGTGTGCGGAGGTCCGCGTGTCCGGAAGGGTGGAGGGCCGTGGAGCGCGTCCGCCGCCGGAACGCACCGCGCCCGCCCCGGTGGCCGGGGCGGGCGCGGTGCCGTGTGGCGCTCCTTCAGGCGGTGCTCCTTCAGGGCGTCGCTACTTCAGGTACACCAGGCCGTCGGTGGTGATGGCGGGACGGCCCGAGGTGCCGACCACGACGAGCTTCACCGTGTGGGCGCCGTTGGTGGCCCAGGAGGTGGTCCACAGCGCGTCGCGGTACTTGGTGGTCGACGACTTCAGGTCCACGGTCGCCTTCTTCACCCCGTCCACGTAGACGTACACCTGGCCGGAGGTCGAGGCCCGCGAGACCACCAGGGCGGCGGAACGGCCGGTGAACGTCCAGGTCATGGTCGCGTTCTTGGCCGAGCTGCTGTACGACTTGCCGCCGAGGTAGCTGCTGGAGGACTTGGTGGTCCAGGTGCCCGTCCGCTTGGCCGACGACTCCTGGAGGATCACCGGGGTGCCGGTGACGGAGGCCGTCGCGGTGTTCCCGGCCCGGTCGTACGCCGTGGTGTTCCAGGCCGTGGCCGCACCGGACTTGGCGGTGTGCGAGGCGCTGAGCACGGTCGGACCGTAGGTCTTGGCCACCGGAGCGGTGAGCCGCACCTCCTTGAGCGCGACCGCGTCCGCCGCCTTCCACTTCAGGGTCAGCGGTACGGCAGTCGTGTTGACCGTTCCGGTGCGCAGCGCCAGGGACGGCTTGGCGGAGAACGTCGGCGCCGTCCGGTCGGCGACGACCGTGGCGGCCGCCGAGGTCGCCGTCCTGCCCGACTGGTGGGTGGCCCGGACCTGCACCTTGTGGGTGCCGACCGCGAGCGTGGCGCTGCCCGAGGTGGTGGAGCCCGTGCCGGTGGTGACGACCTTGCCGTCCACCAGGAGTTCGTACTTCGTCAGGAAGACCGCGGGCGTGGTCGAGGTCCACGAGACCTTGACGGCAGACTTGGTGTAGTGGGTGGTGCCGGAGGTGGAGCCGCCGGTGATCGAGGAGACCGTGAGACCGGTCGGAGGGCCCGCCGCCAGGGAACGGATCGATCCCAGCTGCCCGTAGAGGGCGGCGCCGGGGCACTCGGTGTTGAAGCCGTCACGGTGGCCCGAGATACGGCTGAAGGTGTAGTTCTGGCCGGCCGTGTACGACTTCCCGGTGCCGCTGGACTGGGTCGCGCCGGCCGTCAGCGCGACGGTGCCCGCCGGGTCGGCCTTGTACTGCCCGAGCTTCCAGGCGGCGAGCCGCGCGACCGCCGTGGTCGCCGCCGCCGGGGCCTTCGTGGTGCCCGTGTACATCCCGATCACGGCGATGCCCGCGGTGTCCCGGTTGAAGCCGTAGGTGTGCGCGCCCATGACCGGCCGGTCCACGCCGCCCTTGCGGCCCTCGAAGACGGTGCCGCACTTGTCGACGATGAAGTTGTAACCGAGGTCCTTCCAGCCGTTCGACTTCACGTGGAAGGCGTGCAGCGAGCGCACGATCGCGGCGGACTGGGAGCAGGTGTAGTCGTTGGTCCCCGCGGTGTGGTGGACGAAGACCGCCTTGACCGAGTCGAGGTAGTCGGGCGCCTCGTCGTTGAGCGACTCGTCGGCCTGCCAGCCGGCGCGCGACACGATCGGCGGCTTCGGCACGGTCGAGGCGGGCCCGGTCGGCGACGCGGTCGGCGTGGGCGTGGGCGTCGGCGTCGTGGGCGCGGGCGTGGTCGGGGTCGCCGGGGGAGTGGTGGGCGGCTCCGGGGACTCGGTGGTCGGGGTCGGAGCGGGCTCCTCGGTCACCTCCTCGGCCGGCGCGCTCGTCGAGGCACCGGCGTCGGGCAGCGTGTCCTCGGTCGGCGTGGCGGACGGCGACCCGCTCTCGCCGTCCTCGGCCGGGCCCTCGGCCAACGCGGCGGAGAAGGCGGCCGGTTCGGCGTCCGAGGACGAGCCCGTGCCGGGGTCGACGGTGTCCAGCCGCAGCCCGGCGGGGAGCCCGGCGGCGGAGCTGCCGCCCTTGGTGACGCGGACCTCGACGCCGTCGGAGGGACCGACCCAGCGGGGCTCGGTGGAACCGCGGACACCGGCGCGGCCGGTCTCCGTGCGTCCGTCCATCTCGGTTTCGAGGGTCAGCCAGTCCGACCAACCGCCGGTCGCCACCGACCGGGTGCGCGCCTCCACGGTGCCGGTCACCTTCGCCGCGGGGTCGGTCCAGGTGACCCCCAGCAGGCTGAACGGGTCGGTGTCGCGGCGCTCCAGCGCGGCGGAGCCACCGTCCGCGGCGACCTTCAGCGACGCCTCGTGCACATCGGCCTCGACCGGCCCGGACTTCGCGTCCGCGGGGGCGCCGTCCGTGTCCCCGGTCACCCCCTGGAACACCAGGACACCCGCCACGGCTGCCGTGGTGACGGCAGCGGTGGCCCAGACTCTTCGCTTCGTGAGCATGTGCGATTCCCCCCCAGGGACACAAGACGACCGGATCCGGCACTCCGCCGACCTGCGGTGCACGGGCCCGGCGCGTGGCGGGGGCCCGTCCGGGTCGATGACCGGAAGTGCCGAGTGCGACAGTCTCGCACAGGAGGGGTGCGTGGGACGCGGCGCACGGGCGACGTGCGGGCGTCCGGAACATGGCCGCCGGGCGAACCGCCGCGGGCCGCGGGCGGGCGGACCGGCGGCGGCTCCGGCTGCGGCCCGGCCGTGCACCGGCCATGGCGGGCCGCCACCGCCGTCGGGCCCCGCTCCCGCCCGCGCCCCCGCGCGGCCCGCACGGTGTCAGGCCGCGAAGAACTCCGACAGGGCGGCACGGTCTTCCCGCTCCGCCAGGTCGGGTCTGGTGTACCGCTCGGCGCGGGCGTGGAAGTCGAAGTCGCCCCGCACCAGCCCCCGGTAGTCGCGTACGCAGGCTTCCAGCGCCTCACGGGTGGCACCCTCGATCCCGGCCGCGTCCATCTCCGCGACCAGATCCTTCTCGGCCTTGCGCACCCGCTCGGCGACCCGGGCGAGCTGGATGCCGGCCTCGTCCACGGCCTCCTGGAGGCCGGTGCCGCGCTCGCGCTGGATCAGCCGGACCGCGTTGTGCTCGTACCCGAGGGCCGCCTCCTTCTCGAAGGAGCAGATGTCGTTGCAGAGCCCGGAGTGGTCGGTCACCGCGTTGCGCAGCGCGATGTAGGCGGGCAGACTGCGGGCGGACTCCGGCAGGTCGATGCCCGCGGTGATCTCGTGCAGGTCGAGGAACGGCTGCATGGCGACCGAGTCCCGCCGGTGCTTGGCGAAGTCGGCGCGGGTCGGGATCCGGCCGGCCGCGCGCTGGACCGCCTCGGCGTAGTACGTCCAGAGCCAGCAGACCGTGTCGCGCCGGAACTGGCGCACCCAGTGCGCCGACCGCCCCCGGCAGGTCCGCTCCCGCAGTTCTTCGAGCGCGTCCTCCATCGGGCCACGCGGCGGGGCCCCGTCGAGGACGTCCACCAGCCGGGCGATCGCCTTCTCGCACATCCCCGGATCGCGGCCCGCCGGTCCGTCGTCGAACTCGTCGTCCACGAGGAAGGCCCAGAACAGCCACTGGCAGAAGAGGTCGAGGTGCGGCTGCGAGGCCCGGGGGAAGATCAGCGAGATCCAGAGCTCGGGACGGGTCCGCAGCATCTTCCGTCGTGCGGGTGGCGACAGTTCGAGTCCGTGGGTCCCGGCCCACGTCCAGGCGGCGTGCTTGGTCTCCTCCATGCCGACGTTGCATCCGGTGCTTTCGAACGGCATGTGGAACACCGGCAGCACAATCTGGCTCATTGGTACCCCTCGTCAGGACGGTGTGGACGAACGATGGGAGCGCGGGCGGCCGGTCGTGGTGACGGCGCCCCCGGTCGCGGGTGCCGGCACCGGAGCCCGGCGGTGCGGGTCACCGCGATCCGTTGGTGCGGGCCAGGGCATCACTCTGCGAGGTGGAGCGGTCGTCGCCCCCGTTCCCCCCTCCTTCCGCCTGTCGCTCCGTCGCCGCCGGGACCCTCGTCGGGCGCGGGAGCTGCGGTGGCACCCGGGCCGTCACGTCACCATGCGTGACTTCCAGTGAACCCCGTGCAAAGGATTGAGGGAAGCAGTTTCTGACTGAAACTGCTTGATCACGCAAAGAGAGTGCGCATGTGTGAGCGGTTGACGGCCGCGAGGCGGTCGGGATGCGTGGGTTGTGCACGTACGTGGGGGAGGGCCGGAGGCCCCGCTCCACTGCGGGCCGGAGGCGGTCGGGACCGGGGGGACGCGGCCGGGGCCCACCGCCTCGCGCACAGCCCGTCCGGCCCCGGTCCCGCCACCCGCCGGGCCGCGCCCGAATGGCGCACCCGCGACGCGCGGCAGAGGGTGGTGGACAGCGACCCCGTGTGTGCGAAGGGCGGTGCAGCAGTGCCGGACGCCGATGAGCCCTCGGCCGGACCGCCGGACGGTCCGGTGACCCCGGCCCTGCTGGACGCGCTGGCGACCGCCGACGCCATCCGCACCTACGTGGTCGACCGCGATCTGCGCATCGTCCGGGCCGGCGGCCTCACCCTCCGGGCCACGCCCGAGCCGCTGCGCGACCGCCTCCTCAGCGAGGAGTACGAACTCGACGACCCCCAGGCCCTGTCGCGCGCCCTCGCCGCGCCGAACGGCACCGCACCCGCCCCGGCCGGGTCCGTCCGGGGCCGCCGCACCGACGAGGACGGCCGCGACCGCACCTTCGCCGTCGCCTTCCACCCGCTGCCCGGTGACACCACGGGACCCGGCGGCACCCCCGGCGCGCTGCTGGTGCTGGCCGCCGACGTGACCCGGCGGGAGCGGGCCCGCTCCCGCGCCGCCGCACTGGACGCCGTGCGCGAACGCGTCGGGCAGTCCCTCGACCTCGCCACCACCTGCGAGGACCTGGTCGACGCCCTGGTGCCCCGGTTCGCCGACATCGCCGTCGTCGAGATCGTCGACGACGCCCTGCACGGCGCCGACGCCCCGGAGGCGCCGCCCTCGCGCGGCACCCCGCTGCGCCGCATCGCCTTCCGCGGCCCCCGGGGCACCGCCGGGGCCGCGCACCCGCTCGGCGACGTACGGGAGATGCCGCACCCCACCCCGTACGCCCTCGCGCTCGGCGACCTCCGGCCCCGACTGGTCACCCTGGGACCGGACACCCCTTGGTACCCGTCCGACCCCGACCGGGCGCGCGCCATCGAGGAGTTCGGCGCCCACTCGCTGATCGTGGTGCCTCTCGCGCTGCGCGGGACCGCCCTCGGCATCCTCAGCTTCTACCGCTGCGGCGGCAGCGAGCCGTACGACGGGAGCGACCTCGCCTTCGCCGCGACCCTCGCCGCGCACACCGCGCTCAGCGTGGACAACGCCCGCCGCTACGAACGCGACCACAGCATCGCCTCCACCGTGCAGCGCCGGCTGCTTCCCCCCGGGACCAGTACGCCGGTCGCCGTGGAGACCGCCCACGTCTACCTGCCCGGCCGCAACAGCGGATGCTGGTTCGACGCCATCCCGCTCTCCGGCGCCCGGACCGCCCTGGTGGTCGGACGGGTCGACGGCCACGGGGTGCAGGCCGCCACCACCATGGGCCAACTCCGCACCGCCGTACGCACCCTGGCCGCCCTCGACCTGCCGCCCGCCGAACTCCTGGCCCACCTCGGTGACACCACCGCCCACCTCGCCGCCGAACGCGCGGCGCTGCCCCTAGGCGACTCCCTGCGCCACCGCCCTCTCGTCGCGACCTGCCTCTACGGTGTCTACGACCCGTTCACCCGGATCTGGACCGTGGGACGGGCCGGTCACTCCCTCCCGCACGTCACCCGCCCGGACGGCACCCCTCAGGAGTACCCCGCCCCCGAAGGCCCCCCGCTGGGCTCCTCCGAGGGGACGCCCTTCGTCACCACCGACATCCCGCTGGAGCCCGGCAGTCTCCTCGTCCTGCACAGCGGCAGCCGCAACCTGGAAGCCCGCTCCGGCACCCGGCCGGTCGACGAGGTACTGGCCCCGGCCGGCCGCAGCCTCCGCGAGATCGGCGACGCGATCATCTACAACTACCCCGCCGACGCCCACCCGGACGGTGCGGTCCTGCTGCTGGCCCGGCCGTCCGAGGTCGCCCCGGACCGGGCCGTCACCGTCCGGCTGCCGGACGACGAGAGCGCCCCCTCCGAAGCCCGCACCCTGGTCCGCGCCCACCTGACTGGCTGGAACATCCCCAAGGACGTGCTGTACGCCGTCGAACTCATCGTCAGCGAACTCGTCACCAACGCCGTCCGTTACGGCACCCCGCCGCTCTCCTTCCGGCTGATCCGCACCCACGTCCTCACCTGCGAGGTGCGCGACCACAGTTCCACCACCCCCCACCTCCGCCACGCCCGCACCGGCGACGAGGGCGGCCGGGGCCTGTTCATCATGTCCCAGCTCGCGACGAGCTGGGGCACCCGCTACACGGCCGACGCGAAGATCGTCTGGGCCGAGGTGGAGCTGTAGGGGGCCGCGGCGCGAAGCGGCCCTCCGCCGCGGTGCCTCAGGCGCCCCCGGTGCTCCGACCGAGGCCGCGGCCCGTACGCGTACCTGCCGGCGCCGGCGGGGCGCTTCCGGGGGCCGCCGGACTCCGGAACCGTCCCTCAGCGGCCCGAAGCCGGGCCCTAAGAAGACCCGAAGCTGGTCCGAAGGCATATGCCCCACAGTGGGAACATGCTCGGAAAAAGGGCTCGGACCAGCAGGGCGGCGAGGGCGTGAGAGGGATGCACATGGATGACCAGGTCGACAAGTTAAGACTGGTGATCATCGTCGGCGCGGCCAGGGACGACCGGTTCGGCCTCGCCGCGGCCGAGTGGCTCGGGGCTCGCGCCCGGTCGCGCCAGGACTTCGAGGTCGACGTCATCGATCTCGCCACGGCGTGGCTGCCGGACCTCATGGGAGCCGATCCCGCCGCTCCGCTGCCCTCGGCGGTGCGCGACCTCTCGCCGTGGCTGGCCGCCGCGGACGCGTTCGCCGTCGTGACGCAGGAATACCGCTTCGGCTGTCCTGCGTCACTGAAGAACGCGATCGACTGGTACGACATGGAATGGCATGCCAAGCCGGTCGGCTTCGTGTGTTACGGCGGCGCCTCCGGCGGACTCTGTGCCGTCGGCCAGCTCCGGCAGGTCTTCGCCGAAACTCACGCGGTGACTCTTCAGGAGACGGTCAGCTTCCACCACTACCAGCAGTGTCGGGGCGACCGTGGGCAGCTCCTGGAGACCGAGGACTGTCGGCGGGACGCCATCGCCCTGCTCGACCGGCTCGCCTGGTGGGCCCATGCGTTGAGCCGAGCCCGTCGCAACGAGCCGTACGACCACCCCAGACTCGCGACGGCCGAGGACTGACCCGAGGAGGACCGGAAGTGGGCAGGACCGACGTGAGGAATGGCAGGGACATGGAAAACACCCGTTTCCGGCAGTGCGGCCGGCCGGCGCCGTCGGCTCCCCGCCCGGTCCGTACACCGTGCCCGAGCGGTGCGGCGGGAGCACGCACACCGCTGTCGCACCGCCCGTCCGACGCCGCGGACGTCCTGGTGAAGCGGCTTCCGGTCTGCCAGGACCGGCGGAAGGAGGCAGCGCAGGGCGGCGATCCCGACCTCTGTACGCGGATGGTCGACCAGCCCGCACCGACGGCCGACGGGGCCCCGGCCCCGTACCGCCGGCAGGACGATCCGGTGCGGAACATACGTCTCACGACGCCCGCGGGCGACGCCGGTCCGGCCGTGCCGGCCGCGTCGGTCGCGGGCCGGACACCACAGACGGACCAGGACAACGAGGTCCCGGTCCTCTCCGGAGGGCACTTCTTTCTGAGTGAGCGGCTGCACGAGGTGAGCACGGTCGTGCTGGGCCGCTTGACCGCAGTGACAGGGGATAGCAGTGGAATTCCGGATTCTGGGCCCATTGGAGGCTTTGCAGGAAGACCATCGGCCGGCCCTGGGCGGCCACAAGCAGCGGGCCGTGCTCGGCCTGCTGCTTCTGCGTGCCAACCGGGTGGTGGCGACCAGCGAACTGCTGGGCGCGCTCTGGCCTGACGAAGCACGGCCCGCCACCGCCCGCAAGATCGTGCAGAACGCGGTCTGGGCACTGCGTGCCCTGTTCTCCGAGTCCGCCGGCCAGGGCGGCGGAGCCCGTCCCGAACTCGTCACCCAGTCGCCCGGTTACGTGCTGCGGATCGACCCCGAAAGCGTCGACCTGCACCGCTTCAACCGCCGGGTGGCCGAGGGGCGTGCGGCTCTGTCCACCGGCCGGCCGGACGACGCGGCCAGGCTGCTCGGGGCGGCGCTGGAGGAATGGCACGGCCCTCCCCTCGCCGACCTCGCGGAGGCCGGAACCGACTGGCCGGAGCTGACCGCCCTGTCCCAGTTGCGGCTGGACGTCATGGAGGACCGCTTCGAGGCGGAGCTCCGCAGCGGCCACCACCATTCCGTACTCTCCCAACTCGTCTTCCTCGCCGAGGAGGAGCCGCTGCGCGAGCGCCTGTGCGGCCAGTTGATGCTGGCGCTGTACCGGTGCGGGCGGCAGGCGGAGGCGCTCGACGTGTTCAGCCGGGTACGCCGCGCACTGGTCGAGGAGCACGGCCTCGAACCGTCCCGCGAACTCCAGCAACTCCAGCAGCACATCCTCAGCCACGATCCTTCGCTGGCCGCGCCCCGGGCGACCGTGGCCGCGCCACCGGCAGCGACCCCCCGGACCGAACCGCACGAGCCGGCGCACGGCGGCCCGCACACCGGAGCGTGGGAGCACGCGGACGGCCCCGCGAGGAACGCGTATCCGGAGCCGGCCCGGCAGACCGACACCGCCTCGGGGGTGCCGGCCGCCGTACCGCCTCCCGTCGGCCGCGCACTGCACTCCGAGCGCCGGCCGGTCGCCGTCCTGCTCATCAGCGCCAGCAGTCCGGACGTCACCGGCACCTCGGCGTCCGACACCGGCCCCCAGTCCCGGGCGCTGTACGACGCCGTGACGGCGGTCACCGAGTGCGTCGAGGAACTCGGCGGTGAAGTCGTCGGATCGCTCGGCCGGATCTCGGTGGCGGTGTTCGGGCTGCGCACGGGGCGGGCGGACGCCTCGCGTGCCGCGGTGCGGGCCGCCGTGGCACTCTGCGCCAGGCTGCACCAGGTACCCGGCCCGGCCTGGCACGCCGTCGTGTCGGCCGGAGAGGCCCTGGTGCGCCACGACCCGTACGACACGTCCGGTCCCGTCATGGTGGTGGGGCGTCTCGTCGACGAGGCGCGGGCCCTGCTGGCCCACGTGCCGCCCGGTGACATCCACCTGAGCGCCGAGGCGGCGGCCGACACCAGCGACCTGGTCCGGCTCGTGCCGACCGACCGCGCGGCCGTGCACGCGGTGGCCGGGCTCCGGTCGGCCGGCGGCGGCAACGCGCTGCCGGACCCGTTCGGCAGTTTCGAGGCCGAACTGGGCATCCTGCGGAGCCTGTTGGTCCGGGCCCGTCGGCAGGACGCGCCCCACCTGGTGACCATCCTGGGTGACGCGGGCGTGGGCAAGACGCGTTTCCTGGCCGACTTCGTCCGGGACATCCGGGGGGAGGCGGTCCGGGTGGTGCGGGTCCGCGGCGGTGACGCGGCCCGGTGGACGGTGTGCGACGTGCTTCGCGCGGGCTGCGGGCTGCCCGTGTCGGACACGCTGGACAGCCGGCTCGGCGAGGTCGTACGACGGGTCGCGGGGCGCAGCGAAACCGCGGAACGGCTCCTGAGGCGGCTCGTCTCCGGCAACGGGTACAAGGGCTACCCCGCGTACGGCGCGGACGGCGTCGCCGCGACGTCGATGGCCGAGGCGATGGACGCCTGGTGCGATCTGCTGGTGCTGATCGCCCGGGAGCAGCCGCTGGTGCTGTGCGTGGACGACGTCCATGCCGCCGACGAGGCGGTACTGGTCCTGATCGAACGTCTGGCGTCCCTGCCGCAGGACGTGCCGCTGTTCATTCTGGCGAGCGCGCGGCCAGGGATCCTGCGCGAACGAAGGCCCTTCTGGGGCAGCGGGCTGCGGCACAGCGGGACGCTGACCCTGGAGTCGCTGCCCGGCGAGGGGCCCGACCACCCCTTGAGCCCCGGCAGGGTGCACGAGCCGGCCGCCCGTGAGACGACGGGCGGGCGCCGGGGGGCCGGCATGGCCTAGTGCGCGGACGGAACGGTGGCCCGCATGCCAGACGCATGCGGGCCACCGTCGTGGGCGATGCCGGTCGGACAACCCGGCGCGATCACCGTTCGAGGGGGTCAGGCCGGGTCGCCGTCGGGCAGGAAGGCCGAACGCAGCAGGCGGTCCAGGGCATCGTCGGCCGGAGGGGCCAGCCGCATGGTCATCGTGTGCCGCACGTCCCGCGGCCAGCCGGGGCGACGCGTGAGCAGATCGTTGCGGGCGCCGACCACGGCGAGGAGCGGAACATCCGGATTCTCCCCGCACAACTGCTCCACCGCGTCGAGCAGCGCGTCGTCGGCCCGATGCAGATTGTTCCAGACCAGCACCAGGGGCGTGGGGCGGGCCGCCTCGGCCATGAAACGACGCCAGGCGCGCAGGACCGGCAGCGGTTCCACGCCGGTGCGGGCCCCGGTGACCAGCGTATTCAGCAGCGGCAGCAACTCCGCCGCGCGGTCGGGGCCGGTCACCTCGCGCAGGACCGCGGTCAGCTTGAGCCGGGCGGTCTCGGCACCGTCCTGGCAGGTGACGCCGCAGTAGTCCGCGAGCATCGTGGCCGGGACGGACAGCACGTCGTCCGGTCCCGCGACGGTGCCGCTCAGCACGCGCACCGGGTCCGCGCCGACGTTCACGACGCGGCGGTGGAACTCCTGCAGCAGCCGGGTGCGGCCGGCCTCGGAGCGCTCCAGGACGGTGATCAGATGCGGGGTGGAGTGCCGTCGGACCCGGCTCAGGAAACCGGTCATCAGCTCCAGTTCGGAGTCGCGCTCCGCGCAGGGGCTGTCGCCCGCCTCGGGTTTCGCCCCGCGCACCTGCCACGTCGGGGCGGGGAGCGGCAGGCGGTGGTATTCGATGCTGTCCTCGGTCCTGCGGCGGGTCTCGTCGCACACGTGGACCTCGCCGGGCGGGGTGCTGTCCAGCATCGCCTCGCACAGGTCGATCAGCTCACCACCGACCCAGGGCCTGCCGCTGCCCTCCGCGGAGGGCCACCTGCACACGTACGAGGTGCCCGTCACCGCCGCCGCGTGCATGGAAAGCCCCTTGAGCACCGGGATGTTCCCGGCGAACGGAGAGGCGGGGAGGCTGAGCGAGTCGCGTATCGCGATGCCCGCGCGGACGGCCCGTTCCGCGCAGTCGGCACGGTCCGGGGCCTCCTCGAACACTCCGAGCAGCACGGACCCCACCGACATCGTCGAGCAGCCGCCCGAGTTCTCCATCTTCTCGCGGGCCAGCTCGCACACGGTGTCCAGCACACGGTCGATGGCCCCGCCCTGGAGGTCGTCGAACTCCGCGCCCAGGCCGAAACGGAGCATCAGGACACCGGCAGGGCGGCGGGCGGCGTACCCGTCACCGGATGCAGGGGCGGCGTCCTGCGGCTCGGGGCTCCGGCCGGGGCCGACCGGCACACCGGGGCCGGCGGCCACACCGGGGCCGGGGGGCCCGGGAGCGGCGGGCGTGACGGCGACGCCCTCGTGCCCGGGAACGGCGCCGCTGTCGGCTCCGGACCACGACCTGTGTCCCGGCCACAGCCCGGACGGGGTGTGCGCGGCGGAGTCGGCCGTGGCCGGGGGCAGCGGCGCGGGCGTGTCGAGTCGGCTGTCCTGGGCCAGGATGTCCCGCTGGAGCTGCTGTATCTCACGGCCCGGCTCCAGACCGAGGCCCTCGACCAGAGCGGTACGGACCCGGGCGTAGACGTCCAGCGCGTCGGCCTGGCGGCCGCACCGGTAGAGGGCGAGCATCAACTGGCGGGGGGCACGCTCCCGCAGGGGCTCGGCCTGGACGAAGGCGTCCAGCTCGCTCAGCACGGACAGGTGCTCACCGCACAGGAGTTCCCCCTCGAAGCGGTCCTCCATGACGTCGAGCCGCTTCTGCTCCAGCGCGGTCAGTTCCGGCCACGCCGTGCCCTCCTCGACGAGGTCGGAGAGAGCGGGGCCGTGCCACAGGTCCAGCGCGTCGCGCAGTGACTGGCGGGCACACTGGGCGTCGCCGCGCAGCAGCGCCGTCCGGCCCTGCTGCGCCAGTCGTTCGAAGCGCATGAGGTCCACCTGCTCGGGCGCCACCCGCACCATGTATCCGGGTGCCTGGGTGAGTAGTTCGGGTGCGTCGGTGTCTCCCGGCGGCGCCGCCAGAGTGCGCCGCAGCCGCCAGATCGCGTTCTGCAGGATCTTGCGGGCGGTACCCGGCGCCCTGCCGGTGGGCCACACGGCGGACAGCAGGCGCCTGGTCGGCACCACCTCGTTGGCGTGCAACAGCAGATAGGCCAGAGCGGCGCGTTGCCTGGTGCCGCCGAGCGGCACCAGACCGGTATCGCGTTCCATCTCGAGCGGTCCCAGAAGCCTGAGCTCCATGTTCTCTCCCCGTTTCCCGGCCCCGTCGCCCCCCGACCGCGGTCGGCGGATTCGCAAGCCGGTCGCTGTCTCAAGGACGGTAACGCCGGATTCGTTCGAATGAACGCGAATATGACGGTGGCTGGGAGACGGGCCGGAGTTCACCCCGGCACGCTGGTCAGGGAGCCGAGGCCCCCGTCAGACTCCCGCCGTCTCCGTCGCGCAGGAGGCGACAGACGTCCCGCAGCCCGGTTCCGAGGCGTTCGATGTGCTCGTCGGGAAGCTCGATCGAGGGTTCGAACCGGAGAGTGTTGATCGCACTCGCCGTCGGGAACGTGCGAACCCGGTGTTCCCGCAGCAGCCGGCCGGCCAGGAAGTAGCCGAACAGTCCGCTGTCCGCCAGCGCGCGGACCGACTCCGACGCGGCCCGCGACTGGTCGTGGAACTCCATGCCGAGCAGCAGCCCTCTCCCGCGGACCTCCTTCACCTGCTCGGGGAACTCGGCGCGGACCGACTCCAGCGTCTCGCGCAGGGCCAACCCGCGCTCGACGGCCCGCCGGTAGGCGGCGCCGTCGTCCGCCTCCAGCAGCTCCAGCACCTTCAGGGCGATGCCGCAGGAGAAGCTGTCCTTGGCGAAGGTCGAGCTGTGCACGATCTCGAAGTCCCGCCGGTAGCGGGCCTGCCGCACCAGCATCACCGAGGTCTTGGCGATGCCGCCGCCGAGCGCCTTGGCCAGGACGTAGTAGTCGCCTCGGAGGCCCAGTTGGGAGGAGGCGAGCAGCGTGCCCGTGCGGCCCATGCCGCTCTGGATCTCGTCGACGACGACCGGACAGTCGATCTCCTCGCAGAACCGCTGGATCGCCCCGGCGAACCCGGGGTCCAGGACGTGGATGCCGCCCTCGCCCTGGACGGGTTCGACGAGGAAGGCGCAGAACACCGGGAACTCCCGTTCCACGATCTCGACCCGCCCGCCCGACACCGTCAGGAGCCGGACCACACCGCGGTCGCGTGCGTAGATCTCCTTGAGCGCCTCGGGCCGGTCCTGCGGCACGAACCGGGTCTGCGCGGCGAGAGAACGGAACGGAACGCGGTAGGCGTCGTTGTGCGTGAGCTGCACGCTCAGGCCGAGCTTGCCGTGGAAGCCGCCCTCCAGCGCCAGGAACAGCGGCGGCCGGTCCAGTTGCGGGGTGTTGTCCCGGTCCAGACGCTCCACCAGGGCCTCCAGCGCGGCGGCCGGTTCCGCCTCCGCCGCGATCCCGTGGCGCGCACGGACCGCGTCCGGGACGGTGGCCGTACCCGCGGTCACGGCGGACCTGGCCGCGGCGGCACCCTGCTCCAGTTCCTCGCGGAGCTCCGCGATCCGCATCACGCGGTCCAGTTCGGCGTGCTTGACGGCGGCCTCCACGGCTTCGGCCCCGCTGTTGCCGAATATCGCGAAGTACGGTTCGTCGGTGCTCAGTTCGCGGTGCACGATCCGATTCAACGCGGCCGCGAGCTCGTTGGCGTAGGGATGCCGGGAGAACTGCGCGTGCACCGGCGTCCCCGCCTCCAGCAGGTCCTGGGCGCGGCGAACGATGTCCGGCTGGCTGTGACCGAGCAGCACCGAGCCGTATCCGCCGGCGAAGTCGGCGACCGGGACCTCGTCGCCGCGCTCGTCGCGCATGTACAGCGTGTTGCTCTCGGCACGCACATACTCGACGGCCAAACCGGCCATGCCCAGCACTTCGCGCAGGTACGGTTCGGCCAGTTCCGGCGCGTCCGCCTCGGGTTTTGTGATGTCCATGCCCCCTAGATTGCGCCATTCGGGTCTGCGGCCGGTCACTGGCGACTCTTCGCTCCCGTCCGGGCCGTGCCGGTCTTCCGCGGAGCGTCGGCGGGACCGGGCGATTACCGGTGGATGAGACGACGTCGGAAAAGCCGGAGGTACGTTGGCGAAGGCGGGCCCGTGGTCGTCGTTCCTCCGGCGGGGGCGGGACCCGTGTATCTCCACCAAGCGGTTCCCCGCGAAACAGCGCGCCGCGAAACCGCGCGACAAGACCCGAAAACGGATCGGAGAATACGGAAATGAATTCCGCGCCCGCCGGCCTCGGCCCCGCGACCTGCCCGCCCGCGCACGATGAGGTGACCCCTTCGGTGCTGCGCTCCGTGGTGTCGCGCTTCGCGACCGGAGTCACCGTCATCACCGTGGGCGGACCGGAGCCGCACGCCATGACGGCCAACGCCTTCAGCTCCGTGTCCCTGAAACCGCCGTCGGTGCTCTGCAGCGTGGGACACGGCGCGGTGATGCACGGCGCCCTGACGTCGGCCGCACGGTTCGCCGTCAACATACTCGGCGACGACCAGGAGAAACTCGCCCGCCACTTCGCCGACAAGGAACGCACGTTGGGTGCCGCCCAGTTCGACGGCGTCCCCTGGACCCCGGGCGCCCGGACCGGCGCCCCGCTGCTGGGCGGCTCGCTCGCCTGGCTGGAATGCGAACTGACGGCCGCGCACTCCTTCGGAGACCACACGGTCTTCATCGGGACGGTGGTGGCCGCGGGCCGATCCGCCGAGGGCCGGGGACTGCTCTTCGTCGACGGCCGGTTCGGCAGGCCGGAAACCGACGCCGCCTGAGAACAAGAAACCGGACAACCGGCTTCGGCCACCCGTTTCCGGGGACGCGCCGCCGGTTTTCCCCGATGGTCCGTCGATGACCGGGCCGTGGACGCCCGATTCCGTGACCGTGGACAGTTCGTTCGGCGGCCCTGTTTTCATGAGCCGTCACTATCCACGGCATTTCTCGGATCGGAGTCTTCCATGGCGGACCAAGACCTTTCCCCGGTGACGGTCATCGGGCTCGGACTGATGGGCCGTGCGCTGGCCGCCGCATTCCTGAAAGGGGGGCACCCGACCACGGTGTGGAACCGGTCGGCCGACAAGGCCGCCGACCTGGTGGCCCGGGGCGCGGTGCTCGCCGACACACCCGCCGACGCCGTGACGGCCGCGGAGCTGGTCGTCGTCTGCGTGTCGGACAACGACGCCGTGCACGCCGTGCTGGACCCGGTGACCGACCGGCTGCGGGGCCGCGTCGTGGCCAACCTGACGTCCGGATCGTCGGACCAGGCCCGGGCCGACGCGGCGTGGGCCGAGGAGTCGGGCTTCAGCTACCTCGACGGCGCCGTCATGACGGTGCCCGCCCTGGTCGGAGCGGAGGACTCGGTGTTCTTCTACGCCGGTCCCCAGGAGGCCTACGACAGGCACGGCGCCGCCCTGCGGCTCCTCGGCGGCGGTACCACCCATCTCGGCGACGACCACGTGCTGGCCTCGCTGTACGACGTGTCGCTGCTCGGCATGATGTGGGGGACGCTCAACAGCTTCCTCCAGGGGGTCGCCCTCCTGTCCACCGCCGGAGTCAAGGCGGAGGAGTTCCTGCCCTGGGCGTCCAGGTGGATCGATGTCGTGAAGGGGTTCGCCACGGATTACGCGGCCCAGATCGACGCCGGAGACGGGGAGTACCCCGCCCACGACGCCACGATGGAGGTGCACTTCGGCGCGCTCAAGCACCTCCTGCACGAAACCGGGGCACAGGGCGTCAACACCGAACTGCCGCGCTTCGTACACGGGTTGATGGAGCGTACGCTCGCCGACGGCTTCGGGGGGAACAGCTACGCCGCCATGATCGAGCTGTTCCGCACCCCCGAGAAGTAGGGCGGACCCCGGGGCGGACGGGACGGGCCCGCCGCGCTGTCCGGAAGAACCGCCGCATGCCGGAGCCCGGGACGCCGTAGGCGCCCCGGGCTCCTGGGAGGGCCGCCGCACCGGCCCCGTCCGCGCCGGCCCGGGAGAAGGACTCCGGGCCGGGAGATCAGAGGAAGTACGTCCCCGGGTCCAGGTCCATCAGCACCCGGCCCTGGACCTCCAGGTTCGCGCCGAGCTGGATCAGGGCGTGCAGGGAGAAGCCCTGGATGTCGCGGTGGAACCGCTGGAGGGCCACGTCGTTCCGGATGACCGAGCCGCCGCTGGCCGCGTACAGCAGCTCGACGGCCTCCTTGCACAACTGGCCGGCGTAAGCGGTCTGGCCGCGGATGACGGCCTTCTCCCTGTCGGTGGGCTGCTCGCCGGCGTCGGCCCGCCGCTGCAACACCTCCTGCCAGTACGCGGAGAGCGCCCGCGCGGACTCGAGCTTGTTGGCGGCGAGGGCCACCTGCTGCTGGGTGACCGGGTGCTGCCGCTGGTCGGTCCAGTCCGTGTAGGTGATGCCGCGTCCCGGCACCCGCTCCATGAACAGCTCGTACGCGCCCTGGCCGATGCCGAGGAAGGTCGCGGAGACCGTGGACAGGATGTAACCGAGCAGACCGTAGTTGCGTCCCGTGGCCCCGGTGTTGGACCGGTCGCCGGTCGCGCTGACCATCGCCTCCTCCAGCGGCACCGTGCGGTGTGCCGGCACGAACAGGTCCGTGGCCTTCACGGTGCAGCTGGCCGTTCCCGCACCCGACGACACGTGCCAGTCGTCGACCAGGGTGAGTTCGCCGGTCGGCACCAGTGCGACCAGCTCCTGATGGGTGCCGTCCGGCAGCTCCACCGCGGCGGTCAGCAGGTCCCAGTCGGCGCCGCGGACGCCGGAGTTGTAGCGCCATGTGCCGTCCAGGCGGTAGCCGCCGTCCACCGGCTTCAGGGTGCCGGTCGGGGCGAAGACGATCGAGACCCGGGTGGAGCCCCCGGAGAAGACCTCCTCCTGGGCCCGGTCGGGGTAGAGGCTGACGCACCAGGCGCTGGTCAGCCACACCATGGTGAGCCAGCCGGTGGAGGGGCAGCCCCGGGCGACCTCGGAGACGACCCGCGCCTGCTGGGCCGCGTCCAGGTCGAGTCCCCCGAACCGCTCGGGGACCGCGGAGCGGAACACCCCGGCCTTCTCCAGGAGCTGAATGTTCTCCTCGACGATCCAGCGCCGCTCTTCGCTCTCCTGCCCGTTGCGGCGCAGGACCGGCACGGTGTCCCGTACCCCGTCGAGAACGGAGGCGAATTCTTCTTCGGTGGTCATGGTTCTTCTCCTCGTCGCGCGGGACCGGATCTCTCCTGTTTCACGTTATGGGGTGGACTTCCCGTGCCGGGAAATCCCCGGCCTCTCTCCGGTAATCGCGACGTGCGGGATCCGGCGGGTGGAACGACCCTGCGGTGACCGCGTGATGACCGGCGGATGGGCGGGCGGTTCCCGGTGCGGCCGGGAAAGGCATCCGCGACCGGACCGCCGAAAGGGGCAGGGCCTGGACGAATTCGTCCCGGCGCCGCCGCGTGGAAGGCCCGTTCCCTACGGACCCGTGCGCCGCAGGCCGGTCGCGGAATGCGGCGGCACTTCCCGGCGGCGCCCCGGCCACTGCGCCCCGCGACACGTTCCCGGCGCGCGTGCCGCCCGGCCCGCCCCTTCGGACGGGTCCGCCCCGGCGCGGGGGCGGCGTCCGCCGGCGTGCCCCGGCACGGCGGTGCCCCCCGGACCGGTTCGTCCGGGGGGCACGCGTGCGCTGCCGGGGAACGGCTACTCGGCGGCCACCAGACCGGTGGAGGCCACCGGGCGGTCGATCGCCATCAGCCAGCGGCCGTCGTCGCCGCGGCGCAGGACGTCCGTGCAGACGCCCTCCAGGTGCACGGGCTCGCCGTCCTTGCCGGTGGTGTCGATGCTGTATTCGACGCCGATCAGGGCCACGTCCCCGGCGACGTAGGCGTGCGTGACCTCTGCCTTGAGCGAGGGGCGGGCAGCCAGGAACTCCTTGAAGAACGCCAGCCGGTCCGCCCCGGTGAGCGGCTCACCGGAGAAGTTGGAGACGGAGTTCTCCCGGTACAGGCTGTCGAATATCGCACCGTCGCCGGTGTTGAACGCCTGCAGGAAGATCTCGTTCTGGGTGTCGGTGTCGCCGGTGAGGTCCGGGTTCTCGGGGTCGAAGTCGGTGCTGAAGTCGTAGGCCATGATGAACCGGCCCGCCTCTCTGTGAAGGTGACTGGAACGGAATGGGACGTGTGGTTGTTCGGGCCGGGACCGCCCGGCCGGGGCAGGATCGCGCTACTCCTGACCGAGTGTCTGCCGGGCCGCGCGCAGGCCCGACTCGACCGCGCCGTCGAGGAAACCCGACCACCCCTCGGCCAGGTCGCCGCTGGCGAACGCGACCCGGCCGCTGGCCGCCAGGACCTCCGGATAGAGCGAGGTGAGCTGGCCGGGCTTGCGGAAAGCCCAGCCCCCGCGTGCGTACGGGTCCTTGCCCCAGTCGTGGGCGCGCACCTCGATGACGTCGAGTTCGGCGCCCAGACGGCGAACGGCGTCCGTGACCCGGGCGGGATCGGACGGGTCCAGGTCGGGGTCGGTACTGAAGGCCACGTACAGGAAGCCCTGGGGGGTCTCCTCGAAGGGCAGCACCATCGGTATCGGTGCGGCGCCCTCGGCACCCTGCGCGTGGAAGCGGCCCGCACCGCCCCGGGCGTGGATGTAGAGCTTGAGCGCCGTGGGTACCCCGATGCCCTGTGCGGCGACCGCGGTGTGCGAAGCCGGCAGGGCCGGCGAGAACCTGATCGTGGACCAGAGATTGACCGGCACCGCCACGATCACCCTGGCCGCGGCGTAACCGCCGCCGGAGCGCAGGGCCACGTACACCCGGGAGCCGGTGTCCGTGACGGAGGCGACCGGGGAGTTGAGCCGCAGCACCGGCTTCGCCTCGGCCAGCATGGCCGAGAGCAGACCGCCCGTGCCGGGGGCCATCCGCCAGCGCTGGGTGTTGTTCCACCCCTCGTTGTCCCAGCCGGCCAGCGCCCACCAGTGCGCGAGCATGGTGAACGCGCCCGACGCACTGGAGCCGCCCGAGTAGATCGACGTCTGGCCGTTGACCAGCAGTTCCTCCTCGGCCGTCAGGCCGAGTTGGGACAGCCGGTCCCGCAGGGAGAGCCGGTCCAGACTACGCAGCAGGTCCTCCCGGTGCAGCGGCTCGAAGGGACGCTCGAAATACGTGCGGGACCCGTCGAACAGCTTCTCCAGTACGGCGCCGACGCGGCCGAAGGCGTCGTCCGGGGTGAACTCCCGCGGCCCGTCGGGGGTCGGCAGGAGTACCCGGTCGACCGGTACCTCTTCCGTGAGCCCGATGCCGTACCGCTCCAGCTCGGCGCCGATGTGGGGCTGCGCGGCCTCCACCCAGGTGCCGCCCATCTCCACCCGGTGCCCCGCGAAGCTCTCGGTGCGGGTACGTCCGCCGACGCGGTCGCGGGCTTCCAGCACCAGCACCCGCCGGCCCCGGGCGCGCAGTTCGCGGGCCGCCGTGATCCCCGCGTACCCCGCCCCGATCACGATGTCGTCGTACGCGGCTTCCTCACTCGCGCCGGTCTCTCCGGCGACGGCCGGAGCGGCCGCCGGAACGGGCGCGGCGACCAGGGCGGCGGCTCCCGCCGCCCTGAGCACGGCGCGGCGCGACGGACTCCGCCGCGCTGCCTCCGGGTCGTGTAGGTGTCTCATGTCTTCCCTGGGTGGTCGAGGGACAGCACAGGGCTCGGGGGCAGGAGGCGTGGGGGCTACTTCTGCCCGTACGGGTCGTCGACGGCGTACCGCCAGATGCCGTCGGTACCGAGTCGCAGGACGTCGACGCCGATCCCCGTCAGCCGCTCCGGCCGGCCCGCGTCGTCGACGGTGTCGATCACCCAGTCGACGATCAGCAGGGCGGTGTCGTCCGCGACGAAGGCGTCCCGGGTCGACGTACTGATCTTGGGATTGCGGGTCAGGAACTCCCGCTGGGCGTCCCGCCGCGCCTGTCCGGTCAGCGGGACACCGGGCTCCCAGACGGCCACCGCGTCGTCGGTGTAGAAGGCGTCCAGGGCTTCGAAGTCGCCCGAGTTGAAAGCTTCCACGTATTGCGCGTTGTGCTTTTTCAGGTTCTCCAGCTGAGACATGGGAAGAGTCGACCTGCCTTCTCGGTAGTCGGCGTGCCGGGCCTTGGGTGATCGGCATCCGGATATCCGGTAAGAAGCTATGCGGTGACGTTCCGCAGATCGTCCATCGATCGGTAATTCCCCGGTCATGCCCCATTGTTCCGGCCCCGGAAGTGAACGGAATTACCCGTTCGAGGCCGATTGCTGAAGATCGGGAGAGAGGTGCCCGCCTACGATCCAATGGAGTTGCGGCCATGGCTCGGGATTTTCGTACGTGTTGACATTTCAGTCTGGAAAGGCAGTCGAGCGCGATGACGAATCAGCACCGGATCGAATTTCCTGCGACGAGCGGAGGCGAAGCGGAGGCGATCGCGATCGTCGGGCTGTCCTGCCGCCTGCCCGGTGCGGACGGACCCGAGATGCTCTGGGAACTCCTGCGCACCGGTGCGAGCGCCGTCACGGACGTCCCGGAGGACCGCTGGCGGTCCGCGACCGGCGAACCGGCCCCGGAGGACACCGTGCCCGGGATGCGGCGCGGTGGTTTCCTCGACCGCGTCGACACCTTCGACGCCGCCTTCTTCGGCATCGCCCCCCGCGAGGCCGTCGCCATGGACCCGCAGCAGCGGCTCGTCCTGGAACTCGCCTGGGAGGCGCTGGAGCACGCCGGCATCGTCCCCACGACGCTGCGCGGCACCCGCACGGCGGTCTTCGTCGGCACCCTGCGCGACGACTACGCCGCCCTGCTCTACCAGCACGGGGCGCGTGCCGTCACCCAGCACACGATGGCCGGCGTCAACCGCGGTGTCATCGCCAACCGGGTCTCCTACCACCTCGGCCTGCACGGTCCCAGCCTCACCGTGGACTCGGCACAGTCGTCCTCGCTCGTGGCCGTCCACCTGGCCTGCGAGTCCCTGCGTGCCGGAGAGTCCGACGCCGCGCTCGTCGCCGGTGTCAACCTCAACATCCTCGCCGAGGGCGCGGTGACCGGAGAGCGGTTCGGCGGGTTGTCCCCGGACGGCACCGCCTACGTCTTCGACGAGAGGGCCAACGGGTTCGTCCGCGGCGAGGGCGGCGCCGCCGTCGTGCTCAAGCCGCTGTCGCGCGCCCTCGACGACGGCGACACGGTCCTCGCCGTGATCCGCGGCAGCGCGGTCAACAACGACGGCGCCACGTCCGGCCTGACCGTCCCCGGCCAGGCCGCCCAGGAGCGCGTGCTGCGGGAGGCGTACGAGAGGGCGGGCGTCGACCCGGCCCAGGTGCAGTACGTCGAACTCCACGGCACGGGGACCCCGGTCGGCGACCCGATCGAGGCCGCGGCACTCGGCGCGGTGCTCGGCGCGGGCCGGGAGGGCGGACACCCGCTGCTGGTGGGCTCGGTGAAGACCAACGTCGGCCACCTGGAGGGCGCGGCGGGCATCACCGGTCTGGTCAAGACCGTGCTCGCGATCAGCCGCCGGCGCCTGGTGCCGAGCCTGAACTTCGAGACGCCCCACCCGTCCATCCCGCTCGCCGGTCTCGGCCTGGAGGTGCAGCGCGGGGCGACGGACTGGCCGGAGCCGGGACGGCCGCTGATCGCGGGCGTGTCCTCGTTCGGCATGGGCGGGACCAACGCCCACGTGGTGCTGGAAGAGGGTCCGCGCCCCCGGGCCGGTGCCCTCCTCGCGGACGCCGGCGGCGCGGAGCCCGCGACGGGGGACGGTTCCGGCGCCGGTCTGCTGCCCTGGGTGGTGTCCGCCCGTGACGGGAACGCCCTGCGCGACCAGGCGGCCCGCCTGCGCAACGCCCTCGGCGGCGACGAGGCGCCCGCCCCGGTCGACGTGGGCCGGTCGCTCGCCGCGACCCGCACCGTCTTCACCCACCGGGCGGTCGTCCTCGGCACCGACCGCGACGGCATGGCCGCCGGCCTCGACGCGCTGGCCGCGGACGGTGCAGGGGCGCACGTCGTCACCGGAACCGCCCGACCCGGCCGCACGGCTCTGCTGTTCACCGGCCAGGGCGCGCAGCGCCCTGGCATGGGACGCGAACTGCGTCGCGCCTTCCCGGTGTTCGGCGCCGCCCTCGACGAGGTGCACGCCGCCCTCGACCCGTTCCTGGACCGGCCGCTCGCCGAGGTCACCGACACCGGCGAGGGCCTGGACGACACCGGGTACACCCAGCCCGCGCTGTTCGCCTTCGAGGTCGCCCTCCACCGGCTCGTGGCGTCCTGGGGAGTGCGCGCCGACCTGGTCGCCGGCCACTCCATCGGCGAGATCGCCGCCGCGCACGTCGCGGGCGTGCTCTCGCTGCCCGACGCGGCCCGTCTGGTCGCCGCCCGCGGCCGGCTGATGCAGGAGCTGCCGGCGGGCGGAGCCATGGTCGCCGTCGAGGCCGCGGAGGAGGACGTGCTGCCGCTGATCGAGGGCGGGGACAGCGTCGCCGTGGCGGCCGTCAACGGGCCCCGCTCGGTGGTGCTGTCCGGAGTCGAGGACGAGGTCACCCGGATCGCGGGACGACTCGCGGCCGAAGGCCGCCGGACCCGGCGGCTGTCCGTCTCGCACGCCTTCCACTCTCCGCTGATGGCACCGATGCTGGAGGAGTTCCGACGCGTCGTCGGCGAACTGACCTTCCACGAGCCCTCGATCCCCGCCGTGTCGACCGTGACCGGCGAACCGGTGGCGGCCGGCCGGTGGACGTCGCCCGACTACTGGGTCGAGCAGGTGCGCCGCCCGGTGCGGTTCCTCGACGCCGTACGCACCCTGGAGGCGGAGGGCGCCACCACCCTGCTGGAACTCGGCCCCGACGCGGTCTGCGCCACCATGGCCGCCGACTGCGTGCGTGACGGCGACACCACCGCGCCGCTCGCCGCCCTGCGCGCAGGACGGCCCGAGGCCCGCACCCTGCTCACCGCCCTCGCCGGCGCGTTCGTCCGCGGCACGGACGTCGACTGGGCAGCGGTCCACGCGCAGGCCGACGGGCGGCGCGTGACGCTGCCGACCTACCCCTTCCAGCGGGAGCGCTACTGGATCGACGGGACGGCTCGTGCGGCGGCGCTCCCGGAGGCCGCCCCCGAGGCCGCGCCGCGCCGTCCGCTGCCGCGGAAGGCGACCGGAGCCGACACCACCGCGGTGGTCCTCGACCGGATCGCGGCCGTGCTGGAGTATCCCGCGGGACGCCGCGTCGAGACGCACAGCACGTTCAAGGCCCTCGGCTTCGACTCGCTGATGTCGGTCGAGTTGCGCAACGCGCTGTCCGCCGCCACCGGTCTGAAGCTGCCCGGCGGCCTCTTGTTCGACCACCCGACCCCGGCCGCCCTGACCGAACACCTGAACACCCTGCTGGGCGGCGCCGAGGCCGGCGAAGAGGACTTCACGCCCGACGCCGTGCCCGACGAGCCGATCGCGATCGTGGGCATGGCGTGCCGTTATCCGGGCGGGGTCTCCTCGCCCGAGGACCTGTGGCGTCTGGTGGCGGAGGGCACGGACGCGGTCAGCGGGTTCCCCGACAACCGCGGCTGGGACCCCGCCCTCTACGACCCCGACACCTCGGCGAGCGGCCACAGCGCCGTCCGCGACGGAGGGTTCCTGCACGACGCCGCCCTCTTCGACAACGAGTTCTTCGGCATCTCGCCGCGCGAGGCGCTGGCCATGGACCCGCAGCAGCGCCTGCTGCTGGAGACCGCCTGGGAAGCAGTCGAACGGGCCGGTTTCGACGCCGCTGCTCTCCGGGGCACGCGCACCGGCGTCTTCGTCGGCGCCACCGCGCTGGAATACGGGCCCCGCATGCACGAAGCGCCCGACACCGTCGAGGGCCACGTGCTCACCGGCACCACGCCGAGTGTGCTGTCCGGCCGCATCGCCTACCACCTGGGACTGATCGGCCCGGCCGTCACGGTGGACACGGCCTGCTCGTCCTCGCTGGTCGCCCTGGACCTGGCCGTCCGCTCACTGCGTTCCGGAGAGACCACGCTCGCCCTGGCGGGCGGCGCGACGGTGATGTCCTCACCCGGCATGTTCGTGGAGTTCTCGCGGCAGCGGGGGTTGGCGCCGGACGGGCGGTCGAAGTCGTTCGCCGCGGGTGCGGACGGGACGGGCTGGTCGGAGGGTGTGGGGTTGTTGCTGGTGGAGCGGTTGTCGGACGCGCGGCGTCTGGGGCATCGGGTGTTGGGGGTGGTGCGGGGGAGTGCGGTGAATCAGGACGGTGCGAGTAACGGGCTGACGGCTCCGCACGGTCCTTCGCAGGAGCGGGTGGTGCGGGGGGCGTTGGCGGATGCGGGTCTGTCGCCGGCCGAGGTGGATGTGGTGGAGGCGCACGGGACGGGGACGCGGTTGGGGGATCCGATCGAGGCGCAGGCGTTGCTGGCCACGTATGGGCAGGGGCGGGAGCGGCCGTTGTTCCTGGGGTCGTTGAAGTCGAACATCGGGCATGCGCAGGCGGCTGCGGGTGTGGGTGGTGTGATCAAGATGGTGGAGGCGATGCGGCACGGGGTGTTGCCGAGGACGTTGCACGTGGACGAGCCGTCGCCGATGGTCGACTGGTCCAGTGGTGCGGTGGAGTTGCTGACGGAGGCGCGCCAGTGGCCGGTCACGGGCCGGCCCCGCCGGGCGGGGGTCTCCTCGTTCGGGATCAGCGGTACCAACGCCCACGTCATCATCGAGGAACCCGAACCACGACCCGCACCCGAGCCGCGAAGCGAACACCCCGCCCCCACGGGCCCGTGGCTCCTGTCCGCCCACAGCCCGGAGGCCCTGGCCGCTCAGGCCGCACGACTGCGTGACTTCGCGAGGGAGACGGACGCCCTTCCCACCGACATCGGCTGGTCCCTGGCCGTCACCCGGACGGCGCTGCCCGAGCGGGCCGTGGTGACCGGTGGGACGCCCGAAGCCCTGCTCGGCGCACTGGACGCCCTCGCCGCCGGTGAGCAGGTGCCCGGCGTGCGGACCGGAAGTGCCGCCGGATCGGGCCGGACGGCGTTCCTGTTCACCGGCCAGGGGGCCCAGCACCTCGGCATGGGACGGGAACTGTACGAGACCTCCCCCGTGTTCGCCGAGGCGCTCGACGAGGTGTGTGCCGCATTCGACCCGCACCTCGAACGCCCGCTCCAGGAGCTGATGTTCGCGGACGAGGGCAGCCCGGAAGCCGCGCTGCTGCACCAGACCGCCTCCACCCAGCCCGCGCTGTTCGCGGTCGAAACGGCCCTCTTCCGGCTCGTCGGGCACCACGGCCTGGTACCCGACCTGGTGGCCGGCCACTCGATCGGAGAGATCTCCGCCGCGCACGCGTCCGGCGTGCTGAGTCTGCCCGACGCCGCCCGGCTGGTCGCCGCGCGCGGCCGGCTCATGCAGTCCGCGCGGACGGGCGGCGCGATGGTCGCGATCGAGGCCGAGGAGGCCGAACTCGGCGCGGACCTCCAGGCGATGAGCGGCCGGCTCGCGCTGGCGGCCGTCAACGGGCCGTCGTCCGTCGTGATCTCCGGTGACGCGGACGCCACCGAGGAACTGGCCGAACGCTGGCGTGCCCGCGGACGCCGCACCCGCGCCCTCCAGGTCAGCCACGCCTTCCACTCGCCGCACATGGACGACGTCCTCGACGAGTTCCGGGCGGTCGTGCGCAGCCTCACCCTCCACGCGCCGCGGATACCGGTCGTGTCGACCGTGACGGGCGAACTCGCCACCCCGGAGCAGCTCACCGCGCCGGACTACTGGGCGGACCAGATCCGTAGGCCGGTCCGTTTCCTGGACGCCGTACACGCTCTCGTCCGCCAGGGCGCCACCGTCTTCGTCGAGGCCGGGCCCGACGCGGTTCTGACCTCGCTGACCCGTACGGCGCTCGGCGACACCGCGGCGGCCGTCCCCCTCATGCGGGCGGGCCGTCCCGAGCAGGACACCCTCGTCGCCGGGCTGACCTCGGCGTGGCTCCACGGCGCACGCCTGGACGGCGGCACGCTGCACCCGGACGGCCGACGCGTCGACCTGCCGACGTACGCGTTCCAGCGCGCCCCCTACTGGCTCGCGCCGCAGGCCCCCGCCGACGCGCGCGGGCTCGGCCTCGACCCGGCCGGACACCCCCTGCTGCACACCGCGGTCGATCTCGCCGGACGGGACGACCTGCTGCTCACCGGGCGCCTGTCCACCGGCACCCACCCCTGGCTGGCCGACCACGCCATCGGCGGGGTCGTGCTCGTGCCGGCCACCGCTTTCCTCGAACTGGCCCTGGCCGCGGGCGGCCGCACCGGAGCGGTCAGGGTGGACGAACTGACCCTGGAAGCCCCGCTGGTGCTGTCCGAGCACGCCGCGGTCCGCGTCCAGGTCGTCGTCACCGCACCCGAGCCGTCCGGCGCGCGCGGCTTCACGATCCACGCCCGCCCCGACGACGTCACCGCCGAAGCCGAGCCGTGGACCCGCCACGCCTCAGGTCTCCTCGCGGTCGCCGACGCCGTCGAAGCCCCGCCCGGCACGACGGGCCCGTGGCCCCCGTCCGACGCGGTCGCACAGCCGCTGGACGGGGTGTACGACCGCCTGGCCGCCCTCGGATACGGATACGGACCGGTCTTCCAGGGGCTGACCGCGCTGTGGCGCTCCGGCGACGAGCTGTACGCCGAGGTCGTCCTGCCCGCCGACCAGCACCCGGCGGCCGAACGGTTCGGCCTGCACCCCGCGCTCGCCGACGCGCTCCTCCACCCCTTGGTGCTGCACGCCGCCGCCGACGGGGCCGCCGACGGCATCAGGCTGCCGTTCGCCTGGACCGGTGTCCGCCTGTACGCGACCGGCGCGACCTCGCTGCGCGTCCACATCGCCCCGGCCGGGACCGACACCTACACCCTGACCGCGATCGACCCGGCCGGCGCGACCGTGGTGTCCGTGGACGCCCTGGCTCTGCGGGCCGTCACGGCCGACCGGCTCTCCGCGTCCGCCGTCCGCGGCACGGACGACCTGTACGGCGTGGAGTGGCCGCCGCTCACCCCACCCGCGCACACCGGGCCGGGGAAGCTGACCGTCGCGGAGGCGACGGGGCCCGAACTGCCGGTGGCGGACGTCCTCGTGGTCCGCGCCGAACACCTCGTCCCCGACGGCGCCGGCCCGCGGGCCGAGCTGCCCGACACCGCGCGCCGCACGGCCACCGCCTTCCTGGACCTGCTCCAGCGGTTCCTGGGCGACACCCGGCTGGAGAGTGCACGGCTCCTCGTCATCAGCAGGGGCGCGGTCGCCGTCACTCCGGGCGAGGACGTGACCGCCCTGGACGCGGCGCCCGTGTGGGGGCTGGCGCGTACGGCGCAGTCCGAGCACCCGGGCCGGATCGTGCTCCTCGACACCGACACGGTGCTCGGCGACGACGACCCGGGGCTGGCTGCCACGCTCGCCGCCGGCGAACCGCAACTGGCACTGCGCGAGGGTGAGTTCCGCGCTCCCCGGCTGGTCCGTGCCGCCGGTGGCGGCCCGGCCCCGGCGTGGGGCGACGGCGCGGTCCTGATCACCGGTGGCACCGGTGGTCTCGGAGCGCTCTTCGCCCGGCATCTGGTGCGGGTGCACGGGGTGCGGGAGTTGGTGCTGGTGAGTCGGCGGGGCGGGGATGCGCCCGGTGCGGCGGAGCTGGTGGGTGAACTGGCGGCCTTGGGTGCGGAGTCGGTGGTGGTGGAGGCGTGTGACGTCACCGACCGGGACCGGCTGGCGGAGTTGGTGGGCCGGGTCGGCGAGGGTCTGTCGGGTGTGGTGCACACGGCGGGCGTGCTGGACGACGCGACGGTGGAGGGGTTGTCGGGTGAGCGGTTGGAGGCGGTGCTGCGTCCCAAGGTGGACGCGGCGTGGCATCTGCACGAGCTGACCAGGGACCTGGGTCTGACTGCCTTCGTGCTGTACTCCTCGGTGGCGGGTCTGCTCGGTACGGCGGGGCAGGCGAACTACGCGGCCGGGAACACGTTCCTGGACGCCCTCGCCGCGCACCGCCGCGCCCACGGCCTGCCCGCCCTCTCCCTGGCCTGGGGCCTGTGGGACTCCACCCACGGAATGGGCGGCACCCTCGGCGAGGCCGACCTGGCCCGCTGGGCCCGGACGGGCATCCGTCCGCTGTCCCCGGAACGCGGCCTCGCACTCTTCGACGCCGCGTCCGGTGAGCACGCTCTGCGCGTCCCGGTCGCCCTGGACCCGGCTCTCCTGAGCACGGCCGGGGCCGAGCCCGCGGCACTGCTGCGCGGTCTCGTCCGCACCCGTGCCCGGCGCGCCGCGGCCACCGCGGCCACCGCCGCCCCGACCGGTGGCGGCTGGGCCGCACGCACCACCGCGCTCCCCGAGGAGCAGCGCCGCGAGACGGTCCTCGATCTGGTGCTCAGCACGGTCGCGGGCGTCCTCGGACGCACCGACCCGCACCGCCTCGATCCCCGCCGGGCGTTCAAGGAGATCGGTTTCGACTCACTCGCCGGGGTGGAGCTGCGCAACCGGCTGAACGCCGCCACCGGGCAGCGGCTGCCCGCCACGGTCGTCTTCGACCACCCCACGCCCCAGGGCGTCGCGGACCTGGTGCTGTCCCTGCTCACCCCCGCCACCGTCACGGCGGGAACCGGCGGGCCGGCCGTCCGGGCGGCCGCCGACGAGCCGATCGCGATCGTGGGCATGGCGTGCCGTTATCCGGGCGGGGTCTCCTCGCCCGAGGACCTGTGGCGTCTGGTGGCGGAGGGTACGGACGCGGTCAGCGGGTTCCCCGACAACCGCGGCTGGGACCTGGACGCCCTGTACGACCCCGACCCCGACCGCACCGGTACCTCCTACGTCCGGCACGGTGGCTTCCTGCACGAGGCCGACCGGTTCGACCGCGAGTTCTTCGGGATCTCACCGCGGGAGGCGACCGCCATGGACCCCCAGCACCGACTGCTGCTGGAGACGGCGTGGGAGAGCTTCGAGAGCGCCGCGATCGACCCGACCGGGCTGCGCGGCTCGAACACCGGGGTGTTCGTCGGCGCCATGTACGACGACTACGTCTCACGGCTTGCCGCGAGCCCCGAGGAGTACGAGGGCTTCCTGCTCGCCGGCAACCTCTCCAGTGTGGTGTCGGGCCGGCTGTCGTACACCTACGGCTTCGAGGGTCCGGCCGTCACGGTGGACACGGCCTGCTCGTCCTCCCTGGTGGCGCTGCATCTCGCGGCGAACGCGCTGCGCAACGGCGAGTGCGACCTGGCTCTCGCCGGCGGGGTCACGGTCATGGCCGGACCGCACGTCTTCATCGAGTTCTCGCGGCAGCGGGGGTTGGCGCCGGACGGGCGGTCGAAGTCGTTCGCCGCGGGTGCGGACGGGACGGGCTGGTCGGAGGGTGTGGGGTTGTTGCTGGTGGAGCGGTTGTCGGACGCGCGGCGTCTGGGGCATCG